>NZ_VCHX02000184.1 GCF_005768555.2 Streptomyces sporangiiformans
CCACGCCTCCCCCGGCGACGGGAGTGACCTCCCGCACCGGGGTGTAGCGGCGGATCCGGGCGCCCAGTTCCTCGGCGCGCCGGGCCGCGGTCTGGACTGTCAGCTCGGGGCGGACGAAGCCCGCGTGGCGGTCGAGGACCACCAGGTCTCCGTCGTCGATGCGGAACTGCGGGAAACGCTTGGCCAGCGCCTCGGCGTCGATCACCTCGTGGTCGAGGCCGTGCTCGGCGATGACGTCCATCACGGTACGCATCTCAGGGTCGTCGGCCGGCCCCATGAACAGCGCTCCGGTCAGGCGACGCAGTTCCCGCCCGGTCTCCGCCTGCAACTGCTTCCAGAGGGCGTCGGCGTGCCGGACGAGCGGCACATAGCGGCCGTCGTCACTCTGCACGCTGCGGAAGACCCGGGTCTCACCGCCCGCGGCGCTGCGGTCGTGGCCGGGGGCGAAGCGGTCGTAAGCCACGACGTCGGCGCCCCGTGCCGCCAGCCGCCAGGCTGCCTGGCTGCCCA
>NZ_VCHX02000188.1 GCF_005768555.2 Streptomyces sporangiiformans
GGTGTGGGATGTGCGCCGGGCGCGGGAGGCGTTCCGGTATGTGAGCCAGGCCAGGCATGTGGGCAAGGTGGCGTTGACCATGCCGCGTGAGCTGGACCCGGAGGGGACGGTGCTGGTTACGGGGGCGACGGGCACGCTGGGCGGGTTGCTGGCCCGGCATCTGGTGGCCGGGCGGGGTGTGCGGGATCTGTTGCTGGTCTCCCGTCGTGGTGAACGGGCCGAGGGTGCGGTGGAGTTGGGCCGGGAGCTGAGGGATCTGGGCGCTCGGGTGCGGTTTGCCGCCTGTGATGTGGCGGACCGGGAGGCGTTGTCCGGTCTGCTGGGTTCGTTGGAGCGGCCGTTGACCGGTGTGGTGCACACGGCGGGTGTGCTGGATGACGGGGTGATCGCCTCGTTGACTCCGGAGCGGATCGATGGGGTGTTCCGGCCGAAGGTCGACGCGGCGTTGAATCTGCATGAGTTGACGTTGGACATGGATCTGGCCATGTTCGTGGTCTTCTCCTCGGCTGCCG
>NZ_VCHX02000186.1 GCF_005768555.2 Streptomyces sporangiiformans
CCTGCCCGAACAGCTCCACCAACTCCGCCAGCAACCGCCGCGTATGATCCGCACCCGCCTCGGCCAGATCGAACGCCCGGTACTCCACCCCCGGATACTGACCCGCGATCACACCCGCCTGACGAACATCCGTCTTACCCATCTCCAGGAACCGGCCACCACGCGGCAACAACCGCAGCGAGGCATCCACGAACTCCCCCGCCAACGCGTTCAACACCACATCCACACCCTCACCGCCCGTGACAGCGAGGAACCGCTCCTCGAAATCGAGACTGCGCGAGGAAGCAATGTGGTCGTCATCCAGGCCCAGCGAGCGCAGCGTGTCCCACTTGCCCTCACTCGCCGTCGCGAAGACCTCCGCCCCCAGATACCGGGCCAGCTGAATCGCCGCCATACCCACACCACCGGCACCCGCGTGCACCAGCACACGCTCACCCGCCCGCAGACCAGCCAGATCCCGCAGCCCGAACAACGCCGTCAGGAACACAATCGGCGTCGTCGCCGCCCGCTCGAACGACCAGTCGTCCGGGA
>NZ_VCHX02000185.1 GCF_005768555.2 Streptomyces sporangiiformans
CCCTGCCCATAGGTGGCGATCAGCGCCTGCGCCTCGATCGGATCCCCCAGCGCCGTCCCCGTCCCATGCGCCTCCACCGCATCCACATCCGACGCCGACAACCCCGCACTGGCCAACGCCGCCCGAATCACCCGCTGCTGTGAAGGACCATTCGGCGCCGTCAACCCGTTCGACGCACCATCCTGATTCACCGCCGAACCACGCACCACGGCCAGCACCGGGTGACCATGACGGCGCGCATCAGACAACCGCTCCACCAGCAGCACACCCACACCCTCACCCCACCCCGTACCATCCGCACCCTCCGCGAACGCCTTGCACCGCCCATCCGCCGCCAGACCCCCCTGCCGACTGAACTCCACAAACGCACCCGGCGTGGACATCACCGTCACACCACCCGCCAGCGCCAGATCACACTCCCCCGCACGCAACGCCTGAACCGCAAGATGCAACGCCACCAACGACGACGAACACGCCGTATCCACCGTCACCGCAGGACCCTCAAGCCCCAACACATACGACACCCGGCCCGACGCCAC
>NZ_VCHX02000187.1 GCF_005768555.2 Streptomyces sporangiiformans
TGAGGTAGGCGGTGAGGTGGTTGTTCGCCGCGGTGACGACGGCGTCCTTCACGCCGGGGTGGGTGGTGAGTTTGGCCTCGATCTCCCCGAGTTCGATGCGATAGCCGTTGATCTTGACCTGGTGGTCGTTGCGGCCGAGGAACTCGATGGTGCCGTCCGGGTGATAACGGCCCAAGTCACCCGTGCGGTACAGGCGTTCACCGGTGACGGGGTGACTGAGGAACCGCTCGGCGGTCTTACCCGGATCGCCCCAGTACCCGCGCGCCACACCCACACCACCGATGAACAACTCGCCCGGCACCCAAGTCGGCACCGGACACAGCTCGGCATCCAGGACATGGAAGGTCTGGTTGGCCAGCGGCCGGCCATACGGGATACTCGGCCAAGCCGGATCCAGCTCACCGACCGGATGCCAGATCGACCAGATCGACGCCTCCGTCGCACCACCCAGACTGATCACCTGCCCATGCGGGGCGACGTCGCGGATCCGGTCCGGCAACGACAGCGGAATCCAGTCCCCGCTCAGCATCACCAGCCGCAGATCCTCCACC
>NZ_VCHX02000189.1 GCF_005768555.2 Streptomyces sporangiiformans
CACAGCTCGAACCCGCTGTAGACACCCCAGGTCGGCGACAGCGTCGCGGCCAGCACCGCCCGCAACTCGAACGCCGGCCGCCCGCCCTGCTGCAGGAACTCATGCAGGATGTCCGGCGTGTTCACGAAGAAGTTCGGCCGCATATAAGCCGCCGCGTCCCCCGACAACTCCGTCAGATACTCCGTCAGCTCCTGCTTGCTGTTACGCCAGGTGAAGTACGTGTACGACTGCTGGAAACCGATCTGCGCCAGCGTGTGCATCATCGCCGGCCGGGTGAACGCCTCCGCCAGGAACAGCACATCCGCATCCTGGCGGTTGACCTCCCCGATCACCTGCTCCCAGAACACCACCGGCTTGGTGTGCGGATTGTCCACCCTGAAGATCCGCACACCGTGATCCATCCAGAACCGCAGCACCCGCAGCGTCTCGGCGACCAGACCCGGCATGTCCTGATCGAAGGCGATGGGATAGATGTCCTGGTACTTCTTCGGCGGGTTCTCCGCATACGCGATGGTGCCGTCCGGGCGGTGATGGAACCACTCCGGATGCTTGTCCACCCA
>NZ_VCHX02000190.1 GCF_005768555.2 Streptomyces sporangiiformans
TCGACGACCCGGTCCGAGCCGGCGGCCGCGACCGCGCCCTGGGTCAGCACCCACAACCGTCCTGCCCCATCGGCATCGGACAACACCGCCTGCACCAGCGCCAGGGCCGCCTCCGCCCCATCAGCCGGAGCCAGCACCCCCGCAGCACCCTCAGTCGCGGAGGCGAGTATCTCCGCCAGAGCCGCCCGGTCCACACCGGACGGGCATGTCACCCGCTCCAGACCCGGGCACCACTCCTCGAAGCCCGTCAGCACCTCCTCCGAACCAGCGGGCTGAAGCAGCAGCCAACGGCCCTCCAACTGACTGGCGGGCACACCCGATACCGGCTCCCACGCCACCCGGTATCGCCAGGAATCGACCGCCGAGCGTTCCGTGCGCTGCCGCCGCCAGGCCGACAGCACCGGCACCACACCCGCCAGCGCCTGCTCGTCCACACCCAGCACACCCGCCACGGCATCCGCGTCCCCGCGCTCCACCGCCGCCCAGAAACCCGCCTCCGCCACATCGGCCACAGCACCTGAGACCTCCGCCCCAGCAGGCTCCGGCCAGAACCACTCCCGCTGGAAGGC
>NZ_VCHX02000192.1 GCF_005768555.2 Streptomyces sporangiiformans
ACCGCGGACTCCAGCCCCACCGTCCGCCGCAAGTTCGCATACCAGTACGCGCCATCGGTGACCGGCTCCTCGACCCACTCCCCCGTCACCGTGGACAGGAACGGCACCTCAGGCACCCGAGGCTCCAGACCGCTCAGAACCTCAGCCAACTCCCCCTCGATCAACTCCACATGCGCCGAATGCGAGGCATAGTCCACCTCGATCCGCCGCACCCGCACACCATCGCCCTCGCAGTACGCGACCAGTTCATCCAACGCATCCGCGTCACCGGAAACCACCACCGACGACGGCCCGTTCACCGCCGCCACCGACACCCGGCCCTCCCACCGCGCCAACAACACCTCAACCCCGGCCCGCGACAGCGCAACCGACACCATCCCGCCACGGCCCGCCAACCGCACCAAAGCACGAGAACGCAACGCCACCACCCGCGCCCCGTCCTCCACACTCAACGCACCCGCCACCACCGCAGCCGCGATCTCCCCCTGCGAATGCCCCACCACCGCAGCAGGCACCACACCAAACGACCGCCACACCTCAGCAAGCGACACCATCACCGCCCACAACACCGGCTG
>NZ_VCHX02000197.1 GCF_005768555.2 Streptomyces sporangiiformans
GGATGGTTCACGAGTGAGAATGCAGGCATGAGTAGCGATTCACACGTGGGAAACGTGTGCGCCGATTGACTAAGGGTTCCTGGGTCAAGCTGATCTGCCCAGGGTAAGTCGGGACCTAAGGCGAGGCCGACAGGCGTAGTCGATGGATAACCGGTTGATATTCCGGTACCCGCTGTGAAGCGTCAAACATCGAGCCCGTTAATGCTAAGGCCGTGAAGCCGCCCTGATCTCTTCGGAGTTGAGGGGAGTGGTGGAGCCGTCGACCCAAGACGGTAGTAGGTGAGTGATGGGGTGACGCAGGAAGGTAGTCCAGCCCGGGCGGTGGTTGTCCCGGGGTAAGGGTGTAGGCCGTGCGGTAGGTAAATCCGTCGCACATGTGGCTGAGACCTGATGCCGAGCCGATTGTGGTGAAGTGGATGATCCTATGCTGTCGAGAAAAGCCTCTAGCGAGTTTCATGGCGGCCCGTACCCTAAACCGACTCAGGTGGTCAGGTAGAGAATACCGAGGCGTTCGGGTGAACTATGGTTAAGGAACTCGGCAAAATGCCCCCGTAACTTCGGGAGAAGGGGGGCCA
>NZ_VCHX02000193.1 GCF_005768555.2 Streptomyces sporangiiformans
CACCTCTTCTGGTTCTTCGGCCATCCAGAGGTGTACATCATCGCCCTGCCGTTCTTCGGGATCATCTCCGAGGTCATCCCGGTCTTCTCCCGCAAGCCGATGTTCGGCTACACCACGCTGGTCGCCGCGACCATCGCGATCGCCGGTCTGAGTGTGACGGTGTGGGCGCACCACATGTACGTCACCGGCGGGGTGCTGCTGCCGTTCTTCTCCTTCATGACGTTCCTGATCGCCGTGCCCACGGGCGTGAAGTTCTTCAACTGGATCGGCACCATGTGGAAGGGGTCCTTGAGTTTCGAGACGCCGATGCTGTGGGCGACCGGCTTCCTGATCACCTTCACCTTCGGTGGTCTGACCGGTGTGATCCTGGCCTCGCCGCCGCTGGACTTCCACGTCTCCGACTCGTACTTCGTGGTGGCGCACTTCCACTACGTGGTGTTCGGCACCGTGGTGTTCGCGATGTTCTCCGGCTTCCACTTCTGGTGGCCGAAGATGACGGGCAAGATGCTCGACGAACGACTCGGCAAGATCACCTTCTGGACGCTGTTCATCGGCTTCCACGGCACCTTCCTCGTCCAGCACTGGCTGGG
>NZ_VCHX02000191.1 GCF_005768555.2 Streptomyces sporangiiformans
CCTGACCGGCGGATTCAGCGCCGGTCAGGGGGCGTCGGCAGAAGGCGGTTCAGACCTCGCCGGTCGAGGGCGTTCAGACCCTCGTCCGTCAGTCCGTCAAGGCGGTTCAGTCCTCGTCGGTGGCGGCCGTGACGGACGACGGCATCTGCTGCGTCGCCGCCGCGGTCTTCTTCGACGCCGACTTGGACGCCGACTTCGCGGCCGTCTTGGTGGTCTTCGCCGCCTTCTTGGCCGTGACCTTCTTCGCGGCCGTCTTCTTGGCCGCCGTCTTGGCCGTCGTCTTGGCCGTCGTCTTCTTGGCGGCGGCCTTCTTCGCGGTCGCCTTCTTGGCCGTCTTACGGGCCGTCTTCTTGGCCGGAGCCTCTCCCTCGGCCTCCGTCTCGGCAACCGTTTCGGTGGCCGTTTCAGGGGCCTCCGCCGGGGCCGACGCGACGACCACCACGGCCGTCTCCTCCGGCGCGGTGGGCGCGGTGGCCTTACGGACCGCACGGCGGCGCGGGCGGGCCGGAGCGGCGCTGCCGGCGGCGGGCTCGGGCTGCTCGGAGGCGGGCTCCGGCATCGGCTCGGGCTCGGCGGCGACGGGCGCCGCGACCGGCTCG
>NZ_VCHX02000194.1 GCF_005768555.2 Streptomyces sporangiiformans
GACGCCGCCGACATCCTGCGCCCGGTCTTCGACGCGACCGGGGGCCAGGACGGCCGGGTCTCGATCGAGGTCGACCCGCGCCTCGCGCACAACACCGACGCGACCATCGCCGAGGCCAAGCAGCTTGCGTGGCTGGTGGACCGTCCGAACACCCTGATCAAGATCCCGGCGACCAGGGCGGGCCTTCCCGCGATCACCGAGGTCATCTCCAAGGGCATCAGCGTGAACGTCACGCTGATCTTCTCGCTGGAGCGCTACCGCGAGGTCATGGACGCCTACCTGGCCGGCCTGGAGAAGGCCAAGGCCGCCGGACTCGATCTCTCGACGATCCACTCGGTGGCGTCGTTCTTCGTGTCCCGCGTGGACACCGAGATCGACAAGCGCCTGGCCAAGCTGGGCACCGACGAGGCGCTCGCGCTCAAGGGCAAGGCCGCGCTGGCCAACGCCCGGCTCGCCTTCGAGGCGTACGAGGAGGTGTTCAGCGGTGAGCGCTGGGCCGCCCTCGACAAGGCGCAGGCGAACAAGCAGCGCCCGCTGTGGGCCTCGACCGGCGTCAAGGACCCGGCGTACAAGGACACCCTGTACGTCGACGAGCTGGTCGC
>NZ_VCHX02000195.1 GCF_005768555.2 Streptomyces sporangiiformans
TCGTGGACCTGCCGACATACCCGTTCCAGCGTGAGCACTACTGGCTTGAGCCGGGTGCTGGTGATGCGGATGTGGTGTCGGCGGGTCTGGAGGGTGCGGGGCATCCGTTGCTGGGTGCCGCGGTGTCGTTGCCGGATGTGGATGGGTTCCTGTTGACGGGGCGGTTGTCGCTGCGTACGCATCCGTGGCTGGGTGAGCATGTGGTGGACGGGTCGGTTCTGCTGCCGGGGACGGCGTTTGTGGAGCTGGCGGTGCGGGCGGGTGATGAGGCTGGTTGTGGGCGGGTTGAGGATCTGACGCTTGAGGCGCCGTTGGTGCTGCCGGAGCAGGGGGCTGTGCAGCTGCAGGTCGTGGTGGGTGCGCCGGATGAGCAGGGTGCGCGGTCGGTGCGGATCTACTCGCGGCTGGAGCAGGACCAGGGTGACCGGCAGTGGATCCGGCACGCCAGCGGCGAGCTCGCGGTTGACGGAGCCGCGCCTGCCTTCGACCTCGCCGCATGGCCGCCTGCCGGGGCGGAGCCGGTGGAAGTCGCGGACCTGTACGAGCGGCTTGCCGCGGACGGTCTTGGCTATGGTCCGGTGTTCCGTGGGGTGCGGGCGGCGTGGCGCA
>NZ_VCHX02000196.1 GCF_005768555.2 Streptomyces sporangiiformans
TCGGCGCCCGCGGTCAGCGCGGGTTCGACGCGCTTGGCGAGGACCTTGCCGAGCTCGACGCCCCACTGGTCGAAGGAATCGATGTTCCAGATCGCGCCCTGTACGAACACCTTGTGCTCGTACAGCGCGATCAACTGGCCGAGCACGGACGGGGTCAGTTCACGCGCGAGGATCGTCGTGGTGGGGCGGTTGCCCTTGAAGGTCTTGTGCGGCACCAGTTCCTCGGGCACGCCCTCCGCGCGTACCTCCTCCGGCGTCTTCCCGAAAGCCAGCGCCTGCGTCTGGGCGAAGAAGTTGGCCATCAGCAGGTCGTGCTGGGCTGTGAGGGCGGGGCTCAGCTCGTCCACCGGCTGGGCGAACCCGATGAAGTCGGCGGGGATCAACTTCGTGCCCTGGTGGATGAGCTGGTAGTAGGCGTGCTGCCCGTTGGTGCCGGGTGTGCCCCACACGACCGGTCCGGTCTGCCAGTCCACCGGGTGGCCGTCACGGTCTGTGGACTTGCCGTTGGACTCCATGTCCAGCTGCTGCAAGTACGCGGTGAACCTGGACAGGTAGTGCGAGTACGGCAGCACCGCGTGCGACTGCGTGTCGAAGAAGTTGCCGTACCAGAT
>NZ_VCHX02000198.1 GCF_005768555.2 Streptomyces sporangiiformans
TGCCGCTCACCGACGTAGTGCACGTGGACAGCCGTCCCTGGCGTCAGGCACGAGCTTCCGGCACGACTCCGGCTTCGCTGATCGGCGCAGTGCGGCGAGGTCGCCGGCTACGGATCGAGTACGACAGCCCACGCGAGTCATGCCCACGCGACCTGGTCGTGGATCCCTACGGGCTGTTCGCCAAGGCCGGCATCTGGTACCTCGTCGCCGACTGTGCCCGAGTGCCACGGATGTACCGACTCGAACGGATCACGACGTGGAAAGAAGTCGACCAGCCACGACGGATCCGCGAGAGCCAGACCCTGGCCACCGTCGCTGCAGCGCTCATTGCTCAGTGGGAGCACAACCACGCGATAGAGGTCAGCGCCACCATCGACCAGACCCAGATCGAGCGAGCGCAACGGATCTTTGGCCTACGACTCGTCCCGGACGACCATGAAGAATCCGCCACTGGCCGCAAGGTAACGATCCGCTTCCTGCATCTGGAGGACGTGCGAGCACTACTGCCGTTCGGGAGCGCCATCACTGTGCACGGCCCCACCGAAGCCAGGGCTCACCTCCGCGACCTCGCCACCAATCTTGCCCACCACTATGCGCCGTCACCAACGTCCTGACCCGCAACA
>NZ_VCHX02000203.1 GCF_005768555.2 Streptomyces sporangiiformans
CTGCAATGACACGACTTCGGCGGTACGCTTGAGCCCCGCTACATTGTCGGCGCGGAATCACTTGACCAGTGAGCTATTACGCACTCTTTCAAGGGTGGCTGCTTCTAAGCCAACCTCCTGGTTGTCTCTGCGACTCCACATCCTTTCCCACTTAGCGTACGCTTAGGGGCCTTAGTCGATGCTCTGGGCTGTTTCCCTCTCGACCATGGAGCTTATCCCCCACAGTCTCACTGCCGCGCTCTCACTTACCGGCATTCGGAGTTTGGCTAAGGTCAGTAACCCGGTAGGGCCCATCGCCTATCCAGTGCTCTACCTCCGGCAAGAAACACACGACGCTGCACCTAAATGCATTTCGGGGAGAACCAGCTATCACGGAGTTTGATTGGCCTTTCACCCCTAACCACAGGTCATCCCCCAGGTTTTCAACCCTGGTGGGTTCGGCCCTCCACACGGTCTTACCCGCGCTTCAGCCTGCCCATGGCTAGATCACTCCGCTTCGGGTCTTGAGCGCGCTACTATACCGCCCTATTCGGACTCGCTTTCGCTACGGCTCCCCCACACGGGTTAACCTCGCAACACACCGCAAACTCGCAGGCTCATTCTTCAAAAGGCACGCAGTCACGAC
>NZ_VCHX02000199.1 GCF_005768555.2 Streptomyces sporangiiformans
CTGGGGATCGACGGGTTCCGGCTGGACGCGGTCCCCTACCTCTACGCGGAGGAGGGCACCGACTGCGAGAACCTGCCCGCCACCCACGAGATGCTCAGGCGCGTGCGCGCGGAGATCGACGCCCACTACCCCGACACCGTGCTCCTGGCCGAGGCCAACCAATGGCCCGAGGACGTCGTCGACTACTTCGGCGACTACAGCGCCGGCGGCGACGAATGCCACATGGCCTTCCACTTCCCCGTCATGCCCCGCATCTTCATGGCCGTCCGCCGCGAGTCCCGCTACCCCGTCTCCGAAATCCTCGCCAAGACCCCCGCCATCCCCTCCGGCTGCCAATGGGGCATCTTCCTGCGCAACCACGACGAACTCACCCTGGAGATGGTCACCGACGAAGAACGCGACTACATGTGGGCCGAATACGCCAAAGACCCCCGCATGCGCGCCAACATCGGCATCCGCCGCCGGCTGGCCCCCCTCCTCGACAACGACCGCAACCAGATCGAACTCTTCACCGCCCTGCTGCTGTCCCTGCCCGGCTCCCCGATCCTCTACTACGGCGACGAGATCGGCATGGGCGACAACATCTGGCTCGGCGACCGCGACGCCGTCCGCACCCCCATGCAATGGACACCCGACCGCAACGC
>NZ_VCHX02000201.1 GCF_005768555.2 Streptomyces sporangiiformans
CCGGCGTCCACCCAGCTCTTGGTCACTGTGGGGGCGGTGGCGGCGACCTTGTCCAGCAGAGCGATGCCGATCGCGTTGTCGTGCACGCTCGCGGCGACCACGACCACGGCGATGACCAGGCCGAGGACGTCGGTGGCGATGCCCCGCTTGCGGCCCGGGCTCTTCTTGCCAGGATCCAGCCCGGTCGTGTCCTTCGGCGCGTTCACCGAGGCCCGTACCGTCTGCGAGTCCAGGACGACAGCGGTGGGATCCTCGTGCCGCTTGCGCATTTCGCGGGCCTGCCAGCGCAGCAGGTCATGGATGGTCTCGGCGGTGCCGTCGTCGCGCCACTTGGCGAAGTAGTAGTACACCGCGCTCTTGGGCGGCAGGTCGTGCGGGAGGTAACGCCACTGGCAGCCGGTACGGGCCTGGTACAGGATCGCGTTGACGATCTCCCGCATCTCGTACTGGCCCGCATGCCCGCTGACCGAGGGATGCCTCGCCTTCCAGGCCGCGATGACCGGCCGGATCAGCTCCCATGCCTCATCCGGCAGATCACTCGGGTACGGCTGACGCCCGCCCACGCTCCCCAGCAGACCGCACCACCGGCCGACCGTGAAGCCCCGGAACCGGACAACCCGCCCTCAAGCCAACGAGAACCGCCGAACGCTCGCAGAACACCCACT
>NZ_VCHX02000202.1 GCF_005768555.2 Streptomyces sporangiiformans
GACTTCCCAGTCCGTCAGTGCTCCGGCGAGGGCCTGGATGCCGAGCCGGGCGTCGGCGATGAGTGGTTCGGCGGAGTGCTTGACGGCATCGAGGCGGGCGACGTTGAGGTTGACGAAGGTGACGTCGGGGTGGGCGAAGACGGTGTGGCTGGCGGTGGTGAAGTCGGAGTACCGCGTGCCGATACCGAGAACCACATCGGCCTCTTTGGCCAGCTCATTCGCCGCGTGGGAGCCGGTGGAGCCGATGCCGCCGACGGCGCAGGGGTGGTCCCAGGGGACGGCGCCTTTGCCGGCGTGGGTGTCGGCGACCGGGATGCCGGTGGCTTCGGCGAAGGCCCGCAGCTGGGTCTCGGCGCCGGAGTAGACCGCGCCCCCGCCTGCCACGATCAGCGGCTTGCGTGCCCCGCGCAGCAGGCGTGCGGCCCGTTCAACCGCTGCGGGTTCCGGCACTGGGCGGCCCACGTGCCAGATGCGGCGGCGGAAGAAGGAGAGGGGCCAGTCGTAGGCTTCGGCCTGGACGTCCTGGGGCAGGGCGAGGGTGACGGCGCCGGTCTCCACCGGGTCGGTGAGCACCCGCATGGCTGCCAGTGCGGCCGGGATCAGCTGCTCGGGCCGGCAGATGCGGTCGAAGTACTTCGAGACCGCGCGGAAGGCGTCGTTGACGGTGACGTC
>NZ_VCHX02000206.1 GCF_005768555.2 Streptomyces sporangiiformans
GCGACGCTCCCACGGCTTGTAGGCACACGGTTTCAGGTACTATTTCACTCCGCTCCCGCGGTACTTTTCACCATTCCCTCACGGTACTATCCGCTATCGGTCACCAGGGAATATTTAGGCTTAGCGGGTGGTCCCGCCAGATTCACACGGGATTTCTCGGGCCCCGTGCTACTTGGGTGTCTCTCAAACGAGCCGCTGACGTTTCGACTACGGGGGTCTTACCCTCTACGCCGGACCTTTCGCATGTCCTTCGCCTACATCAACGGTTTCTCACTCGTCCTGTCGCCGGCAGACGACAGAAGAGAGATCCCACAACCCCGTATGCGCAACCCCTGCCGGGTCTCACACGCATACGGTTTGGCCTCATCCGGTTTCGCTCGCCACTACTCCCGGAATCACGGTTGTTTTCTCTTCCTGCGGGTACTGAGATGTTTCACTTCCCCGCGTTCCCTCCACACACCCTATGTGTTCAGATGTGGGTGACAGCCCATGACGACTGCCGGGTTTCCCCATTCGGAAACCCCCGGATCAAAGCCTGGTTGACGACTCCCCGGGGACTATCGTGGCCTCCCACGTCCTTCATCGGTTCCTGGTACCAAGGCATCCACCGTGCGCCCTTAAAAACTTGGCCACAGATGCTCGCGTCCACTGTGCAGTTCTCAAACAACGACCAACCACCC
>NZ_VCHX02000200.1 GCF_005768555.2 Streptomyces sporangiiformans
GCCCGCGGCCCCGCGCACCTCGCCCGGGCCGGGCGGCTCGGGCGCGAGCGCCAGGCCGTGCCGCGCGCCCGCCACCGACGTGAACGCCACGGCGTTCGCTGCCGCCGCGTGCACCGATTCGGCGAGATTGGCGAGGAACGACTCGACGGTGCCGGAGGTGTCGGCGACCTGTTCGGCGAGCAGTTCCAGACGGACGATCTCGTGGGCGTCAGCGGCCCCGGCCGAGGCCATCTCCCCCGGACCGGTCAGGTCGCCCGGCAGACCGGTGTCGACCAGAAAGGTCGTGATCCCGCTGCCCCGCAGCAGCCTGCGGCCCGCCTCCAGAACGCCGAGTTCGCGGCGTCGCGCGAGATAGTGGGCCGGCGGACAGTGCGGCTCCAGGCCGAGGAGCGGGGGGCACCAGCGGCGTACGGCGAACCCGGCCTGGGTGTCGAAGAAGGTGGTGCCCGCGGCGGGCGGGCCCTCGCCCCGCGCGAGGTGGGCCTCGAAGGTACCGAGGCCCAGCTCTGTCCGCAGCACGCCATGGCAGTACTGGTCCACCAGGGACGGTGTTTCGATCATCCGGGCTCCCCCGCGAGTGGACCATGTCTCTTCAGGTCCTAACGGGTGAGCCGGGCATCAGGTTGCTTTCTCCGTGCACGGCGGCCAAGCGTTGTTTTTCGCCCCCGCCGCCCCTACCCGTCCCATCCCGTACCTGGGGGCTCCGCCCCCAGACC
>NZ_VCHX02000205.1 GCF_005768555.2 Streptomyces sporangiiformans
ACCTGGAGTTCCATGGCGACCAGGCGGGGGACGTCTTCGCGTTTGTCGAGGCGGCCCTTGACGAACACGACGGCGTCCTCGACGAGTTGGGTGGACACCAGCTGGTAGGTGGCGGGGAAGAACATGCACTCGATGGAACCGGCGAGGTCTTCGACGGTGGCGATGGCCCAGGCGTTGCCCTGTTTGGTCATCTTGCGTTGCAGGCCGGAGATGATGCCGCCGATGGTGACGACCGCGCCGTCGGAGAAGTCACCGCCGGTGAGCTGGGCGATGCCCGCGTCGGCCTTGTCGGACAGGACGTGTTCCAGGCCGAAGAGGGGGTGGTCGGAGACGTACAGGCCGAGCATCTCGCGTTCCTGGGCGAGCAGGTAGGTCTTGTCCCATTCGTCGTCGGTGAAGGTGACGTCGAGGCCGAAGCCGGGTTCGTCGGCGGTGTCGTCGCCCATGCCGCCGAAGAGGTCGAACTGGCCCTCGGCTTCCTTGCGTTTGACCTGGACCACGTTGTCGATCATCGGCTCGTACTGGGCGGTGAGCCCCTTGCGGGTGTGGCCCATCGTGTCGAAGGCGCCGGCTTTGATGAGGGATTCGGTGGTGCGCTTGTTGCAGACGACCGCTTCGACCTTGTCGAGGTAGTCGGGGAAGGAGGCGTACTTTCCCTTGGCCTTGCGGCAGCGGATGATCGCTTCGACGACGTTGGTGCCGACGTTGCGGACCGCGGACAGTCCGAAGAGGATCACGTCGTCGCC
>NZ_VCHX02000204.1 GCF_005768555.2 Streptomyces sporangiiformans
AACCACGCCGTCGTCCTGCCCGACGCCGACCTCGAATTCGCCGCCAACCACATCACCGCCGGCGCCTACGGCTCCGCCGGCGAACGCTGCATGGCCGTATCCGTCGCCGTCGCCGTCGGCACCGCCGCCGACACCCTCGTCGAAATCCTGGAACGCAAGGCGAGCGAGATCACAGTCGGCCCCGGCAACACCCCCGGCACCGACATGGGCCCCCTGGTCACCAAAGCCGCCCAGCAACGCATCGAGAACGCCGTCGGCACCGCCGCCACACAAGGCGCCACCCTCGTCGTCGACGGCCGCGGACTCAAGGTCGACGGCCACGAGGACGGCTTCTTCACCGGCCCCTCCCTCCTCGACCACGTCACCACCGACATGAACGCCTACAAGGAAGAACTCTTCGGCCCCGTCCTCGCCATCATCCGCGTCGACACCCTCGACCAGGCCATCGACCTCATCAACAACAACCCCTACGGCAACGGCACCGCCCTGTTCACCGCCTCCGGCGAAGCCGCCCGCCGATTCCAACGCAACATCAACATCGGAATGATCGGCATCAACGTCCCCGTCCCCGTCCCGATGTCCTACTACTCCTTCGGCGGCTGGAAGGACTCCCTCATCGGCGACTCCCCCATCCACGGCCCCGAAGGCATCCGCTTCTACACCCGCCCCAAAGTCGTCACCACCCGCTGGCCCCAACCCACACAACAAGTCAACGCCGGCTTCAACTTCCCCACCTCCAGCTGAGGTTGC
>NZ_VCHX02000207.1 GCF_005768555.2 Streptomyces sporangiiformans
GGTTCAAGCAGGCCGTGGTCGAGCACGGCGCCCGCCTCGGCATCGACGTGGAGATCGTCCAACGTGATCCCGGGGCAAGAGGGTTCACCCCGGAACCCAAGAGATGGGTGGTGGAGCAGACGTTCGGCACCCTCCTGCTGCACCGCAGACTCGCGCGGGACTACGAGACCCGGCCGGCCAGCTCGGTGGCAATGATCCACTGGTCCATGACCGACGTCATGCTCCGCCGCCTCACCCGCACCGCCACCCCGACCTGGCGCGATACATCCCAGGCGAGCGGGAGCAGGCGGTGAGAGAGCTCCTGGACAAGATCGAGGCCCGGCAGCGACTGGTCCGCGAGACCGCCGAACGGCTGCGCGAGCAGATCACCGAACTCACCGGGCAACTCGCCGCCGCCGAGCGCACCCTGGAACGGCTGGAGACCACCTGCGAGACCGTGCTGGAACTGGCCACCGAGGACGGCACCCCACCGCCCGAGCCGCTGCCGCCCGGCTACCGCGAGATCCTGGCCCTCTTCGAGCAGAACGGGGACGGGCTGCGCGCCCGGGAGGTCTGCCGCACCCTCGGCACCGGCACCGAACCGCGACACACCGAAGGCATGCGCGCCAAGCTGAAACGCCTGGTCAACCGCGGCATCCTCACCGAATCCGAACCCGGCCTGTTCACCCTCACCCCGTCGGCACCGACCACTCCAGAGACCGACTCAAACTGAAATCAGACGAAGGCCCGCAGAGCACCCACTCAGGCGTCCA
>NZ_VCHX02000208.1 GCF_005768555.2 Streptomyces sporangiiformans
TCGCCGTCCCAGGGTCCCCAGGCGAGGGCGGTCCCGGTCAGGCCCTGCGTCCGCCGGTTCTCGATCAGCGCGTCCAGCTGGGCGTTGGCTGCGGCGTAGGCGGCCTGCCCCCCACTGCCCCACACTCCGGCGATCGAGGAGAACACCACGAACGCCGACAGCTCCCGGTCCCGGGTGAGCTCATCGAGGTGCGCGGCACCGGCCGCCTTGCCCGCCAGTACGCGGGCCACGCGGTCGGGGGTGAGGTCGCTGATCGGGTCGTCGTCCAGGACGCCTGCGGCGTGGAAGACCGCGTCGATGGGGTGGCGGGCCAGCAGGTCGGCTACCGCATCACGGTCGGCGACATCGCAGGCTTCTACGACTGCTTGGGCGCCCAACGTCTCTAGTTCGTCGGTGAGTTCATGGGCTCCGGGGGCGTCCGGGCCGCGTCGGCTGGTCAGCACCAGCTCAGCCGCGCCCTGTTCGGCCAGCCGGCGCGCCAGCCGCGCACCCAACGCCCCGGTGCCACCGGTGACCAGCACCCGCAGACCGTCTGCCCGCCACGACTCAGTGCGGTGAGTGCCGTGGTCTGCGGGCGCGGCATGATGCAGACGACGGGCCAGAATGCGCGAGCCGCGCAGCGCGACCTGGTCCTCCCCACTCCCGGCCAGTATCCCGGCCAGCAGGGACAGCGTCCTGCCATCCACCCGGGACGGCAGGTCGACCAGACCGCCCCAACGCTCCGGGAACTCCAAAGCCGCCACACGGCCCAGACCCCACACCCCGGACTGACCCAC
>NZ_VCHX02000210.1 GCF_005768555.2 Streptomyces sporangiiformans
AAGACGTACTACTCGGTGGGCGGCGGCTTCGTCGTGGACGAGGAGGCGGTCGGCGCGGACCGGATCAAGCTCGACGACACCGTGCTGAAGCACCCGTTCCGTACCGGCGACGAGTTGCTGCGCCTGACACGGGAGACAGGCCTGTCCATCTCCGCGCTCATGCTGGAGAACGAGCGGTCCTGGCGCACCGAGGAGGAGATCCGCGAGGGTCTGCTGGGGATCTGGCGTGTGATGCAGGCGTGCGTCTCGCGCGGCATGTCCCGCGAGGGCATCCTGCCCGGCGGTCTGAAGGTGCGGCGCAGGGCGGCCGTCTCGGCACGCCAACTCCGCTCCGAGGGCGAACCGTTGGCCCGCGCCATGGAGTGGATCACTCTCTACGCGATGGCGGTGAACGAGGAGAACGCGGCGGGCGGCCGGGTGGTGACCGCCCCCACCAACGGAGCCGCGGGCATCATCCCCGCGGTGCTCCACTACTACATCAACTTCGTGCCGGGCGCCGACGAGGACGGAGTGGTCCGCTTCCTGCTCGCCGCCGGCGCCATCGGCATGCTCTTCAAGGAGAACGCGTCCATCTCCGGCGCCGAGGTCGGCTGCCAGGGCGAGGTCGGCTCGGCCTGCTCCATGGCGGCCGGTGCGCTCGCCGAGGTCCTCGGCGGCAGCCCCGAACAGGTCGAGAACGCCGCGGAGATCGGCATGGAACACAACCTCGGCCTGACCTGCGACCCCGTCGGCGGCCTCGTCCAGATCCCGTGCATCGAACGCAACGGCATGGCCGCCG
>NZ_VCHX02000209.1 GCF_005768555.2 Streptomyces sporangiiformans
CCCACACCCGCAGCCCGCACCAGACGCCGCCCGAACACACCCGCCGCGCGGACCGCCACCTCGCCCTCGACCCCCGCCAGCACACCCGCCAGCCGCGCACCGGTGGCCTCGTCCCACACCTGCGGCAGGTCGACCAGACCACCCCAACGGTCCGGATGCTCCAACCCCACCACCCGACCAAAACCCCACACCCCAGCCCGCGCGAGACTGCCAGGCGCCTCATCACCCACCGCCACAGCACCAGAAGTCAGCAACCACAAAGGAGCCCCTACACCGGCATCACCCAACCCCTGCACCACCGCAAGGGACCCCTCCAACCCCGCCACACACACCACACCATCGAGCTCACCGAAACCCGCCACACCCTCAGCCACACTCACCCGGTCCCACACCCCAGGCATCCACACCCGCACATCCACACCCACATCACCCAGCAACCCAGCAACACGCTCCCCCAACTCCCCCTCAGCCACCACCAGCCAACGCCCCGACGCAACCGCCGAACCCAACCTCAACGGCTCCCAGGACACCGCATACCGCAGCCCCTCCAACACCACCCGCTCACGCCGCTCACGCCGCCACGACGACAACGCGGGCAACACCTCACTCAACCGCTCATCACCAGAAAGCCGAAGCACCCCGGCAACCGACTCCACATCCTCGTTCTCGACCGCAGCCCAAAACTCCGCGTCCACCGGATCCACCACGCCGACCGCCCCGGCCCGCGCCGCAGCCTCCAGCCAGAACCGCTCCCGCTGGAACGCATACGTCGGCAACTCAACCCGTCGCGCACC
>NZ_VCHX02000211.1 GCF_005768555.2 Streptomyces sporangiiformans
CAAACACGACAAGGCACGTCCCGGGGCGGAGTCCGAGTTGGAGGAGATCTACTACTTCCAGGTCGCGGGGGAGGGCGGCTTCGGCTACCAGCGGGTGTATGGCACCCCGGAGCGGCCGATCAATGTGCTCGCCGAAGTGCGTTCCGGTGACACCGTCCTGATCCCGCACGGCTGGCACGGACCGTCGATCGCCGCGCCCGGCTACGACCTGTACTACCTCAACGTCATGGCAGGCCCCGGCCAGGACCGCGCCTGGCTGATCTGCGACGACCCCGCGCACGGGTGGGTCCGCGGGACCTGGGAGTCCCAGGACATCGACGACCGGCTCCCCTTCGGCGCCAAGGAGAACGACCGATGACCGAGAGAACCGTCCGACTCACTACCGCCCAGGCTCTCGTGCGTTTCCTGGCCAGCCAGTACAGCGAGCGGGACGGCCAGGAGCAGCGGCTGATTCCCGGGGTGTGGGGCATTTTCGGGCACGGCAACGTGGCCGGGATCGGGCAGGCGTTGCTGCAGGCCGCGGTCACTGATGAGGCCGATCTGCCGTACTACCTGGCCCGTAATGAGCAGGGCATGGTGCACGCGTCGGTGGCGTTCGCGAAGATGCGCGACCGGCTGGCGACCTTCGCCTGCACGGCCTCCACCGGCCCCGGCTCCACCAACATGATCACCGGTGCGGCGCTGGCCACCACCAACCGCATCCCCGTCCTGCTGCTGCCCAGCGACATGTTCGCCACCCGCGCCGCCGACCCCGTCCTGCAGCAACTGGAGGACCCCCGCGGCGGAGACGTCACCGTCAACGACGCCTTCCGCGCGGTCTCGAAGTACTTCGACCGCATCTGCCGGCCCGAGCAGCTGATCCCGGCCGC
>NZ_VCHX02000212.1 GCF_005768555.2 Streptomyces sporangiiformans
TGCCAGGTGTTTGAGGTGGGTGGGGTGTTGCGGGTGAACTGGGCGGTGGTGGAGGAGTTGTTCCCGCCCGGTCTGATCGATGCCGCGTTTGGGGCGTTCGGTGGGCTGTTGGAGCGGCTGGCCGATGACGAGGGCGTGTGGGACTCGGCCGGGTTGGGGCTTGTGGGTCCGGGGGAGCTGGTGGCTCGTCAGGAGGCGAATGCCACCGAGGCCGTCCTGCCGGAAGGTCTTCTGCATGAGCTGGGCGGTGCGCTGCGTGCGCGTGGTGAGGTCCCGGCTGTCATCGCTGGGGATCGTACGGTCGGTTATGCGGAGTTGGACCGGCGTGCGGCGCGGATCGCGCGTCGGCTACGGGAGTTGGGGGTGTGTCGGAATGCTCTGGTCGGGGTGGTGATGGACAAGGGGTGGCAGCAGCCGGTGGCCGCGCTGGGTGTGCTGCAATCCGGAGGCGCCTATCTGCCGGTGGACGCTTCGTGGCCGGGGGAGCGGGTGCATGAGGTGCTGGGCCGGGGGCGGTGCCGGATCGTGCTGACCCAGGCCCACCTGCGGGACGTTCTCGACTGGCCGGCGGATGTCACGGTTTTGGCGGTGGACGACGACACGGTCTGGGCGGGTGTGGACGACGGGCCGGTGGAATCGGTGGCCGGTCCGGAGGACCTGGCGTATGTGATCTTCACGTCCGGGTCGACCGGTGAGCCGAAGGGCGTGATGATCGACCACCGTGGTGCGGCCAACACGGTCGCGGACATCAACGACCGCTTCGGGGTCACCGCCGCCGACCGGGTGCTGGGTTTGTCGTCGCTCAGTTTCGACCTGTCGGTGTGGGACATCTTCGGCACGTTCGCCGCCGGCGGCACCCTCGTCCTGCC
>NZ_VCHX02000213.1 GCF_005768555.2 Streptomyces sporangiiformans
TCAGATGGCGCCGGAGGCCCGGAGGGCCTCGATGTCGGCCGTGCTGTGTCCCAGTTCGGCCAGGATGGTCTCGGTGTGTTGGCCGATGACGGGGACGGCGTCCATGCGCGGGGCCGTGCCCGCGAGGTCGACCGGCGGCAGCAGCGCCGGCACCACCGCACCGCCGGGGATCGGTACGTCCTGCCAGCGGCCCCGCGCTTCGAGTACGGGGTGGGCGAGGAACTCCTCGACATCGTTGACGCCGGCGTTGGCGATGCCCGCGGCGTCCAGCAGCTTCATCACCTCCGCGCTGTCCGAGCGGCGAAACCGCTCGGCCACGATCGCGTCGAGCTCCTCGCGGTGCGCCACGCGGTCCGGGCCGGTGGCAAAGCGCGGATCGTCGGCCAGCTCCGGGCGCTGCAGGAAGCGTGCGCACAGGGCCTCCCATTCGCGTGTGTTCTGGATGGAGAACAACACGTCTTTGCCGTCGGCGGCGGTGTAAGCGCCGTAGGGGGCGATGGTGGCGTGCTGGGTGCCGATGCGTGGGGGCTGGGTGCCGCCGTGGCGGGTGTAGTAGGCGGGCTGGCTCATCCACTCGGCCAGTGCCTCGAACAGGGAGACCTCCACGGGACGGGCGGCACCGGTGGTGGCGCGGGTGTAGAGGGCGGTGAGGATGCCGGAGTAGGCGTACATGCCCGCGGCGATGTCGGCGACCGACACTCCGGTACGGGCCGGGCCGTGTTGGTTGCCGGTCAGCGAGACCAGGCCGGTCTGGCACTGGACGAGCAGGTCGTAGGCCTTGCGGTCGGCCCAGGGCCCGCTGGTGCCGTAGCCGGAGATGGTGCAGCAGATCAAAGACGGGTGCGCCTTGGCGAGGGTGGGCGCGTCCA
>NZ_VCHX02000217.1 GCF_005768555.2 Streptomyces sporangiiformans
ACTGGCTCTAACAAAAGCTTTGATCTTGTGACCGTGGGCTTGTCTGCTCGTTGGTCTGGTCGTGAGGAAGAGACAGTCGCGGCCGTGGATCGTCTCGGATGAACTGTGGTCGCTCATCGAGCCGTTACTGCCCGAGCCAGGCCCGAAATTGGTGGAGGGCCGACCAAGAGTGCCGGACCGGCAGGCCCTGTGCGGGATCCTGTTCGTGCTGCACACCGGCATCCAGTGGGAGTACCTGCCCCAGGAGCTGGGCTTCGGCTCGGGCATGACGTGCTGGCGGCGCCTGGCGGCCTGGAACGAGGCCGGCGTCTGGGACCAACTGCATGCGCTCCTGCTGAAGAAGCTGCGGTCGAAGAATCAGCTGGACTGGGCGAGGGCGGTGATCGACTCCTCCCACGTCCGGGCCGCCCGCCGGGGCCCAAAAGCGGACCCAGCCCGGTCGACCGCGCACGTCCGGGCAGCAAGCACCACGTCCTCACCGACGGACAGGGCATCCCGCTCGCGGTGTCGCTGACCGGCGGAAACCGTAACGACGTCACTCAACTCCTGCCCCTGCTCGACAAGGTTCCGGCCGTGGCCGGGGCCGTCGGCAGGCCACGTCGGCGGCCCGACACACTCTTCGCGGACCGCGGCTACGACCACGACAAGTACCGCCGACTCCTGCGCGAGCGAGGCATCCGCCCGGCGATCGCGGAACGCGGCCAGCCGCACGGCACCGGCCTGGGCACCTTCCGCTGGGTCGTCGAACGCACCATCTCCTGGCTGCACGGCTTCCGCCGCCTGCGCATCCGCTGGGAGAGACGCGACGACATCCACGAAGCCTTCCTCGGCCTCGCCATCTGCCTGATCACCCACCGCCACGTCCAACGGCTTTGTTAGGGCCTCT
>NZ_VCHX02000214.1 GCF_005768555.2 Streptomyces sporangiiformans
GCGGCGTGGACGACGGCGGTCGGCGGATGCTCGGCCAGCAGGCCCGCCAGCGACTCCCGGTCCGCCACATCACAAGCCACGACGCTGACCCGAGCACCCAGCTCCATCAGCTCCGCCACCAACTCGGCAACACCCGGCGCCTCTTCACCCCGACGGCTCGTCAGCACCAGATGCCCGGCACCCATCCGCGCCGCCCACCGGGCCACATGACCACCCAACGCACCCGTACCACCCGTGATCAACACCGTCCCACGCGGCGACCACGACCGCACCACCGGCGCATCACCCAACGGCGCCCGCACCAAACGCCGCACGAACACACCCGACGCGCGGAGGGCAAGCTGGTCCTCATCCCCACCGCCACCCGCCAGCACACCCGCCAGCCGAGCAACCGCACGCTCATCCAGCACCTCAGGCAGATCCAGCAGACCACCCCAACGCTCCGGATGCTCCAAGCCGACCACCCGCCCCAGACCCCACACCTGCGCCTGCACCGCAGCCGTCAGCCGATCGGAGCGACCCACCGACACCGCACCCCGCGTCACCAGCCACAACGGCGCACCAACCCCGGCATCACCCAACGCCTGCACCAGACCCACCGTGCCCGCAAGCCCGGTCTCCCCCAGCCCCAGCAACGACACCACACCATCAACCAGACCCAGCCCCGACAACCGCTCAACCAGCCCAGCCCGCGACACAACGGCACCATCAAGCACCAGACGCACCACCTCAACGCCCTGGCCCTCCAGAGCATCTGACAGCACGTCACCATCCGCGCCGCCAGACACCACCAACCAACGCCCCGACAACGACCGCGACTCCAGCGTCAACGGCTTCCAGGACACCGAATAGCGCCACTCATCCACCCGCGACCGCACCACACGCCCACGCCGCCACGACGACAACGCAGGCAGCACCGCACCCAAC
>NZ_VCHX02000216.1 GCF_005768555.2 Streptomyces sporangiiformans
AAGGTCCTCCAGGCGCTGGGCGGGGTGATCCCCGAGCTGTGGGGCGGCTCCGCCGACCTCGCCGGCTCGAACAACACGACGATTGACAAGACGAGTTCGTTCCTGCCGAAGGACAACCCCCTGGCGGAGGCCGACCCTTACGGCCGCACCATCCACTTCGGCATCCGTGAGCACGCCATGGCCGCGGAGATGAACGGCATCGCGCTGCACGGCAACACCCGCATCTACGGCGGCACTTTCCTGGTGTTCTCGGACTACATGCGCAACGCGGTACGCCTGTCCGCGCTGATGCATCTGCCGGTGACGTACGTGTGGACGCACGACTCCATCGGTCTGGGCGAGGACGGGCCCACGCACCAGCCCGTCGAGCACCTGGCCTCGCTGCGGGCGATCCCGGGCCTGAACCTCGTCCGCCCGGCCGACGCGAACGAGACCGCGATCGCCTGGCGCGAGATCCTGGGGCGTTACACCAAGGTGTTCGGCAAGGGTGCCCCGCACGGGCTGGCTCTGACCCGGCAGGGTGTGCCGACGTACGAGCCCAACGAGGATGCGGCGCGCGGCGGTTATGTGCTGTTCGAGGCCGAGGGCGGCGAGCCGCAGGTGATCCTGATCGGTACCGGTTCCGAGGTGCATGTGGCGGTCGAGGCGCGTGAGCGGCTGCAGGCCGCCGGGGTGCCCACGCGGGTGGTGTCCATGCCGTGTGTGGAGTGGTTCGAGGAGCAGGATCAGGCGTACCGGGACGCGGTGCTGCCGCCGTCGGTCAGGGCGCGGGTCGCCGTCGAGGCGGGGATCGGTCTGACCTGGCACCGGTGGGTCGGGGATGCCGGGCGCATCGTTTCCCTGGAGCACTTCGGTGCTTCCGCCGACGGCAAGGTCCTCTTCCAGGAGTTCGGCTTCACTGCCGAGAACGTCGCATCCGCCGCCCGGG
>NZ_VCHX02000215.1 GCF_005768555.2 Streptomyces sporangiiformans
CCCACACCCGCAGCCCGCACCAGACGCCGCCCGAACACACCCGCCGCGCGGACCGCCACCTCGCCCTCGACCCCCGCCAGCACGCCGGCCAGCCGCGCACCGGTGGCCTCGTCCCACACCTGCGGCAGGTCGACCAGACCACCCCAACGGTCCGGGTACTCCAGGCCGATCACCCGGCCGAGGCCGGCGGCCTCCGCCTGTTCGGGGCGCAGGGAGTGGTCGCCCGCGTCAACCGCCACCGCGCCGGCCGTGACGAGCCACAGCGGGGCGTGCACCTCGGCGTCGCCCAGGGCCTGGGCGAGGAGCAGCGTGCCGAGGACGCCGGGCGGCATTCCGGAGCCGGTGTGCCCTGCGAGAGCGAGCAGCGACACCACTCCCGTGACGGGAACGCGCGCGACGGCCTCGCGGATCCGCTTGGCGACCACGTCACGCCCCAAGTCACCACCGCCCAGGGCGAGTACCACGACATCGGCACCGTGGGCACGCAGGGCCTCCTCGACCCGGGCCACCTCGTCTCCGTCCGCGTGCTCCTCGGGCGTCACGACGAGCCAGGTACCGGAGAGCCCGGCCGCCGAGAGTCCGGTGAGCGGGGCCCAGCCGATCCGGTAGCGCAGGTCGTCCAGGGCAAGCTGCTCCCGACGCTCCTTGCGCCAGTTCGACAGGGCGGGCAGTACGGCGCTCAGCGGCTGCTCCCCGTCCACCTGCAGGGTCCCGGTGAGCGAGGCCAGGTCCTCGCGCTCCACCGCTTCCCAGAACGCCGCCTCGATGTCGTCCCGGATCACGGGGGGAGCCTGTTCGGCGGAGGTTTGCGGCCAGTAGTGCTGGCGCTGGAAGGGGTACGTGGGGAGGGGGATGCGGCGGGCGCCGGTGCCGGCGAAGAACGCCTGCCAGTCCGGGGTGACGCCCGCGATGTGCAGGCGGCCCAGGGCGGTGACCAGGGCCTGCGGTTCGGGTCGGTCCTTGCGCAGGG
>NZ_VCHX02000219.1 GCF_005768555.2 Streptomyces sporangiiformans
TGCGCCGTGTCGCGCTGTCCGGACTGCTCGGTACCGCCGTGGAGTTCTACGACTTCCTCGTCTACGGAACGGTCGCCGCGCTCGTCTTCGGCGAGCTGTTCTTCCCCGGCGCCGACCCCGCTGTCGGCACCATCGCCGCGTTCGGCACCTTCGCCGCCGGCTACGTCGCCCGCCCGCTGGGCGGCATCCTCTTCGGCCACTTCGGCGACCGGCTCGGCCGCAAGTCCATGCTGCTGCTCACCATGGGCCTGATGGGCGGCGCCAGCTTCCTGATCGGCCTGCTGCCCACCTACGACACGATCGGCGTCTGGGCACCGGTCCTGCTGATCACCCTGCGCGTCGTCCAGGGCATCGCCATCGGCGGCGAATGGGGCGGCGCGACCCTGATGGTCGTCGAACACGCCGGGCAACGGCGGCGCGGACTGTGGTCCAGCTTCACGCAGATGGGAGCACCGCTCGGCTCCCTGCTGTCGTCGGTCGTGGTCACCCTCGTCGTCACCCTGCCCCGGACCGAGTTCGCCGCCTGGGGCTGGCGCGTGCCCTTCCTGCTCAGCGTGGTGCTGCTGGGCGTCGGACTCTTCGTGCGGCTGAAGGTGGTGGAGAGCCCGCTGTTCGCCGAGGTGAAGAAGGACCGCACCGAGGCGCGGCTGCCGATCCTGGAGGTGCTGCGGCGGCCCCGTCCGCTGCTGCTGGCCTGCTGTGTCGGCATCGGCGCGTTCACCGCCCAGTCGCTGCTGACCAGCTACATGATCGCGTACGCCACCGGCATCGGCTACGCCCGCCCGCAGGTGCTCACCGCCCTCACCGTCTCCGCCTGCGTCGCGCTCGTCGTGCTGCCCTGCGCGTCCGCGCTGTCCGACCGGATCGGCCGCCGCCCGGTCGTCCTCGCCGGAGCCCTCACCTCCGCCGCACTCGCCTTCCCCATGCTGGCGCTGGTCGACTCGAAATCACCCGGACTGCTCATCCTCGCCGTCGTCCTGGGCCACGGCGTCGCCCAGTCCACGATGTACGGCCCGCT
>NZ_VCHX02000220.1 GCF_005768555.2 Streptomyces sporangiiformans
TGTGCTGTTCGGACAGGTTGGTGACGCGGCTGGCTGGGGTGTGGCCGCTGATTCCGGTGTGGGGTCGGTGGTAGTTGTACCAGTCCAGCCAGTCGGGAAACGCTGCCTGTCGCTCGGTGTCTGAGGTGTAGGGCCGGTGGTAGGCCCATTCGTCGAGCAGGGTGCGGTGGAAGCGTTCGACCTTGCCGTTGGTCTGTGGCCGCCAGGGCCGGGTGAAGCGTGGGCTGATGCCCATCTCACGGCAGGTCTGGCGCCAGGTGTTCTTGGTGTAGGCCCAGGCGTTGTCGGTCAGGACCCGCTCGACGGTCACCCCGCGTGCGGCGAACCAGGCGACCGCTCGTCGTAGGAAGGCCGCGCAGGTGGCGGCCTTCTCGTCGGGCAGGTCTTCGGTGTAGGCGAGGGGGGAGTGGTCGTCCAGGGCGGTGTGCAGGTAGGCGTATCCGGTGCCGTTGCGGCGGTCCTGGTTGGCCCGGCCGGCCGCACGGCCGAGGACTTTGTGGCCGCCGCCGTCGGGGATGCGGCCGAGCTTCTTGACGTCGATATGGATCAGTTCGCCGGGCCGGGCACGTTCGTAGCGTCGCATGGGTTCGCCGGTGGCCCGGTCGGTGGCGGCCAGGGCGGGCAGGCCGTGACGGTGCAGGATGCGGTGGGCGGTGGAGGCGGCAATGCCGCACCGGGCGGCCAGCCGCACCGGTCCGATGCGGTGTTCGCACCGCAGGCGCACGACCTGCTCCTCGATGGGGGCCGGTGTGCGGTGGGGCTGGTGGTGCGGGCGGCTGGAGCGGTCGTGCATCCCGGCGGCTCCGTGCAGCCGGTAGCGGCCTGCCCAGCGGGCGGCGGTGGTGTGGCTGACCTGGAAGCGTTCCGCGGCCCGCCGCACAGGCCAGTGGTCGTCGACGACACACCGGGCCAGACGTAGCCTGCCGGTCGGCGTCAGCGGGGCGTTACGGTGGGACAACGAGGGCCTCCTGGCTGCCGGTTGTAGATCTCGCAATCCACACCGAAACCAGGGGCCCTCGCCTCGTTC
>NZ_VCHX02000221.1 GCF_005768555.2 Streptomyces sporangiiformans
TCGACGACGTACGAGCCCGCGAAGGGGTCCACGGTGGCGGTCACGTCCGTCTCGTACGCCAGCACCTGCTGCGTACGCAGGGCGAGACGGGCGCTCTTGTCCGTGGGCAGCGCGATCGCCTCGTCGAAGGAATTGGTGTGCAGGGACTGCGTGCCTCCCAGCACCGCCGCCAGGCCCTGTACCGCCACCCGGACCAGGTTCACCTCCGGCTGCTGGGCCGTCAGCTGCACACCCGCCGTCTGCGTGTGGAAGCGCAGCATCCACGACTTCGGGTTCTTCGCGCCGAACTCCTCCTTCATCACCCGGGCCCAGATCCTGCGCGCGGCACGGAACTTGGCGACCTCTTCGAGGATCGTCGTCCGGGACACGAAGAAGAACGACAGCCGCGGCGCGAAGTCGTCGACGTCCATCCCCGCCGCGATCGCCGTGCGCACGTACTCGATACCGTCCGCCAGCGTGAACGCGATCTCCTGCGCCGGCGAGGCACCCGCCTCGGCCATGTGGTAGCCGGAGATCGAAATGGTGTTCCACTTCGGGATCTCGGCCCTGCAGTACTGGAAGATGTCCGCGATCAGGCGCAGGGAGGGCTTGGGCGGGAAGATGTACGTGCCGCGCGCGATGTACTCCTTGAGCACATCGTTCTGGATCGTGCCCGTCAGCTGGTCGGCGGCGACCCCCTGTTCCTCAGCCACCAGTTGGTACAGCAGCAGGAGCAGCGCGGCGGGCGCGTTGATCGTCATCGACGTCGACACCTTGTCCAGCGGGATCCCGCCGAACAGCACCCGCATGTCGTCGATCGAGTCGATCGCCACACCCACCTTGCCGACCTCACCCGACGCGATCGGCGCGTCCGAGTCATGGCCCATCTGGGTGGGCAGGTCGAAGGCGACCGACAGACCCATCGTGCCGTTGGCGATCAGCTGCTTGTAGCGGGCGTTCGACTCCACCGCCGTACCGAAACCCGCGTACTGGCGCATCGTCCACGGCCGACCCGTGTACATCGACGGATACACACCACGCGTGTAGGGATACGAACCCGGCTCCCCCAGCTTCTCCGCCGCGTCCCAGCCCTCCAGGGCC
>NZ_VCHX02000218.1 GCF_005768555.2 Streptomyces sporangiiformans
CCGGGCTCGAAAATCCAGCCTCTCCGGCGTTTGAGGAGCGGGGGTCCAGGGGGCAGAGCCCTCTGGCGGGGTCTGGGGCGGAGCCCCAGGGGATGGGAATGGGTAGGGGCGGCGGGGGCGAAAACCAGTGGGCCCGCCACCCGCCGCCCTCCTAGCATCCAAGCCATGCCCAAACCCCACGGCTTCCACTACGAAGCGAACCCCAACGGCACCGTGAAGATCACCCACAACGGCCGCGCGGCGACCACGCTGCGCGGCCCCCGCGCCGACCAGTTCCTCACGGAAGTGGCCTCCGGCGACCCCCAACTGGTCATGGCCCGCTGGACCGGAAACTACAAGCGCGGCAACGAACGCACGGCCCGCAACCACCCCCGCAACAGCCACTGACCCGATTGGCTGCCAGGTAAGGGAACGGTAAAGCGAACCCGCTCGTTACCCCAGGCATGACAGCTATGACCCCCGGCTCGAACATCCCTCTCCCCGTCGCCCGCGTGACGGTGGACGTCACCGCCCCGGTGCGGCTCGACGTATCGGGCCTGCTGCTCACCGCCGACGGCAAGGTGCGCTCCGACGACGACTTCATCTTCTACAACCAGCCGACCGGCCCCGGCGTGAGCTACCGCTCGGGCGGCGGCACGACTGCGGACGCGATCATGGTCGACACGGCCGCCGTCCCCCAGGGCATCGAAAAGATCGTCGTCACGGCCAGCCCGGACGCGGCGGGCCAGACCTTCCAGGGCATCGAACCCACGGCGACCATTCGCAACGCGGACGACAACTCCGTCCTGGCCACCTTCACCCCGCCCCAGCTCGGCACGGAGACGGCCCTGGTCATCGTGGAGGTCTACCTCCGCAACGGCGCCTGGAAGGCGCGCGCGGTCGGCCAGGGATACGCGAACGGCCTGGCGGGCATCGCCACGGACTTCGGCGTCTCGGTGGAGGAACCGGCACCGACCCCGGCAGCCCCCGCCCAGACCCCCGTCGCCCCGCCCGCCCCCAGCATGCAGCCCCCGACCGCTCCCCCGGCTCCGCCCCTGGACCCGCGCCTCGCCGCCACGCCCCCGCCCGCGGCCGCTCCCCCGGCACCGCCCGCCCCGCCC
>NZ_VCHX02000223.1 GCF_005768555.2 Streptomyces sporangiiformans
GCCTCGGCCCTGCGCTACACCACCGAATCGACCCCCTACCGCGACAACGCCGTCGGCCAGACGCGGCGCTACCTGGAGACCGCCGACGAGAGCGTCTTCACCGGCGACCCGGCCAAGCTCGCCGCCGCCATCTACGACACCACCCGCCACCCGAACCCGCCCCTGCGCCTGGCTCTCGGTTCCGACACCTACAACGCCATCCACACCGCACTCACCGAACGTCTCACCGCACTCGAAACGCAGAAGGAACTTGCTGCATCCGTCGCCCTCACCCACTGATCCGCCCACCGACACGAGACGTCAGAACACCCCGGCCGCAACCACCGAGCCACGCATCTCCACAACCGCGACATCCGGAAGGTCCAGCACGTCGTCTCACCCAGCACTCCTACGCAATCCCATCAGGCGCCGCCAGCAGATCAGTGCGCATCCGAGGATGAGGAATACTTCGTGGATGTCGTCGCGGTTCTCCCAGCGGATCCGCAGGCGGCGGAACCAGTGCAGCAGCGCGAAGCTCTGCTCGACGACCCACCGGTGGACGCCCAGTCCTGAGCCATGTTCGGTGCCGCGACGGGCGATGACGGGGGTGATCCCGACCGCCCGGACCTGCTTGCGGTACTTGTCGTGGTCGTAGCCGCGGTCGGCGTAGAGCCTGTCGGGGCGTCGGCGGGGCCGTCCGCGTCGGCCGCGCACCGGCGGGACGGCCTCGATCAAGAGCATGAGCTGGGTGACGTCGTTGCGGTTTCCGCCGGTCAGCGATGCGGCCAGCGGGATACCGTGCGCTTCGGTGATCAGATGGTGCTTGGAGCCTGTTCGGGCACGGTCGACCGGGCTCGGTCCGGTTTTGGGCCACCCTTCATGGCCCGCACGTGAGAGCCGTCGATCACCGCCCTCGACCAGTCCAACGCGCCGGCGGCGTGCAGCTCGACCAGCAGCGATTCATGCAGACCCTGCCAGACACCCGCGTCGTTCCAGTCACGCAGGCGCCGCCAGCAGGTCATGCCCGAGCCGAAGCCCAGTTCCTGCGGCAGGAACTCCCAAGGAATGCCGGTGTACAGCACGAACAGGATGCCCGACAGCACCTTGCGGTCGTCCAGACGCTTGCGCCCCGGGTGATCCGCACGG
>NZ_VCHX02000222.1 GCF_005768555.2 Streptomyces sporangiiformans
CGCTGCCCCCACCGCCAAGTGCGGTGGGGGCAGCGGTCGCTGCGCTGAGTGCGGCTGGGTGGCGGGATGGCTGAGTGCGGCTGGGTGGCTGAGTGGCTGCCTACGGTCAGCCCAGGTCGGGGTTGAGGGATGCGCGCCGCACGACGATGTCACCGATGATGGTGTGCGCGTACACCCGGACGCTCTTGTCGGCCTCGCAGGCCACCACCGCGCCGTCGAGCAGATCGAGGGACCGGTACACGGTGCCCACATGGGCGTCGAGGTCGAGGACGGCGCCGATGCCCTGGGCGATGGCGATGTCCAGCAGGCCCGACGCGGTTTCGAGCACCACCGGGCCCCGTACGGTCTCCTCGATGCGGATGTCGCCCTGCGCGGACCGGGCCTCGATCCCGGCGTGCGCCCGGCCGATGTCGAGGTCGCCGCTGTCCGCGTACACACGCACATCTCCGGTCACCTCGCCGATGCGGGTGTTGCCCGTGGTCCTGTTGATCTCCGCCGCGCCGTCGATCTCCCGGATGCTCACGTCGCCGGACCCCGCGACGGCCTCGACGTCGCCCACCGCACGTTCCACGGTGACGTTGCCGAGGACTGACGACAGGTACAACGGCCCCGTGTGACCGAGCCGGATGTGACCGCAGCCGGTGGTGATGCTGCACTCCCCGAGGCGGCCCGCGCAGTGGAAGTCCGCGGCGAGGGCCGCCGCCTGCACCCGTGAGCCGCCCGGCACCTTGATGTCGACGATGACGGCTCCGCTCCCGGGCAGGCCCTGGGCCTTCGGGACGGACACCACCAGCTCTCCGGCCGCGTACGAGACGCGGGCCAGCGTCGCGGTGGCCACGTCGCACTGGTCGTTGTGGTCGCTCGGGCGCACGTCGACGACGGTCGTTCCGGCTCGGTCGGCGGCGGCGATCCGGACCTGGCCGAGGTCGAGGCCGACGCCGGCGAGGATCGGTTCGGGTGTGTCGAAGTCGTATATCGGCATCTGACTGCCCTCAGGCGGATAGCAAGCAGCCCGTGGCCTCACTGGGAGGTGCCACGGGCTGTTGGGATGGGTGGGAGGGGATCTGGCTGGGGGTGGTGCTGAGGGTGGGTGGGTCTAGTGGGTGCGGTCTTTGTTGAAGTGCTTCATGGCCCAGGCGTAGCCGAGGAGGCTGATGGCGGTGCACCA
>NZ_VCHX02000228.1 GCF_005768555.2 Streptomyces sporangiiformans
ACACAGTGGACGCGAGCAACTGAGGACAAGCCCTCGGCCTATTAGTACCAGTCACCTCCAGCGGTTACCCGCCTTCCAGATCTGGCCTATCAACCCAGTCGTCTACTGGGAGCCTTAACCCCTCAAAGGGGGTGGGAGTCCTCATCTCGAAGCAGGCTTCCCGCTTAGATGCTTTCAGCGGTTATCCCTCCCGAACGTAGCCAACCAGCCATGCCCTTGGCAGGACAACTGGCACACCAGAGGTTCGTCCGTCCCGGTCCTCTCGTACTAGGGACAGCCCTTCTCAAGACTCCTACGCGCACAGCGGATAGGGACCGAACTGTCTCACGACGTTCTAAACCCAGCTCGCGTACCGCTTTAATGGGCGAACAGCCCAACCCTTGGGACCGACTCCAGCCCCAGGATGCGACGAGCCGACATCGAGGTGCCAAACCATCCCGTCGATATGGACTCTTGGGGAAGATCAGCCTGTTATCCCCGGGGTACCTTTTATCCGTTGAGCGACGGCGCTTCCACAAGCCACCGCCGGATCACTAGTCCCGACTTTCGTCCCTGCTCGACCCGTCGGTCTCACAGTCAAGCTCCCTTGTGCACTTACACTCACCACCTGATTACCAACCAGGCTGAGGGAACCTTTGGGCGCCTCCGTTACTCTTTAGGAGGCAACCGCCCCAGTTAAACTACCCATCAGACACTGTCCCTGATCCGGATCACGGACCCAGGTTAGACATCCAGCACGACCAGACTGGTATTTCAACGACGACTCCACCCACACTGGCGTGCGAGCTTCAAAGTCTCCCAGCTATCCTACACAAGCCGAACCGAACACCAATATCAAACTGTAGTAAAGGTCCCGGGGTCTTTCCGTCCTGCTGCGCGAAACGAGCATCTTTACTCGTAGTGCAATTTCACCGGGCCTATGGTTGAGACAGTCGAGAAGTCGTTACGCCATTCGTGCAGGTCGGAACTTACCCGACAAGGAATTTCGCTACCTTAGGATGGTTATAGTTACCACCGCCGTTTACTGGCGCTTAAGTTCTCAGCTTCGCCGAATCGAAACTCGACTAACCGGTCCCCTTAACGTTCCAGCACCGGGCAGGCGTCAGTCCGTATACATCGCCTTACGGCTTCGCACGGACCTGTGTTTTTAGTAAACAGTCGCTTCTCGCTGGTCTCTGCGGCCACCCCCAGCTCA
>NZ_VCHX02000224.1 GCF_005768555.2 Streptomyces sporangiiformans
ATGGATCTGGCCATGTTCGTGGTCTTCTCCTCGGCTGCCGCGGTGTTGGGCAGTGCCGGGCAGGGCAACTACGCGGCGGCCAACGCTTTCTTGGACGCCCTGGCCCAGCACCGCCGCGCGCGAGGACTCGCCGCGCAGTCGCTGGCCTGGGGCATGTGGGCCGAGCGCAGCGCCATGACCGGCGACCTCGGCGAGACCGACCTCGCCCGCATGAACCGCGGCGGAATCGGTGCCCTCACCTCCGAGCAGGGCACGGCCCTCTTCGACGCCGCGACCGCGCTGGACGACGCCGTCCTCGTACCGATCCGTATCGCTGCCTCGGCGTTGCCCACCGAAGGTCTGCCCGCCCTGTTGCGAGGCCTGGTCCGCGCCCCAGCGCGGCGTGTGGCGGCCAACGCCGCCGCCGGCGACGGGGCCTCCACGCTGGCGCGCACGCTGACGGGCCTGTCCGAGGAGGACCGGGACGCGGCCCTGCTCGACCTGGTCCGAGGTCATGTGGCGACCGTGCTCGGCTACCCCTCGCCCGACGACGTCGTGGTCGAACGCACCTTCCAGGAGCTGGGTTTCGACTCGCTCACCTCCGTTGAGCTCCGCAACCAGCTCAACGCGGCCACTGGTCTGCGGCTGCCCGCGACGCTGGTCTTCGACCACCCCACACCGCTCGTCCTCGCGCGTTTCCTGCGCGGTGAGGCACTGGGCACCGCGGCCGACGACGCGGCCACCGCGCAGCCACTCGCCACCGTCGGCACGGGCACCGCGGACGACCCGGTCGTCATCGTCGGCATGGCCTGCCGTTACCCGGGCGGCGTCTCCTCGCCCGAGGACCTGTGGCGCCTGGTCGCCGACGGCATCGATGCCGTGACCGCCGCACCGGACGACCGCGGCTGGGACGACATGGACGGTGGCGGGCGCCGCGGCGGCTTCGTCCGGGACGCGAGCCGCTTCGACGCCGACTTCTTCGGCATCAGCCCGCGCGAGGCCCTCGCCATGGATCCGCAGCAGCGCCTCCTGATGGAGACGGCGTGGGAGACCTTCGAGCGCGCGGGCATCGATCCGGCCGCAGTAAGAGGCAGCCGGATCGGCGTGTTCGCCGGTGCCTCCTCGTCCGGCTACGGCAACGGACTGCGGCAGCTCCCCGAGGGTGTCGAGGGTTATCTGATGACGGGGACGACGACGAGTGTGATCTCGGGTCGGGTGGCGTACAGCTTCGGTCTCGA
>NZ_VCHX02000226.1 GCF_005768555.2 Streptomyces sporangiiformans
ACATCGTCGGAGGTGACGTCGGTTCGCAGGCTGCCGTCTCGGGCGCCGGCCTCGAGAAGGGTGGCGACGGCGTCGGTAAGGAGTGCGCGGCTGTCGGCGTATGGGTCGACTCCGGAGGCGATGACCGCGTTGAGTGCTGCGGACATGCCGCTCTTGGCCGTGGCGTAGTCGAGGAAGTGTTCCATCCACATCCGGGTGGCCTCGGCGGCCGGATGCTGGGCGAGGAGGTCTGGTGCCTTCTCGCACACGCGGGTGAGTTGGTGTCGGTAGGCGGCGTCGATGAGGGCTTCTCGAGTCGGGAAGTGTCGGTAGAGCGTGCCGACACCGACGCCCGCCTGCTTGGCGATGGCGGCCGGCGCGGCGTCCAGCCCCTGCTCGGCGAAGACTTGTGCCGCGACCTCCAGCAGACGCTCCCGATTATGTAGCGCATCGCTCCTGGTCCGGCGGGGGGTGGCGGGCATGCGGGTTCCTCCGGTGCCTGTCTCCAGTTGCATTCTGGAATGCGTTCCGCTTAACTTCCTAACCGGAATACGTTCCGGTATCACTCTACTCCAGGAGACTCCATGCCCACTCCCTCCGACAAGGCAGTACGTCACTGGTTCGTCACCGGAGCCTCCGGCGGCCTGGGCCGCCACCTCACCGAGCACGCCCTCCAGCGCGGCGACCGCGTCACGGCCACGGTCCGCCGCCCCGCAGCTCTGCAAGACATGCGCGAGACGTACGGCGACCGGCTGACGCTCGAGACCCTCGACATCACCCGGTCGGCCGACATCGACAAGGTGATCGGCAAGACTCTCCAGTCCGCACCGGTGGACATCGTCGTCAACAACGCCGGATACGCAGTCGTGGGCGCCGCCGAGGAGATGACTGTCGAGCAGATCCGCGACCAGATCGAGGTCCTCCTGCTCGCTCCGATGCTGATCACCCGGGCCTTCCTGAAGCCGATGCGCGAGCAGGGCGGAGGCCGAATCATCCAGATCTCCAGCATGGGCGGCCAGATCGGCACCCCCACACACAGCTCCTATCACGCGGGCAAGTGGGGGCTGGAAGGCTTCACCGAGAGCGTCAGCCGCGAAGTTGCCGACTTCAACATTCACCTCACCCTGGTCGAGCCCGGCGCCACCCGCACCGGCTTCGCCTCGGCCCTGCGCTACACCACCGAATCGACCCCCTACCGCGACAACGCCGTCGGCCAGACGCGGCGCTACCTGGAGACCGC
>NZ_VCHX02000225.1 GCF_005768555.2 Streptomyces sporangiiformans
ATGGATCTGGCCATGTTCGTGGTCTTCTCCTCGGCTGCCGCGGTGTTGGGCAGTGCCGGGCAGGGCAACTACGCGGCGGCCAATGCTTTCTTGGACGCCCTGGCCCAGCACCGCCGCGCGCGGGGGCTGGCGGGACAGTCGCTGGCCTGGGGCATGTGGGCCGAGCGCAGCGCCATGACCGGCGACCTCGGCGAGACCGACCTCGCCCGCATGAGCAGGAGCGGATTCGGGGCCCTGACCACCGAGCAGGGCCTGGAGCTGTTCGACGTCGCGGCCGTCGTGGACGAGGCGGCCCTGGTGCCGATCCCGATGAACACCGCCGCCCTCGCCCGCGGCGGAGACCTACCGCCGCTGCTGCGCGGCCTCGTGCGGACGTCCGCACGCCGAGCCGCGGCCGCACGGGCCGCCGCGGACGCGTCCGGGCTTGCCCCACGCCTCGCCGGGCTCGACGCGGACGAGCAGCGGGCCGTGCTCCTCGACCTCGTCCAGGGGCAGGCCGCCGCCGTACTCGGCCATGCCACGGGCGACCTGATCGATGCCACCCGGCCGTTCCGGGACCTGGGCTTCGACTCCCTGACCGCGGTGGAACTGCGTAACCGGCTCACCGCTGTCACCGGAATCCGGCTTCCGTCCACCCTCGTCTTCGACCACCCGACCCCGCAGGTCCTGGTGGACCACCTCCGGTCCCAAGTGCTCGGCGACACCGCGGACACCGCCGAGACCGTCGCACCCTCGGTAGCGCCGTCGGCGGCCCAGGACGACGACCCGGTCGTCATCGTCGGCATGGCCTGCCGCTATCCGGGCGGCGTCTCCTCGCCCGAGGACCTGTGGCAGCTGGTGCGCACCGCCGGCGACGCCATCTCCGAACTTCCCGGGGACCGAGGCTGGGACATCGACCGCATGTACGGCGCGGACGTCGACGGCGAGAGCACCACGAAGACCCACGCGGGCGGCTTCGTCTACGACGTCCCGCTCTTCGACGCCTCGTTCTTCGGCATCTCGCCGCGCGAGGCCCTCGCCATGGACCCGCAGCAGCGCCTGCTCCTCGAAACCGCATGGGAGACGTTCGAGCACGCGGGCATCGACCCGGCGTCGCTGCGTGGCAGTCGCACAGGCGTCTTCGCGGGCTCCTCGCACTCCAACTACGCGGGCAACGTCCTCTCGATGCCCGAGGGTGTCGAGGGTTATCTGATGACGGGGACGACGACGAGTGTGATCTCGGGTCGGGTGGCGTACAGCTTCGGTCTCGA
>NZ_VCHX02000227.1 GCF_005768555.2 Streptomyces sporangiiformans
GCCGCGACTGTCTCTTCCTCACGACCAGACCAACGAGCAGACAAGCCCACGGTCACAAGATCAAAGCTTTTGTTAGAGCCAGTAAGCCCGGTGTCGAGCATGATGCGGTCGACCGTCTCCGTGAGGGTGCTGTCGGCGCCGATGACGGTCTCCATGCCGCCGGGCAGCAGATCCAGCTCTCGGTACCAGTCCCGCAGCTCCGTCTCGCCGATCTCGTCCGCGATGGGCTTGGTGGCGTGGCGAACGAGGGTCTCCTCGAAGGGCACGTGCAGGTAGTAGCCGTGGGTCGGGCCGCGATGGTCAGCACGCAGTTGGCCGAGCATCGCGCCATAGCGGTCGGCGTAGAGGATGCCCTCGATCACGACGTGATACCCGGCGTCGAGGGCGTAGCGGGCGACGGTGCCGATCAGACCGATGTTCGCCGCGCCGGGCCGGTCGCGTTCCCGTAGGACGATCCGGCGCAGATTGTCCTGGCCGACCAGCGCCAGGCCCCGGCCGAACCTGTCACGCATGCCGGCCGCGACCGATGACTTCCCCGAACCCGAGTTCCCGCGCAGCACGACGAGCCGGGTTTCTTCGGTACCTACCAGCATCCACACCACGCTACCGGCAGCCGCCCGGTGGTGGGTGTGGGCCTGGAGGGCTCCTCAGCAGCGATGATGACTGGGGTGAACCGTGGGTGCTCGCCACAGAGTTGATCCAGTCACTTCGCTCCGTGCCGCTGGCCGGTGTCGAGGAAGAGGCCCGAGGTCTCGGCGATCTCCTCCTGCGACGTCCCGGGCCGTAGCGCGGCGAACGACGCAGGGGCGTGCTCGCTCAGCCACACCTCGATCCGCTGCCACGCCTGACAAGGTTTGCCCTGTTGTCGGCCGGTGTCAGTACGTGCTGAGTGGCGCCGTTACTCGGCGTCGAGTTGGTGGTCGGCCCAGAAGTAGCTTTCGGGGAGCAAGTCGGTGACGAGGACGGTTCGGAAGCGGTCGTCTTCGCCGACGATGACCTTGAGGGCGGGGAAGTAGTCGAGAAGGACCTGACGGCACCGGCCGCACGGGGGGACAACCCCACGGTCGCGGTCGCCCACGGTGACGATCGTGTCCAGCTCGTAGATGCCCTGGGCGGCTGCCGCGCCTATGAGGACCAGCTCGGCGCAGGGGCCACCGGTGAAGTGGTAGGCGTTCACCGCCGTGACCATCCGGCCGTCCTGGGCGCGGGCCGCGGCTGCCATGGTGTGGTTGTCGCCCCGGCAGCGAGTGGCCGCGACATGCGCCGCGGCCTGGATGAGTTCGTGGTCGACGTGGTGGGTCTTGGTGGTCATCTTCTCTGCCTTCGTCGGATGTCAGGCGACGTTGACCCGAGTGACGAGGGTGTGCAAGCGAATATCGGCGGTGTGCCTGTTCCGCCAGATGATGTGGCGGCGGATCATGCTGGCCTAGCAGGCCGTGCTCGGCCGGCTTGGACTTCGCGATCTTGTCGTCGATGGCATCGATGTCGATGCGGCCGTGGCCGTCCGGATCGCTGCCGTCGCGGAGCGCCGGGCCCGGCGGGGGGCGGGCGGCGGCGGGCGGAGCCGGCC
>NZ_VCHX02000231.1 GCF_005768555.2 Streptomyces sporangiiformans
GCTGCGGCGATCAGTGCTGTGGGGCTGGTGAAGGCGTATGGGGAGCAGCGGGTGCTGGACGGGGTGGATCTTCAGATCCCGCAGGGCTCGGTGTTCTCGCTGCTGGGTCCGAACGGGGCGGGCAAGACCACCACGGTGAAGATCCTGTCCACGCTGACCGCGGCGGACGCCGGTCAGGTCACCGTCGCCGGCCACGATCTGGCCTCCGATCCGGACGGGGTGCGCTCCAGTATCGGTGTCACCGGCCAGTTCTCCGCTGTCGACCCGTTCTTGAACGCGGAGGAGAACCTGCAGCTGATGGGCCGGCTGTGGCACCTGGACCGCAAGGTCGCCAAGCAGCGCTGCGCCCGGCTGATCGAGCAGTTCGACCTCGTCGAAGCCGCGAAGAAGCCCGTGATCACCTACTCCGGCGGCATGAAACGCCGCCTGGACCTGGCGATGACCCTGGTCGGCGCGCCCCGCATCATCTTCCTCGACGAACCCACCACCGGCCTCGACCCCCGGGTGCGGCGCGCGATGTGGGACCTGATCCGCGACCTCGTCGCCGACGGCGTCACCATCTTCCTCACCACCCAGTACCTGGAAGAGGCCGACCAGCTCGCCGACACCATCGCCGTCCTCAACGGCGGACGCCTCGTCGCCCAGGGCACCCCCGAACAGCTCAAGCGGCAGATCCCCGGCGGCAGCATCGACCTGCAGTTCACCACCCCCACCGCCCTCACCGCCGCCGCCACCCTCCTGGCCGCCACCGGAGCCACACACGACGAGGACACCCTCACCCTGCACGTGCCCTCCGACGGCTCCGCCGCCGGCGTCCAGCACATCCTCAACCGCCTGGACGTGACCACCGTCCACGAACTCGCCCTGAAAACCCCCGACCTCGACGACGTCTTCCTCGCCCTCACCGGCCAAACCCCCACCACCACCGCCAGCAATGCCGCTGACGGCACCACCGTCCCCAACCCCCCCAACTCGCCCGCATCCGCCGCCGATTCGGAGAAGAAGGTCCTGGTATGAGCACCGTCACCTACGCGGTAGCCGACTCCGTCACCCTGCTGCGCCGCAACCTCAAAAACCAGCTCCGCTACCCCACCACCGTCATCTCCATCATCGGCATCCCCGTCCTGTTCCTCCTGCTGTTCGTCTACGTCTTCGGCAACGTCCTGGGCGAAGGCGTCACCCCCGTCGCCGGCGCCGGCACCGACTACATCAACTACGTCCTGCCCGGCCTGATCATCATGACCGCCGCCACCGGATCCCTCGGCACCGCCGTCTCCACATCCGTCGACATGACCGAAGGCATCATCGCCCGCTTCAAAACCATGGCGATCTTCCGCCCCTCCATCCTCATCGCCCGCGTCATCTCCTCCGTCCTGCAAACCCTCGCCTCCATGGCCGTGGTCTTCCTCGTCGCCCTCCTCATGGGCTTCAACCCCCAAGCCACCGCCACCGGATGGCTCGGCGTCCTCGCCCTCCTCACCGCCGCAGCCTTCGCCCTCACCTGGCTCGGCGTCGCCTTCGGACTCGCCGCCAAAACCCTCGACGCCGCCTCCAACGCCCCCTTCCCCCTCATCCTGTTGCCCTTCGTCGGCTCCGGCATCGTCCCCACCGACACCATGCCCACCGGCCTGCGCTACTTCGCCGAATACCAGCCCTTCACCCCCATGATCGAAACCCTCCGCGGCCTCCTCATGAACACCGACATCGGCAACAGCGGCTACATCGCCGCCGCCTGGTGCACCGCCATCAGCCTCCTCGGCTACGCCTGGGCCATGAAGCACTTCAACAAAGACCGCACCCACTAGACCCACCCACC
>NZ_VCHX02000229.1 GCF_005768555.2 Streptomyces sporangiiformans
AGGGGCCCGGCACCGGAGGGCACCGGTGCCGGGCCCCTCCGTCAGAGCTGACCAGAGGACAAGGGCCGACTGGAGGGTGAGCCGGTCACCCGACTAGAGGGTGAGCCCCGTCAGCACCATCACCCGCTCGTACGTGTAGTCGTCCATCGCGAACTTCACACCCTCACGCCCGACCCCGGACTGCTTCACACCGCCGTACGGCATCTGATCGGCGCGGTACGAGGGCACGTCCCCGATGACCACGCCACCGACCTCCAGCGCCCGGTGCGCCCGGAAAGCGGTCTGCAGGTCATGGGTGAACACCCCTGCCTGAAGGCCGTACTTGGAGTCGTTGACGGCGGCGAAGGCGGCGGCCTCCCCGTCCACCTTCTGCACCGAGAGGACGGGACCGAAGACCTCCTCGCAGGACAGCGTGACATCGGCCGGCACATCGGCGAGAACGGTCGGCGCGTACGAGGCCCCGTCCCGCTTGCCACCGGTCAGCACACGGGCGCCCGCCTGCGCGGCCTCCTCGACCCACGACTCCACACGCCTGGCGGCGTCCTCACTCACCAGCGGCCCGACATCCGTCGCGTCGTCGGACGGATCACCGGTCACCTGGGCCTCGACGGCGGCGACGATACGAGGCACCAGCCGCTCGTACACGGAAGAATCGGCGATCACCCGCTGCACGGAGATGCAGGACTGCCCGCCCTGGTAGTTGGAGAAGGCGGCGATACGCGTCGCGGCCCAGTCCAGATCCTCGTCACTGGCGTAGTCGGCCAGCACCACGGCCGCGCCGTTCCCGCCCAGCTCCAGCGTGCAGTGCTTGCGCGGCACCGAGTCCATGATCGCGAACCCGACCTTCTCGGACCCGGTGAACGAGATGACCGGCAGCCGCTCGTCCTGCACGAGAGCGGGCATACGGTCGTTGGCGACCGGCAGGATGCTCCACGACCCGGCCGGCAGCTCGCTCTCGGCCAGCAGCTCACCGATCAGCAGACCCGACAGCGGGGTCGCGGGCGCGGGCTTCAGAATGATCGGCACACCGGCCGCGATGGCCGGAGCGATCTTGTGCGCGCACAGGTTCAGCGGAAAGTTGAACGGCGCGATGCCCAGCACCACGCCCTTGGGGAAGCGACGGGTGATGGCGAGCCGTCCCTGCCCTCCGAGGTCCGTGTCGAGCCGCTGTGCCTCTCCGCCGTTGAACCGCCGGGCCTCCTCGGCCGCGAACCGGAACACCGACACGGCCCGCCCGACCTCGCCGCGGGCCCACTTGACCGGCTTGCCGTTCTCGGCGGATATCAGCCGGGCGATCTCCTCGGTCCGCTCGATCAGTCGCCGTGACACGTGGTCGAGGGCGGCGGCACGTACGTGGGCCGGGGTGGCGGCGAACTCGTCCCGCACGGCGTACGCGGCGGCGACGGCCTCCTCCACCTGCTCGTCGGTCGGCACGCTCGCCGTCCCGACCACACCGCCGTCCCAGGGGGACGTGACATCGAACGTGGCCTCACCGGTGGCCTGGCGGCCGGCGAGCCAGAAGGCGTGGGTGGAAGTCATTTGGGTGTCCGGCCCTTCCGTTGGCGTGTCCTGGACGTTCTTTCCCCACGGTAGGGGCGGGACGGCCGGGGGGCGTTTGTCCGAGCCGTAGTAGTTGCCCTGGGGGATGCGACACTTTGGCACGGTCGCGCGCGGCTGCGGCGTTCAGGGTTCTCGCCCCCGCCGCCCCTACCCGTCCCATCCTTCTGGGGCTCCGCCCCAGACCCCGCCAGGGGGCCAGCCCCCTGGACCCCCGCTCCTCAAACGCCGGAGGGGCTGACATACCCAGCCCGTCCGGCGTTTGAGGACG
>NZ_VCHX02000232.1 GCF_005768555.2 Streptomyces sporangiiformans
CATTCCCCAACGCGAAAAACCCGCCACGGCCCAGCAGATACGCCTGCTGCAGATCCGTCAGCCCGAACGGCTCGAACCGGGCCCCCGGTTCGGACACGAGCCGAGGGAGCGCAGATGCCTGTCCCTCCGGCGCGTGGTCACGGGTGGCCAGCAGCACGGCCTGCGCGGCGACCGTGGGATGGGCGAAGATATCGGCCGCGGTGAGCGGCAGCCCGTTCGACGCGGCCGCCGCCGCGGTCCGGACCGCCAGCAGACTGTCCCCGCCGGCGTGGAAGAAGTCGGTGTGAATGCCGATGCTCTGCCTGCCGAGTACGTCGCACCAGACGGCGGACAGCCGCTCCTCGCGCAGGTTGCGCGGCGCAGCGCCGTTCTCGGGCCCGTCACCGGTGTCGTCGAGGTCAGGTGCCGGGAGCCGGCCGCGGTCGACCTTGCCGTTGGCCGAGAGGGGGAAGCGGTCGAGTACCAGGTACCGTTCCGGCAGCATGTACGAGGGCAGCGTCCCGGTCAGGTGTTCCCGCACCGATTCGACGAGCCGGCCCGTGAACTGCGGCGCGGCAGGACGGTTCACCAGCTCCGGCACCCCATCGTCCAGATCCAGTGTGGAGCACTCCTCGGACAGGTGGTCCGGCAGGTGACCGTGGTAGAACACGATGTCGGCCGCGCCCGGCGCCTCGCCCAGGAATGCCTCGATCAGCCAACCCGCATCGTGGGCGACGGCACGGAGGTCGTCGGTGCGGAACCCGGCGGCCGCCGACTGGTCCGTTGCCACATCCTCCAGAGTGTGTGCCGAGCCGCTTTCCAGATGATCAGTGGCACGGAGATCGCGCCAGAGGCGTGGGTTCCGTACGCCACGCAGGATCACGGCAGCGGATCCATGGGGGGTGGCCTCGTCGAGGGCCGCGCGCAGCTCGTCGATGACGGCCTCGGCCTGCCCGTCCAGGACCGTGACATGACCCGGCGCTTCGGCATGGGCCACGGCCGGAGACCTACGCAGTATCACGTCGTACCTGTAGTCCGCCATTTCCGTGGTGGGGTCGCCTGTCTTGGGACGCATGCTCACGGTGCTGAAACCCAGTCCCCGCAGTCCGCGGAAGAGTTCGGGGGATATCGCCAGTTCGCTCTCCTGCAGGCCCCGCTGAGTGACTCGCTCCGTGAGTTCGTCCACCGAATCCGTCGCACCGGCCTGGAAAAGCTCGACCGAGGTGTGGAAGGCCCGCAGCAGGCGCAGATCGCGGACATCACCCACGAACAGGGTGCCGTCGTCGGAGAGGACTCGTGCGGCCTCGCGCAGCAAGTCCACCAGGTAGGCGCCGCTCGGGAAGTACTGGGAGACGGAGTTCACGATGACGCAGTCGACGACGCCGTCCTCGACATCCGCGAGGTCGCGGGCATCACGGTGCAGCAGGCGCACCCGGTCCGCATACTCGGGACGGGCGTCGAAGTACGCCTGGAGCGTGGCGAGCGTCTCGGCGGAGACGTCGACGCCGGTGTAGCGCGCCCGAGGAGCGATGCGGGTCGCCAGCAGGCCTGTGCCGCATCCGATCTCCAGCACGTGCGCCGGCGAGCATTCCAGGATGCGGCGCACGGTCTCGTCGACCCACTGGCGCATCGCCTCGTCGGGAATGGGAGCGTCTGTGTACGTGCTGATCCAACCGGTCGTGTCGAAGTCATCACCGATCACGCCGACTTCGGAGCGCATCGCGTTGAAGACGTTCTCCCACTCACTGACGCGCAGCCGGTCCCCTTCGCCGCCTGTGTCGTGAGAGGCGTCCGGAATGAGGTAGGCGGTGAGGTGGTTGTTCGCCGCGGTGACGACGGCGTCCTTCACGCCGGGGTGGGTGGTGAGTTTGGCCTCGATC
>NZ_VCHX02000230.1 GCF_005768555.2 Streptomyces sporangiiformans
CGCCCGTCCCTCGTCGAGGGGCGGGCGCGGGGCGCGGGCGTGGGGCTCGCCACACCCCATCGCGTCGCTTTGACGATTAGACTGGGCCGCGTGCCTCAACTACGCCTCGCCCTGAATCAGATCGACTCGACGGTCGGCGATCTCGCCGGGAACGCCGAGGCGATCCTCCGTTGGACCCGGCACTCGGCCGAGCAGGGAGCGCATCTGGTGGCGTTCCCGGAGATGGTGCTGACCGGGTATCCCGTCGAGGACCTGGCTCTGCGGTCGTCCTTCGTGGATGCTTCCCGCGCGGCTCTGAAGGACCTGGCCGTGCGGCTCGCCGACGAGGGGTTCGGGGATCTGCCCGTGATCGTCGGCTACCTCGACCGGTCGGAGACGGCCCAGCCGAAGTACGGGCAGCCGGCCGGAGCACCGCGGAACGCCGCCGCCGTGCTGCACGGCGGCGAAGTGGTGCTCCGCTTCGCCAAGCATCACCTGCCGAACTACGGCGTCTTCGACGAGTTCCGCTACTTCGTGCCCGGCGACACCCTGCCGGTCGTGCGGGTGCACGGCATCGATGTGGCCCTCGCGATCTGTGAGGACCTCTGGCAGGACGGCGGCCGGGTGCCGGCGACACGAACGGCCGGGGCGGGGCTGCTGCTCTCCATCAACGCCTCCCCGTACGAGCGCGACAAGGACGACACCCGCCTGGAGCTCGTGCGCAAGCGGGCGCAGGAGGCCGGCTGCACCACCGCGTATCTCGCCATGATCGGCGGACAGGACGAGCTCGTCTTCGACGGTGACTCGATCGTCGTCGACCGGGACGGCGAAGTCGTCGCACGGGCCCCGCAGTTCGCCGAAGGGTGCATCGTCCTCGACCTCGATCTGCCCGCCGCTGCCGCAGAGCCCCCCTCGGGCGTCGTGGACGACGGGCTGCGGATCGAGCACCTCGTCCTCTCCGGGGAGCCGCTGCCCGCGTACGAGCCGGAGCTGTCCGGAGGGTACGCGGAGCGGCTCGACGACGACGAGGAGGTGTACTCGGCGCTCGTGGTGGGGCTGCGGGCCTATGTGGCGAAGAACGGTTTCCGCTCCGTGCTGGTCGGGCTCTCGGGTGGCATCGACTCCGCGCTCGTCGCCGCCATCGCGTGCGACGCGCTCGGCGCGCAGAACGTGTACGGGGTCTCGATGCCCTCCAAGTACTCCTCGGACCATTCCAAGGACGACGCGGCCGAGTTGGCGCGGCGTACCGGGCTCAACCTCCGGACCGTGGCGATCGAGCCGATGTTCGACGCGTACATGGCCTCGCTCGGGCTGTCGGGGCTCGCCGAGGAGAACCTCCAGTCGCGGCTGCGCGGCACGATGCTGATGGCGATCTCCAACCAGGAGGGTCACATCGTGCTGGCGCCGGGCAACAAGTCCGAGCTGGCGGTGGGGTATTCGACGCTCTACGGCGACTCGGTCGGCGCGTACGGGCCCATCAAGGACGTGTACAAGTCGTCGGTCTTCCGGCTGGCCGGGTGGCGGAACCGGGCGGCGGCCGAGCGGGGGCAGACCCCGCCGATCCCGGAGAACTCCATCACCAAGCCGCCGAGCGCCGAGCTGCGCCCGGGCCAGGTCGACACCGACTCGCTGCCGGACTATCCCGTCCTGGACGCGATCCTGGAGCTGTACGTCGACCGTGATACGGGCGCCGACGCGATCGTCGCCGCCGGATTCGACCACGAGTTGGTCACCAAGACGCTGCGCATGGTCGACGCGGCGGAGTACAAGCGGCGCCAGTACCCGCCGGGTACGAAGATCTCGGCCAAGGGCTTCGGCAAGGACCGCCGACTGCCGATCACGAACCGCTGGCGCGAGCACGTCTGAGGTCGGTACGGCGAAGGGGGCGCCCGGTGTGCACCGGGC
>NZ_VCHX02000234.1 GCF_005768555.2 Streptomyces sporangiiformans
ACGGCGAGCCCGAGCACCCGGCCGAGCTGCCCGGCGGCGAGCCGCCGCGGGGTCGCGCCGGGCGCGACGCCGGTGGCGGGCGCGAACTCCAACGCGTCGTCGCCCTCCGCGTCCGTCACCCACACCACGTGCTCCTCGCCGTCGACGCGGAAGGTGCGGGGCAGCCGGGCGCGTACGCCGTCTTCGGCGGCGAGGGCGCGGGCGGGGCCGGAGCGATGGGTGACCCAGTGGACGGCGCCGCGCACGGAGATCGCGCTGCCGCGTCCGGTGTGGTCGGGCGCGGCGGCCCCGAACCAGCGGGCCGCGTTCACGGGGTGCCGCCGCAGGTCGACGCGCTGTCCGCCGAGCCGGACGTCGAGCCGGCGCGGCTCGGCCCCGTCCAGGTCGTCGAGGAGCCACAGCTCACCGGCGGAGGAGTACACGACACGTGTGCCGTCGGTCGCCGCGTGCCTGGCGTAGAAGCCGTCGACCGCCGTGTGCCGCCGCAGATCCGACCCGTCGGCGAGGGACGAGTACACGGCTCCGACGCCCTCGTGGTCGGAGAGGAAGACGACCCTCTCCCCCACCCACGACGGGTACTCGATGTTCCCGTCCAGCTCCTCATGCAGCCGTACGAACTCGCCGGCTCCTTCTTCGCCCGCGGCCGCACGGTCGATCCACAGCTTGCCCGCCGTGCCGCCCCGGTACCGCTTCCACCAGGCGGCCTCGCGTCCCATGGGCGCGGACAGCAGCACGACACCGGGGCCGTGGGCGACATCGCCGACAGGCCCGTACGGAAGGGTGGTCGCCGGACCGCCGTCGAGCGGTACGGACCGCGCCCAGGTGCGCCGCAGACTGGGCTGCCCGTAGGTGCTGAGCGCGAGCACGTTCCCGTCCGGGGTCCAGCCGCGCACCTGGGTCTTCCAACTGCCCCAGTGCGTAAGGCGCGTGGCGGGCCCGCCGTCGAGGGAGGCGATGTGCACCTCGGGGGCGCCGTCACGGGTGGAGGTCCAGGCGACGGTCGTGCCGTCCGGTGAGATGCGGGGGTGGTTCACGGGGACGTTGTCGGCGCTGACCCGCCAGGCGCGGCCGCCGTCGAGCGGCGCGACCCAGACGTCGTCCTCGGCGGTGAAGGTGATCAACTCGCCATGGAGATGCGGATACCGGAGATAGGTCGAGGATGCAGCGGGTGCGGTCTGTGTCACCCGATCACCCTATGCAGCGACCCTTTCCCCGGCCAGAGGTTCGGATCACTTGCCCTGGACGCAGGAGCAGGTGGGGCGCGGGTGCTCGGTGACGGTCACGGTGACGGTGGGGCCCGGCTGCTCGTGCGGCGGTGTCGTTTTGTGATCGACGGGCGGAGTCGACTTGTGGTCGCCGGGTGGTGTCCAGGGCGGCTCCTTGCTCGGCTCGGCGGCGTCGCAGTTCCCGAGCACGTCCACCCGGAACCACTGCTTGCCGCCCACCTTGGCGGTGAGGTCGCCTCGTACGCACTTGCCGTCGATCTCCTGCGTCACCTTGCCCTTGATGGTGATGTCCTTGCCGTCCTTGGTCTCGCCCACGCAGTCGACGGTCGCCACGCTGCGCGGACTCGGCGAGTTCCCGGGCTTCGCCTTGTCCCCGTACGAGGCCGTGCAGCTGACCCACTGCACGTCGACGCCCTGGCGCTCCAGTTCCCGGGTGCCCACCTGGTCGGTGGTGATCGCGACCGCGACGGAGCTCACTCCGTCGCCGGGTTCGCAGGCGGTGGCCGCCAGCACGGTGACCGCCGCGAGTCCGGCCAGGGCCGGGGCCCTTCGCCGCGTCCGTAAGCCCTGCCGTATACGCCTCAATGCCCCCATAGACGGCAGCGTGCCACCCCGGACGGGGTCGCGGTAGACCGCATGCGGCCACGATGCGATGTGCGCGGGGGTCGGGTTTCTTCGCCCCCGCCGCCCCTACCCGTCCCATCCCGTACCTGGGGGCTCCGCCCCCAGACCCCCGATCGG
>NZ_VCHX02000233.1 GCF_005768555.2 Streptomyces sporangiiformans
GGCTGCGCGGGCGGCTGCTCGCGAACCGGCGCGACGGGCGCGGCCGGAGCCGAGGCCGCGGCCGGGGCCGTCCCGGTACCCGAGTCAGGTCCTGAGCCCCCTCCAGTCGCACCACCACTCTCGGAGCCGGGGGCCCCTGTTCCACGCACGGCGGCCCGAGCCGCGGCAGGCCCGCCCCCCGGCGGAACAGGAGGAGCGGAGGGACCAGAGGGACCAGGGGGAGCAGACGCAGCGGAACCACCCTGCGCCCCCGCATGAGCGTCGGGCCCAGGCACGTATCCCATGGCAGGCCCGGCGCCCGCCCCGGCGAAGTTGACGCCCCGCTCCAAGCGGTCGAGCCGGGCCATGACGGACCGCTCGTCGCCGTACGCCGCGGGCAACATCACCCGCGCACAGATCAACTCGAGCTGAAGCCGGGGCGAGGTGGCTCCCCGCATCTCCGTCAGTCCGTCATTGACGAGATCGGCGGCGCGGCTCAGCTCGGCCGCGCCGAAGACGCCCGCCTGCGCCTGCATCCGCTCCACGACATCGGCGGGAGCGTCGATGAGCCCCTTCTCGGCCGCATCGGGCACGGCCGCCAGAATCACCAGATCCCTGAGCCGCTCCAGCAGATCGGCGACGAATCGCCGTGGATCGTTACCCCCCTCGATGACCCGGTCCACGATCTCGAAGGCGGCGGCCCCGTCCCCCGCGGCGAAAGCCTCCACGACCGAGTCGAGGAGCGACGCTTCCGTGTACCCCAGCAGGGCGGTCGCCATGGCGTACGTCACGCCGTCCGCACCGGCCGCGGCGAGCAACTGATCCATGACGGACATGGAGTCACGTACGGACCCGGCCCCGGCCCGCACCACCAGCGGAAGCACCCCGTCCTCGACGGGAATGCCCTCATGTCCGCAGACCTCGCCCAGATACTCCCTCAGGGTCCCCGGCGGCACGAGCCGGAACGGGTAGTGGTGGGTCCGCGACCGGATGGTCCCGATGACCTTCTCGGGCTCGGTCGTGGCGAAGATGAACTTGAGGTGCTCCGGCGGCTCCTCGACCACCTTCAGCAGGGCATTGAAGCCCGCCGAGGTGACCATGTGCGCCTCGTCGATGATGTAGATCTTGTACCGGCTGCCAGCCGGTCCGAAGAAGGCCTTCTCGCGCAGGTCACGGGCGTCGTCCACGCCACCGTGCGAGGCGGCGTCGATCTCGATGACGTCGATGGACCCCGGCCCGTTCCTCGCCAGGTCCCGGCAGGACTGGCACTCACCGCAGGGGGTTGGCGTGGGCCCCTGCTCACAGTTCAGACAGCGCGCCAGGATCCGCGCACTGGTCGTCTTCCCGCATCCGCGCGGCCCGCTGAACAGGTACGCGTGATTGACCCGGTTGTTGCGCAGCGCCTGCTGCAGCGGGTCAGTGACATGCTCCTGCCCGATGACCTCGGCGAACGACTCCGGGCGATAACGGCGGTACAGCGCGAGAGACGACACACATACGAGGTTATAGGCGCCCACTGACAACAAGAGCCGCCCACCGGGACGGAACTCCGCTTCCCCGTGCCTGAACCCCTGGCTCAACCCGATCCCCTGGGCCCTTGAACCCGACTGAACCGAACTGAAGCCAACGGAACGCACCTGAACCGGACGGCAACGCAAAGCGCCCCCCACGCACCCGCCAGAGCCAACCTACCCTTGCTGCCTTCCGGCCCTGGGGGAGTTCAGTCAGATAGCGCCACGTGAGGGGCTCCGCACAGAGTACCTGATCCGACCGGCACGAACGAGTTCGCGACCACTCCCCGCCGTCATGTAATGTTTCCGGCGGAGGATTCGCCTAGAGGCCTAGGGCGCACGCTTGGAAAGCGTGTTGGGGGCAACCCCTCACGAGTTCGAATCTCGTATCCTCCGCCAGTGCCTCACCGGGCACGATGTCGAAGGGCCCCACCGTTCGCGGTGGGGCCCTTCGGCGTTGTCCGTCACGGGTTCCGTCTCGGTTGGTCTTTCCGCCGCTCCCCCGCTCCCCCGCGCCCCCGCGCCCCCGCGCC
>NZ_VCHX02000238.1 GCF_005768555.2 Streptomyces sporangiiformans
AGCCAGATCCCGCAGCCCGAACAACGCCGTCAGGAACACAATCGGCGTCGTCGCCGCCCGCTCGAACGACCAGTCGTCCGGGAAACCGGCGACGCGGCGGTGGTCGGCGACCATGACAGGGCCGAAGGCCCGCTCCACCATGGCCATCACGCGGTCGCCGACGGCCAGTTCCGTCACACCGGGGCCGACCTCCGTGACCACGCCGGCTACTTCACCGCCCATCACGGCACCGCCCGGGTACATGCCCAGGGCGATGAGGACGTCGCGGAAGTTGACGCCCGCCGCGCGCACAGCGATCCGCAGCTCGCCCTCAGCGAGTGGCACCGTCGCGTCGTCGCTCACCTCGATGTCGAGGCCGTCGAGGGTGTCGCTGCCCATGGGTCCGACGAACCAGCCGGTCTCGCCCGTCGGCGGCACCAGCGTGCCGTCGGTGCCGACGCGGGCCAAGCGCGGTACGTACGCCACGCCCTCCCTCAGGGCGACGTGCGGCTCGTCCGCGGTGAGGGCCGCGGGCAGGGCCTGCGCCGACGACGTCTCGGCGTCGAGGTCGGCCAGCAGGATGCGGCCGGGGTTCTCGGACTGGGCGGCACGGATCAGGCCCCACACGGCGGCACCGGCGAGGTCCGTGACATCGGCGTCGGGGCCGACCGGGACCGCGCCGCCGGTGACGACGACGAGCCGTGCGTCGGCGAACCGGTCGTCGGCGAGCCAGGTCTGCAGCACGTCCAGGACGTGGTTCACCGTGGCACGGGTGCCGTCCGCCGTTACGCCTTCCGCGCCCCCCGTCGTGGTTCCGGAGCACGGGAGCAGCACGAAGTCCGGTGCATGCTCGACCAGTTCGGGGAGTGTCGCGAGTCCGGTGAGGGAGTCGGCCGTGTGTACCGGGACGCCGATGTCGGTGGTCCACGGTCCGATCGCCGCCCATCGCGAGGGGGTCGTTTCAGCAGAGGGCAGGGCCGTCCATTCCGTACGGAAGAGGGAGTCCCGGTAGGCGGTACGGCGGACCGGCTGCTGGGCGGATGCCGCGCGGAGCACGAGGGAGTCGACGGAGGCAACGGGCGCGCCGGTCTCGTCGGCGACCTCCACCGCCACCGCGTTCGCGCCGGCCGACGTCAGACGCACGCGCACCGCGGCCGCCCCGGTCGCGTACAGCGACACACCGCTCCACTCGAAGGGCAGGCTCGCGCCGCCGGAGGCCTCGACGAAGTCGCCGAGCCCGATGGCGTGCAGGGATGTGTCGAGCAGCGCCGGGTGCAGCCCGAACGCCGCCGCCCGGTCCTGTTCCTGCTCGGGCAGCGCCACCTCGGCGAACACCTCGTCCCCGCGCCGCCAGGCCGCACGCAGCCCCTGGAACACCGGACCGTACGCCAGACCTGCCTCGGCAAGACCCGCGTACAGACCGTCGATCTCGACCTGCTCGGCGCCCTGCGGCGGCCAGGCCGCCAGATCGACGTCCGCCGCGCGACGCGTGCCGGCGACGAGCCAGCCGGTGGCATGCCGGGTCCACGGCTCGTCCGACGCCACGTCATCCGCCCGCGAATGCACCGACAGTGGACGCCGTCCCGCGGCATCCGGCGCACCCACAGCGAGCTGAACGTGCACACCCCCGTGCTCGGGCAGCACGAGCGGCGCTTCCAGTGTCAGCTCCTCGACCGTGTCGCAGCCCACCCGGTCACCGGCCTGCACGCCCAGCTCCACAAACGCCGTACCCGGCAGGAAAACCGCACCCGACACCACGTGATCGGCGAGCCAAGGATGGGTCTGCACCGACAGCCGACCCGTCAGCACCACGCCATCGGCACCCGCCAACGACACCACCGCACCCAGCAACGGATGATCCGCGGCACCCAACCCCATCGACGTCACGTCGCCCGCGAACCCCACCGCCGCCTCCGGCCAGAACCGCTCGCGCTGGAAGGCGTAGGTGGGGAGGTCGACCGCCGTGGCACCGGGGAGGACCGCGTTCCAGTCCAGCCCGACGCCGGCTATGTGGAGTCGGCCGAGGGCGGTGACCAGGGCTTCCGGTTCGGGTCGGTCCTTGCGCAGGGCCGTGATCAACTGCGCGTCCCCGGTGAGGGATTCCTGCGCCATCCCGGACAGGACAC
>NZ_VCHX02000236.1 GCF_005768555.2 Streptomyces sporangiiformans
CACCTACAACCACCACCGCTGCCACACCGCACTCGGCGGCCAGCCACCCATCACCCGCATCAACAACGCTGCGGGTCAATACACCTAGCCCGGCTCGATTCCACATAAGGCGGGACCTGCCCGCGGACTTCCCGCCCTTCCAGACGGTCTTCGGGTTCTTCAGCCGGCGGCGCGCGGCTGGCATCTTCAACCTCATCCGTGACCAGCTCCGGCACCGGGTCCGCCGCGCCATGGGGACCTCCCCGCACCCCGTGGCCGCGGCGATCGATTCGCAGTCCGTCATGGTGACGCAGGCCGACACCCACGACGCCGTCGCGGCCAAGGAGATCCTCCTCCGCCTGCGTCTCATGCACCCTCAAATCGCCGTCGTCTGGGCCGATTCCATCTATGGGGGAACGCTGGTCGACTGGGCCAAGTCCTTCCTCAACCTCACGGTCAAGACCGTGAGCGGGCCCGAAGGACGGCGTTCATCGCTTCGCGGGCGGCCTCCGGATCGTCTCCGCGTAGTGCATGCTGATCCCATACGCCTCTGCTGCCCGGTCGACCAAGTTCGTGAATGCCCGGGTACGTAGCAATTCGGCTGTTCGCAGTTGGCCGTGGCGGCCTGCTGATTCAAGCGTGTGCGCCGTGGGTGCTCGGGTCGCTGGGGTGGAGTGGTGGCGCGGCTACCGTGGGTGCACGGCGTAGGTCAGGTGCGTCACCCGCGACGACGGCTCCGAACGGACCGGCTCCAGCGCGACCCTGGATGCGTCCACGCCGTCGAACAGGCGGGTGCCCGCGCCGAAAAGCACCGGTGACAGCGTGATCGAGAACTCGTCGACCAGGCCGGCGTTCAGGTGCTCCAGGATCGTCGCGCCGCCGCCGGCGATGCGGACGTCGCGGTCGCCGGCGGCCTCGCGGGCCTGGTCGAGGGCGTGCTCGATGCCGTCGTTGACGAAGTGGAACGTGGTGCCGCCGGGCCGCTCCCACGGGTCACGCTTGGTGTGCGTCACGACGAAGACCGGGGTGTGGAAGGGCGCCTCCTCCGGCCATGACTGCTCGCCGAGGTCGAACATGCGCTTACCCATGACGCTCGCGCCGGTGCGCTCGAACGTCTCCCGCGCTACGTCGTTGTCGCGGCCCTCCTCGCCGCCCTCGCCCAGCTTCAGGTTCTCCCGGATGAACCGCAGCGGGAACAGCCACTGCTGCAGCTCCGCCCACTGCGCCATCCAGCGCTGAACGTCCGGGTCGTCCCGATTGTCGGGCGCGAAGAGTTCGTCTTCAACGGGCACGGACTCGGGCGCGATGAAGCCGTCCAGCGACATCGACACGCTGAAGAACACCTTCCCGGCCATCAGCCCTCCGCCCCCTTCCGCGCGAGGTCGGTGACGTAGGCCGCCAGGCTGCTCAGGGTCTGCTGGCCGCCCTCGATCGCGTGGTACTTCTCGACCGCCTCGTCGCGCAGTTCCTTGGTGGGGAACACCGTGCGCATCACGATCCGGGTCGCCGCGCCGTCCGGCGCGAAGGTCAGGACCGACTCGAAGGCGTTCGGGTCGTCGCGGGACTCACCGTGCAGCAGCGCGATCCGCTCCGGCGGGGCGATCCGCAGCCAGCGGATCCACTCGGAGTAGTCGGTGCCGTCCGGCCCGTGCAGCACGAAGTCCCACTCCCCGCCCTCGCGGAACTCGAAGGACCGCGTGGTGGTGGTGAACCCCTCCGGACCCCACCACCGCGACAGGTGCCGGACCTCGGTGAACGCCTCGAACACCAGCTCCCGCGGGGCGTCGATGACCCGGGAGATCACGATCTCCCGGTCGGCCGTCGCCGGCTCCGCCCGCGTTTCTCGCCTTGCCCCTGTCATCGGTCATCCCTCCTGCCGTGTCTGCTTGAGGTCCTGCACGTAGGTGTCCAGCCGGTCGAAACTCTCGTTCCAGAACCGCTCGAATCCGCCGACCCACTCGTGGACCGGCCGCAGCCCGCGGGCGTCCAGGCCGTAGAGGCGCTGCTTGCCCGCCCCGCGGACCCGCACCAGCCCCACCTCCCGGAGCACCCGGAGGTGCTTGGACGCCCCTGGCTGGCTCATCCCCAGCTCCTGGGCCAGGTCGGTCACCGGCCGCTCACCCGCCCGCAGCAGCGCCAGGATGTCCCGACGCTGCGGCTCGGCGATCGCGTTGAACGCGTCCGACGTCGTCGCTGCTCGTGCCATAGCAGCGATCATATTCCTATATCGGAATACGTCAAGCCGGTTGGGAATCGGGCGAGTCGCCCCACACGCATGCTGCTCTGATGTGGATCCCGCCCTCGGTGCGGGTGACCTCGACGTCGTCGGCTGTAGGCCAGGCGGTGAGTGCATACAGTCGCCGCGCCTCCTCGGGGACGTGCAGCCAGGGGGCAGCGGCCTGGGGCTCGTGACTGTGCCGAGTGCCAGTCCCATTGATGCCATGCCGCGACCGGATACACCTCGGCCACCCGGCCGCTCCCCCCGTGCAGTCGAGAGCATGCCCAATTCGGCCCAGGAGAGCCTGCAGCCGTGCCCATCGACCGCGACCGCCCCGAGCTTGTCGAAGGAGACCGACAGCGGATGTCGCGGCGCGATGGCGCAGTCCACCCCGGCCTGCTCCTCCGGATCACCCCAGCCCGGCACAAAACCGGGGCGCCACCGCGTCCGTCGCGGTGGCGCCCC
>NZ_VCHX02000237.1 GCF_005768555.2 Streptomyces sporangiiformans
GACGGCCGTCGAACTCGGCCAGTGCCCACTCGTCGCGCGGGAAGTGGGCGGGCACCCAGTCCATGATCACGCCGATACCGGCCCGGTGGAGCGCGTCGACGAGGTACTTGAAGTCGTCGGGGGTGCCGAGGCGGGCGGTGGGCGCGTAGAAGCCGGTGATCTGATAGCCCCAGGAGCCGCCGAAGGGGTGTTCGGCGACCGGCATCAGCTCCACGTGCGTGAAGCCAAGGTCGGAGACATAGGCGGGGAGTTGGTCGGCGAGCTGGCGGTACGTCAGTCCAGGGCGCCAGGACGGCAGATGGACCTCGTACACCGAGAAGGGCGACAGGTGCACGGGGCGCCGCCCCCGCCCGGCCATCCATTCCTCGTCCCGCCACTTGTGATGCGACTGATGGACGACCGACGCGGTCGCGGGCGGCATCTCCGCGCTGCGGGCCATCGGGTCGGCACGCTGAGTCCTGGAGCCGTTGGGCCGGGTGATCTCGAACTTGTACAGGGCGCCCTCGCCGACCCCGGGGACGAACAGCTCCCACACGCCGCAGAACCCGAGTGACCGCATCGGGAACGCCGTGCCGTCCCAGTAGTTGAAGTCGCCGATGACCCGCACGCCCCGCGCGTTAGGCGCCCAGACCGTGAAGCGGGTGCCGGTCACGCCCTGGTGCACCATCGGTTCGGCGCCGAGTGCCTTCCACAGCTGCTCGTGGCGGCCCTCGCCGAACAGGTGCAGATCGAACTCGCCGAGCGAGGGCAGAAACCGGTAGGGGTCCTGCATCTCGTACTCGTCGTTCCCGTACGTGACCAGCAGGGTGTACTCGGGAATCACTTCAAGCGGCAGCACGGTCCCGAAGAGACCGTCCCCCAGGTCGTCCAGCTCCGCACGCTGCCCGTTCACCGACACGGCGACGGCTGTGGCGTACGGGCGCAGCGCCCGGAAGACCACACCATCCGGCACCGGGTGCGCCCCGAGCAGCGAGTGCGGGTCGTGATGGGCGCCGGCCAGCAGACGTGCCCGGTCCGCCGCGTCCATCGAGCCCGGCGGCGATATGCCGGGGGCGCCGCGTCCTGGCCTGGGCGCCCCGGACTTGGGCGCGACCTTGGGTGCGGGCGTTTCGGGCGCCGGCAGGGAAACGGAGATATTGCGCGCTGCCATGGCTTCAGACTCCTCAGGCGTTGTGGAACGAGGGGGCCGGCGGACCACTGCCGGAGGGGGTTCGGTCGGCTTCGGCGAGCCGGGCTATCGCCGCCAGCGGTACGGACAGCCAGTCGGGCCGGTGCCGGGCCTCGTACAGCACTTCGTAGACGGCTCTGTCGGTCTCGTAGGCGCACAGCAGGGCGGGCTCGTCCCGCGGATCCCACCCCGCCTCGGCGGCGTAACCGGCGCAGTAGGCATCCCGGCAGCGCCGGGCCCACGCCGGACGCCATGGGCGGCGGCTGCGGGCGGCGTAGTCGAAGGAGCGCAGCATGCCGGCGACATCGCGTACGGGGGACTGGCGGCGACGGCGTTCGGCGAGCGGGCGGGCCGGCTCCCCTTCGAAGTCGATGACGAACCACCGCATGTCGGCCCACAGGACCTGGCCGAGGTGGAGATCGCCGTGGATCCGCTGCGCGGGACGGGTCGCGTCGAGAACGGCGAACGCGTCGAATGCGGCCCGCAGCCCGGGCACGTACGGCATGACGGCGGGCACGCAAGCGCTGGTGGCGTCCAGGCGCTCGGTCATCGCTGCCGCAAGCTGCCTGTTCTGGCTCCGGCTCGGGGCATCGGGGGGGAAGGCGGCGGCCAGCGCGAGATGCACCTCGGCGGTCGCCCGCCCCAGTTCATACGCCTCCTCCGCGAAGTCCCGCCCGGAGGTGAGGGATTGAAGCGCCAGCGTCCACCCGTCCACGGCGTCGGGCAGGAACGGCTGGAGCACACCGAGCGTCGCCTCCTGCGGCTGCGATATTCGAAACCACGCCACGGGCGGCGGTACGCGGGTGCAGCCCTGCCGGACCAGAGCCCAGGGCACCTCCAGGTCCGGGTTGATGCCGGGCTGGACGCGGCGGAAGATCTTCAGGATGTACGTGTCCCCGTACACCAGCGAGGAGTTGGACTGCTCGGTGTCCAGGAGCCGCGGGGCGAGCCCGGCGGGTATCGTCACCTGCCCGTCGCGCTCGAAGCACAGCGGGCCCGTGGTCCCAGGATTGCGCAGCCGCTCCAGGAGGAGCCCCGTGGACCGGGGGTCCTGGAAGGCGTCGTACACCATCAGGCCGGCCAGCGGTCCCTCGCTCGCGCGGCCGATGTAGGCGTGGATGAGCCGGGGTGGCAGGACCTCCCGGGCCCCGAGCAGCAGTTGGTAGCAGTCACCGGACGAGAGCGTGCCGGTGCCGTGCTGAGCGTGAACCAGAAGATGCAGACAGCCCGGATGCAACTCGGTCGCCGACAGCAGCGTCAGCTCGGTGATGGGCCTGCCCTTGCCCGCGAACCAGCGCTGCCGTGGCAGCCATGCGCGCAGCAACCCGGCGACCGATGTCAGCAGGGAAGCGGAGCCGAGGCTGCCTGGATGAAGCGGCGCGGTCCTGGGCATGGCGGCGCATCCTTTCAGAGGCACACGTTCAAGATCGCCAGCTGGCACTGGTGGGTACTGCCCGTCGCAGCCGGAACCAGTAGAAGCCGTGGCCTGCGAGGGTCAGGAGGTAGGGGAGTCGGCCGATGGCGGGGAAGCGGACGCCGCCGATCAGTTCCACCGGGTGCCGTCCGTCGAAGGCCTGCAGGTCGAGTTCGGTGGGC
>NZ_VCHX02000239.1 GCF_005768555.2 Streptomyces sporangiiformans
CCGTCCCCACCCTCCGACAGCAGCCGCCACAACCCCTCCGGAGAATCCACCCCACCCGGAAAACGACACCCCATCCCCACGATGGCGATCGGGTCGTTCCCCATGCCCGTCGCGTCGGACGTCCTCGGCTGCGCCGTCGCCGACACAGCCGTCTCGCCGAGCAGGGACAGTTCGTCGAGCAGCAGCTCCACGACGGCGGCCGGAGTCGGATGGTCGAAGACGAGCGTGGCCGGCAGCCGCAGACCGGTGGTCCGGGCGAGCGTGTTGCGCAGTTCCAGGGATGTCAGCGAGTCGACGCCCAGGTCACCGAAGGCGCGTTCGAGGTCGACCGTGGCGTCGGAGCCGTGGCCTAGGACGGTCGCCACCGCAGTGCGGACGGTGTCGTGCACGACGGACCGGCGGTCCTTCTCGGGCAGCTGGGCGAGGGTGTCGCGGAACCGAGCTGATGTGCCGGCTCCGGCGGCCGCGGCCTGCCGGAGGTGTGTGAAGCCGGCCAGTGCACGCAGCACGGTCGGCACGTTCGACGGATCCTCGCGGAGGGCGGGGATGTCGATGCGTACGGGCAGAGGAAGTCCCGTGGGACGGTACATGCACCTGTCGAAGAGGGTGAGCGCGGTGTGGGTGGGCAGCGCCCGGACGCCGCCTCGGGCGATGCGGCCGCGGTGCGGACTGCCCAGTCCTCCGGTCATCGCGCTGTCCTCTTCCCACAGTCCCCAGCCGATGGCGACGGCGGGCCGGCCGTCGGACCTGAGGTGAAGGGCGAACGCGTCGAGGAAGGCGTTGGCGGCCGCGTAGTTGCCCTGGCCGGGACCACCGAAGGTGGCGGCGGCAGAGGAGAACAGGACGAAGGCCGACAGTCCGAGGTCCCGGGTGAGCTCGTGCAGGTTGACGGCGGCATCCGCCTTCGGCCGGAGGACGGCGGCGAGGCGTTCCGGTGTGAGCGATGTGATCACGCCGTCGTCGATCACGCCTGCCGCATGCACCACCGCGCCCAGTGGGTGGTCCGGCGGGACGGTGGCCAGCAGGGCGGCCAGTGCGTCGCGGTCGGCCACGTCACAGGCGGCCACGGTGGCCCGCGCCCCCAAGTCCTCGACGGCGCGGATGAGTTCGGTCGCGCCGGGCGCGTCGGCGCCTCGGCGTCCGGCCAGCAGCAGGTGACGTACGCCGTGCTCGGTGACCAGGTGCCGGACGACGGCTGCGCCCACGGTGCCGGTTCCACCGGTGACGAGGACGGTCCGTTCCGGGTCGAAGGACGGAGTCGGGCCGTGCGGCTCGGATCGGCTCCGGGAGTGGACGAGTCGGGGTACCAGTACGTGGCCGTCCCGCAGGGCGCTCTCGGGCTCGTCGTACCGCAGTGCCTCGGCGATCTCCTCGGCGGTCGGGACGTCCGCATCCGTGCCCGTGTCCAGCAGCAGGAATCGTCCGGGGTTCTCGGACTGTGCGGACCGTACGAGTCCACGGACGGAGGCCGCCGGCAGGTCCCGTATCGTCTCGTCGGGCAGCACGGCAACCGCACCCGAGGTGACGAGAGCCAGGCGGGAGCCGGCGAATCGCTCGTCCGCGAGCCACCTGTGCAGGAGTTCCAGTGCCTGCGCGGCGGCCTCGTGGACAGCTTCGGCCAGTGCGGTGCCGTCACCGGGAGCAGGGGTCGTGCGCCAGGGCACGGCGACGAGCTCGGGGACCGGAGCGCCGCCTTCGACGGCGGCCAGCAGGTCGTCGAGTCCGCCGTACACGGCTACGTCCGCCGGGACGTTCTGGATCGGCCCCTTGGGGCGCATCCACTCCACGGTGAAAAGGTCGTCTCCGTCCGCGCCCGCGTCCCTGTGCGCGGCGTCCGGGAGGTCGGTCTCGGAGAGCGGCCGCACGGTCACCGCCTCGGCCGTCAGGACGGGGGCGCCCGTCTCGTCCGCCAGCTCAAGCGTCAGCGCACCGTCACTGTCCGGGCGCGGCTCCATCCGTATCCGTACGGACTCGGCACCGACCGCGCACAGGGTCAGGCCCGACCAGAGGGAGGCGTAGGGAGCTTCGTGACCCAGCGCGGGCAGGGCCAGCAGGCCCGCTTCGAGCAGGACAGGATGCACGGTGAACCGGGCGGCGTCGACGCGCTGCGCCTCGGGCAGCACCGCCTCGGCGAACACTTCGTCACCGCGTCGCCAGACAGCCGTCAGGCAGCGGAACGCCTCGCCGGGGTCGACGCCCTGGCCCTCCAGCGTGCGGTACACGTCGTCCACCGCGACGGGAGCCGCGCCCGGCGGAGGCCAGGCGCCGAGATCCGTACCGGGCTCGGCGTCACTCCGTGCCGTGGCGGCCGTGAGGAGACCCCGCGCGTGCCGGGTCCAGGGGTGGTCCTGGTCCTGGTCCTCTTCCCCTGCCTCGGCCGGGCGGGAGTGGACAGTGAAGGACCACCGGCCGTCCTCACCCACAGGCTCCACCACGGTCTGGAGCTCGACGGCCGCGTTCTCGGGGAAGAACAGCGGTCGCTCGACGGTGAGTTCGGCAACATGGTGAACGCCGACGTGCCGACCGGTGTGCAGGGCGAGGTCGGCGAAAGCGCCGGAGGGCACCACGGCGGTGCCGAAGGCCGTGTGGTCGGCGAGCCAGGCGTGGGTACTGCGCGAGAGGCGGCCGGTCGACACGACGGCGGACGACTCCGCCAGGGTGATGGCCGCGCTCAGCAGCGGGTGGCCGGTGCTGCGTGTGGGGCCGCTCTGGTCCGGGTCGAGCCAATAGCGGCGCCGCTGGAACGCGTACGTCGGCAGGGCGACGGCCGGACGGTCGCCGGGGATGACGGTCGGCCAGTCCACGGCGGCACCGTGTGTGTGTAGTCGGCTCACTGCGGTGAGCAGGGCCGTCGGCTCCTCCCGCTCCTTGCGCAGGGCGGGCACGAAGACGCAGTCGTCACCATCCGGCACGCAGGTCTGGGCCATGGCAGTCAACGTGGCGTCCGGCCCCAACTCCACGAACCGGGTCACCCCGTGCTCCGCCAGCCACGCCACCCCATCGGCGAACCGAACCGCCTGGCGCACATGCCG
>NZ_VCHX02000240.1 GCF_005768555.2 Streptomyces sporangiiformans
GACGGCCGTCGAACTCGGCCAGTGCCCACTCGTCGCGCGGGAAGTGGGCGGGCACCCAGTCCATGATCACGCCGATACCGGCCTGGTGCAGCGCGTCGACGAGGTACTTGAAGTCGTCGGGGGTGCCGAGACGGGCGGTGGGCGCGTAGAAGCCGGTGACCTGGTAGCCCCAGGAGCCGCCGAAGGGGTGCTCGGCGACCGGCATCAGCTCCACGTGCGTGAAGCCCAGGTCCGTGACGTATCCGGGGAGCTGCTCGGCGAGCTGCCGGTAGGTCAGTCCAGGGCGCCAGGAGGCCAGATGGACCTCGTACACCGAGAACGGTGCCTCGTGGGCCGGCCTGTCCGCCCGTCGGGCCATCCACTCGTCGTCGCCCCACCGGTGGTGGGACGTGTGCACGATGGACGATGTCTGGGGCGGGACCTCGGTGCGGCGGGCCATCGGGTCGGCACGCAGGGTCTTGGAGCCGTCGGGCCGGGTGATCTCGAACTTGTAGAGCTCGCCCTCGCCGACCCCGGGGACGAACAGCTCCCACACCCCGGAGGATCCCAGCGACCGCAACGGGTACGCGGTGGCGTCCCAGAAGTTGAAGGTCCCGGCCAGCCGCACGCCCCGCGCGTTCGGCGCCCAGACCGTGAAGCGGGTGCCGGTGACACCCTGGTGCACCATCGGTTCGGCGCCGAGTGCCTTCCACAGCTGCTCGTGGCGGCCCTCGCCGAACAGATGCAGATCGAACTCGCCGATCGAGGGCAGAAAACGGTACGCGTCCTCGGTGTCCTGGACCGTCCCGTCGTACTCCACCAGCAGCCGGTACTCCGGTACCTCCCGCAGCGGCAGCACAGCGGAGAAGAACCCCTCCCCGTCGTCGTGCAGTTCGGCCCGCAGGCCCTCGGCGACCACGGTCACGGACAGCGCGTAGGGCCGCAGCGCCCGGAAGAGCACACCATCCGGCACCGGATGCGCCCCGAGCACGGAGTGCGGGTCATGGTGCACGCCACCGAGCAGCCGCTCCCGGTCTCCACGGTCCAGTACGGCCGGGCGTACCTCTGCGCCCCCGCCGGTCTCCACAGCCGTCCCTGCCTCGGGACCCCCGTCCGCGCCGGCTTCCCATGCCGCCGCCGCCTCGGATCGCACGCGCTCCACCGCGGCCTCCGCGGGTTCCGCGGGCCGCGCGGCCTCCTGCGGCCGGGAGTCCGGGGCCACCGACGGCTTGGGGATCTTCTTCGTCGCCTTGCCGGCCTTCGGGCTCTTCGGCTTCTTGGCGGGTGGGTTGGAGCGGGGGGTCACGGGCGGGGCCTCCTGGAGCGGGCGTCAGGTAGGGAGGATCGGTGGGCGGGGCGGCGGGTCAGGACGCCGCGGTATCGGCCAGACGGCGGACGGCGTTCAGGGGTACGGGCAGCCAGTCGGGCCGGTGGCGCGCCTCGTACACGACTTCGTAGATCGCCTTGTCCGTCTCGTACGCACGCAGCAGCACGGGATCGGAACGCGGATCGCTTCCGCTGACCTCGGCGTACCCGGTGCAGTACGCGGCCCGGCAGGTGCCGGCCCAGTCGGGCGTGACCGGCACGGCGGTCAGGGAGTGCGCCGCGTAGTCGAACGAGCGGAGCATGCCCGCGACGTCCCGCGCGGTCGGCTGCGGCAACCGGCGCTCGGTGAGCGGCTTCGACGGCTCGCCCTCGAAGTCGATCAGCGACCAGCTGCCGGACGGAGCCCGCAGACACTGCCCGAGGTGCAGATCACCGTGTATCCGCTGGGCGGTCCAGGTCTCGCCCTCCGCGGCCAGCTCGGCGAGCGCCTCGAACGCGGAACGCAGACCGGTCGCGTACGGCCGCAGTGCGGGCACCGCCTGGACGGCCGCGTCGAGCCGCCCGGTCATGCCGTCGACCAGCGGCTCCATCTGCGCTCGGCCCAGGGTGACCGTGGGCAGTGCTCGGGCCAGCGCCGTGTGCACCGCTGCGGTGGCCCGCCCGAGCGCACGCGCCTCACCGCTGAAGTCCTCACCCTTGGCGAGCCCGCGCAACGCGAGGTCCCAGCCGTCCGCGGCTCCCCGCACGAAGCGTTGCAGCACACCCAGTACGTACGTCTCGCCGGCCAGGTCCGTGAGCATCCATCCGGCGGGCGCGGGTACCCCGGGGCAGTCCTCGCGGGCCAGCGCCAGCGGCAGCTCCAGGTCGGGGTTGATACCGGGCAGGACGCGGCGCAACACCTTCAGGATGAACGTATCTCCATAGACGATCGAGGAGTTGGACTGCTCGGCCGTCACCAGTCGCGGCACCAGGTCTTCCCGGAGCTCCTGCCGCGGATCGCGCTCGAAGCGCAGCTCGCCGATGTGCGCCCTCGTGCGCAGCGCCTCCATGAGCACATCGGCGGGCCGCGGGTCGTGCAGTGCCTCGTACACCGTCCGCCCGGCGAGCGGCCCCTGCTCCGGATGGCCGATCAGCGCGGGCGCCAGCCGTGGTGGCAGCGTCTCGCGTACGCCGATCAGGAGCTGGTAGCAGTCGCCGGGCTGCGCGAGGGCACCCTGCGCGGGCAGCAGCGGCTGATGCGCGCGGACGAGCAGATGCAGCAGCCCCAGCTTCGCGTTCCAGGGCAGTAGTTCCGTCGCCGCGACCAGCGAGAACCCGGTCACGGGACGCCCTTTGCCCGCGAACCACCGCTGCCTCGGCAGCCATTCGCGCAACAGTGGATCGAGGGACGCGAGAAGGCCCGGGCCTGTGGTGGCGGGGCGGGTGACGGCTTCCGACATGGCGTCGCGTCCTTTCCCCGAGGGCGGGGTGTTACTGATGCGTGCCCAGGGCGGGGCGGGAGAAACCGCCCTGCCCTGTTCCACGCGGCGTCCTTGGCGCGTTCTGGACGGGTTCCGCGCGGGTGTCCACGCGGCGTTCGTGCCGGCGTCCATCCGCCGTCTACGCGGTGTCCTTGCGCAGTCGGAACCAGTAGAAGCCGTGGCCTGCGAGGGTCAGGAGGTAGGGGAGCTGGCCGATGGCGGGGAAGCGGACGCCGCCGATCAGTTCCACCGGGTGCCGTCCGTCGAAGGCCTGCAGGTCGAGTTCGGTGGGC
>NZ_VCHX02000241.1 GCF_005768555.2 Streptomyces sporangiiformans
AAACGCCGGACGGGCTGAAATTCAGCCTCTCCGGCGTTTGAGGAGCGGGGGGGCCGGGGGCTGGCCCCCGGGAACGGGGTCTGGGGCGGAGCCCCAGAAGGATGGGACGGGTAGGGGCGGCGGGGGCGAAAAAACCGCGCCAGGCATACGCCCCATCCGCACCACGACAGGAGAGCACAGGTCATGACCAGGGTCGCCGCCATCGACTGCGGCACCAACTCCATCCGCCTGCTCGTCGCCGACGCGGACCCGGCGACGGGCGAACTCGTCGACCTGGACCGGCGGATGACGATCGTCCGCCTCGGCCAGGGCGTCGACCGCACCGGCCGCCTCGCCCCCGAGGCCCTGGAGCGGACGTTCACCGCCTGCCGGGAGTACGCGACGGTCATCAAGGAGCACGGCGCGGAACGCCTCCGCTTCGTGGCGACGTCCGCCTCCCGCGACGCCGAGAACAGGGACGAGTTCGTACGCGGTGTCCTGGACATCCTGGGTGTCGAGCCCGAGGTCATCTCCGGCGACCAGGAGGCCGAGTTCTCCTTCACGGGCGCGACCAAGGAGCTGACCGGCAGGGACGACCTCGTGAAGCCCTTCCTCGTCGTGGACATCGGCGGCGGCTCCACCGAGTTCGTCGTCGGCGACGACCACGTCCGCGCCGCGCGCTCGGTCGACATCGGCTGCGTACGGATGACGGAGCGCCACCTCGTGCACGAGGGGACGATCGCGGACCCGCCGACACCGGACCAGATCGCGGCCGTCCGCGCCGACATCGCCGCAGCCCTCGACCTCGCCGAACAGACCGTCCCCCTGCGCGAGGCACACACGCTGGTCGGGCTCGCGGGATCCGTCACCACGGTGTCGGCGATCGCGCAGAACCTCTCCGAGTACGACCCGGCCGCCATCCACCACTCCCGGGTCCCGTACGACAAGGTCCGGGAGATCACCGAGCATCTCCTGGCCTCCACGCACGCGGAACGCTCCGCGATCCCGGCGATGCATCCGGGCCGTGTGGACGTGATCGGCGCCGGCGCGCTCGTACTGCTCTCGATCATGGAACGGATCGGGGCGAGCGAGGTCGTCGTGAGCGAGCACGACATCCTCGACGGCATCGCCTGGTCGGTTGCGTAGGCCCCTAAGCTACCCATGGGTAGCCTCGCCTGAGCCGTTCCGATAACGTATGAGCGCGTCCGAGGGGTCCTGAAAAGGCCGTCGGCGAGGCCCCTCGGAGAAAGTTCGTGAAGTTCTTCACAAGGAAATCGGGCCTGATGGGCAAGGTTTTCGCGTCCTGAGGCGGCCTGCGGGGCGTACTGGGTTCAACGGCGGGTGTACAGGCCCGTTTTCGAGGTGCCGGGAGGCGGTGGGACGGGCAGCTGGTTCAGGCGGTTCGCGGGCCCCAAGTGGCAGCTCACGCGGTGTTGACAGCGCTCTGTGAGGCGCGGTGGTTCCCCTGTCGGGGCATGGCCTGACGCATGCGGGCCGCGCAGTGTAGCAGAGGTGCTGCAGGAGCTTGTGAAGGGGCGCACGAGCTACCCCCCTGGAGCGGGTGGATACTCGATGGCATGAGCACCACGGAGCGTCCCAGGATCCTCGTAGTAGGCGGTGGGTACGTAGGCCTGTACGCAGCTCGGCGCATCCTCAAGAAGATGCGCTACGGCGAGGCGACCGTCACGGTCGTCGACCCCCGGTCGTACATGACCTACCAGCCCTTCCTCCCCGAAGCCGCCGCCGGCAGCATTTCGCCTCGGCACGTCGTCGTCCCGCTGCGACGCGTGCTGCCCAAGGCGGAAGTTCTCACCGGCCGGGTCACCACCATCGACCAGGACCGCAAGGTCGCACACATAGCCCCGCTGGTCGGCGAGGCGTACGAGCTGCCTTTCGACTACCTCGTCATCGCGATGGGCGCGGTCTCCCGCACCTTCCCGATCCCCGGCCTCGCCGAGCAGGGCATCGGCATGAAGGGCATCGAGGAGGCCATCGGCCTGCGCAACCATGTGCTTGAGCAGCTCGACAAGGCGGACTCCACGAACGACGACGAGGTCCGGCGCAAGGCGCTCACCTTCGTCTTCGTCGGCGGTGGCTTCGCCGGCGCGGAGACCATCGGCGAGGTCGAGGACATGGCCCGCGACGCGGCCAAGTACTACACCAACGTGTCCCGTGAGGACATGCGGTTCATCCTCGTCGACGCCGCGGACAAGATCCTCCCCGAGGTCGGCCCCAAGCTCGGCGCCTACGGCAAGGAGCACCTGGAGTCCCGTGGGGTCGAGGTGTACCTGTCCACCTCCATGGACTCCTGCGTCGACGGCCACGTGGTGCTGAAGAACGGCCTCGAGGTCGACTCCAACACGATCGTGTGGACGGCCGGTGTCAAGCCGAACCCCGTCCTGTCCCGCTTCGGTCTGCCGCTCGGCCCGCGCGGTCACGTCGACACCCAGGCGACCCTCCAGGTCCAGGGCAGCGACTACATCTGGGCCGCCGGCGACAACGCCCAGGTGCCGGACGTCGCCGCCCGCAAGGCCGGCGTCGAGAACGCCTGGTGCCCGCCGAACGCCCAGCACGCACTGCGTCAGGCGCGTGTCCTCGGTGACAACGTGATCTCCGGTATGCGGGGCTTCCCGCAGAAGGAGTACTCGCACGCCAACAAGGGCGCGGTGGCCGGTCTCGGCCTCCACAAGGGCGTCGCGATGATCGTCATGGGCAAGATGAAGATCAAGCTCAAGGGCCGTCTCGCCTGGTACATGCACCGCAGCTACCACGGCTTCGCGATGCCGACGTGGAACCGCAAGATCCGTGTCTTCGCGGACTGGACGCTCGCGATGTTCCTCAAGCGCGAGGTTGTTTCGCTCGGTGCCATCGAGACTCCTCGCGAGGAGTTCTACGAGGCTGCCAAGCCCGCCCCGGCGTCGGCGGTCCGGGCCGAGCCGGCTCCGGCCGCCAAGAAGACCGAGGAGAAGGCCAAGGCCTCCTGACCTCCGGTCGCTGAACAACCCGAAGGGGCCTCCCGCCATCCGTGGTGCGGGGGGCTCCTTCGGCGTTTTCCTCGCCCCCGCCGCCCCTACCCGTCCCATCCTCATCCCGGGGGCTGCGCCCCCAGACCCCCGTATCGGCCTGAACGGCCTCGTCCTCAAACGCCGGACGGGCTGAAATTCAGCCTCTCCGG
>NZ_VCHX02000242.1 GCF_005768555.2 Streptomyces sporangiiformans
GCCCGGCCCCCCCCGGGGGGCCGGGCCGCACCGTCCGGTGCACCGCCGCCAGGAGCCGCACGCCGAGTGGGGCTCAGCAGACCGGAGAACCCGATGGATATATCCACTAAGAACACTGACGCCCCTCCCCCCTCGCCCCAGCCGTCCGTGGTGGAGCAGAAGCGCGCATCGCGCGGCGCCACCCGTCCCGGAGACCGGATCTTCCTCGGCCTCTCCCGTGGGTCGGGCATCCTCCTGCTGGTGATCATGGCCGCCATCGCGGCCTTCCTCACCTACCGCGCCTCCCTCGCGATCAGCAAGGACCACGGCAACTTCCTCACCACCTTCGAGTGGAACACGAGTGCCGTCCCGCCGGACTTCGGTATCGCCGTCCTGGCCTTCGGCACGGTGGTCTCCTCGATCGTCGCCATGGTCATCGCGGTCCCGATCGCGGTCGCCATCGCGCTCTTCCTCACGCACTACGCCCCGCGTCGCCTGAGCGGCCCCATCGCGTACGTGATCGACCTGCTCGCCGCCGTGCCGTCCATCGTGTACGGCCTGTGGGGCGCCCTCGTCCTCGTACCGCACATGAACGGCCTGTTCGGCTGGCTGGACAGCTACCTCGGCTGGACCGGCATCTTCGAGTGGCAGGGCGGCGCGCCCCGCTCGATGCTCACCGTCGGCATCCTGCTCGCGATCATGATCCTGCCGATCATCACCAACGTGAGCCGTGAGGTCTTCCGCCAGGTCCCGCAGATGCACGAGGAGGCCGCGCTCGCCCTCGGCGCCACGCGCTGGGAGGTCATTCGGATGGCGGTGCTGCCGTTCGGCCGGTCCGGTGTGATCTCCGCCGCGATGCTCGGCCTCGGCCGCGCGCTTGGCGAGACGATGGCCGTCGCCACGGTCCTCTCCCCGACCTTCGAGATCCAGGCCAGCCTGCTCGACCCGGGCGGCGGCACCTTCGCCCAGAACATCGCCAGCAAGTTCAGCGAGGCGACGGAGTTCGGCCGTGACGCGCTCATCGCCTCCGGTCTGATCCTGTTCGTCATCACCTTGCTGGTCAACGGCGCGGCCCGCGCGATCATCGCCCGCCGCAAGGAGTACTCGGGGGCCAACGCATGAGCCACGCAGCCATCGCAGAGAAGCGCCCCAGCCAGCTGCGCGGCGCCAGCCTTCCGAAGTGGTCCCCGTGGGCGATCGCCGTGGGCTCCCTCGCCGCCGCCGTCGGCATCGGCGTGGTCGGCGGCCTCGACAGCAGGGTGCAGTGGGGCCTGATCGCCGCGCTCCTCTTCGTCTTCGGTACGTACGCCATCTCCGCGCGGGTCGAGGGCCGCCGCCAGGCGACGGACCGCGTCGCGACCTCCCTCGTCTGGGTCGCCTTCCTGCTCGCCGTCGTCCCGCTGGTCTCCCTGGTCTGGACGACCGTCGTGCGGGGTGTGAAGGTCCTCGACGTCTACTTCCTGACCCATTCGATGGGAGTGATCGCCGACACCGAGCCGGGCGGCGGTATCAACCACGCCATCGTCGGCAGCCTCGAGCAGGTCGGCCTCGCCACGCTGATCGGTGCGCCGATCGGTGTGCTCACCGCGATCTACCTGGTGGAGTACGGACGCGGCAGGCTCGCCCGGTCCATCACCTTCTTCGTCGACGTGATGACCGGTATCCCGTCGATCGTCGCCGGTCTGTTCATCCTCAGCCTGATGCTGATGTTCGACATGCAGCCCTTCGGCTTCGCCGGGTCCCTCGCCCTCGCCATCCTGATGATGCCGGTCGTGGTCCGTTCCACGGAGGAGATGCTCAAGCTGGTGCCGAACGAGCTGCGAGAGGCTTCCCTCGCGCTCGGCATCCCGAAGTGGCGCACCATCCTCAAGGTGGTCCTGCCTACCTCGATCGGCGGCATCACCACCGGCATCATGCTGTCGGTCGCCCGCATCGCCGGTGAGACCGCGCCGGTGCTGCTGCTGGTGTTCGGCAACCCCTTCATCAACAACAACCCGTTCGAGGGTGCGCAGGCGTCGCTGCCGCTGTACATCTACCAGCAGTACGCGAACAGTGCGGGCTCCGGTGCGGCATACGACCGCGCCTGGGCCGCCTCGCTCACGCTGATCGCCTTCGTGATGATCCTCAACCTGGCGGCTCGCGGGATCGCCCGCTGGAAGGCCCCGAAGACCGGTCGCTGACGCGGCCACAGCGACCTCTCGAAAGAAGCAGTGATTGACATGGCCAAGCGAATCGACGTAAGCGGACTGACCGCCTACTACAGCGCCCACAAGGCGATAGAAGACATTTCCATGACCGTCGAGCCCCGCTCCGTGACGGCCTTCATCGGCCCGTCCGGCTGCGGCAAGTCGACCTTCCTGCGCACGCTGAACCGTATGCACGAGGTCACTCCCGGCGGACGGGTCGAGGGCAAGGTGCTGCTGGACGACGAGGACCTGTACGGCAGCGGGATCGACCCCGTCGCGGTGCGCCGCACGGTCGGCATGGTCTTCCAGCGTCCCAACCCCTTCCCCACGATGTCGATCTTCGACAACGTGGCGGCGGGGCTGCGGCTCAACGGCTCGTACAAGAAGTCCGAGCTGAGCGATGTGGTCGAGAAGTCCCTCAAGGGCGCGAACCTCTGGAACGAGGTCAAGGACCGTCTGAACAAGCCCGGTTCGGGGCTGTCGGGTGGTCAGCAGCAGCGGCTGTGCATCGCCCGTGCCATCGCGGTGGAGCCGCAGGTGCTGCTGATGGACGAGCCCTGCTCGGCGCTCGACCCCATCTCGACGCTCGCCATCGAGGACCTGATCGGTGAGCTGAAGGAGCGCTTCACGATCGTCATCGTGACGCACAACATGCAGCAGGCGGCCCGTGTCTCCGACCGCACCGCCTTCTTCAACCTCTCGGCTGTCGGGCAGCCCGGCAAGCTCATCGAGATCGACGAGACGGAGCGGATCTTCTCCAACCCGTCGGTCCAGGCGACGGAGGACTACATCTCGGGTCGCTTCGGCTGATCCCGTACGTGCGGTTCACGGACCCCTCGCGGTGCTGCATGGCGGTGCCACCGCGAGGCCGAAGAGGGCCCGCCCCTGGCTCCCGGGGGCGGGCCCGCTCGCTTTTTTCCTCGCCCCCGCCGCCCCTACCCGTCCCATCCCGTTCCTGGGGGCTGCGCCCCCAGACCCCCGCTATCGGC
>NZ_VCHX02000243.1 GCF_005768555.2 Streptomyces sporangiiformans
CGGGGTCTGGGGCGGAGCCCCAGAAGGATGGGACGGGTAGGGGCGGCGGGGGCGAAAAAACCTTCCCGTCACCCCAACCGCTTCGTCAGCGTGTACTCCGTGATCCCCGGCGGGTAGTCGGGGATCACGCACACCACCTCGTAGCCCTGCTTCTTGTAGAACTCGGGGGCCTGGAAGTCCCACGTCTCCACGCGCGAGTTGTGACAACCGCGCTCGGCCGCGGCCAACCGCTCCGCCTCGGCCAGCAGCCGCCCCCCGACCCCGAGCCCCTGGTGCCGTTCGTCGACCCAGAGGTACGTCACATGGAGCCAGCTCGTCCAGGTGTGGCCGACGAGACCGCCCGCCAGATCATCCCGCTCGTCCAACGCCCATACGTGGAGCGGTACTTCACGTTCGCCAGGAGTGCCGCGCAGAGACCGGAGCACGGAAGAAGCCGCCGTGTTGGCCTCCCGGAGCCGGGAACGCAGCAACTGGCTAAACTCTTTGTCGACTCCTGTCTCCATACGAAACATACGGCTCACCATAAACGCGCTGGCCAATCAGTTCTGCAATTTACCTTCCGCTCCTGCCACCCGGCCTTACTCTGATGAACAGCACCGGTGGGGGCCGGTGCTGATCAGGGGGCGAGACAGTCGGGTACGACGCCCGGAGTGGGGGTAGCAGTCCCAGCACGGCGGCGGCCGTGCGGCTGCGGCAGCCCATTCCCGGGTCCTGGGGGCTTGGGAACGAACACTCCGGGCGCCGTACCCGCGCAGGTCGTCCCCCGACCAGTGGGGGTATCAGTGGTTCGCATCCGTGTCCTGGTCGTCGACGACCACCGCATCTTCGCCGAGTCGCTCGCCGCGGCCCTTGCCGCGGAGCCCGACGTCGACGTCTCCGCAGCCGGCAGCGGCCCCGCCGCGCTGCGCTGCCTGGAGCGAGCGGCGGCGGAAGGCCGCAGGTTCGACGTGCTGCTCGTCGACGCCGACCTGGGGGGCAACGTTCCGGGCGCCCGCCCGGCCGTATCCGTGCACGACAACAACGAGGAAGGCCTGGTCGACGGCATCTCCCTGGTCGCGGGCGTCCGTTCGGGCCAGCCCGCCGTCCGGACGGTCGTCCTCGCCGAGAAGGACGACCCGCGCCGCGCCGCCCTCGCCCTGCAGGCCGGTGCGTCGGGCTGGGTCGCCAAGGACTGCTCGCTGTCCAGGCTGCTGACGGTCATCCGGGGTGTGCTGCGGGACGAGACGCATCTGCCGCCCGCGCTCCTCACGGGCGTGCTGCGTGAACTCACCGCCGCGCGCAAGCACCGCACCGAGAGCGAGCGGCTCGTCGAGTCCCTCACCCCGCGTGAGCGCGAGGTGCTGCGGTGCATGGTCGCGGGCCTGGGGCGCAAGGCCGTCGCCGAGCGCCTGTTCCTCTCCCCGCACACCGTCCGCACGCATATGCAGAACGTGCTGGGGAAGCTGGGCGTGCACTCGACCCTCGCCGCCGTGGCGCTCGCCCGCCGCGCCGGGGTGGGGCCCGTCGACCTAGCCGGGGATGTTGTCGAACGGGGCGGTCAGCTGGCGTAGCAGCCCGGCCAGTTCGCCGCGCTGGGCGGTGGTGAGCTCCGCCAGGATCGCCCGCTCCTGTTCGAGGAGCCCGGCGAGGGACTGGTCCGCGCGGTCGCGTCCCTCCGCCGTCAGCCGCACCAGCACGCCTCGGCGGTCGCTGGGGTCGGGAAGCCGCTCCACCAGGCCCTTCTTCGCCAGACGGTCGATACGGTTCGTCATCGTGCCGGATGTCACGAGGGTCTGGGTGAGCAGCTGGCCGGGGGAGAGCTGGTAGGGGGTCCCGGCACGCCTCAGTGCCGTCAGGACGTCGAACTCCCAGGGCTCCAGGTTGTGCTCGGCGAACGCCAGACGGCGTGCGCGGTCCAGGTGCCGTGCCAGTCTGCTCACGCGGCTGAGCACTTCCAGCGGCTCCACGTCGAGGTCGGGGCGCTCGCGGCGCCATGCTGCGACCAGTCGATCGACCTCGTCCTCCATGACGATCAGTGTAATGGTTGTGTCGACGTGAAGTCTCTTGACGTCAAGATACTTGCGGTGTGAGGGTGGAGATCACCTCAGCCCGTGACTTCCCACGGGTGACAGTGACTTCGTCTGCGAGGAGGCCCTCCATGCCCGCCGCCACTCCCACCTGGGACCCGGGTCAGTACCTGCGCCACGCCGAGCACCGCGCCCGCCCCTTCGCCGACCTCCTCGCCCGCGTGCCGGCCCTGCCCGCGGACCCGGCCCGCATCGCCGACCTGGGCTGCGGCCCCGGCAACGTCACGACCCAGCTCGCCGAGCGCTGGCCGACCGCACACATCACCGGGTACGACAACTCCCGGGAAATGCTCGCCCGGGCCGAGGCGTACGCGGGTGGCACGGCCGGGGGTGGCCAGCTCGACTTCGCCCACGCGGACCTCACGGAGTGGGGGCCCACGGAGACGTACCACCTGATTGCCTCGAACGCGGCCCTCCACTGGGTTCCGGGTCATCTGGACGCGTTCTCGGGCTGGCTCGACGCGGTGGCGCCCGGCGGCGTGTTCGCGTTCCAGGTCCCCAACAATCTCGACGCCCCCCTGCACTCCCTGCTGCGCGAACTCGCCGTCTCCGCACGCTGGCGCGACCGGCTCGGCGACGCCGTCCGCCACGAGGACTCGGTGCACGCCCCGACCGTCTATCTCGACCGGCTGGCCCGGCTGGGCTGCGACGCCGACGTCTGGGAGACGACGTACATGCAGCTCCTCCACGGGCAGGACCCCGTCCTCGACTGGGCCAAGGGCACGGCCCTCCGCCCCGCCCTCACGGTCCTCTCGGCCGACCCCGAGGCGAGGGATGCCTTCGTGGCCGAGTACCGCGACCTGCTCCGCGAGGCCTACCCGACGGCTCCCTACGGCACGGTTCTGCCCTTCCGTCGCCTCTTCGTCGTCGCCCGGAAGGGGTGAGGCGCGGGGTGGCCCGCGGCGGGTCAGGAGCGGGGTGGCGGTGGTGTGGCCGAGGCGTTTCGGGGCCGCCGGGCAATGTTGTGCAGATTATTGACGGCGGTTTGGACCGCGCCTATCTTCGCGATGTCCCTCCCCCCGCTCAAGGGAGCCCGCGATGCCCGCGTCCCCAGCAGCATCCCCGTCCCCGTCCCCGGCCACCTCGCCGTCCCCTGAGTCCGCACGTCAGTTGCGCCGTGTCGCGCTGTCCGGACTGCTCGGTACCGCCGTGGAGTTCTACGACTTCCTCGTCTACGGAACGGTCGCCGCGCTC
>NZ_VCHX02000244.1 GCF_005768555.2 Streptomyces sporangiiformans
CCGGCAACACCTGAAGGGCCCGCGAACCTCTGGTTCGCGGGCCCTTCGTCGTTCTCGTTGTGCGCGCTCAGAGCAGTTTGCGCGCGGCCCTCCTCAGGTCGTACTCGTGAATGATCGCCTTGGCGTGGCCGTACGCGAGGTCGTGCTCGGCGCGGAGCCAGCTGACCTTCTCCTCGAAGCGGAAGAGAGCGGGGCCTTCGTCGACGGTGCGCAGCCAGTCGGAAATTTCACGGCCGGTGCAATGGGGGATTCGGGCGAGCAGGTTGCGATGGGTCTCCTCGGAGAAGACTTGGGACATCGGCGCCTCCGGACGCTGGGATGTAAGCCGGTCCTTCAAGTCACGGTGCCTGAGGGTTGGCCCGTTGGCAACAGTCCTGTTGAGGCGCGTAGTCTCGCGGCGTGCTTGATACGACCCCGTTGACCAGTGCCGTGGACCATTTCGCCGACCGTTTGCGGGCCGCTCCGCAGAGCCGGCTCCAGCGGGGAGCGGCGGCGGAGGCGCTGGGTCTGGCCAGGGAGTTGGCACTGCGTGCCCAGCTGCTCGAGGACCCTCAGGGGCCGGTACGGGAGATGCCCGACGCGGGCATGTTCGCGGCCGCCGACCAGATCACCGTCGCCGGGCACGATCTCGCGCTCGTACTGAGGACCGAGGGGGAGGTTGCGGAGGCGGTGCGCCTCGTGGAGGAGGCGCAGAAACGCGCGGGGGTCTAGCCCTGCGCGGGCCCGTCCGGTGCCTTGCGGTTGCAACGCGGCTCCGGGCTCACGGTCACGGCCGAACCGGGCCGTCGGGCTCCTGGCCGCACCGGCCACCGGGCCACCGGGCATACGGCTACAGCGAGGCTATGACGCGGTCCGCCAGGATGTACACGTTGTGGTCGCCGCAGGAGAACGTGAGGGCGTACGCGCCGGAGACTCCTGAGCCGCCGAGGAGGACCGGGGTCTCGCCCTCGCGGAGGGCGCCGGCCAGTTTCTCCGCGGTCTCGCGGTGGCCCGGAGTCATACAGAGCGTGGTGCCGTCGGCGAAGACGTAGACGTCGAGCGTGCCCAGGGGGCCGGGGCGGACATCGGCCAGCTCCGTACGGGACTCGGCCAGCTCCTCGAGACAGGCGACCGTACGCTCGTGATCGTTCGCCACCGGTGACTGGACCGGTACGAAGTCGGGGTGCGAGGGGTGGCGGCGGCGGGCCGCGGCCAGCTCGGGGGAGTCCGGGGCGAACTCCTCGGCGTCGGCGCCGGGCTCGGTCACCGCCTCCAGGTGCTCCAGGCCCGCGAAGTCCGACTGGCGCGGCAGGAACAATTCGCTGTCCGGCAGGCCGAGCAGCGTGGGCCCGTCCGAGGCGTCACGCGCCTCCTGGGCGGCCCAGAACGCCCGCGCCTCGGCCAGCTCCCGCTCCTCGGCGAGCGCCTCGGCGACGGCAGCGCGTATCTCGGCCGTGTCCGCGGCGCTGCGGGCCGCGGGCACCGCAGCGCGCACACCCGCCGTACGGCTCTGGCTGAGCTCGCTCTGCAGGGCCGCGATCTGCCGACGCAGCCCGTGTACGGCGTGCAAGGTGGCCGCGCCGACGGCCGTGGCGGCGGCCGCGGTGAGCAGCAGGGCTAGAGGCATGGCGCTCACTGACGTACTCCCGGTTCAAAGTCGACCCCCGACTTCCTACATCAGCTTGAAGGGCGGACTATCCAGCTGTCAGTGCATTACGTCACGAATTGGACAGTTATTTGGGCTCGATGTTTGGCCGTGAACCCGCTCTGAGCTGCGTACATCCCCATTCGGAGGGGTGTAGGTCACATCATGGGGGAGATTGGATCACAGAATGGTCCAGGGCCCGGGGGTTCCGGGCCCTGGACCGGTGGTGGGCGCCTCGTCTCAGCTGAGTCGCTCGATGACCATGGCCATGCCCTGGCCGCCGCCGACGCACATCGTCTCCAGGCCGAACTGCTTGTCGTGGAACTGGAGCGAGTTGATGAGCGTGGTGGTGATGCGGGCGCCGGTCATGCCGAAGGGGTGGCCGACCGCGATCGCGCCGCCGTTGATGTTCAGCTTGTCGAGCGGGATGTTCAGGTCGCGGTAGCTCGGGATCACCTGGGCGGCGAACGCCTCGTTGATCTCGACCAGGTCGATGTCGTCGATGGTCAGGCCGGCCCGGGCGAGGGCCTGGTTGCTGGCCTCCACGGGGCCGTACCCCATGATCTCCGGGGACAGTCCCGAGACGCCGGTGGAGACGATCCGGGCGAGCGGGGTCAGTCCCAGCTCACGGGCCTTGGTGTCGCTCATGATCACGAGGGCGGCGGCGCCGTCGTTGAGCGGGCAGCAGTTGCCGGCGGTGACGAGCCCGTCCGGGCGGAAGACCGGCTTCAAGCCCTGGACGCCCTCCAGCGTCACGCCCGGGCGGGGGCCGTCGTCCTTGCTGACGACCGTGCCGTCCGGGGTGGTGACCGGGGTGATCTCACGCTCCCAGAAGCCGTTCTTGATGGCTTCCTCGGCGAGGTTCTGCGAGCGGACCCCGAACTCGTCCATGTCCTGGCGGGTGACGCCCTTCAGACGGGCCAGGTTCTCCGCGGTCTGGCCCATCGCGATGTACGGGTCGGGGAGGAGGTCGTCCTCGCGCGGGTCGTGCCAGGTCGCGCCCTCGCTCTGGGCGACGGCGACGGTGCGGGCCTCGGCGTCGGCGAAGAGGGGGTTGTGTGTGTCGGGGAGCCCGTCCGAGGAGCCCTTCCCGAAGCGCGACACCATCTCCACGCCCGCGGAGATGAAGACGTCGCCCTCTCCCGCCTTGATGGCGTGCAGGGCCATGCGCGAGGTCTGGAGGGACGAGGAGCAGTAGCGGGTGACGGTGCAGCCCGGGAGGTGGTCCATGCCCATCTGTACGGCGACGATGCGGCCGAGGTTGTGGCCCTGCTCGCCGCCGGGGAGGCCGCAGCCGAGCATCAGGTCGTCGATGTCCTTCGGGTCCAGTTGCGGGACCTTGGCGAGGGCGGCCTCGATGATGGTGGCGGTCAGGTCGTCCGGGCGGAGGTCTTTCAGCGAGCCCTTGCCGGCGCGGCCGATCGGCGAGCGGGCGGCTGAGACGATCACGGCTTCGGGCATCACGGCTCCATTGGCGTTGCGGGACTTGGGCTGTCTGGGAAGTTACCCGCACGTACCGTGGAGGTCACGGATAGGGCTGTGTGACCCCCACCGCATTTTTCTAAGCGCTTGCTTGGCCGGTTGCGTTTTCCTTCCCCAACCCCACCCCTTCCCGAAACTGGGGGCTTCGCCCCCAG
>NZ_VCHX02000245.1 GCF_005768555.2 Streptomyces sporangiiformans
CGCCCGCGCATCGCGACGGCGGTCCACGTGGCCGTCCGCAGGCCCGGCCGCGACCCGCGCCGGCTGGCCCTGGCCGCGGCGGGCGGGCATCTGCGCGCCCCGCACTACGCGGACATGCTGCGCCGGGCGGGAGTGGACGTCGACGCGGCCGATCCCGCCGCCGAACTGCTGCGCGGCGAGGTCGTCGTCACCGGCACACCGCAGGAGATCGCGGCAACACTGGCGGGCTACCGCACCGCCGGCGTCGACGAGATCCTGCTCAACCCGGCGGGCGTCCTGCTGACCGAGGGCGTCCACGCGGCGGTCACCGACCTGGAGGAGATCATCGCCGCCTGCCACCGGCTCCCGGAACGTCCGCGTGAGGGTGCCAATCGCCACTGAAATGACGGATGTTGCCGAATCTCCACAGTTACGCGCGAGCGCGCGCACATGATGGTGCGTGCGTGATCCGTACGCTGTCCGCGTGACGAGGGGAGAGCGGTGACATGCGTTCCAGCTCACGGGTGGGTGCCCGTACCGACCAGAGTTACCGGGCCCAGGGGCTCGATGAGTTCGCCGCCTGGATCGAGGAGCTGATGCGCGGCCGCGGCTACGACATCGACAGTCCGCGCGGTGGCGGTCGTTCGAAGCTCGCCGACGACGCGGGGGTGCACCGGGCTGCGGTCAGCCGGCTGCTGCAACGCCAGTCGATGCCCGACCTGGAGACGATGCGGCGCGTCGCGGCCGTACTCGGCGTTCCGCTCCGCGAGATGCTCATCCGCTCGGGCCGGCTGACGGAGGACGACCTTCCGGTGTCCGGCGGCGGGAGGCCCGCGGTCGGTGAGGGGCAAATGCGGCTGAGTCCCGAGGAGGCGGCACGGCTCATGGGGGTGCCGCCCGAACTGAGCGATCTGTTCGCCAAGGTCGCGAAGCAGTTCCTGCCCCAGGGCGGTTGACGGCGAAGAAGCCTCAGCCGGCTGTGGCGCGCTCGTAGCGCAGGAGTACGACGCCGTTGCCGAAGGTGTGGGTTTCGGTGGGGCGCAGGCGGGTGGTGGCACCCGTGTCCGGGAAGAGGGGGCGGCCACGGCCCAGGACGACCGGGGTGACGTAGAGCAGGTACTCGTCGATCAGGTCGTGGCGGCGGAACTCCGCGGCGAGTTCGGCGCCGCCGATCCCGAGGTCTCCGCCGGGTTGGTCCTTGAGGGCACGGACCTCCTCGGGGACGACTTCCCGCACGACGGTCGTGTTCCAGTCGGTGTGGCCCAGGTCCAGGGTGCGGGAGTACACGATCTTCGGCATGTCCCGCCAGATGGCCGCGAACTCCCGTTCCGGTTCCGGGCTCGCGGGGTCCTGGTCGGCGGTCGGCCAGAAGCCCGCCATCAGCTCGTGCATGACCCGGCCGGTCAGGAAGCCGCTCATCGCCTTGCTGCGTTCGTTGAAGTGCCGGTGCAGCTCGTCGTCGACCATGTGCCAGTCGAGCTCGCGGTTCGGCCCCTCGAAGAAGCCGTCGAGGGACACGGACATGCTCAGGACGATCTTTCGCATCGGAACCTCCTGGAATTCCCTGGCCGCCCGGATCTCCCCGGGCCTCCCGGACCGTCCAAGCCTGTCAGGCCCGGGCGGTCCTTGCCCACGACCGGGTCAGGAGGGACCGATCTCCAGACCGATGTCGAGACCGATCTCGACGAGCGTCGCCTCGATCGTCGCCTCGATCATCTCCGCCGTCAGGGAGGTGTCGGCGAGGCTGATCTCCAGCCGGCTCTGGACGCAGGCGTCGATCGCTGCCTGGAGGCCGGTGACATCGGACGAGTCGATGTCGCAGGAGGCGGGAGCGGCGGCAGCGGGGGCGGCGACCGGGCGTAGGGAGGGTGGTTCGGCGGGTGTGGCGGCCGACGCGGGGGCGGCGGCCGTCAGGCAGGCCGCCGCCACCAGGAGGGTGGTGAGGGCGAGACGTCGGGGAAGCGTGCGCATGGGGGGCTCCAGCGGGATCAGGGCAGGGACACGGATGGGGACAGGGACAGGAACAGAGACAAACTGTCTTGTCCCAGCAACTTCCGAGCGCCGCTCCGCCGCAATCCGTACGGGGCCGAACAGGTGCCCCACTGACCCGTACGCGCGAACTCGTATACAGGAGGCCGTGAGATGTCGTGTGAACGTCATGTGGTTCCCGCGTGATCCCCGTAACTCTCCCTCTCCTCAGGCCCTCCTGACCTTCGTTTCCCTGTCTTCACACCCCTCACGGAGAGTGCTGTTGTGATGTCGTTAGCCACAACTCCTTGACGCGTCAGTAACGTCCGCGTTGGCTTTCCGTCATCTGGGTCGCGATAGTGCGCTCTCGTCCGGAAGGCACCCGAAGTGAACACCCGTGTACGTCGTATGGCCATATCCGTGGCCGCATCCACCATGACTCTTTCTCTGGCCGCCTGTGGCGGGCTCGACGGCAGCGGAGACAGTGCGCAGGAGAGTCCGGGCAAGGGTGACGACATCACGGTGGGACTGCTGCTGCCGGAGAAGGCGAACCAGCGGTACGAGAAGTTCGACCGCCCCATCATCACGAAGAAGGTCGACGAACTGACCGACGGCGAGGGCGAGGTCGCCTACGCCAACGCCGACCAGAACGCCGGCAGGCAGAGCAGGCAGCTCCAGAAGATGATCGACGACAAGGTCGACGTGGTGCTGCTGGACGCGGTGGACGCCCACACCATCGCGGGCGGTGTGAAGAAGGCCAAGGACGCGGGGATCCCGGTCATCGCGTACGACCGACTGGCCGAGGGCCCGATCGACGCGTACGTCTCCTTCGACAACGATCTGGTCGGCGAGGTGCAGGGCAAGGCTCTCGCCGAGGCCCTGGACGGCGGGAGCGGGTCCGACAAGGTCGTCATGATGAACGGCGCGGTCACCGACCCGAACGCGGCCCAGTTCAAGCAGGCCGCCCAGAGGGCACTCGGCAACAAGGTGCAGGTAGCCAAGTCGTACGACACCAAGGAGTGGAAGCCGTCGAACGCGCGGGCCAACATGATGGCCGCGATCTCGTCCCTCGGTGTGGAGAACATCGCCGGTGTGTACTCGGCCAACGACGGTATGGCGGGCGGCATCGTCTCCGCGCTGAAGGCGGCCGGCGTCACCGAGCTGCCGCCGATCACCGGTCAGGACGCGGAACTCGAGGCCGTGCAGCGCATCGTCGTCGGCGACCAGTACATGAGCGTCTACAAGCCGTACCCCGAAGAGGCCCAGGCCGCAGCGGAGTTGGCGGTGGCACGGGTCCGCGGCCACGGCATCGAGTTCGACGCCCTCACCCGCGACAAGGTGGACAGCCCGACGACCGAGAACATCCCCTCCCACCTCGTCTCCGTCTCCCGGCTGACGAAGGACACCATCGAGGACACGGTCATCGACGACGGCATCTACAAGATCTCCGACATCTGCACGGCGAAGTACGAGTCGGCGTGTGCGGAGATCGGGCTGAAGTAGGAGTCCTGCCCCGCCCCCGCCGAGGCGGGGGCG
>NZ_VCHX02000246.1 GCF_005768555.2 Streptomyces sporangiiformans
CCGGCTCCGGCCAAGCCCGCAGCGGCCAAGCCGGCCGCCGCGAAGCCCGCTCCCGCGGCCGAGGCCCCGGGCGGACCCGAGTACGTGCCGCTGCGCGGCCCCTCCGCGGCCGTGGCGAAGAACATGAACGCCTCTCTGGAGCTGCCCACGGCCACGTCCGTGCGCGCGGTCCCGGTGAAGCTGCTCTTCGACAACCGCATCGTCATCAACAACCACCTGAAGCGCGCCCGGGGCGGGAAGATCTCCTTCACCCACCTCATCGGCTACGCGATGGTGCAGGCCATCAAGGCCATGCCGTCGATGAACTGGCACTACGCGGAGAAGGACGGGAAGCCCACCCTCGTCAAGCCGCCGCACGTCAACTTCGGCCTCGCGATCGACCTGGTGAAGCCCAACGGCGACCGCCAGCTCGTCGTCGCCGGCATCAAGAAGGCCGAGACCCTGAACTTCTTCGAGTTCTGGCAGGCCTACGAGGACATCGTCCGCCGCGCCCGCGACGGCAAGCTGACGATGGACGACTTCTCCGGCGTCACGGTCTCCCTGACCAACCCCGGCGGCCTCGGCACCGTGCACTCCGTGCCCCGCCTGATGCCCGGCCAGTCGGTCATCATGGGCGTCGGCTCGATGGACTACCCGGCCGAGTTCCAGGGCACCTCCCAGGACACCCTGAACAAGCTGGGCATCTCGAAGGTCATGACCCTGACCTCGACGTACGACCACCGGGTGATCCAGGGCGCCGCCTCCGGCGAGTTCCTGCGCATCGTCGCGAACCTGCTCCTCGGCGGGGAGGGCTTCTACGACGAGATCTTCGAGGCCCTGCGCATTCCGTACGAGCCGGTCCGCTGGCTCAAGGACATCGACGTCTCGCACGACGACGACGTCACCAAGGCCGCCCGTGTCTTCGAGCTGATCCACTCCTACCGGGTGCGCGGCCACGTCATGGCCGACACCGACCCGCTGGAGTACAAGCAGCGCAAGCACCCCGACCTGGACATCACCGAGCACGGGCTCACCCTGTGGGACCTGGAGCGCGAGTTCGCGGTCGGCGGTTTCGCGGGCAAGTCCCTGATGAAGCTGCGCGACATCCTCGGCGTGCTGCGCGACTCGTACTGCCGCACGACCGGCGTCGAGTTCATGCACATCCAGGACCCGAAGCAGCGCAAGTGGATCCAGGACCGCATCGAGCGCCCGCACAGCAAGCCGGAGCGCGAGGAGCAGCTGCGCATCCTGCGCCGCCTGAACGCGGCGGAGGCCTTCGAGACCTTCCTGCAGACGAAGTACGTCGGCCAGAAGCGCTTCTCCCTGGAGGGCGGCGAGTCCGTCATCCCGCTTCTCGACGCCGTGATCGACTCGGCGGCCGAGTCGCGCCTGGACGAGGTCGTCATCGGCATGGCCCACCGCGGCCGGCTGAACGTCCTCGCGAACATCGTCGGCAAGTCGTACGCGCAGATCTTCCGTGAGTTCGAGGGCAACCTCGACCCGAAGTCGATGCACGGCTCCGGCGACGTGAAGTACCACCTGGGAGCCGAGGGCACGTTCACGGGCCTGGACGGCGAGCAGATCAAGGTCTCGCTCACCGCCAACCCCTCGCACCTGGAGGCGGTCGACCCGGTCCTGGAGGGCGTCGCCCGTGCCAAGCAGGACATCATCGGCAAGGGCGGCACGGACTTCACGGTCCTGCCGATCGCCCTGCACGGCGACGCGGCCTTCGCGGGCCAGGGTGTGGTCGCCGAGACCCTGAACATGTCGCAGCTGCGCGGCTACCGCACGGGCGGCACGGTCCACGTCGTCATCAACAACCAGGTCGGCTTCACGGCGGCGCCCGAGTCCTCGCGTTCCTCGATGTACGCGACGGACGTGGCCCGCATGATCGAGGCGCCGATCTTCCACGTGAACGGCGACGACCCCGAGGCCGTCGTCCGCGTCGCTCGCCTGGCCTTCGAGTTCCGCCAGGCGTTCAACAAGGACGTCGTGATCGACCTCATCTGCTACCGCCGCCGCGGTCACAACGAGTCGGACAACCCGGCGTTCACGCAGCCGCTGATGTACGACCTGATCGACAAGAAGCGCTCGGTGCGCAAGCTCTACACCGAGTCGCTGATCGGCCGGGGCGACATCACGCTGGAAGAGGCCGAGCAGGCCCTCCAGGACTACCAGGGTCAGCTGGAGAAGGTCTTCACCGAGGTCCGCGAGGCCACCTCGCAGGCGGGCGAGACGCACGTCCCGGAGCCGCAGGCCGAGTTCCCGGTGGCCGTGAACACCGCGGTCACCCAGGAGGTCGTCAAGCGGATCGCCGAGTCGCAGGTCAACATCCCCGACCACATCACCGTGCACCCGCGTCTGCTGCCCCAGCTGCAGCGCCGCGCGGCCATGGTCGAGGACGGCACGATCGACTGGGGCATGGGCGAGACGCTCGCGATCGGCTCCCTGCTCCTCGAGGGCACGCCGGTCCGCCTGTCCGGCCAGGACTCCCGTCGCGGCACGTTCGGCCAGCGCCACGCGGTGCTGATCGACCGCGAGACGGGCGCCGACTTCACGCCGCTGCTGTACCTCTCCGAGGACCAGGCCCGCTTCAACGCCTATGACTCGCTGCTCTCCGAGTACGCGGCGATGGGCTTCGAGTACGGCTACTCGCTGGCGCGTCCCGAGTCCCTCGTGATGTGGGAGGCGCAGTTCGGTGACTTCGTCAACGGCGCGCAGACGGTCGTGGACGAGTTCATCTCGTCGGCGGAGCAGAAGTGGGGCCAGACGAGCGGTGTGACGCTGCTCCTCCCCCACGGCTACGAGGGCCAGGGCCCGGACCACTCGTCCGCCCGCCCGGAGCGTTTCCTCCAGCTCTGCGCCCAGAACAACATGACGGTCGCCATGCCGACCCTGCCGTCGAACTACTTCCACCTCCTGCGCTGGCAGGTGCACAACCCGCACCACAAGCCGCTGGTGGTCTTCACCCCGAAGTGGATGCTGCGCCTCAAGGCCGCGGCCTCCAAGACGGAGGAGTTCACGTCGGGCGGCTTCCGCCCGGTCATCGGCGACGAGTCGGTGGACCCGCAGGCGGTCCGCAAGGTCGTCTTCTGCGCGGGCAAGATCTACTACGAGCTGGACGCCGAGCGCCAGAAGCTCGGCGTGACGGACACGGCGATCATCCGCCTCGAGCGCCTGTACCCCCTGCCGGGTGCCGAGCTCCAGGGCGAGATCGCCAAGTACCCGAACGCCGAGAAGTACCTGTGGACCCAGGAAGAGCCGGCGAACCAGGGTGCCTGGCCGTTCATCGCCCTCAACCTGATCGACCACCTGGACCTGGCCGTCGGCGCGGACATCCCGCACGGCGAGCGCCTGCGCCGCATCTCGCGCCCGCACGGCTCGTCCCCGGCGGTCGGCTCGAAGAAGCGTCACGAGCAGGAGCAGGCCCAGCTGGTGCGCGACGTGTTCGAGGCCTGACCGGCCGCGGTACGCACGTGCGGAGGGCCCGGCCCGAGTCGCTACGACTC
>NZ_VCHX02000247.1 GCF_005768555.2 Streptomyces sporangiiformans
CGAGGGAGGGGCTAATTTTCAGCCCGTCCGGCGTTTGAGGACGAGGCCGCTAGGCCGATAAGGGGGGTCTGGGGGCGCAGCCCCCAGGTACAGGATGGGACGGGTAGGGGCGGCGGGGGCGAGGAAACCCGTGGACCGGCTACGCCGCCAGGCGGGCGATCGCCTCGTCGACCGTCAGCTCCTCGCGCTCGCCCGTGCGGCGGTCCTTCAGTTCCAGGACGCCCTCGGCGGAGCGGCGGCCGGCGACCAGGATCTGGGGGACGCCGATGAGTTCGGCGTCGGTGAACTTCACTCCGGGCGAGACGCCGGCCCGGTCGTCCACCAGGACGCGGACGCCCGCCGCACCCAGCTTCTCGGAGACGTCCAGCGCCAGCTCGGTCTGCAGAGCCTTGCCCGCGGCGACCACGTGGACGTCCGCCGGCGCGACCTCCTTCGGCCAGCACAGGCCCTGCTCGTCCGCCGACTGCTCGGCGAGGGCGGCCACCGCGCGGGAGACGCCGACGCCGTACGAGCCCATGGTCACGCGGACCGGCTTGCCCTGCTGGCCGAGCACGTCGAGCTGGAAGGTGTCCGCGTACTTGCGGCCCAGCTGGAAGATGTGGCCGATCTCGATGGCGCGGTCCAGCTTGAGGCCGGTGCCGCAGGAGGGGCAGGGGTCGCCCTCCTCGACGACGACCACGTCGAGGTAGTCGTCGACCTGGAAGTCCCGGCCGCAGACCACGTTGCGCGCGTGGGTGTCGGCCTTGTTCGCGCCCGTGATCCAGGCCGTGCCCGGAGCCACGCGCGGGTCGGCGATGTAGCGGACCTTCTCCAGGCCCTGCGGGCCCACGTAACCGCGTACGAGGTCCTCGCGGCCCTCGAAGTCCTCGGCCGTGACGAGTTCGACGACGGCCGGGGCGAGGTGCTCGCCGAGCTTGCCGAGGTCGACCTCGCGGTCGCCGGGGACGCCCACGGCGACGATCTCGCCGTCGACCTTGACCAGGAGGTTCTTGAGCGTGGCGGAGGCCGGTACGCCGAGGTGCTCGGCGAGGGTCTCGATGGTCGGCGTGTCCGGGGTGTCCACGTCCTCGACCGGCCCGTGCTCGGCGCCCTCCACCGGCTTCAGCGCGAACGTCACCGCTTCCGTGTTCGCCGCGTAGTCACAGGCCGGACAGTCCACGAAGGTGTCCTCACCGGCGGCCGCCGGCGCGAGGAACTCCTCCGAAGCCGAGCCGCCCATCGCGCCGGAGACGGCGGAGACGATGCGGTAGTCCAGGCCCAGGCGCGTGAAGATCTTCTGGTAGGCCTCGCGGTGCAGCCGGTACGACTCCGCCAGTCCCTCGTCCGTGGTGTCGAAGGAGTACGAGTCCTTCATCTGGAACTCGCGGCCGCGCAGCACGCCGGAGCGGGGGCGGGCCTCGTCCCGGTACTTCGTCTGGATCTGGTAGAGCATGACCGGGAGGTCCTTGTACGAGGCCACCTGGTCCTTCACGACGAGAGTGAAGATCTCCTCGTGCGTCGGGCCGAGCAGATACTCGCCGCCCTTGCGGTCCTTGAGGCGGAAGAGGAGGTCGCCGTACTCCTCCCAGCGGGCGGACGCCTCGTACGGCTCCTTGGGCAGCAGGGCGGGCAGCAGCACTTCCTGCGCGCCGATCGCGTCCATCTCCTCGCGGACCACGCGCGAGATGTTGTCGAGGACCTTCTTGCCGAGCGGCAGCCAGGTCCAGATGCCCGCGGAGTTGCGGCGCACGTAGCCGGCGCGGACGAGCAGCTTGTGGCTGAGGGTCTCGGCATCCGCCGGGTCGTCGCGCAGTGTCTTGACCATCAACCGGGACATGCGCTGGACCTGGGCCATGATTGTTAACTCCTGCTGCGTAAGGGTGATGGCTAGGAGGTTAGCCGGGCGTGCCATCGCTGCGGAAATCCGTTAGCGGCGGCGGAGGGGCAGGGGGGCTCCCATGACCGCGTACGGTTTGGGCGCGCTGGGGAACATGACCTGCCTGGCCAGGTCCTCGTAACCGAGTGAGCGGTACAGGCCGCGGGCCGGGCTGTCCGTGTCGATGGCCGAGAGGATCGAGCGGGGCTCGTCGGCGCTGTCCGTGATCGTGGTGATCAGGGCGCGGCCGATGCCGTGGTTCTGGTAGTGCGGGTGAACGTGCAGCTCGGTGATCACGAAGGAGTCGTCGAGCCAGGCCTCGTGGCCCTGGCTGCGCAGATAGGGCTCGACGACGGTGGACCACCAGTGCGAGCGGTCGTTGGGCATGCCGTAGACGAAGCCGACGAGCCGGCCGCTCGGTGTCGTGGCGCCGAGCGCGCGGGCGCCGGGAGAGGTCAGATGCCGCAGCACGATCTGCCGCCGTACGGCGATCTCGTCCGCCCCGAGTCCGAAGGCCACGGCCTGCACGGCGAGTGCCTCGTCGACCCGCGCGGCCAGGTCCAGCGGGCCGATGACGACATCGTCGGGCGTACCAGGGCCCTGACCGGGGAAGCGAAGCATGCGGGGAGACTACAGGCCCTGTTCGGGCGTCAGAACAGAACGCTCATGAAGGCTCCGACCTCCTGGAAGCCGACCCTGTGATAGGTCGCCCGGGCTGCCGTGTTGAAGTCGTTGACGTACAGGCTCGCGATCGGTGCGACGTCCGCGAGGGCGTACCGCAGAACGGCCGCCATACCGGGCGCCGCGATGCCCTGGCCACGGTATTCGGGCGCGACCCAGACACCCTGGATCTGGCAGGCCTGCGGCGTCGCGGCGCCGATCTCCGCCTTGAAGACGACCCGGCCGTCCGGGCCCAGACGGGCGAAGGAGCGCCCGGAGCCGACGAGTTCGGCGACCCGGGCCTGGTAGAGCAGCCCACCGTCACCGGCGAGCGGCGAGACGCCGACCTCCTCGGTGAACATCGCCACGCAGGCGGGCATGATCGTCTCCAGCTCGTCCTTGCGGATGCGGCGGACGTAGGGATCCGGGGCGATGTCGGCGGGCAGCCCGTCGGTGACCATCAGCGGCTGGTGGGCCCGGATCTCGCGTGCGGGGCCCCAGTTCGGTTCGAGCAGCCGCCACAGCTGGGCGGTGGCCTCTGCGGGGCCGACTATGGAGGAACAGCGACGGCCGGCTCTTCTCGCCCGGTCCGCGAAGGCGCGTACCGCGCGAGGGGTGGCGCAGATCGGGACCAGGTTGGCGCCCGCGTAGCACAGGGACGTCAACATGCCCTCTTCGTACCAGCCCCACATCTCGCCACCGAGCCGCCAGGGGTCGAGGCCCGCGACGTGGACCCGGGACGTCACGAATGCGTTGGCGACCGGCTCACGGTCGAGGACGGCGAGCGCGGCGTCCAGGTCACTCGGTTCGAGGACCCTGGTGGTCGTCTGGGTCAACACGTACGGGGGCCTCACCCTGGGGTCTGCTGATCTCCGCACTGTACCTGGCGAAAATAGGCGACGCCCGCCCCTTGGGTTGGGCCTCTTACTGGGGGCTCCGCCCCCAGACCCCCGTATCGGCCTGGCGGCCTCGTC
>NZ_VCHX02000249.1 GCF_005768555.2 Streptomyces sporangiiformans
CTCGTGGTCGGCCAGGACCTGCTCGGCCAGGTCGAGGGCGTCTTGGATGCGTCCGGCATCGCGGTAGGAGTTGGCGAGGTTGTGGCGGGCGTCAAGAGTGTTGGGGTGGTCGTTGCCCAGGAGACGCTCGCGGTCGGCCAGGACCCGCTCACGCAGGTCAAGGGCGTCTTGGATGCGCCCGGCACCACTGTATGAGTTGGTCAGATCGTGGCGGGCGTTGAGGGTGTCGGGGTGGTCTGGGCCGTGGATTTCGTTACTGCGCTGAACCGTTCCCTCGTCGTACTCGATCGCTTGGCGGTAGAGACCTGCCTCTCTGAGGCTGCTGCTGACCAGGCGAATGCACAGGTGAGTGGTGGGCCGCCACAGGGCGGGGTGGGTGTGCTGGTCCAAGTGGACGGTGTTGGCCCGCAGGGTGGCCGACAGCTCCCGATCCTGGTGATCGAGTGCGGGCCAGAGACTGCGGATCGCCTCAGCCGCGGCATGAGCGGTAGCGGGAAGTGCGTGGGACGGAATGGTCTCGCGGACAGCGCGGGCGGTCAGCGCGTGCATCCGCACGGGTGCCGTGTAGGTGTCTTGGGTGGTGAGAGCGTAGGTGCGCAGACATTCCAGTGCGCTGTGGATCTCTGCTTCCGTGACGGCCGGGCGGTGCCGTCGCAGCCGGCGGCGTTGCGGGGGGCGGGTGGTCCGCAGGTGCTCGAGAGCTGGGGGCGTGGTCCACAATCTGGCGGGGTGCCCGAGAGGGTCCATGAGAGAGGCCAGGTGCAGCAGCGGCCGGGCCAAGCGGGTGGTGTCGGCTTCCTCAACGGCTTCGAGGGAGATCAGCAGCGAGGCGGCGACGGGGCGTCCGTAGCCTTCGGTGTCCGCGCTCGGCGGGAGCAGATCGCCCAGTCTGCTATCGGTGTCGCGCAACAGCGTGAGGTAATCGGTCATCGTGCGGCGCTTGTTGATGAGGTAGGCGGCGGCGTGACTGAGCGCGAGCGGCAGATGACCGAGTTCCGCGGCAAGCTCGTCCGCCTGATCGGCATTGTGGAGGTGGGGGTGGCCAGCGTCGGCGAGACGGCGGTGGAGATAGGCGCGGGCCTCCTCCGGTGTGTAGAGGCCCAGTCGGATGAGGGTGCGTCCCCGGCCGCTGAGCTGGGCGTCGTCGCGTCGTGTGGTGGCAAGGACCCAGCCGTTTGCGGCGCCGCTGTCGGGCCACCATTCCTCGACCTGCGCCGGGTCGGTGATGTCGTCCAGCACCACCAGCCACCGCCGCTCTGTGGCCGCGAGCCATTTCAGGAACTCACGGGCCGCCGCAGTGCTGTCATCCTGAGAAACCCCGGGAAGCCGCAGTTGTTCGGCCGCTTCCGCGTAGGCGGTGATGATCTGGTCGGGGTCGTCGGCTCGCGTCCATACCAGAACGTCCAGGCCCGTTCCCTCGGAACGCTCCAGGTCCCGTATATCCCGAGCTAGGGACCCAGCAAGCTGGCTCTTACCCACTCCACCGACCCCCGACAGCACCACTTCACTGCCCTCGGACTGCGCCTCACTCGCCCTCATGCGCATGGTCGTGCGCGGCTGAAAAGCAGCAGCCAGCCGTGGCACACTCCCCACCCACACCGGCCACTCCACCGATCGCCCCGGAACGGGCGGGGGATACACATGCATATCCCCCGCGACCTGGGTGACGTCCCGTTCTGCGCGCGCCTGTTGCCGGATACGGCGCTGTCCCGAACGCTCCACGACTCCCCCCGGTGCCTCAGCTACGGTTTCCGCCGACCTGATCGATGTCACCGCTGCCATCGCTGCGGGCCTTCTGCCGCACGTCCTCGCCCGCCACACCAGCCGGTGCCCCGGCCCCCGTGCTACCCCCTGTCTGCCGAATCCCACCCCGGCCACGCGCCGCTTGCCGAACCCGACGCATCCCGGACCCGCCAGCCTGTGCCCACCAGCCCAGAGCGGCCAGAGCCCCAGCTGCGACTACCCCGGCCACCGGGCCGATCACCTCCCACGGATCGTTGCCCCCGTCTGACAGCACTGCCCACGGCACCGCTACCACAAAGAAAGCTCCCACCGAACCGGCCACCGTCACCAGCCACCGCATCACAGCCCGACCGTCCATCCCCACCCCCAAAGCGACGCCGTCAACTCCCGTGGAACAGACCATGCTCGCACGCGACGCGCAATCAACACCTAGGAGATGAGGGAATCAGAAGAGGGCCACCCAGGGCGACTGTCGCCACCAGGCCGGTAGAACTGCTGCGGACCCGAGCTGCGTTGACGAGGCGAAAGTGCCATGGAATGTCGAACGAGTGCACCCCCGAGACCTTGAGCGGGGGAAAGTCAGCCACGACGGCGGGACAGGCGCCTGAGCACCTGCGCGTGTTTCCCTCAGCCACCCACTGTCATCAGCCACGCTTTCAGGGATGATCTTTGACCCGCAGACGCCTTCCGCGCAGCCCCAGACGGCCACTCGGCGATGGCGGCACCGGCCCGCAGACCGGCACGAGATCGGGCGCCGCGCCACGGGCCTTGGCGGCGGTTTGGTGCACCTGGTCGTGCTCGCGCTTGTGCTGATGAGCGTCCGCCGATGACCGAGCGTGTTGGGCGAAGCAGTCCGGACTTCTGCGACTGGGCAGGCGGGTTCCTGTTCCGGGTTGCGCGCTGAGCGGGCTGGGGGCGGCGCGAGCGGGGCGGAGACAGGAGCGGGCGGCGGCCACGGGCCGCCAGCGCGCGCGGCCCGCGTCAGCGGGCCGCCTTGAGGCGTTCTGTAGGCCGCCGAGGCCGCCGAGGCCGCCGTGGGGGCGATGGTAGTTGTAGTAGTCCTCCCACTCGCGCAGTTTGTCGTTGAAGACCTCGGCGTCGTCGATGATGACGCCTTCGAGGAGCCGGTAGAACTCCTCTGCGTCGATGCGGTGGGAGCGTTCGACCTTGCCGTTCAGCCGCGGGGTGCGGGGCTTGATGTAGGTGTGGGCGATGCCCTTGTCGAGGACGTGCCAGTGGAAGGCGGACTGGAACTCGGCGCCGTTGTCGGTCTGGATGACCTCGACCTGGAACGGCAGGCGTTGGATGACGTAGTCGAGGAACTGGATCGCGGTGGCCTGGTTCAGCGTCGGATAGATCCGCAGCACCCGCAGCCTTGTGCAGTCGTCGATTGCGGTGGACTGGAAGTACTTGTTGCGCCCGCCGCGGCGTCCCTGTGGCATCGAGGCGAGCGGTTCGATGAACTTCACGTCGATCTGCACCCGGTGGCCGGGCAGCTGCTTCTCGTAGCGCTTCCATCTGCGGTCGTGGCGCCTGTAGCGCTGGGAGGCCGGCAGGCGGCCCATGTCCAGGCGGTTCAGGATGCGCCACACGCCCGACTTGCTGATGGTGACGTCGTGGTACCGCTTGAGGTACATGGTGATCTTCTCGGGCCCGAAGTGGTAGTTCTGCCGCAAGTAGATGATCTTCCCGACCACCTCGACGTGGGTCGCGTTCGGCGAGGTCTTCGGCGCCTTGGAGCGGGTGCGCAGACCTTCGACGCCCTCGGCTTCGTAGCGGCGGTACCAGGTGTAGTACGCCTGCCGGCTGATCCCGAAGTACCGGCAGGACATTGCGACGTTCCCGGTGACCTCTTCGACGTGGCGTATGACGGCCAGGCGCCGCTTGGCCTCACGGTCAAGCGGCGGGGTGATGTTGGGCTTCGGCATGTGGATCTCCGTAGTGATCGGAGACCCAGGTGTCAACGATGATCGTCAGTTTTAGAGTGTTGGCGCAGCAGCTCGATGAATGGCCGCACTTGCGTGCGCATTCGACGCGCCGGTCCGGCAGCTTGGGTTCAACTCAC
>NZ_VCHX02000248.1 GCF_005768555.2 Streptomyces sporangiiformans
GTCGAGGACGCCGTCGTGTTCGTCAAGGGCCGCCTCGACAAACGCGAAGACGTCCCCCGCCTGGTCGCCATGGAACTCCAGGTACCCGACCTGAGCGGTGCCGGGGAGACACCGGCCGTCCGGCTCGGCATGGTGCAGGCACAGGTCACCCCGGAAGCCGTCCGGCAGTTGAAGGAGATCCTCGCCGCACATCCCGGCTCCGCCGAGGTACGTCTGAGTGTGCGCGGCCGGACCCGTACGACCGTGTACCGCCTCGGATACCGGGTCGACGCGCGGCCGGAGTTCTGGGCGGACCTCAAAGCGGCACTCGCGGTGACGCGGGTTCCTGGTGCCTCCGGAGTTCCGGGGCCTTCGTAAAAGCGCGCCACCGCGCGCGCCGCGCCCCCGGTCAAGGCTGTCCCATGTGCTGCGCGAACCCTTGCTGCCCCAACTCCCATACTGTAGACAATATTTCGTCGACAGTTTTCGACGACTCCTCGGTACCCTCGACCGAACGGAGACCCTCAAGTGAAATTGGCAGTTCTCGGCGCCGGTGCGATCGGCGCCTACGTCGGTGCCGCGCTGCATCGCGCGGGCGCCGATGTGCACCTCATCGCCCGTGGACCGCATCTGACGGCCATGAGGCAGCACGGCGTACGTGTGCTCAGCCCGCGCGGCGACTTCACCGCACGGGCCCACGCCACCGACGACCCGGCCGAGGTGGGCCCGGTCGACTTCGTCTTCCTGGGCCTGAAGGCCAACTCGTACGCGGCGTGCGGGCCGCTGATCGAGCCTCTACTGCACGACACCACGGCGGTGGTCGCCGCCCAGAACGGCATTCCCTGGTGGTACTTCCACCGGCACGGCGGCCCGCACGACGGCTACCGGGTGGAGAGCGTGGACCCCGACGGCGCGGTCAGTGCGGTGCTCGCGCCCGAACGGGCCATCGGATGCGTGGTGTACGCGGCAACCGAGCTCGCCGGGCCGGGAGTTGTCCGTCACCTCGAAGGCACCCGGTTCTCCGTCGGTGAGCCCGACCGCTCCGTCTCGGCGCGGTGCACCGCGTTCAGCGAGGCCATGCGGACGGGCGGCCTCAAGTGCCCGGTCGAGCCGGATCTGCGCGGCGACGTCTGGCTCAAGCTGCTCGGCAACATCTCCTTCAACCCCATCAGCGCCCTCGCGCGCGCGACCATGCGGCAGATGTGCCTGCACGGCGGCACACGCAAGGTCATCGAGATCATGATGACCGAGACGCTCGCGGTCGCCCGGGCGCTGGGCTGCGAGGTGGGGGTCTCCATCGAACGGCGCCTGGCCGGCGCGGAACGCGTCGGCGACCACCGCACCTCGACCCTGCAGGACCTGGAGCGCGGAAAACCGCTCGAACTCGACGTACTCCTCGCCGCCGTCGTCGAGTTGGCGGACATCACCGGCGTCGAGGTGCCCACGCTCCGCACCGTCCACGCCATCTCGGATCTGCTCGCATTGAGGATCGCCGCATGAAGAAACGCGACCGCACTCCGAAGACGTACACCCGACTCACGCACCCCCTGGTCCGCGACTCGCGTGACGAGCCCTTCCGGCAGGCCACCTGGGACGAGGCGCTGGACCGCGCCGCCCGGGGACTCGGCGCGGCACGCGGCGCGTTCGGCATGTTCTCCTGCGCCCGCGCGACCAACGAAATGAACTACGTGGCGCAGAAGTTCGCGCGCGTCGTCATGGGCACGAACAACGTCGACTCCTGCAACCGCACCTGCCACGCCCCGAGTGTCGCGGGCCTGTCGGCGGCTTTCGGCTCGGGCGGCGGGACCTCCTCGTACGAGGAGGTCGAGCATACCGACCTCATCGTGATGTGGGGCTCCAACGCCCGCTTCGCGCACCCGATCTTCTTCCAGCACGTCCTGAGGGGGATCAGGAACGGCGCCCGCATGTACGCGGTCGATCCGCGCCGTACGTCCACGGCCGAGTGGGCGGAGAGCTGGCTCGGACTGAACGTGGGCACGGACATCCCGATGGCGCACGCGATCGGCCGCGAGATCATCCACGCGGGGCTGGCCAACCACGCGTTCATCGAGCGGGCGACGACCGGCTTCGATGAGTACCGGCAGCTCGTCGAGCCCTGGACGCTGTCGCTCGCCGAAAAGGTGACAGGGGTACCGGCCGCGGCGATACGGGAGCTGGCGCACGCGTACGCCCGCGCCGAGCGGGCCCAGCTGTGCTGGACCCTCGGTATCACCGAGCACCACAACGGCACGGACAACGTACGCGCGCTCATCAACCTGTCCCTGCTGACGGGTCATGTGGGGCGCTACGGCGCGGGGTTGCAGCCCCTGCGCGGCCAGAACAACGTGCAGGGCGGCGGCGACATGGGCGCCATCCCGAACCGGCTGCCGGGCTTCCAGGACATCCTCGACCCGGACACGCGCCTCAAGTTCGAGTCCGCGTGGGACACCGTCATCCAGCCGCACTACGGGCTGAACCTGACGGAGATGTTCGAGGCCATGGAGGAGGGCACGCTCCGGGCGGTCTACTGCGTCGGCGAGAACCCGGCCCAGTCCGAGGCCGACAGCGAGCAGGCGATCCGCCGCATGAGGGCCCTCGACTTCCTCGTCGTCCAGGACATCTTCCTCACGAAGACCGCCGAGCTGGCCGATGTCGTGCTGCCCGCGACGGCCGGCTGGGCGGAGACGGACGGCACCACCACCAACAGCGAGCGACGGGTTCAGCGCGTCCGGGCGGCGGTCACCCCGCCCGGTGAGGCCCGCGAGGACATCGACATCATCTGCGAGCTGGCCGCCCGGCTCGGCCACGAGTGGAAGTACGCGGACTCCGAGGCCGTGTGGAACGAGCTGCGGTCGGTGTCGCCGGACCACCACGGGATGACGTACGAACGCCTGGAGGAGCACCAGGGCATCCAGTGGCCGTGCCCGGACACCGAGCGGCTCGAACCGACGTACCTGCACGGTCGTCTGTGGTCGCCGGATCCGGCGGGGCGGGGGCGTCTCGCGCCCTTCGGGCTCGTCCAGCACGATCCGCCCGTCGACCTGACGGACGAGGAGTACCCGATCCGCCTCACCACCGGGCGGCGGCTCGACTCGTACAACACCGGTGTGCAGAGCGGCGGTTACGCCTCTCCGTTGCGGCGCGGCGAGTACGTCGAGCTGTGCCCGGAGGACGCGGAGCGCTATGGCGTGGTGGTCGGCGAGGAGGTCCAGGTCTCCTCGCGGCGCGGTGCGGTGGTGGCGCCGGTGTGGATCGACACGGCGCTGCGGCCCGGGCTCGCGTTCATGACCATGCATTTTCCCGACGAGGTGGACACCAACCAGCTGACGATCGAGGCGAACTGCCCGATCGCGGGGACGGCGGAGTTCAAGGCGTCGGCGATCCGGATCGAGAAGCTGCCGGTTGCGACTCAGGTGAGGTGATCTGGTGGATCTGCACTTCGGTGACAGCAAGCCCACGGACGAGGAACGGGCGGCGGTCGACGCGCTGCTCGGGCCTCCGGAGTCGTCGTGGGAGGGCGCGGACCGTTCCGACGCCGACCTGAGGTGGGCCCGCGGCGGACGTGCGGCACGGGATCGTCGTGACCTGCTGTTGCCGGGGCTGCACGCCGTCAACGACCGGGTCGGCTGGATCAGCGAGGGCGCGCTCGGCTACCTGTGCCGGCGGCTGACGGTGCCGCCGGCGGAGGCGTACGGGGTCGCGACCTTCTACGCGATGTTCTCGGTGAAGCCACGCCCCGCTACGGTCCTGCACGTCTGCACGGACCTCGCGTGCGCGGCGGCGGGCGCGGCGGACCTGTGCGCCGGGGTCGAGGCCCGGCTGGGCCTCGGGAGCGGGGTGTCGGTCGAGCGGAGCCCGTGCCTGGGGCTGTGCGAGAGGGCTCCGGCGGCGTTGGCGGTGCGGGCGGGGGCGCCTGAGGAGGAGTTCGCCCCCGCCGCCCCTGCCCATTCCCGACCCCTGGGGGCTCTGCCCCCAGACCCCCGCTGGGGCTCCGCCC
>NZ_VCHX02000251.1 GCF_005768555.2 Streptomyces sporangiiformans
GCCCGAGTCGCTACGACTCGGGCCGGGCCCTCCGGCGTGTGCGGTGACTCCGCGACACCCAGTACTCCCGGGGCGAGATACCGCGCGAAGTACCGGGTGAGCTCCCAGGTGCCTGCCCTCAGATCGGCTGGGGCTCGAAGTCCCAGTACGGCCGGTGCCGTTCGAGGATGTAGCGGGTGTGCTGATGGTCGGGGCCGAGCAGCTCGGTGAGCCGGGCCACGGCGTCCCGGTGCAGTTCCTCGGCCTCCTCGCGCTCCCCCAGCTCCGACAGATCGATCGCGAGGCCCGCCTTGAGGCTGATCGTCAGGACATGGGTCTCGCCGAGCGTCCGGGCGGCCCGCTCTGCCGCGTCCCGGCCGAGGGTCGCCGCCGACTCGGTGTCACCGACGGCGGCCAGCGCGGCCACCCCGTTCTTGGCGCAGCCGATGGCCCAGGGATGGTCCCGCCCCACCGCCTCCTCCATCTGTCGCGTCGTCCTGCGGGACAGCGTCAGTGCGGCGCGCGTCTCGCCCATGTCCCGCATGACGGTCGCGATGTTGTCCCGCGCCCCGATCGCGTACGGATGGGTGTCGCCCAGCTGAGCCGCGTAGTGTGCGGCGGTGGTCTCGGCCAGCTCCCTGGCCTGCGGCATCCTGTCCAGCTGGCGCAGCAGCATCGCGTAGTCGCAGGAGACCATCAGGCTCTCCGGGTGCACGACTCCGCGCCGGCGCAGCAGCTTCTCCCGGACCCCGCGCATCATGGCCTGCGCGAACTGGATGTCGCCGTCGCGGCGGGCGCACAGCGCGAGGTTGTGCTCGGCCTGCAGGGTCTGGCTGTGGTTGCGGTCGAGGACCTGGCTGTGCGCCCGGGAGTTGTGGCCCTGAATGGCGAGCGCCTCCCGGTAGCGACCGAGCAGCCGCAGCATCCAGGCGGTGCGCAACGCCGAGTTCAGCGTCAGCGCGTTCCTGTCGCCCAGGAGGTCCACCCGGGCCTCGAAGATCTTCCGGTGCAGGACGAGAGAGTCGGTGTAGTGGCCCTGCAGACCAAGGGCGACGGCGAGGTTGCTGCGGATGTTGAGGGTCCGGGGCACGTTCTCACCGCCCAGCGCGTCGGCGGCCTCCACCGCGGCCGCCTCGAACAGGGCGCGTGCCTCCGCGTACCGCCCGAGGGCCATCAGGGTGCCGCCGAGGCCGTCCTTGGCGCGGATCACCTCGATCGGCAGGACGTTCCGCGCCGCGCCGAGCCGGCGCAGGGTCTCGCGGCCGACCTCCTCGGCCTCCGCGTACCGCCCCAGTCTGCGCAGCATGTTGGCGAGCTGGTGGACGGCGACGAGCACCGAGCGGTCGGTGTCGCCGGACACCGCCCGCCAGTGGTCGACGGCCTGTCTGCTGAGCCACCAGCCGTCGTGGTACTCCCCGCGCATCCGCAGGTATTCGATGCAGTTGAGGGCGAGCTCACGGACGTCGTCGTCGGCCGAGTCGAGGACGCCGGCCGGTTCGAGGTGCGGGATGAGTTCGGCGTAGCGCGCCCAGTTGCCGGCCGAGTTGGCGTTACGGGGGTCCGCGGAGACCAGCACCTTGCGGGCTGCGGCCGAGTAGCGCTCGGCATCGCGCGGTGACTGCACGGACCGTACGTACCGGTGGAAGAGACGGTGCATGCGCAGCGTGCCGACGGTCTGGACGTCCATGCGCGGGCCCTGTTCGTACTCGACCCGCATGGAGGTGATCTCGGAGAGCTTGCGCAGCGCGGTGTTCCAGCTGCTCGGCTCGGCGACCAAATCGGCCAGTCCGTCCGGCAGATCGCCGTGCCGTGCCGTCTGGAGCAGTCGTACGGGCACCACGTCGGGCGAGAAGCAGACGAGCAGGTTCAGCAGCTGCCAGGCCGCCTCGGAGCCCTCGCGGAGGGTGTTGAGGAGCTTGGCCCAGGCGACCTGGAAGCTCTCCGGATAGTTCGCGGAGGCCATGACGCCGAAGCGGTCCGGTTTGCCGTCGCGGATGTCCCGGATGTACTCGTTGACCGGCACGGTGGGGTTGAGGTCCAGCCAGGCGGCCATCTGGTCGAGCAGCAGCGGCATGTCCTCGACGGCCTCGGCGAGCCGACCCGCCTGGAGGTCGGTCAGCCGCTCGGTGCGGCGCCCGACGAACGCCACGCTCTCCCGGCGCTCGAAGACCGGTACGGCCATGGTCTCGGCGTGCGCCGCCCAGTCCGCGCGGTGCGTGGTGATCAGCACATGGCCGCGTCCCGTGGGGACGAGATCGCTCAGCCGGTCGGGGGCGCCCGCGCCGTCCAGGACGAGCAGCCAGGGGCGTGCGGTGGCGTCGAGTTCGCGCTTGACCGCCTTGATGGTCGCCCCGAGATCACCCGCGTCGTCCAGTCCGAGCCGGGGCGCGAGCTCCGCGAACTGCTGGCGGGCGGTGACCCGGGTGGCGGCGCTGACCCACCACACGATGTCGTACTCGCCGGCGAACCGGTGGACGTACTCCAGCGCGAGCTGGGTCTTGCCGATGCCGCCGGGGCCGTGCAGCGCCACGGCACAGCCCTCGTCCCCCGCGGCGGACAACGCCCCGTACGCCTTCTCCAGGAGCTCGGTGCGGCCTATGAAGCGGCGATTGCGGCGCGGTGCCTGCCACACCTCCGGGGGATCGTCGGGGAAACGCGGGCCGCGGGACAGGTCGACGCTGATGCCGGGCTCCGGTACGCCCGCGCACTCCAGGACCCGGCTGCGGGCCACCTCGGGGCGCAGTCCGCGCAGTTCGACGGGTGCCAGCGCGATGACGGCCACCGGCAGGGGCCGGGCCGTGATGCTGACGGCGGTGATCCGGTCCCGGTACTCAGGCATCACCTGCCGCAGCGCGTCGGCCCAGGCTTCGAACCGCTCGGGGCCGAGGCGCTCGTACCAGTCGTCGATGACGAGAAGGATGCGCCCGGGGGCGCTCAGCAGATCGGTGAGCGCCGTGGCGGTGGGCGGGCGCCGCAGCGGATTCCAGCGCACCAGCGTCGTGGCCCGGCCGGCCGCCCTGACCTGGTGGTCGATCCATTTGGCCCAGGACTCGCTCTGTCCCGCGAAAACCACCGTGACGTGACCGAGCTCCACCGTCATCCCGCTGCCCCCTCAGCTGCACCTGTCACGACTGCGCACAGGTCATTCAATTGTGCGTCAAAAGGACTACAGAGGTGCAAGGTTGAGACACGCTCCGTACCCACCCGGTCGACGGAACCGCCCTCACCCGGTCGAGCGGGCCGAACTCCCGGTCTCGCGGCCGTCCTCATCCGACGCCGCCCGTCGTCCGGCTCAGGCGGTGCGCGACGTGCCGGATGAGTCGCTCCAGGTCGGCGCAGTACACGCTGGGGTGCAGGAAGCCCGTGCCGGGCGCGTAGCGGTGGGCGTAGTTCCCGCCGCCGCACACCCGGCGCACCGGGCAGCCCCGGCACTCCTCGGCCAGCGCCCGCTCGCCCAGCTGCCGTGCCGCGATGCCCGGATGACGCAGCGCTCGGTCGAACGAGTCCCGGAACACGTCGAGCCCGGTCTCCGGCGCTCCGTCGTACGCCGACTTCAGCGAGTCGACCTGCTCGATCGCACCGTCCGTCTCGACGACGACCGCGGCCATCGGGGACAGCCCCACGGCCTCGGCACCGCTGGGCGCGCCGAGCAGCAGCGCGGCGATCTCCTGGAAGAGGCGTATGCGCGTGTGGCGCCGGGACGCGTCCTGGGGCATGTCCCACCATGCGTCGAAGGCGGTGGCGAGCCAGTCGCCGTAGGGGGTCGGCCGGGGCCGGTGGCGACCGGGCGTCTCCCGGGCCAGGCGGTGCGGTGGGCGCTGCCAGTTGCCGTGCGGGAGAAGGAAGTCCACACCGGGTGGGCCCAGGTCGAGGAGCGAGTGGTAGACGTCGCGCGGGTCGGTGTCCAGGTCGATCGTGCAGAGGATTCCGGCGTACGTCGCCGGGCGCGCGGCGAGGCGTACGGCGGCCGCGCGGGCGGCGGGCCAGGCGGGGCGGCCGGTGCGGTCGACCC
>NZ_VCHX02000250.1 GCF_005768555.2 Streptomyces sporangiiformans
AACGCCGGACGGGCTGGGTATGTCAGCCCCTCCGGCGTTTGAGGAGCGGGGGTCCAGGGGGCAGAGCCCCCTGGCGGGGTCTGGGGCGGAGCCCCAGGGGATGGGAATGGGTAGGGGCGGCGGGGGCGAAAACCCCCCGTCGGCGAAGCCGCTACGCCCCTTGCCGTGCGTGGTACGTCTTGCGCGTGTGCTCCGTGTGGGCGCGCATCACCTCTGTCGCGCGCTGCTCGTCACGGGCGGCGATCGCTGCGATGAGGTCGCGGTGCTCGATCCAGGACTGGTGGCCGCGCTGCCGGGCGACCGGGGTGTAGTACCAGCGGACACGGCGGTCGACCTGGCCGGCGAGTTCGGCGAGGACCGCGTTGCCCGCCAGCTCCATGACTTTCGCGTGGAAGCGGGCGTTCATCGCGACCGCGCCGTCCACGTCGTCGGCGGCGACCGCCCGGTCGCCCTCGGCGCACAGCTCCTCCAGCGCGCTGATGCCGGCGCTGCCCGCGTTGGCCGCGGCGAGCCGGGCCGCTTCGGCCTCCAGCAGCGTACGGACCGTGAGGAGCTGGTCGGCCTCCTCCTCCGTCGGCTCATGCACGAACGCGCCCTGCGCGGGTCGCAGATCGACCCAGCCCTCGGTGTTCAACCGCTGCAACGCCTCGCGCACCGGCTGCCGGGAGACCCCCAGATGCCCGGCGAGTTCGCTCTCGACCAGGTGCTGGCCGGGCTGGAGGGCCCGTGTCGTGATGAGTTCCAGCAGCGCTTCGTAGACGCGGTCCCGCAACGGCCCCGGTCGTTCGAGCTTGGGCACAGCCCCCTGCGGCAGTCCGGACGACAACATCGCGGTCCCCCTCTTGGGCATGTCCCCTCCCGGGGCTGCTCAGAAGCCGGAATGGATTGGCTTTCGTCTACAGTCTACCGAGCACAATGGCCAGGACCAGGGGGAGTTGGCCTCGTCACACCGCGGGGTCGGCGCACGTCAGGGACAGCGGACCACCTGTCCCGCGTACGAGAGGTTCCCGCCGAAACCGAAGAGGAGCACCGGGTCGCCCGTGGAGATCGCGCCGCGCTCGACGAGCTTGGACAGCGCGAGCGGGATGCTCGCGGCCGAGGTGTTGCCGGACTCGGTGACATCGCGCGCGACCACGGCGTTCACGGCGCCGATCTTCTCGGCGAGCGGCTCGATGATGCGCAGGTTCGCCTGGTGCAGCACGACCGCGGCGAGGTCCTCGGGGGCGAGGCCCGCGCGCTCGCACGCCTGGCGCGCGATGCGCGGGAGCCGGGTGGTCGCCCATCGGTAGACGCTCTGGCCCTCCTGCGCGAACCGCGACGGGGTGCCCTCGATGCGTACGGCATGCCCCATCTCGGGCACGGATCCCCACAGGACGGGCCCGATGCCGGCCTCGTCGGCGGCCTCGACCACCGCGGCCCCCGCCCCGTCCCCGACGAGTACGCAGGTCGTGCGGTCCGTCCAGTCGGTGACGTCGGACATCTTGTCCGCGCCGATCACGAGCACCCGGGTCGCACCGCCGGCGCGTACGGCGTGGTCGGCGGTGGCCAGCGCGTGCGTGAAGCCCGCGCAGACGACGTTGATGTCCATCACGGCCGGGGACGGGATGCCGAGGCGGGCGGCGACCCGTGCGGCCATGTTCGGCGAACGGTCGACCGCGGTGGACGTGGCCACCAGGACCAGGTCGATGTCGTCGGGGGCGAGTCCGGCCGCCGCGAGGGCCTTGGCCGCGGCGTGCGCCGCCAGCTCGTCGACCGGTTCGTCGGGCCCGGCGACATGCCGTGTGCGGATGCCCACCCGGCTCGTGATCCACTCGTCGCTGGTGTCGACCAGGCCCGCCAGGTCCTCGTTGGTGAGTACCTTGGCGGGCTGGTAGTGACCGACGGCGGCGATGCGTGAGCCGTTCATGGGTGGGTCCCCCTTGTTGCCTGGGTAGCGGGACCCACCAGTCTGATCAAGTACTCACGGGTACGAGGACAGGTGAAGCCACAGGAAAGGCGCGTCAGGCTTGTCGGCTTCCGTCACAGCATCGGGACGCCCGCATACGTACGCGGACGCGCCAGTACGCCCTCGGACCTCCGTGCGGTCACCCCGTGAACAGCTGGGTCGCCTTCCGCACCAGTTCGTACAGACCGTAGGCGAGCGGTACCAGCACCCAGAGCCAGGCCAAGGCGATCAGCCCTCGGCGGCTAGGCGGACTGCTGTCGCTGCTGGACATCGGCGGCCTCCCTCGGGGCGGGGATGTGGTGGCGGGCATGGACGGGACGGACGAATTCGTTGGCGACGAAGCCGACGACAAGCAGCCCGATCATGATCATCAGGGACACTCCGTAGAGGGACGCGCCGGATTTGCCCGCCTCCTCCTGCCGGTCCGCGATCCAGTTGACGATCAGTGGACCGAGGACGCCGGCGGTCGACCAGGCCGTGAGCAGCCGGCCGTGGATCGCGCCGACCTGGTAGGTGCCGAAGAGGTCCTTCAGATAGGCGGGGATGGTCGCGAAGCCGCCCCCGTAGAAGGACAGGATCACCAGCGCGCAGACGATGAACAGCGGCTTCGAGGAGTCCCCCAGCCATGCGATGAGGGCGTACATCAGCGCACCCACGCCCAGATAGACGCGGTAGATGTTCTTGCGTCCGATCAGGTCGGACGTCGACGACCAGCCGATACGGCCCGCCATGTTGGCCGCCGACAGCAGCGCGACGAATCCGGCCGCCGCGGACACCGAGACCGGCGTCGAGGTGTCCGCGAAGAAGTCCGTGATCATCGGGGCGGCCTTCTCCAGGATGCCGATCCCGGCTGTCACGTTCATGCAGAGCACGATCCACAGGCACCAGAACTGCGGGGTGCGCACGGCGTTGCGGGCCGAGACCTGCACCCCGTCGAGCGGCCCGGGACCGCCGCTCACCGCGGGCTTGTCCGAGCGCGGCACGCGCACGAGCAGCACGCCGAGCGACATGAACACCGCGTACGTCAGCCCGTGCACGAGGAACGCCGCCGCGATGCCGGAGTTGTCGGAACCGAACGACTCCAGCATCTGCGCGGACCAGGGCGAGGCGATCAGCGCGCCGCCGCCGAAGCCCATGATGGCGATGCCGGTGGCCATGCCGGGCCTGTCCGGGAACCACTTGATGAGCGTCGAGACGGGCGAGATGTAGCCGATGCCGAGGCCGATTCCGCCGACGAAGCCGTAGCCGAGGACGATCAGCCAGTACTGACTGGTGGCGGCGCCGAGCGCGGAGATCAGGAAGCCGGACGAGAAACAGCACAGGGCGACGGTCATCGCCCAGCGCGGCCCGTTGCGCTCGACGAGCGTGCCGCCGAACGCGGCGGACAGCCCGAGCATCACGATGCCGAGCTGGAAGGGCAGCGCGCTCTGCGTACCGCTGAGGTCGAGCGCGGACTCCAGGGACGGCTTGAACACGGACCAGGCGTAGGCCTGGCCGATGGAGAGGTGGACCGACAAGGCTGCGGGCGGGACCAGCCAGCGACTCCAGCCGGACGGCGCTATGGGGGGACTCATGATCCCGAACGATAGGAACAGGGCGTCCAGTTGGGAAGTCGGCATGCCCGAACTCGTCGACGGTATGCGGTGAACGGTATCCCGGGTCCGACGAACGGTCGTTGAGGACCGACAAGCGGCATCTCGTGGCATGTCCATGGCGCGTCCGTAGCGCGTCCGTGGCGCGTCCGTGGCGCCTTTCCGGGTTCGCGTGGAAGGAACCCAAGAAGCCAGGCCGGAACACAACCGTCAGTTGTTCCACTGAACCTGCCAGTCGTTTGATCCAACACGTCGGCCAGGACTTTGATGGCGCTTCCGACAACTCACCGTTGTACTCCAGGAGTCGCCGTGTCCCGGTCCTTCACGCACTTGCACGTTCACACCCAGTACTCGCTGCTGGACGGTGCCGCGCGGCTGAAGGACATGTTCAACGCCTGCAACAGGCGACGACGTGATCCTCTTCGGACTGTCCGCGGTCCGCAACGTCGGCACCAACGTCGTCGAAGCGATCATCCGCTGCCGCAA
>NZ_VCHX02000252.1 GCF_005768555.2 Streptomyces sporangiiformans
CCTGCGGCGGCGGGGGCGGCGCCGCGGGCATGCCCGGGCCGCCACCGCGGCTGTTCGACGGGGTCGACGGCTTGGCGGGCGGACGGCCGCCGCGGCGCGCCTCGATCAGGCTGACGGCCCGCTCGGGCAGCCACGCGGACGCCGTACCGCTGTCGTCGGAGCCGGAGCCGAAGAGGTGCGGGGCCAGCTGGGCCTGGAGGTCGGCGGGGTTGGGGCGGGCCGTGGCCTCCATCTGCATGCAGGACTCGATCAGCGACCGCAGCTCGTCGGGGAGCCCTTCGAGGTCCGGGCCCTCCCGGAGCAGCATGAAAACCGTCTCCACCGGGTTCGCGCCGTGGAAGGGGGCATGGCCGGTGGCGGCGAACACGAGCATCGAGCCGAGCGAGAAGACATCGCTCGCCCCGGTCACGCTGCGTGAGTCCTTGGCCTGCTCCGGCGACATGTACGCGGGGGTGCCCACGGCGACGTTGGTCATCGTCAGCCGGGTGTTCGAGACGCCGGACGCGATACCGAAGTCGATCACGCGCGGCCCGTCCTCGACGACCAGAACGTTCGACGGCTTCAGGTCGCGGTGCACGAGGCCGGCGCCGTGGATGGACTGCAGCGCCTCCGCGACGCCCGCAGCCAGCCAGCGCACCGCCTGGGCGGGGAGCGGCCCGCACTCGGTCACTATCTCTTCGAGGGAGGGTGCGGGGACGTACGCGGTGGCCAGCCACGGCACTGCCGCGCGCGGGTCGGCGTCGACCACGGCCGCCGTGTAGAAGCCGGACACGGCTCGCGCCGCCTCGACCTCACGGGTGAAGCGGACCCGGAACAGCTGGTCCTCGGCGAGTTCCGTCCTGACCGTCTTGATCGCCACACGCCGGCCCGAAGCCGAGCGCGCGAGATAGACCAGCCCCATGCCGCCGGCACCCAGCCGTCCCAGCACCTCGAACGGCCCGATCCGCCGCGGATCGTGCTGCGTCAGCTGATCCACCACTTGCCTGCCACCTCCCCGTACGCGGCTGCGTTCCAGCCACTGCGCAGCGTCTCACCACCGAACCGCTCCGGCGGCACGCACCCCGATTCTTCCTGGCTCGGCCACCGGTTGCGAACCCGGGGGCGGATCTGGATGTCTCAGGGCGTCCTGGGACAAATACGTCGCGTCCCCCGCCCGGCACTCAGCCCTTCTCGGGGTTTTTCCGTGCATTTCAGTGCCTGGTCAACGCTGAAGAACAGCGAAAGACGCCCCTTGATTGTCGGTGACGACCGCCACGACCCCGTACGAAGTGTCGAAAGGAGCCACCTGAATTCGGCCGCCCAGTCCGATCACCGTACCGAGTACGGTTTCACAGTCCTCGACCGCGAAGTGCACGAGGAAGTGGGGCGGCATCTCGGCGGCGAAGACATCCCGGACCGCGCTCCGGCCGAAGTCCTCCGTGCCGACGTCGTCGGCCGCCGCGCCGGGGGTGCCGGCGCCCTCCTCACCAAGGCCCCCGAGAGGGACGTCCTCATAGAAGGGGGCGACGGCCTCCGGGTCCCGCGAGTACAGCTCGACCCGGCAGAAGGTGCCCGGTTCGTACCGCCGCTCGAAGCCGGCGTGCTCGGCGCCCTCCCAGAGCCCGAAGACGGCACCCTCGGGGTCGGCGGCGAGCGCCATCGTGCCGTACGGGCCCACGGGCACCGGCGTCGTGATCACCTGACCGCCCGCCTCCCGGATCCGGCGGACCGTCCCGGCGGCGTCGTGGGTCGCGAAGTGCACCGTCCAGACGGTGGGCATCCGCCCGTCCCTCTTGGGCACGAGCGCGGCGACGGCCAGGCCCTCGCTGTACGCCCATGTGGAGGTGGCGTGCGCCGCCTCGAAGGTCCATCCGAAGAGCTCCCCGTAGAAGCGCTTGCCCGCCTCCACGTCGGAGAGCTGGGCCTCGAGCCAGCAGGGGACCCCCTCCGCGAAACCGGCGGATGCGGCAGATGCCCTGGAATCGGCCATATGGCCAAGTTAATGGTCACCCCCGCATCCCGCAGAGTGGGCGCACCCGAGTGGCGTGAGGGTGGCCGAGAAGCGGTCGCACCCCATTTGCAGTCGGCCGAATCGCGCTCCGATCACCCCTCGGTAAGCTGACGGCATGACAGGACAAGTGCGTACCGTCGACGGCCGTGTGGCCGGACGGCGTGGGCAGGCGACTCGGCAGAAGCTGCTCGACTGCCTCAGCGAGATGCTCAGCTCGTCGCCCTACCGGGACGTCAAAGTCATTGACGTCGCGCGGAAGGCGGGCACGTCACCGGCGACCTTCTACCAGTACTTCCCGGACGTCGAGGGCGCCGTCCTGGAGATCGCCGAGCAAATGGCAAAGGAGGGCGCCGGGTTGACCGAGTTGCTCGAAGGGCGCTCCTGGGCCGGCAAGGCGGGCTGGCAGACCGCGCAGGAACTCGTCGACGGGTTCCTCGAGTTCTGGCGCAAAAACGATGCCATCCTGCGGGTCGTCGACCTGGGTGCCGCCGAGGGGGACAAACGGTTCTACAAGATCCGGATGAAGATCTTGAACTCCGTGAACAACTCCCTCACGGACACCGTCAAGGAGCTCCAGAGCAAGGGCAGGATCGACAAGGACGTGAGCCCGGCGGCGATGGCGGGTTCGCTCGTCGCGATGCTCGCGGCGGTCGCCTCGCACCAGAAGGGCTTCCAGTCCTGGGGCGTGAAGCAGGCCGAACTCAAGCCGAATCTGGCACTGTTGGTGCATATGGGCGTGACCGGCAAGAAGCCGACGAAGTAGTACGCCCGGGTGCCCGACCGGGTGCCCAGGTGGTGCGGATGCGGCACCCCCCACGAACTCCCCACGCCTTCCGGGCCGAATTCCTGTCACCCAGGCGGCAGTTCACCCACGTGGGCTGCCGCCTGGTCGCCGTCCGTGGTCGCGTCCGTGTCAGCGCGCTCAGTGACCCACCCTCCTTGGCAACACCCTGTGGCGGCGTCCCGTTCTGCGGTGTCCCGCTTGGTGGCGTGCCCCGCTCAGCGGCGTGCCCCGCTCAGCTGCATGTCCCGCTCAGCGGCGGACGATCCTGAAGAGCCGGATCTCCCGGCTGACCCGCGCCTGGTACGTCGCGTACGGCGGCCAGAAGCCCAGCACCACCTGCCACACCGCCGCCCGCTCCGCTCCCTCCAGCAGCCGGGCCCGGACGGGAATGTCCTCCCCGTTCCAGTTGATCTCGGCGTCCGGGTGGGCGAGCAGGTTCCCGGTCCACGCCGGATGATCGGTACGCCCGAAGTTGGACCCGATGAGTATCCAGCTCTCACCGCCCTCCTCCGGCATGCAGGCCAGCGGTGTACGCCGGGGCAGCCCGCTTTTGGCCCCGCGCGCCGTGAGCACGACGCCGGGCAGCATCTGGGCGCTGAGCAGGACTTTCCCGCGGGTCAGCCGGTGCACGGCGCGGTCCATCGCGGGGACGAGGTGCGGTGCGATCTTGGCGAAGGCGCGGGTCGAGGACACCTTCTGCACGAGGCGGACTCCTGGGGGCATCAGACCGTCACCTCCCGTCCGTCGAACAGGCGTGCGGCGTCGGCCGCGTACGCCCGCAGTCGGTGCACGGGCCCGAAGAGCAGCTCGTCGCCGACCGCCCGGTGGAAGTACCGATACGCCTCATTCTCCCAGGTGGACCCGGTCCCGCCGGGCAGCTGCACCCCCTCGGCCGCGGCGGTGCGCAGCGCCTCCAGCGCCTGGGCGAGCGCGAGCCCGCCGAGACGCTCACCCGTCTCCCGCCACCGCCCTTCCGAAGGGGCGCTTCGCGCCGCACCTCCTGATGGGCTCCCGATCGTCGCCCAAGCCGCGTAGTGGGCGGCCGAGCGCGCCGCCCGCACCTGTACGTACAGGTCGGCCAGCCGGTGCTTCACCGCCGGGAACGCCCCGACCGCCCGCTCGACCCGCTCGGCCCGCTCACGCTGCCTGACACAGGCGACGATCCGCTCCAGTACGTGGCCGGCGGCCCCGACGGCCTCCGCCGCGAGCACGGCGGCGGCCGCGTCCCCCACGGCGGCCAGCGCGCCCGCCGCG
>NZ_VCHX02000253.1 GCF_005768555.2 Streptomyces sporangiiformans
ACCCGGTACGCCGCTGGGGGCGCCCTCACGAAGAAGGGCGCCCCCAGCGGCGTATGAGAAACCCGTCAGCCCAGGTGACCTGTCAGCGCGTGACGTGTCGGCGCGTGAGCTGTCAGTCCGGTTGCCCTGTCAGCCCATGAACTTCTTGAACTCGTCGGGAAGCTCGAAGTCCTGCGGCTGCTGGCCGCCCGGCAGGCCGAAGGCGCCGCCGGCCTGGCCCGCGGCCTCGCGGCGCGCGGCGGCCTCCTGCTCCTGCTGCTTGCGCTTCATCGGGTTGCCGGAACGCTGCTTGCCCTTGGCCTTCTTGGGCTGCTTCTTCTGCCGGCCGGGACCGCCACCCATGCCCGGTACTCCGGGCATCCCCGGCATGCCGCCGCCCTGGGCCATGCGGGACATCATCTTGCGGGCCTCGAAGAACCGCTCGACGAGGTTCTTGACGGCGCTGACGTCGACGCCCGAACCGCGGGCGATACGCGCGCGCCGCGAACCGTTGATGATCGTCGGTTCCTGACGCTCGCCCGGGGTCATCGACTTGATGATCGCGGCCGTGCGGTCGACGTCACGCTCGTCGAGGTTGTTGATCTGGTCCTTGATCTGGCCCATGCCGGGGAGCATGCCGAGCAGCTTGGAGATGGAGCCCATCTTCCTGACCTGCTCCATCTGGGCCAGGAAGTCGTCGAGCGTGAAGTCCTTGCCCTTGCTGGAGGCCAGCTTGGAGGCCATCTTCTCGGCCTCTTGCTGCGAGAAGGTCTGCTCGGCCTTCTCGATCAGCGTGAGCATGTCGCCCATGCCGAGGATGCGGGACGCCATGCGGTCCGGGTGGAACGCGTCGAAGTCGTCCAGCTTCTCGCCGTTCGAGGCGAACATGATCTGGCGGCCGGTGACGTGCGCGATGGACAGCGCCGCACCGCCTCGGGCGTCGCCGTCGAGCTTCGACAGGACCACGCCGTCGAAGCCGACGCCGTCGCGGAAGGCCTCCGCGGTGTTCACCGCGTCCTGGCCGATCATCGCGTCGACGACGAAGAGGACCTCGTCGGGCGAGACCGCGTCACGGATGTCCGCGGCCTGCTGCATCATCTCGGTGTCGATGCCGAGGCGGCCGGCGGTGTCGACGATGACGACGTCGTGCTGCTTCTGCCGCGCGTGCTCGATGGAGTCCTTGGCGACCTGGATCGGGTCACCGACGCCGTTGCCCGGCTGGGGCGCGTAGATGCCGACGCCCGCGCGCTCGGCGACCACGCTCAGCTGGTTCACCGCGTTCGGGCGCTGGAGGTCACAGGCGACCAGCAGCGGCGTGTGGCCCTGGCCCTGAAGCCACTTGCCGAGCTTTCCGGCGAGGGTCGTCTTACCGGCACCCTGCAGACCCGCGAGCATGATCACGGTCGGCGGCTGCTTGGCGAAGCGCAGGCGCCGGGTCTCGCCGCCGAGGATGCCGACGAGCTCCTCGTTGACGATCTTGATGACCTGCTGGGCGGGGTTGAGTGCCTGCGACACCTCGGCGCCGAGGGCCCGCTCCTTGACCTGCTTGATGAAGGCCCGCACAACGGGCAGCGCGACATCCGCCTCCAGCAGGGCGATACGGATTTCACGCGCCGTGGCGTCGATGTCCGCCTCGCTGAGGCGCCCCTTGCCGCGGAGATTCTTGAATGTCGCTGCGAGGCGATCGGAAAGAGTGTCGAACACGGCGGTCGCGAATCCTCAAGTAGGGAGCAGGCGGACGGGGTCGCCTCCAGGGTATCCGCCCGCGCGGGTTCTTAAAGTGCTCGGTTCGCCACGGGGAGGCAGAAGCCGGTGGCGAGAGGGCGACCGTACTCCGCTCTCGCCACACACGCGCCCCTCACCCCCGCAGCGTCTCCTCCAAGGCGCGGGCCACCGAAGCCGCTTCCTCGCCCGGCAGCGGCGCCCCTTCGGGCCCCGTCACGTAGAAGGCGTCCACCGCGTTCGCGCCCAGCGTGGAGACATGCGCGCTCCGCACCAGTACGTTCGCCTGCTCCAGTGCCCGCCCTATGCGGTGCAGAAGGCCGGGGGCGTCATGGGCGCGCACCTCGATGACCGTGGCGAGCCGGGAGCCTGCGGAGGCCACGGTCACCCGCGGCGGCGGCGCCACGATCCCCCGCCTCCTGGGATAGGCGGCGTCCCGCTCGGCGAGTCGTCCGGCGATGTCGAGCGAGCCTTCGAGGGCGCGCACGAGGTCCGCGCGGAGCCGGGCGGCCTGCGGCAGCGACCCGTACTCGGCGGCGACGCGCCAGTCGAGGAGCAGCACGGAGCCCTCAGAGCCCTCGGAGCCCCCGGCCCCGTGTACGGGGTCGGGCAGATCCAGCGCCCGCAGCTCCGCCGTTCGCACGGTGAGCCGGTGCATCGCGAGCACACCGGCCACCGCGGGGAGCACCCCCGGCTGGTCGGGCACGGCGATGAGCAGCTCCACCCCGAGGGGCTCCGGTTCGCCCGAGGGCTCCTCGGTCGGCGGCTCGGTCTGGGCCCGCAGCGCGAGGACGGGACCGCCTGTGCGGAACGCCTCGATCGCGAGCCGTTCCTGCTCAGCGGTGGGCGCCGCGGCCTCCGGCTCCTCGGGGGCCTCCCCGGCGAGCACGGCCGCGACCCGCTTCACCAGGTCGGCCACGAGTGACGCGCGCCAGGAGGACCAGGCGGCGGGCCCGGTGGCCAGCGCGTCCGCCTCGGTGAGCGCGTGCAGCAGCTCGAGCGTGCCCTGCGAACCGACCGCGTCGGCGACCGAGCGAACGGTCGCCGGGTCCTCCAGGTCGCGCCGGGTCGCCATCTCGACGAGCAGCAGGTGATGGCGGACGAGGGTGGCGAGCGTCGCGACGTCCGCGCGGTCGAAGCCGATGCGGGCGGCCACGTCCTTCGCGATGATCTCGCCGGCGACGGAGTGATCACCGGGCCAGCCCTTGCCGATGTCGTGCAGCAGCGCGGCCACCAGGAGGAGGTCGGGGCGGCTGACGCGCCGGGTCATTTCGGAGGCTCGTACCGCCGTCTCGATCAGGTGCCGGTCGACGGTCCAGATGTGTACGGCGTTGCGCTGCGGGCGGCAGCGTACGCGCTCCCAGTCGGGCAGCAGCTGAGTGATCAGCCCCTCCGCCTCCAGGGCCTCCCAGACGTCGACGGTCGGGCGGCCGGAGCCGAGCAGGGTGACGAGTTGTTCGCGGGCCTCGGCGGGCCAGGGCGTGGGCAGCGGGCGGGCCCCGGCGGCCATACGGCGGACCGCGTGCAGCGACAGCGGCAGGCCGGACTCGGCGGCCGCGGCGGCGGCGCGCAGCGGCAGCACGGGGTCGCGCTCGGGGCGCGCGGCGCGTGCGAGGACGACCTCGCCGTCCTGCTCGACGACCCCCTCGGCCAGCGGAGACCGCTCCGGGACGGGCTTGCCGCCGCCGAGCATGGCGCGCAGGCGCGGGCGTACGGCGCGCGACCTGAGCACGCGCCCCACCTCGCGCCAGGTGACGTCGCTGGCGTACGAGATCACGCGAGCGGCCTCGTACACCTCCCGCAGCAGGGTGTCGGCGTCCAGCAGGCCGAGTTCCGCGGCGACCTGGTCCTGTTCCTGGAGCGACAGCCGGTCGGTGGCGCGGCCGGTGGCCAGGTGCAGCGCGTCACGGACGTCCAGCAGCCGCTTGCGCGCGTCGGCGAGACCCTCGCGCGGGGCGTCCGCGAGCCAGGAGGCCGCCACGGCGCGCAGCGCGGTGGCGTCGCGGAGTCCGCCGCGCGCCTCTTTCAGGTCCGGTTCGAGGAGGTACTGCAGCTCGCCCTGGCGCTCGGCCCGTTCGGCGCACAGCTCCTGCAGGTCGGGCAGGCGTTTGGGAGCTTGGTTGCGCCAGTCCGCGAGAACGGCCGTACGCAGTCCGGCGGTGAGGCCGAGGTCGCCCGCGAGGTGGCGGGCGTCGAGGAGGCCGAGCTGCACTTTGAGGTCCTCGCCGGCGGTCTTGCGCGCCTCGGCCGGCGTGCGGACGGAGTGGTCGAGGGCGAGGCCGAGGTCCCACACGGGGTACCAGATGCGGTCGGCGAGGGCGGCGACCCCTTTGGGGTCGCTGCCGTCGTGCAGGAGCAGCAGATCGAGGTCGCTGCGGGGGGAGAGTTCGCCGCGGCCGTAGCCGCCGACGGCGACCAGCGAGACGCCGCGCAGATCCTCCGCTCCGGCGTCGAACAGTCCGGAGAGCCAGTCGTCGGTCAGTTCCGCCAGGGCCGCACGGCGCGGCGGCCCGGACCGCGCC
>NZ_VCHX02000254.1 GCF_005768555.2 Streptomyces sporangiiformans
CCGGGAGCCGGGGCCGGGGCTGCGGGTCCTGCCGGCGCACCGAACGCGGGTGGCGGCGCGGCGGCCTGGGCGGGCGGCGCGAAGGACGGGGCGCCGGCCTGCTGTTGCGGCTGAGCGGCGGGCTCCTCCTCGGCGACCTCGCCGCCGAAGTTCTTCAGCAGCGCGTCGAGTCCGCCGTCGAAGCCCTGCCCGACCGCGGCGAACCGCCATACGTCCTTGAGGTAGAAGTCGCCCAGCATCACGGCGCGTTCGGTGGAGAACTCGCCGCCGCTGAAGGAGTACCGGGCCACCTCCTCGCCGCCCGCGACGATGCGGAGGTAGCCGGGAGCGATCTGCGACATCTGCCCGGCGCCGTCGATCGTCGCCGTGAACGACAGCTTCTGGATCTGCGACGGGATCTTGTCGAGCGTGACACGGAAGGCCTCCGTGTCACCCGCCTGCGCACCCAGGAGCTGAATGGCCTCCTCGGGGGTCTTCGGCTGATTGAAGAAGACGAAGTAGCGCTCGTCCGAAAGCCGTTCGTCGGCGTCCAGACCGAAGCAGCTGATGTCGAAGGTCAGACCGGGGCCGGTGATCTGCACACCTATGTACAGATCGGTGCCCGCGGTGAGGTCACTGATCTTGGCCTTGTGGCCGCGTTGGAATTCCCTGGCCATGCGTAACGACCGTCCCCCATCCGGAATGCGAGTGCGTCGCGCCAGGCTAACGGCAAAATCCAGCCGCGGACGAGGCCGGTACAGACCCGGTACACAATCCGTTCTTCCCGCCCGGACCAGCACGGTCTCCGTGGGAAGACGCCGTCACTCGTCGCGCGCTGCGGGCAGGTGAGGCAACCGGTCGGCGGCGACCACTCCTTCGAGGTAGCCGCGGGCCCGCTCCGTACGCGGATAGGCCTCGAGGAGCTCCCAGAAGCGCGGCCCGTGGCCGGGCACGAGGAGGTGTGCGAGTTCGTGGACGAGGACGTAGTCGACCACGTATTCGGGCATGCCCTGCAACCGATGCGAAAGGCGGATGCTGCCCTCGGCGGGGGTGCACGAGCCCCAGCGGGTGTTCTGGTTGGTGACCCAGCGGACCGAGACGGGCCGGGCCCGGCCGTCGAAGTACAGGTCGGAGAGCCGGGCGGCACGCTCGGAGAGCTCCGTGTCACCGAGTACCCGCTTGCTCTCCTGGGCGGCGAGCTTGTCGAGCATGACACTCACCCAGCGCTGCTCCTCCGCCTCGGACATCCGGGCCGGGATGAGCACGACGGTGCGATCGCCCTCGCGGTACGCGGAGACCGTTCTGCGTCGGCGCGTGCTCCTGCGGACCTCGATCGCGCTCGCCCGTGAGCCGCTTGGCGGCAGGCTCGTCGTGCTGCGCTGTGGCTTTCCTGCGCGGTGCAGTGGGTCGGCGGGCACGCCCCGACCGTACCTGTTGCACATGGCGGAAGTCCCGCCTCCAGAACGGTTCGATACCGATCCGCGCCCTGCGCGCGGGTTTTGTACGACGAACACCCACCACCTGTGGACAACTTCCGGCACGCGTCGGGCGACAAGGGCATGCTGGCACTCGACCGGCGAAAAACGACGAAGCACGACGAACACCGCCGGCACAACGGGGAAGTACGGGGTCTGTCATGCATCCGATGGTGAAACCCGCGCTGCGGCGCGCCTGGCGGGATCTGAACACCGTGCAGTTCGGGGTGGCACCCGCACACGCGATGGTGCTCGGCCCGATGGACACGGCGACGGGCAGTTTTCTGACCCTGCTCGACGGGACACGCGGGATTCCCCTCCTACGGGACGAGGGGCGCCGCATGGGTCTGCCCGACCGTCATGTCGACGGGCTCGTGGAGCGGCTGGCCCGGGCGGGACTGCTGGACGACGCGACGGGCGGCGGCCCGGCCGCCGATGCCCTGCGCGCGAAAAAGGCTGTTCTGGACCGGCTGCGGCCCGATCTTGCCTCGCTCTCCCTGGTCGCCCCCGCACCGGGCGACGGCATGCGCCGGTTGGCGGCCCGCCGTTCCCTGCGTGTGCAGGTGCGTGGTGCGGGGCGAGTGGGAGTGGTCCTGGCCTCCGCGCTGGCGGGCGCGGGCGTGGGCCATGTCGACGTACGCGACGGCGGCTGCGTCGAGCCATGGGACGTGGCCCCGGGCGGGCTGCCCGCCGACTCCATCGGCGAGCGCCGGGAAGAGGCGGCACGGCGGGCGGTGCGCCCGGCGGCACCGGACCGCCCGCCACGACGCGGCGGACAGTCGCCTTCCGAGGAAGCGGACCCCGGATTCTCTCTGGTGATCATCGCGCCGCGGGACGGCCTCGCCGCCCATGCGCCCGAGCCGACCGCCGCCGAACCGTTGATCGCTTCCGGGACACCCCATCTGTACGCCGGGGTCGTGGAAGGAACCGGAATCGTCGGCCCGCTGGTCCTGCCCGGCGACACGGCCTGTGCGGGCTGTCTGGACCGGGGCCGCAGCGACCGGGACCCGACCTGGCCGCGCCTGCTCGCGCAGTGGCGCTCCGGGCGGCAGCCCGACCAGGTACCGGCGTGTGATCTGACACTGTCGGCCACGGTCGCCGGGCTGGCCGCGGGGCACGCACTCGCCTTTCTCGACGGGGAGTTACCGTCGAGTGCGGGGGCTCGCTGGGAGGCCTCGGTGCCCGGTTTCAGCTGGCACGCACGGCCGGTGTGGCCGCATCCGGCATGCCCCTGCGGGACCGTGGAGAAAGCTAAGGGGGAGCAGACCTCGGGGGACGAGAGTCCGCAGGAGACAATGGCGGGGCAACAGCCGGACGCGGCTCGGCTGTCCGGTACTTGGAGGGCGCATGTCTGATCTTCCCCGGAAGGCGGTCACCCGGACCGCCAAGCTCGCCGCCCTACCGCTCGGCTTCGCCGGGCGGGCCACCTGGGGACTCGGCAAACGGATCGGCGGGAAGTCGGCGGAGATCGTGGGCCGCGAAGTGCAACAGCGCACGGCGGAGCAACTGTTCAAGGTGCTCGGCGAGCTCAAGGGCGGCGCGATGAAGTTCGGGCAGGCGCTGTCCGTCTTCGAGTCGGCGCTGCCCGAGGAGGTCGCGGGCCCCTATCGCGCGGCGCTGACGAAGCTGCAGGAGGCAGCGCCGCCGATGCCGACGCGCACGGTGCACTCCGTGCTCGAGGAGCGGCTCGGCGAGGACTGGCTCGAGCTGTTCCTGGAGTTCGAGGACAAGCCCGCCGCGGCTGCCTCGATCGGACAGGTGCACCGCGCGGTGTGGCACGACGGCCGGGAGGTCGCGGTCAAGGTGCAGTACCCCGGGGCGGGCGAGGCACTGCTCTCCGACCTGAACCAGCTCAGCCGCTTCGCCCGCCTGCTGGGGCCGCTGATTCCAGGGATGGACATCAAGCCGCTCATCGCGGAGCTGCGCGACCGGGTGTCCGAGGAACTCGACTACGGCCTGGAAGCACAGGCCCAGCAGGCGCACGCGGACGAGTTCGCGGACGACCCGGATGTACTGGTACCGGCCGTTGTGCACCAGTGTGAGCAGGTTCTGGTGACGGAGTGGATCGACGGGATACCGCTGTCGGAGGTGATCGCCGACGGTACCCAGGAGCAGCGGGACCGCGCAGGTCAGCTCCTGGCCCGCTTCCTCTTCTCCGGCCCGGCCCGCACCGGCCTGCTGCACGCCGACCCGCACCCGGGCAACTTCCGCCTCCTGCCCAGCGACTCCGGTGACCTCGACGGCGGCGCCAAGGACGACTGGCGCTTGGGCGTACTGGACTTCGGCACGGTGGACCGTCTCCCGGGCGGCCTGCCGTCGACGATCGGCGACTCCCTGCGGATGACGCTCGACGGCGAGGCCGAAACGGTCTACGAGTTGCTCTGCGAGGAGGGCTTCGTCAAGGAGTCCATAGAACTCGATCCGGACGCCGTCCTGGACTACCTGCTCCCCATCATCGAGCCGGCCCAGGTCGACGAGTTCACCTTCACCCGAGGCTGGATTCGCAGCCAGGCGGCCCGGATCGCCGACCCCCGCTCCCCGGCGTACCAGCTCGGCAAGCAGCTCAACCTGCCTCCGTCGTATCTACTGATCCACCGGGTGACTTTGAGCACCATCGGCGTGCTGTGCCAATTGGGCGCGACGGTGCGGCTGCGAGAGGAACTCGAGGAGTGGCTGCCGGGGTTCCTCGCGGAGGACGAAAGCGCGTTGGAGGAAGGGGAGTCGGCGGCCGGGGCGTGAGCCTGTGCCGCGGCCTTCTCTCGTGAGCGACCTTCTCTCGTGAGCGGGTGCAACGCACCGCGGGGGCCGGTCCGTTCGGACCGGCCCCCGCGAGCAGCGGTTTGCCTTTGCTGGTGTCGCTGTTGTCGCTGTTGCGTC
>NZ_VCHX02000255.1 GCF_005768555.2 Streptomyces sporangiiformans
CTGGGGGCGCCCTTCTTCGTGAGGGCGCCCCCAGCGGCGTACCGGGTTGTGCCGTTGTGTGGTTGTGCGGTTGTGCGGGGTCTAGGGGGTACGCGCGATCAGATAGCGGAAGACGTTCGGCATCCACACCGTGCCGTCCGTCCGCTGATGCGGATGCAGCGCCTCGGTCAGCTCCTTGTCGACCTGGGCCTGGTCGGTCGCGCGGACGGCCGCGTCGAAGAGTCCGGTGGACAGCAGGCCGCGTACCGCGTTGTCCAGGTCCGCGTATCCGAAGGGACAGGCCACCCGCCCCGAGCCGTCGGGCCTCAGCCCGGCGCGCTGGGCGACCTCCTCCAGGTCGTCCCGCAGGGCGGGGCGCCAACTGCCCGTACTGCGCAGGGGATCCGCCAGCTTGGTGGCGACCCGCAGCACGGACGAGGTCGCGCAACGCTCCGGCGGGCCCCAGCCTGCGAGCACCACGGGGGTTCCGCGGGTGGCGAGGGGAGTCGCCTCCGACAGGAGCTCGCCGAGCCCTTCGGAGTCCCCCGCCATGCAGCCGATCGGTTCGAAGGCGGTCACCAGGTTGTACGCGGGCGTCCGGGCGTCGGCCGCGTCCCGTGGGTTGCCCTCGACCAGCCGCGTGCCGGCACGCGCGCGCGTGCCCCACGCTTCGGGCAGCAGCCGCTCCCGCGCGAGGGCCAGCCGTTCGGGCGCGCACGAGTCGACGCCGGTGACCGCCGCGCCCCGCGACACCGCCATCAGCAGGGCGAGCCCGGAACCGCAGCCGAGGCCGAGCAGCCGGGTCGAAGCGCTCACATCGAGTCGCTCGTATACGGCCTCGTAGAGCGGGACGAGCATCCGCTCCTGGATCTCGGCCCAGTCACGCGCGCGTGCACACGGATCCACCTGGGGCCTCGGTCCTGCGTGAGGTCGGTGTTGCCGCACGAGCGTAGGTGTCATCTAAAGCGCCCCAATCCACCGAGAGTTGCTGCTGTGCCCCGTTTCCTGTGCCCCCGTGCAGTGCGCTCGCACTCCCCCCGTATGCCAGGAAACTCCGCGCCCGTCGTGGCGTCCAGGGGTTGCGGGCTTCTGCTTGTGTGCCACCCCTGCGCGCCCCCACGCGCCCTCTGATCCACGCTCACGGAAAATGCATGCACGGCTCCGAGTGCCGCCGCCGTAGCATGCGCGCCATGGCAAAGACACCCGTTCTCACCCCCCGGGCGGATGATTTCCCGCGCTGGTACCAGGACCTGATCGCCAAGGCCGAACTGGCCGACAACGGGCCGGTGCGTGGCACCATGGTGATCCGGCCGTACGGCTACGGCCTGTGGGAGCGGATGCAGCAGGACATGGACGCCCGCATCAAGGAGACGGGCACCCAGAACGCGTACTTCCCGCTCCTGATTCCGCAGTCGTACCTCGCCAGGGAGGCCGACCACGTGGAGGGCTTCGCGCCCGAGCTCGCCGTGGTCACGCACGGCGGCGGCAAGGAGCTCGAGGAGCCCGCCGTCGTACGCCCCACCTCCGAGATGATCATCAACGACTACTTCTCGAAGTGGGTGCAGAGCTACCGCGACCTGCCGTTGCTGATCAACCAGTGGGCGAACGTGGTGCGTTGGGAGCTGCGGCCGCGTCTGTTCCTGCGGACCACCGAGTTCCTCTGGCAGGAGGGGCACACGGCGCACGCCACGTACGAGGAGGCGCGCGACTTCGCGGCCCGCATCCAGCGCCACGTCTACGCGGACTTCATGGAGAACACCCTCGCGATGGACGTGGTTCTCGGCCGCAAGACCGTCAAGGAGCGCTTCGCGGGCGCCATCAACACGCTCACCCTCGAAGCCATGATGGGCGACGGCAAGGCCCTCCAGATGGGCACCAGCCACGAACTCGGCCAGAACTTCGCCAAGGCCTTCAACACCCAGTACCTGTCGAAGGAAGGCAAACAGGAACTGGTCTGGCAGACCTCGTGGGGCTCGACCACCCGCATGATCGGCGCCCTGGTGATGATGCACGGCGACGACAACGGCCTCCGGGTCCCGCCGCGCCTCGCTCCCGTCCAGGCCGTCGTCCTCGCCATCAAGGGCGACGACGCGGTTCTGGCCAAGGTCCACGACATCGGCGATCGGCTGAAGGCGGCGGGTGTGCGCGTCCACGTGGACGACCGCACGGACACGCCCTTCGGCCGCCGCGCCGTCGACTGGGAGCTCAAGGGCGTACCGGTACGCATCGAGATCGGACCCCGTGACCTGGACAGCGGCACCGCGATGCTGGCCCGCCGCATCCCGGGCGGCAAGGAGCCGGTGGCGCTCGACTCGCTCGCCACCCTGCTGCCCACGGTCCTCGAGGAGGACCAGGCGCTGCTCCTCAGGCAGTCGCGCGAGCGCCGTGAGTCCCGTACGGCGGAGGTGTCGACGGTCGAAGAGGCCCTCGAGGCGGCCGCCGCCGGCGGCTGGGCGCGCATCCCCTGGTCCGACCTCGGCGAAGAGGGCGAGGCCAAGCTCGCCGAGCAGGCGGTGACCGTACGTTGTCTGGTCGCCGCGGACGGGTCGGTCCCGGACGCCGACGACGCACCAGGTAACGTCGCGGTGGTCGCGCGCGCTTACTGAAGTAGGCAGACGCGGCTTGAACGCCTCTTGCGCAACGGGCGACCACAGGTCCCCCGGCGCGCGGACATCGTCTACGCGCCGGGTCGTACGTGCGGCTACGCACCACCTTGTTATGAGCTGTGAGGCTTCTCCGCAGATCAGCGCACCCGCCCTCGTCAGGACGCATCAGCGGCAAACTGACGGGTACGTGCAAATTATTTGAGATGCCCCGGAATAGGAACACAGAGGCACCCAGGCTCGTTGTCACGACGTGAGCACGACACCACCTGTTCTCGCCGCAGAGCTGGCAGGGGCGTGGGCCGACATTCAGCGGCACCACCCCGAGCTGCCGGACCTTGCCGCGCCCGAGTCCCTGATCGGGGAGTCGTCGTCCGCCTGCGGACACGAGCTCTCCTTCGAGCGACTGCTTCACGAAGCAGTCCATGGCATCGCCGCCGCCCGAGGAGTCCGCGACACCTCGCGTGCGGGCCGCTACCACAACCGCAGATTCCTCGCGATCGCCGAGGAGCTGGGCCTGGACCACCCGGAGGAGCCGCATCCCAGCAGCGGCTTCTCGCTGGTCACGCTCAGCCCCGAGGCGAAGCGGCGCTACCGCCCGACGATCGAGCGGCTGCAGCGCGCCCTCAAGGCGCACTCCGCCGCGACCGCCGCGGACACGGCCCGCAGCTTCCGGGGTCCGGCCGCCCGGCACGGCTCCTCCGGAGGCGGCGTCCGCGTCAAGGCGGTCTGCGACTGCGGGCGCAACGTCCGCGTCGTCCCGTCGGTCCTCGCCCAGGCACCCATCGTCTGCGGCGGCTGCGGAAAGCCGTTCCGGATCCCGGAGGTGGTCGGGGCGGCCGCGGGCTGAGCCACTCAACCCGTGGGCTGAGCCGTTCATGGCCGGACCAGGGTGCGGTCAACCGTCGGGCGGCAGCCGTCGGCCGCCGTCGGCTGCCGTCATGCCCGGGTGAGGGTGCAGCCCTGGTCACAGCTGCCCGGCTGGGTGTGGCAGAATGGCTGGCTGTACTCGACAGCCGCACAGGACCCCTCTCTCCTCCGGCTGACGCGTCCATCGGGCACTCGGGTACCGCAACCCCACGCGGCAATCTCGCCGTGCCCAACCACGTCAAGACCAGGAGACACCACTTCCGTGGCAGTCAAGATCAAGCTGAAGCGTCTGGGCAAGATCCGTTCGCCTCACTACCGCATTGTCGTCGCCAACTCCCGTACCCGCCGTGACGGCCGGGCCATCGAGGAGATCGGCCTGTACCACCCGGTGCAGAACCCCTCGCGCATCGAGGTCGACGCCGAGCGTGTGGCGTACTGGCTGGGTGTCGGCGCGCAGCCGACCGAGCCCGTGCTCGCCATCCTCAAGAAGACCGGCGACTGGCAGAAGTTCAAGGGTGAGCCCGCCCCTGCACCGCTGCTGCAGCCGGCCGAGAAGGCCGTGCGTCCGTCGTTCGACGCCCTGGGCGGCGACGACGAGGGCAAGGGTGAGGCCATCACCCAGAAGAAGAAGGCTGAGAAGAAGGACGAGGCCGCCGCCGAGTCCTCTTCATCTGAGTCGACCGGGGCCTGAGCATGCTCGAGGAGGCTCTCGAGCACCTCGTGAAGGGCATCGTCGACAACCCTGACGATGTGCAGGTCGCCTCGCGCAACCTGCGCCGCGGCCGCGTCCTCGAGGTCCGGGTCCACCCCGACGACCTCGGCAAGGTGATCGGTCGCAACGGCCGCACCGCGCGCGCCCTGCGCACCGTCGTGGGCGCCATCGGCGGACGTGGCGTCCGCGTCGACCTCGTCGACGTGGACCAGGTGCGCTGACACAACGCAACACCGGCTCGGGCCGGGGACGGCCACTTGGGGCCGTCCCCGGCCCGTAGTCGTCTACGCGGTAA
>NZ_VCHX02000256.1 GCF_005768555.2 Streptomyces sporangiiformans
CGGGGCAGCCGGACGGGCGGCCTGCGCCGGTGAGGGGGCGGCCGGCCTGGAGGGCGCGGCCTTGCGCGGGGCGGGCTTGCCGCCGCCGTTGCCCTGCTGCAGGGCGTCAGTCAGTTTGCGTACAACGGGCGCCTCGATCGTCGAGGACGCCGAACGGACGAATTCACCGAGTTCTTGGAGCTTGGCCATGACGACCTTGCTCTCAACCCCGAACTCCTTGGCGAGTTCGTATACCCGGACCTTAGCCACTTCGCTCCTTTTAGGTCCGGGTTGTGTCCGGACCGTCGCTACTTCATGGGCGTACTCATCGCGTACTCATCGAGTGCTCATCGCAATCTCGACCTACTTCCAACTCGCGAGGTACCAGGGCCGCACGGGGTTCCGTACGACACGTCTTACGGTGTTGCCTTCTCAGCAACGGTCTTCTCGACGGCTTGGCGCAACACCTTTGTGTCGAGCGGTCCCGGGGCACGCAGCGCCCGTGGGAACGCCCGGCGGCGTACCGCCAGGTCGAGACAGACCAGGGCGGGGTGCACATACGCACCCCGGCCGGGCAGCGTACCGCGAAGATCGGGGACGCAAGCGCCCTCGATCGCCACGATCCGCAGCAGATCGATCTTGGCCGCTCGCTCCCGACACCCCACACACGTGCGTTCAGGGCATGCCCGGGCTTGCGTCCGGCCAGATACGCTCAAGTCTACCTCCCCGCACCGACCTCACCCCTTTGGGGCAAGAATCGAACGGTTGCCGCGTATAAAGCTGTCGTGATCTCAGCGCCTTGGGGGCGTGATCTATTCCCCCGGCCGCTCTCCCGGCCGTTCCCCCGCCTGTTCCACGGTCTCCGTGTCCGGACGGATGTCGATCCGCCAGCCGGTCAGACGGGCGGCGAGCCGGGCGTTCTGCCCTTCCTTGCCGATCGCCAGGGACAGCTGGTAGTCCGGCACCGTCACCCGCGCGGAGCGGGCGGCGAGGTCGACGACCTCGACCTTGGAGACCCGGGCCGGGGAGAGCGCGTTCGCGACCATCTCGGCCGGGTCGTCGGACCAGTCGACGATGTCGATCTTCTCACCATTGAGCTCGCCCATGACATTGCGCACACGGCCGCCCATGGGGCCGATGCAGGCGCCCTTGGCGTTCAGGCCCGAACGGGTGGACCGGACGGCGATCTTCGTGCGGTGCCCCGCCTCGCGGGCGATGGCGGCGATCTCGACGGACCCGTCGGCGATCTCCGGCACCTCGAGGGCGAAGAGCTTCTTCACCAGATTGGGGTGCGTCCGGGAGAGCGTCACGGAGGGCCCACGGACACCTTTCGCCACTCGAACGACGTACGACCTCAGCCGCATCCCGTGCTGGTACGTCTCGCCGGGGACCTGCTCCTGCACCGGCAGGATCGCCTCCAGCTTGCCGATGTCCACGAGCACGTTCTTCGGGTCACGGCCCTGCTGGACGACACCGGTGACGATGTCGCCCTCGCGGCCCGCGTACTCGCCGAGTGTCGCGTCGTCCTCGGCGTCGCGCAGACGCTGCAGGATGACCTGCTTGGCGGTGGTGGCGGCGATGCGGCCGAAACCGGACGGGGTGTCGTCGAACTCCCGGGGTTCCTGGCCCTCTTCGAGGTCCTCAGGGTCCTCCTTCGCCCACACGGTCACATGGCCGGTCTCCCGGTTGAGCTCCACGCGCGCGTGGCGGCGGCTTCCCTCAGTGCGGTGGTAGGCGATCAGGAGGGCCGACTCGATCGCCTCGACCAGCAGGTCGAAGGAGATCTCCTTCTCCCGCACCAAGCCCCGCAGGGCACTCATGTCGATGTCCACGGCTACGCCTCCTCCGCATTCTCTGCGTGCTGGTTCTTTCGGCCGAACTCGACCTGGACGCGCGCCTTGGCGATCTCCTCGAACGCGAGCCTCCTGGCAGTGGGCTTGCGCCCCTTCACACCGGGCACTTCGAGGTCCACGCCCTCGTCATCGACCTTCAGGATCCGGGCGATCAGCTCGCCCCCCTCGGTCAGCTGGAACTTCACCAGCCGGTCGGTGGCGCGCACGTAATGACGGTGTTCCTTGAGCTCGCGCTCCGCGCCGGGGGTGCCCACTTCGAGGGTGTACTCGCCCGCGCCCATCGCGTCCGTCTCGTCGAGCTTCGCCGAGAGCGCGCGGCTCACATCGGCGATCCGGTCGAGGTCCGCTCCGTCGTCGGAGTCGACGACGACGCGCAGCACACGCTTGCGTCCGACCGAGTCCACTTCGATCTCCTCGAGATCGAGTCCCTGAGAGCTGACGAGCGGTTCCAGTAGTTCTCGCAGCCTCTCGCTCTGGGTGGTGCTCATCCGGGTGACTCCTCGGCCGCGTGTGCTGTTGTGGGAAGGTCGCGTGTCAGGTCAAAGGGTATCGGGTCCGGGAGGGTGTTGCCGTCCACGGGCCTGTCACCGCGGGTACCTTGATCCAGGACAGAGAGGTCCTGAGAGACTCCGGGTCGCTGTCCTTCCTTCCTTTCGTACGAGCTTGCCGAGGACGTCTGCCTTGCCGTTCACCCTGCCGCCGCGCTCCCCGTCCGGGCCGCGCCGAAGGAGTCTGCTCGCCGGAGCCGCCGCCGCGGGCGCCGTACTTCTCGCGGGTTGCTCCGATCCGGAATCCGGCCCCGAGAGCACCGAGGAGAGCCCTTCCGCCGCCGACCGGGCACGCGCGCGTGCTGCACGCGACAGCGAGGGGCTCGCGGAGCGGTACGAGGCCGTGCTCGTCGTACATCCGACGCTGGCCGAGCGCTTGTCGCCGCTGCGGGCGGAGGTCGTACGGCACGCGAAGGCGTTCGGGGGCGGGAAAGGGACGTCTGCCGCCGAAGCTTCGGCCTCGGCGTCCGCCGCGGCCGCTCCGCCGGCTTCGGCCGACCCGTCCGCCGCTCCGTCCGCGAGCGCATCGGCCGGTGTGCCGCCCCAGGAGGAGGACGCCCTCGCGGAACTCGCCTCGGCCGAACGGAAGCTGGCGGACCGGCGTACGAAGGCTCTCGCGGAGGTACCGGGAGAGCTGGCGCGGCTGCTGGCCTCGGTGGCGGCGGCCGGTGCGGTGCACGCGTACTTGTTGACGGAGGGCGGGAAGTGAGCGGTTCCGGGAGTTCCGGGATTTCCGGGAAGGCGAACGCGGACGCGAAGGTGAGAGCGAAAGCGAAGGCTTCGGCGGAGCTGAAGGCCGTGCAGGCCGCGCTCGGAGCCGAGCATGCCGCCGTGTACGGGTACGGGGTCGTCGGCGGGAAGGTGAGCGAGAAACTGCGGGCCGAGGCGCAGTCGGCCTACGACGCGCATCGGGCCCGGCGCGACGAACTCGAGCGGGCCGTACGGGATGTGGGCCAGAAGCCCGAGCCGGCCGCGGCCGCGTACGCGCTGCCGTTCCCGGTGCCGGACTCGGACGCGGCGGTCCGGCTCGCCGCCGAGCTGGAGGAGCGGGTGGCCGGTGTGTACTCGGATCTGGTCCGGGCCGCCGAAGGTGAGCGGCGTGGCGATGCCGCCCGGGCGCTGCGGGAGGCAGCGGTGCGGGCGGCGCGCTGGCGCGGCGGGAGCGTAGCCTTCCCTGGTCTCGCCGAGCGGGCGGCCACCTCCGCGGCGTCGGCGACACCACAGGCGTAACTTCGTCACCGCGGACTGGAAGGGAACGACTCGCGTATGGCTTTCGAACCGCCACGGCGTCTCGTCAAGGCACTCGGCGAGACGGCACCGGGCGGTGACGACTGGCTGGAGAAGCTGCCCGAAGCGGCTCAGCAGGCCGTCGCGGTACGCGAGTTGACGGTGGAGCGGGTACAGGTGCCCGGCGGGCGCGGCAGCTTCGTGGTGCTGGTGCGGCTGCCGGACGGGACGCCCGCCGTACTCAAGCTCGCACCGCCCCGGGCCCGGCCGGAGAGTGAGCGGGCCGCGCTCGCGCACTGGGACGGCCTGGGCGCGGTACGGCTTCTGGAGCCGTACGGCTCCGCTGCCCCTGCCGGCTCCGCCGTGCCGTCCGGTACTCCTGGTGCTCCCGGCACCGAGGGCGTGTTGCTCCTGGAGCGGCTGCATCCGGATGTGTCGGTGCGGTCGTTGCCCGAGGCGAAGTCGATGCTGGAGGCGGCGGGTGTGCTGCGGCGGCTGTGGGTCGAGCCGCCCGAGTGGCACGTCTTCGAGACCGTGGCGGAGCGGACCGGGCGGCAGGCCGAGGCGATGCGGTCGAGTGCCGACACGGAGGCCGTGCCGTTGGTCGACGCGGCGCTGGCGGCACGGGAGGCGCTGCTGGCGGCTCCGCCGGAGGAGCGGCTGTTGCACGGCACGTTTCGGCAGAGCAAGGTGCTCGCCGGTGAGCGCAGTCCGTGGCTGGCCGTGGGGCCCGATCCCGTTGTGGGTGAGTGTGCCTTCGACTTGGCCCGTCTGGTCCGCGACCGTGTCGAGGACCTGATCGCCTCTCCGTCCGGCGCCTCGATGACGCGTCGGCGCGTGAAGCGGCTCGCGGAGTCGCTGGACGTGGAGCAGGAGCGGCTGCGGGGGTGGACGCTTTTCCGGGCCGTCGAGTCGGGCGTGCGGGCGCGGCGGGTGGGGCGGCTCCAGGACGCGGAGTTGCTGCTGGAGCTCGCCGGGTGGCTGTGAGGGGTTTCGCCCCCGCCGCCCCTACCCAATCCCCTCCCACGGGGCCAGCCCCCTGGACCCGAGGGAGGGGCTAATTTTCAGCCCGTCCGGCGTTTGAGGACGAGGCCGCTAGGCCGATA
>NZ_VCHX02000257.1 GCF_005768555.2 Streptomyces sporangiiformans
CGACTGTCTCTTCCTCACGACCAGACCAACGAGCAGACAAGCCCACGGTCACAAGATCAAAGCTTTTGTTAGAGCCAGTTAGCCTCGAGCTTTCACGAGGTGGTCTGTCCGAGGCTTGATCACAAACGCGACAAGTGCTCCTGACCTGGAACGATAGGACTTGTCGAGGGTCCAGATCGTGCCGTGGGAAGAAGCACTTCTCAGGTGAAGAAGCGTATCGGGTCGCACCCGCGTGTCCGCGTTGAGGGCAGCGGTCGTGGGGTGGTCTCGCAGGCCGGGGCCGTGCTGCACGACCGTGGCGGCGGGCTTAGCCCATTTTGCGCCGGATCACTCTGCCCCGGGCTGGGTTCGCCGCTGACTCCTTGGCCGACGACAACTCCCGGCGCCGGAAAGCACCCGCGGCCACAGTCAGCGGGCCGATCAACAACACGAGCACCGCGACAGCGCCAAGCGCGACCGGCAGGCTGGTCAGCTCGGCGACCCCGCCCACCATCGGAGGGCCGAGCAAGAACCCGCTGTAGGCAATGGTTGTCGCAAACGCGACCTCGCGCTCACCACCGCCCCCATCGGCCCGTCGCCCGGCCGCGCCACTCAACTCCATGACGACGGGAGACGCGTACGCCAAACCGACACCTGCGACAGCGAAGCCGGCGAAGGTGAGCGCCGGGGAAGGCGCCATGACCGCGGTGGTCAGCCCCAGCCCACCGATCGCCGCACCCCTGATGAGCATCCGTGGTGCGCCCCAACGACGCTGAATCGCCTCACCGCACAAGCGGGTGCACGCCATGGTGATCGAGAAGCACGAGTAGATCAGGGCGCCGGTGGCCTCGCTGAGACCGCGCTCCTGCACACCGAACAGCGCCGACCAGTCCGCGGTCGCTCCTTCGGCTATCGAGGCGCACAGTGCCACGCCGCCGAGCAGCCACAGCGCCGGTCGTCTGAACGGTGCCCGCCCTGCGCGCCCGCTCTTTGCGGGCACCCTGAGGAGTTCCTCGACCGGAATCCAGCGGGCGATGCCGATGGTGACGCCGCCGCAGATCACCGCGACGATGACGAAATGATGGCTCGGCGCCAGCCCTTGTCCGGCCGCGACCGCAGCGCCGACCGAACCGGTCAGCGTGCCGAAACTGAAGGCCGCGTGGAACAGCGGCATGATCGCCCGGCCGGTCCGCCGGGTCGCTGTCACGCCGGCCACGTTCATCGCCACGTCCATCACGCCGACCATTGCGCCGAGTACGAGCAGCAGCAGGCCGAGCGCCGCGGGCGACCTCGCAAGTCCCAGAGCCGGAAGCATTGCGGATCCGGCAACGCCGGCCACCGTCATCACGACGCGAGCGCCGAACGCCGCGCACAGCCGGCCGGCTAGAAGCGAAGCGGCGATCATGCCTACGCTGGCACCGAGCAGGGACAGCCCCAGCGCACCCTCGTCCGCGCCGATCTGCGCGGCCAGCGCCGGCACCCGAGGGGCCCACGAGCCAAGCAGCGCGCCGTTGAGAACGAACGCACCGAGTACGGCGATGATTCCCGCGCCAAGGCCGTCGGCTCGGTCCGGATGGGTGCCGGTCATTGTCAGCTCCGTCCCGGCCCCGTCTTGGTCGAGCCACGATCGGTCTGGCGCGGTGGCACACCTGCGGAGATCTGCGTGGATCACGCCGATGGAACCGAGCGTAGGTGGGCCGGAACACCCGCCGGCCTGCGATGGCAGGTTCGCGCCAAGAAGATGGCTGGTTCACGCCAAGCGGGTGCGGCGTCAGGCCTCGGGTTTTTACGAGGTGGTCTGTCCGAGGCTTGATGACAAACGCGAGGAGTGCTCCTGACCTGGAACGATAGCGTGTCTCGAGGCAGTCTGGCGCCGTGGAAATTCCGTTGCCGGAACAGCAGCATCTTCGATCGAATGCCTCCATGATTCATGACGGCCCGGCGGACCATGTGGAGCAGAACCGACGCTTTTGGGATGACGAGGCGGCTGCGTGGCACGGTCCCCTCGCCCGTGATCACTGGGCACAGGTGGAACCGTACTGGGGATTGTGGGCCACCCCTGAGTCGCAGGTCTCCGTGCTTCCCGACGGCATCGAAGGGATGCGCACCATTGAACTGGGCTGCGGTACTGCCTACGTCTCCGGTTGGCTGGCCAGAGCAGGAGCCCACCCGGTCGGGATCGACCTCTCGGAGAAACAACTCGCCACTGCTCGCGCGATGCAGACGGAGTTCGGCATCGACTTCCCCCTTGTCCTGGGCAATGCCGAAAAGGTGCCCTACGAGGACAACACGTTCGACCTGGCGATCAGCGAATACGGCGCCTCGCTGTGGTGCGACCCCTACCAGTGGATCCCGGAGGCAGCCCGGCTGCTCGTTCCCGGAGGCCGGCTGGTGTTCTCGCGCTACTCACCGCTGTTCGCGCTGTGTGTACCGCCCCAGGGTCCGGCATCCACCACTCTGTCCCGCGGCCAATTCGGCCTGACGCGGCTGGACTGGGGGAATCACGTGGAGTTCATCCTGCCGCACGGTGAGATGCTCCGTCTGCTGCGGTCCTGCGACTTCGTCGTTGAAGATCTGATTGAGATTCAGGCACCCCAGCGTGCGCGGGACTACGAAGAAGTTTCCGCCGACTGGGCCCAGCAATGGCCCAGCGAGGAGATCTGGAAAGCTCGGCTGGCAGGCTGACAGCTCCGCAGGCACCCTGTATCGCCTTTACTCATCCCGCGGAGCACCTCGATGCTCCCACTTAAGAGACCAGCTGACGGTCCGCCGTGGTGATCACCTCAGCAGCCAGGCGGTCAACGGGGTAGTCGGGCCGTCCGCTCCCGGTACGCCGCAGCGACGTAGCGCATGGCGGTCTGAGCGGTGATCCCGAAGAGCCGCATCAGCTTGAGTGGATCGCCGGTGGCAAACGCTTCGTTGAGCATGCGGTCCTGGCGCAGGCCGACGAGCGTGACGTCCTTGGGCAGAGCCTTTCGGAGCAGAGTCCTGCTGACTGTTGGGTGGTCCGGATCAAGGGCCGTCTTCTGGCTGACGAGGAGGTGCGGGTTGGTTGAGGCTGGCCAGCGCCGGTGGCGGTAGGCCAGCCATTCGCTGGCAAGTCGGTGAGTGAACTCCTCCAGGTAAAGGGTGTGTCGCAGCAAGCCGCGGCGGACTTCGAGGGTGCCGCGGGCGAGGCTCAAATCGGTAGCCAGCAGCGTACGGAGTTCTTCACCGGGCAACGCATGGATGGCCACCAAAGCGATGATCAGACGGCTGAGCGGGGTATTGGCCTGATCCATCCACCCGGCCAGAAGATCACTGCGCATGGACTGCGGGAGTCCCTTGAGGTGGCCGACCGACAGTTGACGGGTCGGATCCCGGAAGACCATCCGTTCCCGCTTGAGCGCCTTGAAGAGACTGCGCAGGCTCACCGCGACCTTCTGCCGCTCTTGTCCGGACGGGCCGGCTACCGCCTCAATGTGGTCCGTCGTGATCTTTCGCAGAGCTGTCACGCCGTCGGCGGTCCACGTGGTGTTCGGCGTCCGCCCCGGGAGCGTTGTGCCGGGCCCTGGCGTGTTGCCGTTGTCCGAGGAAGGCCAAGAACAACAGCGTCAAATAGCAGCCTGCCCTTGACTGGCGCTGCCCACGGATCATGGGCCGTGTTTCACTTTCCTCCATGTCAACAACTCTCGGAGCGCCCCGACCTGACCCGGCTGCCTACATGCTGCAAGCCGCGGCCAGCGCCGCCGGCCGCGGCTACAAGCAGGAGTTAATGGAGCTGCTGGACGTCCAGCCGGGCCAGACCGCGCTCGACGTGGGCTGCGGACCGGGCACAGACCTGCCCACGCTGGCAGAGTGCGTCGGCGTGAGCGGCACAGTAATTGGCGTCGACCGCGACCCGGCCATGCTGGCCGAGGCCCGCCGACGCACCAGCGACCTGCCCGCAGTCCAGATCCGCGAAGCAGACGCCCACGCCCTCCCCGTCGAGCCCGGCACGGTGGACCGGGCCAAGATCGACCGGGTCCTGATGCATGTCACCGAGCCGGCCAGCGTGCTGGCACAACTCCACCTGGCCACGCGGCCAGGAGCACGGATCGGCCTGGCGGAGCCGGATTGGGACACCCTGGTGGTCGACGCGGAAGATCTCGACACAAGCCGCGCGTTCACGCGTTACACGACCTCGGAAGTGGTCCGTCACGCCACCATCGGCCGCCGCCTCGCCCGTCACGCGGAGCAAACAGGCTTCGTCATCGAGACCGTGAGGGCCACGACACCGGTCTTCGTCGACTTCGAGGACGCGGATCGCACGCTGGGACTCGGCCGCAACATGCAACAAGCCATCCAGGATGGTCACATCGACGAAGCACGTGGTCGTCGGTGGTTCGCCTCGCTCTCTGAGGGACCCTTCTTCGCTTCCTTCACGCTCGTCACCGTGATCTGCTCCCGCTGACGAAGGTCCGGGACTCGCGCGGTGACAACTGCGCCTGTCCCGGTTGCCGATCTGCGGCCGGTGGTCCCAAATCAAGCCGCCTCTCGGAGCCACCTCACAACGCCTGATGTTCACAAATCACCCGCGAATTGGGGCCAGTTGGAGTCGCCTTGGTGGGGCCGCTGAACGCCGCCCTAGCTGTGCTGTCCGGGGACGTTGGTGACGGGCGACACGCCTTGGGCGGAACGAGGCGAGGGCCCCTGGTTTCGGTGTGGATTGCGAGATCTACAACCGGCAGCCAGGAGGCCCTCGTTGTCCCACCGTAA
>NZ_VCHX02000258.1 GCF_005768555.2 Streptomyces sporangiiformans
CCTAGACAGCTCCACCACATCGGAGGTCTTCGCCATGATCAAGCCCGGCCGGTGTCAACAACGCTCGTGATCAATACAGCTAGAGCACAGCGACGCTGTGGAAGGGAATGAGCGTGTTGTCGCCCGCCAGCCCATCCCTGCCGAACTGCCTCTGCTCGCCGCGCATCACATCGACACCATCTGTGATTACTTCCACGAGGTCCTCAGTCACCGTTACTACGCGCCTGACTACCGGAGACTGGTGCCGAATCGCGCTCTACCGGCTCACCGATGCCCTGGAGCATCTGCAGCTGCTGATCGGCACGATCGCAGCACACATGCGGCACAACCAGCTGGCTGCCAAACGCATCTGCGCCTACCTTCAGGTGCCCACTCAGGAAAGGGCTGACGCCTTCATCACGCCAGCGGCACGTCGCCATCCTGCCGGGCTCCTGGGCGAACCCAGCGTCCATACGGGCAGCGACCCGCTAGACATCGATCACCGCATCGGCCAGGGGATCGTTCAGCGCAACGGCTTCGTCTGCTCCGAACGCGAGGCCACCCTCGAAGCGTTCCTCGCCTCGCTTTACTCCTCCTACGCCTACGAGCCCAGCGCCTTGGACGAGCGCCCGGAGCCGATCCGCTCCTGCGCTATGAAGGCCGCCGACATCTCCCTGGTCCCAGTCGAGACACCACAGGCCGAATGACCGAGCCTCCAACAGCCGGGCCCCGGGGATGTCAGATCACCCGGGGCGTGGCGTGTCAGGCGCGGGTCAGTTCAGGTCCGTTGAAACCAACGGCGGCGCGCGGCCGGTTGCGGGCCCACGCCGGAGGTTGCCGACCCGGCAGAGGATGTCCGCCGCCGTGGTCGTATCGGTCCGCTCGGCTGGAAACACTGGTGGCGGCTGGGGCCGGCGCCGTCGGCTGCCTGCGGCCTCAGCCGCCGTCTTGTGAGAGTGCCTCGGCGTCAGAGGGTGGGCTGGTCATCATCCGATGCCGCGTCACGCCAAGCTCTGCGGACCCGTTGCCACGACCGGAACACATCCGGCAGCTGATCAAGGATGCCTCGGACGGCAAAGAGGAGAACAGAGACGACACCTGCGCCTGCGAGAAGTGTGAGTACAGCTGAGTCGCTCACCGGCTTCCGACCTTTCCTGATGGTGGTCGAACCGGTGGCGTAGCAGGCTCAGTTCGACCACGACGCGCGTGGGCAGAACTGACTTCCTGCCGACACCAAGAACTCAGGACGGGATCGGCCTCCCGCAGGCTTCTTGCAGGGTGGTGCATGCAGGCCAGACGCCTGCGTGTGTGAATCCACTTCCCGATCTGCTGTGTCGGAGACAGAGCGGTTCTGTGGAAACCTGCCTGGCACCCCAGCACGAAGCCGGGCCGCCCAGGGCGCGGACAGACAGGGCCATAGCCCCGCCTGAGATTGCTTTGAAGCTAGCACAACTGCCGTCTACGACCGGGCAGTTCGCTGATCGACTTGACAGACGGCCGCGGGGTTTACTCGGCTCGCGCGTGCGAGATCCAACGTGCGCTAGCCGGTGGGCCATCGGCGGAATGCGTCGATCGCGGCGCGCACTGTCGATGCCTCGCTCCATTCCCGTACGCGCTCGCCGGAGAGGAGGCGGCGGGAGAGCACCAGGTGGTCGGCGACGTCGGCGATGTCGTTCGGGTCGGCGAAGGTGCGGTGCAGGGCGGCGAGCGGTTTTCTGGGCCGGGCGTGGCCGGGGCCGAGGAAGGTGTAGGCCCAGCCGGTGTCGTCCTGCCAGGTGAGGCGGATGCCGCCGGGGCCTGCGCAGCGGCTGACGTCCCAGGTGAGCGCCAGGTACATGGTCTGGCCGTGTTCGCGTCCGGTGTGGCCGGCGCGGACGGTGCCGGGCGGGATGCCGCGCTGGTTGAGCGCCTGGTCGACGGCGCGGGCGTAGGGCCAGTGCGGCAGCAGTTCGGGCCGCAGCAGCCCGGGTGGATCCAGCAGCACGTCCCCTCGCCTCCGGGCGGGCTCAGGGGGTCAGGAGACGCGGCCAAGGGCGGCTGCCGGGCCGATCGCGCCGGGCCCGTACTTGTCGCGGATGCGGTCGGCGACTTCTTCGGCTTCGTACGCGCTGCGACCGCCGAGGGTCATGCCGATGGCGCCGTCTTGGCATGGTTCCGGCGCCTCAACGAGGGGCCGGGGCCACCGTGCCTTGTGCGCGCAGCACGGCGATGTCGTCCTCGGTGACGCCGAGTTCGGTGAGCAGGGCGTCGGTGTGCTGACCGAGTGCGGGGATCGCACCCATCGGTGGCTCGTAGCCGGCGATGACCGGAGGTGGAAGCAGAGCGGGTACCTGACCGTGAGGTGTGTCGATCCGGCGCCACCGGTCGCGGGCCATCAGATGCGGATGGGCTATGACCTCGCTCGGTGTGTTGAACCGGGCATTCCCGATCCCTGCGACATCCGCGTCGCTCTGCACCTGCGTCAGGTCATGGCGCGCGCACCAGTCGGCGATCTCCGCGTCCAGGAACTCACGGTGCTCGGCCCGGCCGGAGGTGGTACGAAAGCGTTCGTCGTCGGCCAGGTCGGGCCGGCCGAGAAGGTCACGCGCGAACCGCCGCCATTCGCGGTCGTTGGTCGTGCCCAGGACGACGGTCTGGCCGTCCGCTGTGCGGTAGGCGCCGTACGGCGCCACCGCGGGCGAGCCCATGCCGACCGGCTGCTGGTCCACACCCGTGTGCAGCGTGTAGGTGAGCTGATACCCCATCAGCTCCGTCATCGTGTCGAACAGGCTCACCGCGACCGCGGCGGCGCCGCGACCATGGCCACGCTCCTTGCCGCAGAGCAGCGCCAGAACCGACAACGCGGCATACAGGCCGGTGCACACGTCGGCCATCGGCGGACCGGGCTTGGCCGGCGCACCGGGAAAGCCCGTCATGGCGCATGCGCCCGACTCCGCCTGGGCCAGCAGATCGTAAGCACGCTTGTGGGACAGCGGGCCTCCCGGCCCGTAGCCGTCGATCTCCACGGCGATGAGTTCCGGGTGGCTGACGGCCAGGTCGGCCGGCGCGATACCGAGCCTCGCCGTGGCACCGGGAGCAAGATTGGAGACCATCACATCGGCGCGGTCGAGCAACCGGTGGAGTACCGCCATCCCGGCCGGATCCTTCAGGTTCAGCGTGACCGACTCCTTGCCCCGGTTGACCCATACGAAGTGCGCCGCCATGCCGCCCACCACATCGTCGTAATGCCGGGCGAAGTCACCGCCTTCCGGATTCTCCACCTTGATCACCCGAGCCCCGAAGTCACCGAGGGTGCGAGTGCAGATGGGAGCCGCCACCGCCTGCTCCAGGGACACCACCGTGATGCCCGCCAGCGGTCCGGCCGGCCTGCCCGCGTCACAAGCCGTTCGTCTCGGATCGGAGCATTCCGCCCGCCCGGTGTCTGCCATCCGCTCGGTGTCTGCCACGTTCACCCGATCACCCTTCGGAGTCCGGGGAGGAAAGCCGGGCCTCGCCATAGGTTTCTCCTCAACCTTGTCGTGCCTGCTGAGCCGGGCGCGCCGGTGCTGTGGCCCCTGCCGCCCGCCTCATGCCCGCTCGGTCGTGGCCGCTCCGGTAAACCGCGGAGCGCCTCCGGCCCAGATGGCGGCGCTGCCCTCGGCGAAGGCCGCGCCGGCCGGCAGTCGCGGCTGTGCCCGTACCTCCTGGGCGAGTACGGCATCGAGTCCCGCGGGCCAGGACACCAGGATCCGCTCGGTCTCCGCGATAGAGGACGAAGCGCCTTCGGCGAGCCGCCCGGCCGGCCGTACCCCTTCCTGCCGAGCAGATCCAGGCTCGCAAAGGACGTCGGCCAGACCGGGAACGGCCGCCTCCCCCGCCTCCCAGGACGTCGCCGAACAGCAGCAGGCGCTTCACCGTGCCCAGCCCGACCCGCCGACAGCGACCAGAAGAGAGTCCGGCGTCCGCGATCAGCACAATCCTGCCGAAGACACAGCCGAACCGGGCGTCACAGGCGGCCACCACGTGGAAGCAAGCCGCCGCGAGCGACATGCCGAGCCCGAACGCGACACCCTCGACCGCCGCGAGCACGGGCCTGGGTCCCCCGACGATCGCCCCTACCATCTGCGCGACCACCTCCGTCCGCGCGGCGGACTCCTCCCGGACCGGAGTCATGGAGGGGATGGGCCCGCCCGCGCAGAAGCTGCCTCTCGCGCCGGTCACCACCACTGCCCGGCACCGCTCGTCGCGCGACGCGTCCCGCAGTGCGGAAAGGAGTTCCCGGCGGCCGGTCAGGTCCAGGGCGCTGTGGCAGCCGGGCTGCTGGAACGCCAGCACCCCTACCGGCCCGTCGTCCTCCACGAGCACAGCCGCGCCTGGAATCCGGTCGCTCATGACAGCCCGCCGGCCCACCACCGCAGAGCGACAGCCGGTCGCCTCCCCCGTATGGCCCGGTCGCCTCGCGCGCCTGGCCCATGGGCCCGCCCGCGCCGCCCGTCACGCGTGCTCCCGCAGCAACTGCCTGCCCACGATGAGCTTCTGGATCTCACTCGTCCCCTCGTAGATACGGAACAGCCGCACGTCCCGGTAGAAGCGCTCGACAGGAACGTGGCGCATGTATCCCATGCCCCCGTGTATCTGCACAGCACGGTCAGCCACCCGGCCCACCATCTCGCTGCAGAACAGTTTCGCGGAGGACGGCGCCAGCCTGCGGTCCTCGCCCGAGTCGTACGCACGGGCCGCCTCCAGCACCATGGCGCGCGACGCATACATCTCAGCGTGCGACTCAGCGAGCATGGCCTGAACGAGCTGGAACTCACCGATGGGCCGTCCGCCCTGCCGGGTGACCGAG
>NZ_VCHX02000260.1 GCF_005768555.2 Streptomyces sporangiiformans
GTCTGGGGGCGGAGCCCCCAGGTACGGGATGGGACGGGTAGGGGCGGCGGGGGCGAAAAACCCCTCGCCGCCCCCACAGCCTCACAGGCCGTACCGCTCCCGGGCCTCCTTCACCGCCGAGGCCTGGACCTCGCCGCGGCCGGCGAGCTGGGCCAGGGCCGCGACGACGACCGACTGGGCGTCGACACCGAAGTGGCGGCGGGCCGCCTCACGGGTGTCGGAGAGACCGAAGCCGTCCGCGCCGAGCGAGGAGTAGTCCTGCTCGACCCACTGCGCGATCTGGTCCGGGACCTGGCGCATGTAGTCCGAGACCGCGAGGACCGGGCCCTCGGCGCCGTGCAGCACCTGCCGGACGTACGGCACGCGCTCCTCGCCGCGCAGCAGCGCCGCGTCCGCCTCAAGGGCGTCACGCCGCAGCTCGGTCCAGGACGTCGCGGACCACACGTCGGCGGCCACGCCCCACTCCTCCGCGAGCAGCTTCTGCGCCTGGAGGGTCCAGTGGATCGCCGTGCCGGAGGCCAGCAGCTGAATGCGCGGTGCGTTGGCGGCCTGAACGTCGAGTCCCGCCGACTCCGCCGTGTTGAAGCGGTACAGGCCCTTGACGATGCCCTCGTCGACGCCGGGCGCGGCGGGCTTCGCGGGCTGCGGCATCGGCTCGTTGTAGACGGTGAGGTAGTAGAAGACGTTCGGGTCCTCGCCCGGCGCGGCCTCGCCGTACATCCGGCGCAGACCGTCCCGCACGATCGCCGCCACCTCGTACGCGAACGCCGGGTCGTACGTCAGCGCCGCCGGGTTGGTCGCGGCGATGACGGGGGAGTGGCCGTCGGCGTGCTGCAGGCCCTCGCCCGTCAGCGTCGTACGACCGGCCGTGGCGCCGACCAGGAAACCGCGGCCGAGCTGGTCGCCGAGCTGCCACATCTGGTCGGCCGTGCGCTGCCAGCCGAACATCGAGTAGAAGATGTAGAAGGGGATCATGGCCTCGCCGTGCGTCGCGTACGACGTGGACGCGGCGATGAAGTCCGCCATCGAACCGGCCTCGGTGATCCCCTCGTTGAGGATCTGGCCGTCCTGGGCCTCCTTGTAGTACATCAGCTGGTCGCGGTCGACCGGCTCGTACGTCTGGCCCTTCGGCGAGTAGATGCCGAGGGACGGGAAGAGCGACTCCATGCCGAAGGTGCGCGCCTCGTCGGGGACGATCGGCACCCAGCGCCTGCCGGTCTGCTTGTCGCGGACCAGGTCCTTGATCAGGCGGACGAAGGCCATGGTCGTCGCCACGCTCTGCGAGCCGGAGCCCTTGTCGAACGAGGTGAACGCCTTCTCCGCGGGCGCGGGCAGCGGCGCGAGCGCGTGCGTGCGGCGGGCCGGGGCCGGGCCGCCGAGGGCCGCGCGGCGCTCCTGGAGGTAGCGCACCTCGGGGGCGTCGGCGCCCGGGTGGCCGTAGGGCACCACACCGTCGACGAACTGGCTGTCGGAGATGGGCAGTTCGAGCAGGTCACGCATCTGCTGGAACTCGTCCACCGTCAGCTTCTTCATCTGGTGGTTGGCGTTCTTGGAGGCGAAGCCCTTGCCGAGCGTGAAGCCCTTCACCGTCTGGGCGAGGATCACGGTCGGGGCGCCCTTGTGCTCGACCGCGGCCTTGTACGCGGCGTACACCTTGCGCGCCTCGTGTCCGCCCCGGGAGAGGTGGAAGCACTCGAGGATCTTGTCGTCGCTCAGCAGCTTCGCCATCTCGGCGAGCGCCGGGTCCTTGCCGAAGAAGTCCTCGCGGATGTAGGCGGCGTCGCGGGTCTGGTACGTCTGCACCTGCGCGTCGGGTACCTCGCGCAGCCGGCGTACGAGCGCGCCCGTGGTGTCGAGCTGGAACAGTTCGTCCCAGGCGGAGCCCCACAGCGACTTGACGACGTTCCAGCCGGCGCCGCGGAACTGGGCCTCCAGCTCCTGCACGATCTTGAAGTTGGCGCGGACCGGGCCGTCGAGGCGCTGCAGGTTGCAGTTGATGACGAAGGTCAGGTTGTCGAGACCCTCGCGGGAGGCCAGCGCGAGTGCGGCCGTGGACTCCGGCTCGTCCATCTCGCCGTCGCCGAGGAACGCCCACACGTGGGACTGCGAGACGTCCTTGATGCCGCGGCTGGTGAGATAGCGGTTGAAGCGCGCCTGATAGATGGCGGAGAGCGGGCCGAGGCCCATCGACACCGTCGGGAACTCCCACAGCCAGGGCAGGCGGCGCGGGTGCGGGTAGGAGGGCAGGCCGTTGCCGCCGGCCTCCTGACGGAAGTTGTCGAGGTGCTGCTCGGTCAGCCGGCCGTCGAGGAAGGCGCGGGCGTAGATGCCGGGGGAGGCGTGGCCCTGGATGTAGAGCTGGTCGCCCGAGCCATCACCCTCCTTGCCCTTGAAGAAGTGGTTGAAGCCCGTCTCGTAGAGCCAGGCGGCGGAGGCGAAGGTGGCGATGTGGCCGCCGACGCCGTGTTTGCTGCCGCGGGTCACCATCGCGGCCGCGTTCCAGCGGTTCCACGCGGTGATACGGCGCTCCATCTCCTCGTCGCCGTCCACGGTGGGCTCGGCGGCGGTGGGGATGGTGTTGACGTAGTCCGTCTCGAGCAGCTTGGGCAGCGCGAGTCCGCCCGCCTCGGCGCGCTCCAGCGTGCGGCGCATCAGATACGCGGCGCGGTGCGGCCCGGCCGCCTTCGTGACGGCGTCCAGGGAGGCCTGCCATTCGGCGGTCTCCTCGGGATCGCGGTCCGGGATCTGATCGAGCGCGCTCGGCTGGATTGCGGTGGGGTCGGTCATTGCGCCGCCTTCCGGATGCGGAGGGGGGTTCCCTCATCGGTAAGGGGTTGGGGGTGTGCCCTTTGTCTTTGGCAGGACAGGGCGGCGGGCTGTGGTGGCAGCCCGTCGGTGACTGTAACTCCCTGATCGATGATCGATCAAAGGGTTGAGAGGCAAAACCTCTTGATCACGAGAAAGTCGGCACGGGGTGTCTCGGCGCAGGGCACCGCGTGCCTGGTTTTTGCAGGTGGGGCGACTTCTGAGCGGTACCCCGCTCCCTTGCGGGAGCGCCCTCAGAGCGCCGGAGCGGCTACGGCAGTTCGTTTCCGGTCCGCGGCGCGCAGCCCAGGACATGGGCCTTGACCAGCTCCGGGATCAGCGGATCACGGCGCCTGAACGCAGCCACCAGCGCCTCGTGCTCCTCGGCGTAGGACTGCTGGACCGTGCCCAGCCACCGGATCGACAGCGCCGTGAAGACCTCGATCCCCAGGCCTTCCCAGGTGTGGAGGAGGACCGAGTTGTCCGCGGCGCGGACCAGCTCCCGGTGGAAGGCGACCGTGTGACGGACCTGGGCCGTGCCGTCGGCGTGCCGGTCGGCCTCGTACAGCGCGGCTACATGCGGCTCCAGGGCCGAGCAGTCGTCGGCGAGCCGGTCGGCCGCGAGCTCCGCCGCGATGGCCTCCAGACCCGCTCGTACGGGGTAGCTCTCCTCCAGATCCGCGGCGGTCAGGTTCCGTACACGTACGCCCTTGTTGGGTGCCGACTCGATCAGCCGCAGCGACTCCAGCTCGCGCAGCGCCTCCCGTACGGGGGTCTGGCTGACCTCGAGCTCCGTCGCGATCCGCCGCTCCACGATCCGCTCGCCCGGCTTCCAGCGCCCGCTCACGATCCCCTCCACGATGTGCTCGCGGATCTGCTCGCGCAGCGAGTGGACGACGGGCGCGGTCATGAGAGCTCCTTAGGGCGTTGACTTTCTAGACAATACGGCCGCGTCGTCGCCGGTGAGGGGCGCACGGGGGCGCTTTGGTGCAGGTGAGACGAGACTTACACGTCACCAGGGACAGCTCCATGGGTGAAGCGACAGTGCCCCCGCCCCTTCGGTGGAAGGGACGGGGGCACTGTGCGTGACCGGGTTACAGGCCGAGTTCGACCTCGAACTCGCCCGCCTCCAGGATGGCCTTGACCGTCGTCAGGTAGCGGGCGGCGTCCGCGCCGTCCACCAGACGGTGGTCGTAGGACAGCGTCAGGTACGTCATGTCGCGGATGCCGATGACGGTGCCCTCGGCGGTCTCGATGACGGCCGGACGCTTCACCGTGGCACCGATGCCCAGGATCGCGACCTGGTTCGGCGGCACGATGATCGTGTCGAAGAGCGCGCCGCGCGAGCCGGTGTTGCTGACGGTGAAGGTCGCGCCGGACAGCTCGTCCGGAGTGATCTTGTTCGCCCGGACCTTGCCCGCCAGGTCGGCGGTGGCCTTCGCGATACCGGCGAGGTTCAGGTTGCCCGCGCCCTTGATGACCGGCGTCATCAGACCCTTCTCGGAGTCGACGGCGATGCCGATGTTCTCCGAGTCGAAGTACGTGATGGTGCCCTCGTCCTCGTTGATCCGGGCGTTGATGACCGGGTGGGCCTTCAGCGCCTGGGCCGCCGCCTTCACGAAGAACGGCATCGGGGAGAGCTTGACGCCCTCGCGGGCGGCGAAGGAGTCCTTCGCCTGACCGCGCAGCTTCATCAGCTTGGTGATGTCGACCTCGACGACCGAGGACAGCTGGGCCTGCTCGTGCAGGGCCTTCACCATGTTGTCGCCGATGACCTTGCGGATGCGGGTCATCTTGACCGTCTGGCCGCGGAGCGGGGAGACCTCCAGGGCCGGGGCCTTCTTGGCGGCCGGGGCGGCGGCGGCCGGAGCCGGCGCAGCGGCGGCGGCCTTCGCGGCCTCGGCGGCGGCGATGACGTCCTGCTTGCGGATGCGGCCACCGACGCCGGTGCCCTTGACGCCGGCCAGGTCGACGCCGTTCTCGGCGGCGAGCTTGCGCACCAGCGGGGTCACGTACGCACCCTCGTCGGTGGGCTGGGCAGCGGCGGGCGCAGCCGGAGCCGGAGTGACCGGCGCGGGTGCGGGAGCCGGAGGAGCGGGCTGGGCCGGAACCGGGGCGGTGGGGGCCGGAGC
>NZ_VCHX02000259.1 GCF_005768555.2 Streptomyces sporangiiformans
CACCCCCTACCCCCCGTAGAACAACTCGTCCACCACGCCCCGAGCCCGACGCGTCGTGCGCCGGTACGCGTCGAGCATGTCCCCCACATGCCCCGGCCCATACCCCAGGTACCGCCCCACGGCCGCCAGCTCACGCCCGTCCGACGGGAACGTGTCCCCGGCCCGCCCGCGCACGAGCATCACCGCATTGCGCACCCGAGTCGCCAGCACCCACGCCTCGTCGAGGGTCGCGGCGTCCTCACCGGAGACCAGCCCGGCGGCACACGCGGCGGCCAGAGCCTCGCGCGTGCGCGTCGTGCGCAGCCCCGGCTCCGCCCAGCCATGCCGAAGCTGAAGCAGCTGCACCACCCACTCCACGTCGGACAACCCGCCACGCCCCAGCTTGGTGTGCAGCGTCGGGTCCGTCGCACGCGGCAACCGCTCCGCCTCCATCCGCGCCTTGAGCCGCCGGATCTCCCGTACGGCGTCGTCACCGAGCCCCTCGGCGGGATACCGCAGCGGGTCGATCAGCTCGATGAACCGCCGCCCGAGGTCCTCGTCCCCCGCGACGGGCTCCGCCCGCAGCAAGGCCTGCGACTCCCAGACCAGCGACCACCGCCGGTAGTACGCCTTGTACGAGTTCAACGTCCGCACCAGCGGCCCGGACTTCCCCTCGGGCCGCAGATCGGCGTCGATCAGCAGCGGCGGGTCGGAGCTGGGGATCTGCAGCAGCCGCCGCATCTCGGAGACCACGGTGTTGGCGGCTCGAGAGGCCTCGTGATCGTCGACGCCGTCACGGGGTTCGTGCACGAACAGCACGTCCGCGTCCGAGCCGTAACCCAGCTCGTGTCCGCCGAAGCGCCCCATCCCGATGACCGCGAAACGGGTCGGCAGCATGTCGCCCCACCCGTCGCGGACCACGGCCCGCAACGTCCCGGCGATGGTCGCGGCCGTCAGGTCCGAGACCGCCCCGCCGACCAGATCGACCAGCGCTCCCTGGTCGGCCATGGCGGGCGACTCCTCCGTGCCGTAGGAGCCGACGATGTCGGCGGCCGCGGTGCGGAACAGCTCGCGCCGTCGTACGCCGCGCGCGGCGGTGACCGCGGCCTCGCCTCCGTCGGCCCGTCCCACCGCGGCGAGGATCTCCTGTTCCAGGTGTGCGCGGTCACGGGGTTCGAGTCCGCCGCCGTCACCGTCGCCGAGCAGCGCCACCGCCTCCGGGGCCCGCATCAGCAGATCGGGCGCGAGACGCCCGGCGGACAGCACACGAGCCAGGTTCTCGGCGGCGGCGCCCTCGTCCCTGAGGAGCCGCAGATACCAAGGAGTCTTGCCCAGCGCGTCCGACACCTTGCGGAAGTTGAGCAAGCCGGCGTCCGGGTCGGCGGAGTCCGCGAACCAGCCCAACAGCACGGGCAGCAGTGTCCGCTGAATCGCGGCCTTGCGCGTGACCCCGGAGGCGAGCGCCTCCAGGTGGCGCAGCGCGGCCGCCGGATCCGCGTAGCCGAGCGCGACGAGCCGCTCCCGTGCCGCGTCCGCGCTCAACCGAGCCTCGCCGGGGGCGAGTTGGGCGACGGCGTCGAGCAGAGGCCGGTAGAAGAGCTTCTCGTGCAGCCGCCGTACGACGGACGAGTGCCGTCGCCACTCACGGTTCAGCTCGGTGACCGGGTCGGTGCGCAGGCCCAGCGAGCGGCCGATGCGCCGCAGATCGGCGTCGTCCTCGGGCACGAGGTGGGTGCGCCGCAGTCGGTAGAGCTGGATGCGGTGCTCCATGGAGCGCAGGAACCGGTACGCGTCGTCGAGCTGCGCGGCGTCGACGCGGCCCACGTAGCCACCCGCGGCCAGCGCCTTCAGGGCGTCCAGCGTGGTGGGGCTGCGCAGCGAGGTGTCGGCCCGCCCGTGCACCAGCTGCAGCAGCTGCACGGCGAACTCGACGTCCCGCAGCCCGCCGGGCCCGAGCTTCAGCTGGCGCTCGATCTCGGCCGCGGGGATGTTCTCGACGACGCGGCGCCGCATTTTCTGCACGTCGGCGACGAAGTTCTCGCGCTCGGCGGCCTGCCAGACGAGGGGGGCGAGCGAGGCGACGTACTCCTCGCCGAGCTCGATGTCGCCGGCGACCGGCCGCGCCTTGAGGAGGGCCTGGAACTCCCAGGTCTTGGCCCAGCGCTGGTAGTAGGCGACATGGCTGGACAGCGTCCGTACGAGCGGACCGTTGCGGCCCTCGGGCCGCAGATTGGCGTCGACCGGCCAGATCGAGCCCTCGACGGTGGTCTCGGAGCAGATCCGCATCAGGTGGGAGGCGAGCTGGGTCGCCGCCCGCAGGGCCTTCTGCTCGTCGGCCCCGTCGGCGGGCTCCGCGACGAAGATGACGTCGACGTCGGAGACGTAGTTCAGCTCGTGACCTCCGCACTTGCCCATCGCGATGACCGCGAGCCGGCACAGGGCGGCGTCCTCGGGGGCCGCGGACCGTGCGATGGCGAGCGCGGCGCGCAGCGTGGCGGTCGCGAGGTCCGCGAGTTCGGCGGCCGTCTCGGCGAGGTCGGTGGTCCCGCACACGTCGCGGGCGGCGATGGACAGCAGACAGCGCCGGTAGGCGACCCGCAGCGACACCGGGTCGGAGGCCTCGGCGAGTCCGCGCTCGAACTCCGCCGTGCCCGGGTGCAGGTCCTGCGGCTCGTACATGACGAGCGCCTGCCAGTCGAGGGGATGCCGCACGAGATGGTCGGCGAGCGCGGCGGAGGCCCCGAGCACCCCGAGCAGCCGGTCGCGCAGTGGCTTGGCCGCGATCAGCGTGTCCAGCAGCTCGCGCCGCCCGGGGTGGTCCGCTTGCGCCTCGACGAGCCGTACGAGCCCGAGCAGCGCCAGATCCGGATCGGCGGTCGCCCCGAGTGCGTCGAGCAGCACCGGGTCGGTCCTCACCGGCGCGAGCTGCTCGCTCTGCAGGAGCCGCTCGGCGGCCGACGGATCGGTGAAACCGTGCCGCAGCAGCCGTGTGAAGGTACTGCTCCTGCGCCCCGGCGCCGCCGTCATCCTCGGCCTCCTGTCGGACTGTCGAACTGTCGGATCAAGGTCGTTCGGCCTTGAGCCTAACCGGAGTGCCTGCGGGAAGCGCCCGAGCGCCCGCGTCGGACTGGCCGCGATGAGTTCGGGCGGGTCACGGAGTCTGTTCTGGTGAGGAGCAGAAACGGAGAAACCGGGAACAGGAACGGTATGGACCCACAGGCTGAACTCGATCCCCGCTACAGCAGCGAAGGCGCCGCCGCACCTGCCTGGCCGGATGTCCAGGCGCTGCTCTTGGAAGCCGAGCTCTTCTGGATCTCGACGGTGCGCCCCGACGGACGGCCGCATGTCACCCCGCTGCCCGCCGTGTGGGCCGACGACGCGCTGCACTTCTGCACGGGGCCCGAGGAGCGCAAGGCGCGGAATCTGGAGCGCAACCCGAACGTCGTGCTGACCACCGGCACCAACATCTGGGACAAGGGCTACGACCTGGTGGTGGAGGGGGAGGCGGCCCGCGTGAGTGACGACGACAGGCTGCGCGCTCTGGCCGACGCGTGGGAGCGCAAGTACGGCAGCTTCTGGCACTTCGAGGTGCGCGACGGCTGTTTCCACCACGGAGCGGGAAATGCTCTTGTCTTCGAGGTGGCGCCCCGGACGGTTTTCGGCTTCGGTAAGGGAGAGCCGTTCAGCCAGACGCGCTGGCGGTTCGGCTGACGCCCGTGGGGACGACCTGGAGGTCCAGTAATGGAGTACACGCTCGAAGTGATCCCGCTGCCTGTCAGTGACATCGACCGGGCCCGGGACTTCTACCGGGACAAGGTCGGCTTCCATGTCGACATCGATCAGGAGGTCATGCCGGGCATGCGCATCGTCCAGCTGACTCCTCCGGGCTCCGGCTGCTCGATCGCCCTGGGCGACACCGTCTGGGACACGATGGACGGACCGACGCCGGCGCCCGGCTCGTACCAGGGCCTCCAGCTGTGCGTCCCCGACATCAAGGCGGCCCACGCCGAACTGGTCGATCGCGGCCTCCAGGTCTCCGAGCCGGTGCAGTACGCGGCCGACGACGGCGCCACGTTCATGTACTTCAAGGACCCGGACGGCAACGGCTGGGCCATCCAGGAGTACCGCCAGCGCGCCACCAAGCCGCTGAACGAACTCCTGACCGAGCTGAGAAGTGTTGAGCGCTGAGGGAACCGGCCGACGGCTCACTGCAGCCGCTCGCACGATCATCGATCAGGTTCTTTTCAATTCCGGGCTCCCAACTGGCGATGGTGGCATGGTGATCCGGATGGGCGCCGCTTCCGGTTTTCCTGGTCCGGAATAGCGGTCGGTGCCCTCATCGCAAACAGGCAGCGGCTCACCTATGTGATGGGGGCGGAAGAGGTATTCACTCTGCCGCTCCCCAGCCTGAATCTGGACTGGCTCAAATCAACCCGGATGTTCGCCTCGAGGTTCGACATCCACCTGCACGACGGAAAGTTTCGTTTCTACCTCAACCCGCCGGGGAATGACGCCCCGCGTCCCGACCCGGAAGTTCTCCAGACCATCTCCGCCGCCCTGGGACAAGGGAGCGGGATCGCGCTGACCCACGGTCCATCCGGGATGGTCAGCGACGACTTGGTCACCAATGTGCTGGACTCAGGGACGCGCTCGCTCAACTACGCGCCGGAAACCGCAATGAGGAGATATTGCGGGAATTCATCAACGAAACATCACAGCGGCACGGATAGCAAGATGGGGAGTTACACCGCTGTGTATCTCTGTCAGTTGTGTCCACCCGGGAGGTGACCGGCCGGGTTCACGTTTCTCGCCCTCCGGCCCGTTTCCCGTGCACGTGGGTTGCTGACCAGCGGGCTGCTGGCCGCCGCCGTTGGTGCACTGCGGGGTGATCTTGGCGTCGGCGACACGCAATGAAATGCGCATACCACTCGCCGCTTGCCGTGCGCGGCGCGCAACGTCGGCCGCGTTGACCAGACGGCCCGGTCCGGCGGCTCACTGCC
>NZ_VCHX02000261.1 GCF_005768555.2 Streptomyces sporangiiformans
AACAAGCAGCGCCCGCTGTGGGCCTCGACCGGCGTCAAGGACCCGGCGTACAAGGACACCCTGTACGTCGACGAGCTGGTCGCGCCGAACACGGTGAACACCATGCCGGAGGCCACGCTGGAGGCCACCGAGGACCACGGTCAGATCACGGGCAACACCATCGCCGGTACGTACGAGAAGGCCCGGGCCGACCTCGACGCGGTCGAGAGGCTCGGGATCGCCTACGACGACGTGGTGCAGCTTCTGGAGGACGAGGGCGTCGAGAAGTTCGAGGCGTCCTGGAACGACCTGCTCAAGTCGACCGAGGCGGAGCTCAAGCGCCTCGCCCCCTCGGAGGGCTGAAATCTTGTCAAGCAGCAATCCGCTGCGTGACCCGGCGGACCGACGGCTCCCGCGTATCGCGGGGCCGTCGGGCCTCGTCATCTTCGGGGTCACGGGCGATTTGTCCCGTAAAAAGCTGATGCCTGCTGTTTACGACCTCGCCAACCGTGGTCTGCTGCCGCCGGGCTTCTCGCTCATCGGCTTCGCCCGCCGCGAGTGGGCGCACGAGGACTTCGCGCAGGAGGTCCACGACGCCGTCAAGGAGCACGCCCGGACGCCCTTCCGCGAGGAGGTCTGGCAGCAGCTCATCCAGGGGATGCGCTTCGTCCAGGGCACATTCGACGACGATGCCGCGTTCGAGCGGCTGCGCGACACGATCGGCGAGCTGGACAAGGCGCAGGGGACGGGCGGCAACTTCGCCTTCTACCTCTCCGTGCCGCCGTCCGCCTTCCCCGTGGTCATCCAGCAGCTGAAGAAGCACGGCCTGGCCGACCAGACGGGTGGTTCCTGGCGGCGCGCGGTCATCGAGAAGCCGTTCGGCCACGACCTGAAGTCGGCCGAGGAGCTCAACGCGATCGTCCACGAGGTCTTCGCCCCGGACCAGGTCTTCCGTATCGACCACTACCTGGGCAAGGAGACGGTCCAGAACATCCTGGCGCTGCGCTTCGCCAACCAGATGTTCGAGCCGATCTGGAACCGGTCCTTCGTGGACCACGTACAGATCACGATGGCCGAGGACATCGGCATCGGCGGCCGTGCCGGCTACTACGACGGCATCGGCGCGGCCCGTGACGTCATCCAGAACCACCTGCTCCAGCTGATGGCCCTCACGGCCATGGAGGAGCCCGCCTCCTTCGACGCGGACGCGCTCGCCGCCGAGAAGACCAAGGTCCTCGGCGCCGTGAAGCTGCCGAAGGATCTCGGCACGTACACGGTCCGCGGGCAGTACGCGGCCGGCTGGCAGGGCGGCGAGAAGGCTGTCGGATACCTCGAGGAAGAGGGCATCGACCCCAACTCGAAGACCGACACCTACGCGGCGATCAAGCTGGAGGTGGACAACCGCCGCTGGGCCGGGGTTCCCTTCTACCTCCGTACGGGCAAGCGCCTGGGCCGTCGCGTCACCGAGATCGCAGTCGTCTTCCAGCGCGCCCCGCACTCCCCCTTCGACCACACGGCGACGGAGGAACTGGGCCAGAACGCGATCGTCATCCGCGTCCAGCCCGACGAGGGCATCACGGTCCGCTTCGGCTCCAAGGTGCCCGGCACCTCGATGGAGATCCGGGACGTCTCGATGGACTTCGCGTACGGCGAGTCCTTCACGGAGTCCAGCCCGGAGGCGTACGAGCGGCTCATCCTCGACGTCCTGCTCGGCGACTCGAACCTCTTCCCGCGCACCGAGGAGGTCGAGCTGTCCTGGCAGATCCTCGACCCGATCGAGGTGTACTGGGACAAGCACGGCAAGCCCGCACAGTACCCGTCCGGAACGTGGGGGCCCGTCGAGGCCGACGAAATGCTCGATCGAGACGGACGGAGCTGGCGTCGCCCATGAAGATAGACCTCACGGACACCACGGCCAGCAAGATCAACAAGGCGCTCGTCCAGGGCCGCCGGGCCATCGGCACACCCGCCGTCGGCATGGTCCTCACCCTCGTCATAGTCACCGACGAGGAGAACGCCTACGACGCCCTGAAGGCCGCCAGCGAGGCATCCCGCGAGCACCCCTCGCGCACCCTCGTGGTCATCAGGCGCGTCTCCCGCTCCCCCCGCGACCGCACGAAGTCGCGCCTGGACGCCGAGGTACGGGTCGGCGCGGAAGCCGGCACCGGCGAGACGGTGGTGCTGCGCCTGTACGGCGAGGTCGTGGACCACGCCCAGTCCGTCGTGCTCCCCCTGCTCCTGCCGGACGCCCCGGTCGTGGTCTGGTGGCCGGTGGGCGCCCCGCGCGACCCGGCCAAGGACCCGCTGGGGGCCCTGGGACAGCGCAGGGTCACCGACAGCTATTCGGCGGAGAAGCCCGCCGACGAACTGCGTGCCCGCGCCGAGAGCTACGAGCCGGGCGACACCGACCTGGCGTGGGCCCGGATCACCCCGTGGCGCTCCATGCTGGCCGCCGCCCTCGACCAGGTGGACTGCGAGGTCATCTCCGCGGAGGTGCAGGGCGAGGAGTTCAACCCGAGCGTCGAACTGCTGGCCATGTGGCTCGCCGACCGGCTGCATGTGCACGTCCGGCGCGGGATCTCCTCCGGACCCGGGCTGACCGAGGTACGGATGGAGACGACCTGTGGTCCCATCTCGCTGCACCGGCCGGACGGAGCGATGGCCACACTGACGCTGCAGGGCCAGCCCGACCGCGCGGTGGCGCTCAAGCGCCGCGAGACCTCCGAGCTGATCGCGGAGGAGCTGCGACGGCTCGATCCGGACGACACGTACGCGTCGGCGCTGCGGTTCGGGGTGGACCGGCTGGGAGGGAGTACGGCGACCGCGCCGAAGGCCTCGGCTCCCGCATGGGCCGAGGAGTCAGCCCCGCTGCCGCCGCTGTCGGACCCGGATTCCGAGGGCCCGGCGCCGGACTCCCCTTCCCCGCCCCAGGCGTCGGACTCCGCTTCCGAGGGCCGGGCGTCGGAGTCGGATTCCCCGCGCCCGGCGTCGGATTCGGCCTCTCCTGGGCGGGCGTCGTCCGCGCCGGCTCTGCCGCCCGCCTCCTCTCCGTCGGGCGGCAGCGACGCCGGCCGGCCGTCTCCCACGCAGATGCCCCCGGTCAGGAAGGCAGGCACACAGTGAGCCCTCCGCAGCTGGTCGTTCACCGGGACAAAGAGCTGATGGCCCAGGCCGCCGCGGCCCGGCTGATCACGAAGGTCGTGGACGCGCAGGCCTCGCGCGGCTACGCCTCGGTCGTCCTGACCGGTGGCCGCAACGGCAACGGCCTGCTCGCGGCGCTCGCGGCCGCGCCCGCCCGGGACGCCATCGACTGGGGCCGTCTCGACCTGTGGTGGGGCGACGAGCGGTTCGTGCCCGAGGGCGACCCCGAGCGGAACGTGACGCAGGCGCGCGAGGCGCTTCTCGACTCGGTGCCACTGGACCCGAAGCGCGTGCACCCCATGCCCGCCTCGGACGGCCCGTACGGCAAGGACGCGGACGCCGCGGCGGAGGCGTACGCGGTCGAACTCGCCAAGGCCGCCGGGCCGGAGAACCATGCCCCGGTCCCCTCCTTCGACGTGCTGATGCTCGGCGTCGGCCCGGACACACATGTGGCGTCGCTCTTCCCCGAGCTGCCCGCGGTCCGCGAGACGGAGCGCACGGTGGTGGGCGTGCACGGCGCGCCCAAGCCCCCGCCGACCCGTATCACGCTGACGCTGCCCGCGATCCGGGCCGCCCGCGAGGTGTGGCTGCTGGCCGCGGGCGAGGACAAGGCGAATGCCGCTGCCATCGCCCTGTCGGGCGCGGGCGAGGTGCAGGCTCCTGCCGCCGGCGCGTACGGCCGGTCCCGGACGCTGTGGCTCCTGGATGCCGCGGCGGCTTCGCAGCTACCGCGGTCGCTGTATCCGCCGGCTTCGCCGTGACCGCATTCGCGTAACGCCCCGTCAGGACCCGTACGGCCCTTGGCCGTACGGGTCCTGCTGGTTGTGCGGGTTCCGCGGCCACGGCCTGTACGGGGCGCCGTTGCCGAGGGCGTACGGGTTGCCGTGGCCCGGCGCATACGGGCTGCCGTTGCTCGGCGCGTACGGCTGGCCGGGCGGGGCGTACGGCTGCCCCTGCGGCGCGTACGGCTGGCCGGATGGGGCGTACGGCTGGCCCGGCGGGACGTAGGGGTTCCCCTGCGGCGGCACGAACCCCGGGTTCGCAATGTGCGCCGGCGGCTGGGGAAGCGGCGGCATCGTGGCGGGGTGCGCGCCCAGCCGTATCCCGTACCGGCGGCGCAGCCGGTTCATCTCCAGGAGGGCGATGGCAGTGACCGTCAGCGGCGCGCCCAGGATGAACACGATGCCCATGGTGAGGCTCAGCCCGTGCAGGTCACCCGTGACCAGGTCGGGAATGGCCATCAGCCAGGTCGTCACCGTGGCGAGCAGCGGCGGCAGACAGCGGTGCACGGCGGCGGAGCCGAAGAAGTTTCCGGACACCCGCACCGCTCCGTAGGCCACGAAGCCGGTCAGCCAGAGCCCGGCCAGCCCGGGCAGCATCAGCATGATGCCCTGGAGCGAGGTCGTCAGCTGCCACAGGAACACCGTCACGACGACCGTGCCGATGAAGAGCAGCAGCAGCTTGAGCGAGCCGAGGAGGGGTGTCCGCAGCTGGCGGATGGTCCCGGTGCGCCGCCACACGAAGAGCATCACACCCACGGTCAGCGGCGTGATGAACAACAGGACGACGGACGCCGTCAGCATGTTCTCCAGCACTTCCGTGAAGTCGAACTTGCCCTCCACAAAGGTGTACACGCCGAACGCCGCGACCGCTCCGGCGATGACGCGCACGCGCTTGAGCCGCTCCACGTTTTGGTCGACGGGCTCCGGTATCCACGCGGGGTGGAACACCGCCTTCGCCACGTGTTTGGGCTGCAGGAACGACCTCGCCGTCAGCGTGTCGCTCGTCCATCGCCCCCGCGAACCTGACAACTGTCGCTCCCCCGGCCGATCGGCTTCATGATCGCCAGGGATTCTACGGGAAGCGGACGTCGTCGCACCGCCCACTCCCCGTAGCGGCCGTCCCTCAACGGCCCCGCAGTTCCCGGTACTTGGCGACCAGGGCGGTGGTCGACGGGTCGAGGCCGGGGACCTCGGCGCCCGCGGTCAGCGCGGGTTCGACGCGCTTGGCGAGGACCTTGCCGAGCTCGACGCCCCACTGGTCGAAGGAATCGAT
>NZ_VCHX02000263.1 GCF_005768555.2 Streptomyces sporangiiformans
GCTGACATACCCAGCCCGTCCGGCGTTTGAGGACGAGGCCGTTCAGGCCGATAGCGGGGGTCTGGGGGCGCAGCCCCCAGGAAGAGGATGGGACGGGTAGGGGCGGCGGGGGCGAGAAACCCCTACGGCACCACCACGATCTTCCTCCCCACCCCCGACGCGAACTGCTCCAGAGCCTCCGGGTAGCGCGTCAGCGGGATGCGGTCGCTGATGAAGACGTCCGGGTCCAGGACACCCGTCGCGAAGAGCTCCGCCGCCCGCTCGAAGCTGTGCAGGACGGCCATGGAGCCGGTGATGGTGATCTCCTGGTTGTAGATGCGGTACGGATCGATGGTGACCCGGGTCGCGTAGTCTGCCACGCCGAACTGGAGGAACGTACCGGCCTTGGCCACCCGGTCCAGTCCGTCCTGGATCGCGGCAGCGTTTCCCGTGGCGTCGACCACCAGGTCCCAGCCCTGGGGGCGGTCCAGTTCGTCGGGGCTCGCGGCGGAGGACGAGACGCCCAGGCGACGCGCCGTCTCTAGGCGTGCCGCGTTCACGTCCACCACGTCCACGCTCGCCGCCCCCGTCCGCTTGGCGAGCTCCAGCATCATCAGGCCCATCGTCCCGGAGCCGTAGATCAGGACGTGGGCGCCCAGGCGGGACTGGAGCACGTCGTAGCCCCGTACCGCACAGGACAAGGGCTCCACCAGGGCCGCGTCCTGGGTGCGTACGTGCTCCGGGAGCTTCACGCAGTTCGCCACCGGCGCCACCGCGTACTGCGCCGCGCCGCCCGCCGTCGACACGCCGATCGCAGCCCAGCGCTCGCAGAGGTTGTTGTGGCCCGTACGGCAGTACCGGCACTCGTAGCAGTACAACGACGGGTCCACCGCCACTCGGTCGCCGACCGCCAGTTCCGTGACCTGGGTGCCGACGCCCACCACCGCGCCGGCGAACTCGTGGCCCGGCACGATCGGCAGCTCGGGCGCGAACTCGCCCTGGAGGATGTGGAGATCGGTGCCGCACAGGCCGCAGGCGGCGACCTCGACGACGACCTCGCGGGGCCCTGGCGTCGGGTCCGGGACCTCGGCGACGACGGCCTTGCCCACGGACTCGATGACGGCGGCCTTCATTTCACGGCTCCCAGTGACAGGCCCTGGACCAGTTTGTCCTGGGCGGCGAACCCCGCGGCGAGCACCGGCAGGGAGATGACGAGCGACGCGGCGCACACCTTCGCCAGGAACAGCCCCTGGCTGGTGATGAAGCCGGTGAGGAACACGGGGGCTGTTTCGGCTACGACGCCCGTCAGCACCCGTGCGAAGAGCAGTTCGTTCCAGCTGAAGATGAAGCAGATCAAGGCCGTGGCGGCGATGCCGGGGAGGGCTATGGGGGCCACTACACGGCCCAGGACCGTCGGCAGCCTCGCGCCGTCGATCTGCGCCGCCTCGATGATCGCGACCGGCACCTCCGCGAGGAACGACTGCATCATCCACACCGCGATCGGCAGGTTCATGGAGGTGTAGAGGATGACCAGAAGCCAGATGTTGTCCAGCATTCCGGTGTTCTTCGCGAAGAGGTAGATGGGGAGGAGGCCCGCCACGACCGGGAGCATCTTGGTGGAGAGGAAGAAGAACAGGACGTCCGTCCACTTCTTCACCGGGCGGATCGACAGGGCGTACGCCGCCGGGAGGGCCAGCAGGAGGACGAGCAGCGTGGACACGACCGACGCCACCGTCGAGTTGATGAGCGCGGGCCAGGGGCTCGCGCCGCCGCCCGCGCCGAAGAACTCGCGGTAGCCGTCCAGGGTGAGCGCGGCCCCGAAGGACGGCGGGTTGGTCGCGGCGTCCGACTCCGAGTGGAAGGACGTCAGCGCCATCCATGCGATGGGGAGGAAGAAGACGACGCCTGCGAGCCAGGCGGCCAGGCCGAGGCCCGCTCCACGGGCGCGGCGGGGACGGACGCGGATTGCGGTGGCACTCATGCGCGGGACGCCTCCTCGCGGAACAGGGACGAGACCACGCGCAGGGCGAAGGTCGCGATGATGATCGAGCCGATGACGACCAGGACGCCCGCGGCCGAGGCGAGGCCGTTCTCGTGGGCCTGGTAGAAGCTCTGGTAGACGGTGTAGGGGAGGTTGGCGGTGCCCAGACCGCCGGACGTGATGGTGAAGACCGCGTCGAAGTTCTGGACGATGTAGATCGAGCCGAGCAGGGCGCCGAGTTCGAGGTAGCGGCGCAGGTGCGGCAGCGTGAGGTGGCGGAAGATCTGCCAGTCGCTCGCGCCGTCCACCCGAGCGGCCTCGATCTGCTGGTGGTCGCGGCTCTGGAGCCCCGCCAGCAGGATCAGCATCATGAAGGGCGTCCACTGCCAGACGAGGGAGGCCTCGACCGCCAGCAGTGGTGTGCCCGAGATCCAGTCCGGTTGCGGGCCGCCCACGTAGTGCAGCAGGCCGTTGAGGAGGCCGTACTCCGGGTTGTAGAGCACGTGCTTCCACAGGAGTGCCGCGGCCACCGGGACCACCAGGAAGGGCGCGATCAGGAGCGTACGGACCAGGCCGCGGCCCCGGAACTTGCGGTCCAGGAGCAGGGCGAGACCCAGACCGAGGACCAGGCTGGCCAGCACCACGGCGACCGTCAGCAGGATCGTGGTCCACACCGACTTGCGCAGGGCCGCGTCGGTCAGGACCTCGGAGTAGTTGGCGAAGCCCGTGAACTGGCGGGCGTCGGGGTAGAGGGAGTTCCAGTCGAAGAAGGAGATCACCAGCGTGGCCACGAACGGCAGTTGGGTCACGGCGATCATGAAGATCAGGGCGGGCAGGAGCGGAGCTCGGGTCGCCCAGGCGCGCAACCGGCCCGAGGGGCGTTTCTCGGTGTGCGCGGGCGGGGGTGCGGTGATCGGAGCTGTGGTCGTGGCGGTCATCGTCCCTCGTACTCCTCGGAGATCTGCTCGGCGAGCTGCTGGGACTTCTTCAGGGCCGACTCGACGGACTGGCGTCCGGCGATGGCCGCGCTGATCTCCTGCGAGACCTTGGTGCCGAGATCGGTGAACTCGGGGATGCCGACGAACTGGATGCCGGGCGCGGGCCGCGGCTGCACTCCCGGGGCGGTGGGCCGGGCGCCCTCGATGGCGTCGCGCGTCATCTCCTGGAAGGCGGCGGCTTCCTTGACGTAGTCGGCGTTCGTGTACGTCGAGGCGCGCTTGCCGGCCGGCACGTCGGACCAGCCGACCTTCTCGCCGACGAGCTGCTCGTACCGCTTGCTGGACGCCCAGGAGACGAACTTCCAGGCCTTGTCGGGATTGCGGGAGGCGTCCTGGATGCCCCAGGCCCAGGTGTAGAGCCACCCGGAGCTCTTGGTCTTCTCGACCGGCGCCGGGGCGTAGCCGATCTTGCCCTTGACCGGGGAGTCGGCCGACTCCAGGGAGCCCGCCGCGGACGTGGCGTCGTACCACATGGCGACCTTGCCCTGGGTGGTGTTGTTGAGGCATTCGGCGAAGCCCGCCTGGGCGGCCCCGGACTCGCCGTGCCCCCGAACCAGATCCACGTAGAACTTCGTCGCCTTCTCGAACTCGGGGGAGTTCAGGCGGGCCTTCCAGTCCTTGTCGAACCAGGTGCCGCCGAAGGTGTTCACGACCGTGGTCAGCGGTGCCATCACCTCGCCCCAGCCGGGCAGACCGCGCAGACAGATGCCCCGCATGCCGCGCTTCGCGCCGTCCACCTCGGCGGCGAGCTCGGCCACCTGCTCCCAGGTGGGATGGGCGGGCATGGTCAGGCCCTTCTCGGCGAAAACGTCCTTGCGGTACATGAGGAAGGACGACTCGCCGTAGAACGGCTGCCCGTAGAGCTTGCCGTCGTCGGCGGTGAGGGACTGCCGCATCGGCTTGAGGATGTCCTGCTCGTCGTAGGCGCTGTCCTTGGCGACGTACGAGTCCATCTCGTGCAGCCAGCCGTTCCTGGCGTAGATCGGGATCTCGTAGTTGCTGAGGGTGGCGACGTCGTACTGGCCGGCCTGGTTGGCGAAGTCCTGGCTGATCTTGTCGCGGACGTCGTTCTCCGGCAGGACGGTGAAGTTCACCTTGATGCCGGTCTCCTTGGTGAAGTGGGCGGCCGTGAGCTTCTGCAGCTCCACCATCTGCGGGTTGTTGACCATGAGGACGTTGATGGCGTCGCCGCCGGAACCGGCACCACCTGCTCCGGCCCAGCAGCCGGAAAGCAGGGGGGCGAGCAGCGTCCCTGCGGCGGCCGCGGCAAGCAGTGCGCGCGGCCTCCGTCGGCTCGGGGTTCGCATGAATCGCTCCTGAACATATGGGGAGATAAAGGGCGTTGTGGGGCGCGACTGCACGCCTGTAGTGAGTGAGTCGGTGGTCCGGACGGGGTGGGGGAGCGGCTCGGACCGGCCTGTCAGACCCGGATGACCTGCGGGCCCTGCAGTGAATAGCGGTGTGCTTCGGACGTGGGGAGGAATGTGCTGGTGACGATCGCCTCGAGAGCGCTGATCTCCGCGAAGCGGCAGAAGCTGACCGCCCCGAACTTGGTGTGCACGCCCGCGAACACCGTCCGGCGGGAGGCCCGGATCGCCTGCGACTTGACCTCGCTGACGGCCGGATCGGGGGTGGTGAGGCCGTGTTCGCGGGAGATGCCGTTGGCGCCGATGAACGCCACGTCGAGGACGAAGCCGGCGAGCATCTTCGTGGTCCAGTGGTCGACGGTCGCGAGCGTGCCGTGCCGGACCCGGCCGCCGAGCAGCAGGACCGACATGTTCTCGGCCTCGGCGAGCGCGCCCGCGGCCGGCAGGGACGCGGTGACCACGGTCAGTGGCCGGTCCCGGGGCAGTGCCTCGGCGATGAGCTGGGGGGTGAAGCCCTCGTCGACGAAGACCGTCTCCGCGTCCCCGAGCAGTTCGGCCGCGGCGGCGGCGATCCGCCGCTTCTCGGGTACGTGGCTGGTGGCACGGAAGGCGAGCGTCGTCTCGAAACCGGCGCTCTCCACCGGGTAGGCGCCGCCGTGGGTGCGGCGGACGAGGCCGTGGTCCTCAAGGGCACGCAGATCGCGGCGGACGGTCTCCTTGGCGACGCCCAGCTCGGCGGCGAGGTCGTTGACGTCGACGGCGCCCGTGCGGCGGGCGGCCTTGACGATCTCCCGCTGCCTTTCCTCCGCGCTCATCGCCGACACCTGCCCTCCGTGCTGTGCTTTCTGCTCGCCCTCCGGGGGCGCGCCCCTGCGGGCTCGCTGCTGCCCGTTCGGGCCCTGTGGACCCATGGGGGAATTTCTACAGCGGGTGCGCGGCACTGACCAGGTCTGTTGCGGATTCGATGCCGCCCGTATGTGCCCGTTTCGTCGGCCGGCCGTCCGTGCCGGACCTGCGCCGGAGCGGAAATCGGGCAACGCGGGTGCCCGAACACGGGGGCGGGCGGGCCCGTTCGGTGCCCG
>NZ_VCHX02000262.1 GCF_005768555.2 Streptomyces sporangiiformans
ACCGGCGCCGGCACCGCCACGGCGGGCCGCCGCGACGCCTGCCGCGGCCTGCGCGGCGGCCGGAGCACCGGAGGCCACACCCTGGCCGGGCTTGCCCGGGGCCTGCTTGCCGCCCTGGGCGACATCGACGGGGAGCATGACCAGCGCGGTCGTGCCACCGGAGTCGGAGGGACGCAGCTGGATGCGGATGCCGTGGCGCTGCGAAAGGCGGCCGACCACGAACAGACCCATGCGGCGCGAGACCGAGACGTCCACGGTGGGCGGCGAGGCGAGCCGCTCGTTGATCGACGCGAGGTCCTCGGGGGACAGGCCGATACCGGTGTCGTGGATCTCGATCAGTACGCGCCCGTCGGGCAGCGCGTGACCGGTGACCTTGACCTTCGTCTGCGGCGAGGAGAACGAGGTGGCGTTCTCCAGCAGCTCGGCGAGCAGGTGCACGAGGTCGTTGACGACCCGGCCCGCGACCTCGGTGGTCGGGACCGCGGCCAGCTCGATGCGCTCGTACTGCTCCACCTCGGAGGCGGCGGCACGAAGGACGTCGACGAGCGGGACGGGGCGGGTCCAGCGGCGGCCCGGCTCTTCACCGGCGAGAACGAGGAGGTTCTCGCCGTTACGGCGCATGCGGGTCGCGAGGTGGTCGAGCTTGAACAGCGAGGACAGCTGGTCCGGGTCGGCCTCGCGGGACTCCAGCTCGGAGATCAGCGACAGCTGGCGCTGGATCAGACCCTGGGAGCGGCGCGAGAGGTTGGTGAACATCGCGTTGACGTTGCCCCGCAGCAGGGCCTGCTCGGCGGCGAGGCGGACCGCCTCGCGGTGCACGTCGTCGAAGGCCGCGGCCACCTGGCCGATCTCGTCCTTGGAGTGCACACCGACCGACTGGACGGAGGTGTCGACGTCCTGCGGGTCGGACTCGGACAGCTGCTTGACGAGCTCGGGCAGCCGGTCCTGGGCGACCTTGGTCGCGGTGTCCTGGAGGCGGCGCAGCGAGCGGATCATGGACCGGGCCACCACGAAGGCGCCGACGAGCGAGACACCGAGCACGAGCAGGATCAGCGCACCGGAGATGATCGCTTCGCGCTCGGACTCGTTGCGCAGCTCACGGGCCTTCTGCTCCATCTGGTTGAGCAGCGTGAGCTCGATCTTGGACATTTCCTGGATCTTGGTCGAGTCGGCGTCGATCCAGTCCAGGTACGAGCGCTTGTCACGCAGCTGCAGGCCGTCCTGACGCTCGAGCACGCGCTCGGCGTAGGTGTCGGCTGCCTCGATGGTCGGGCTGCCGTCGTCGATGGGCTTCGTCAGCGCCTCGGCGTTGCCGTCGTAGATGCTGGCGAAGCTGGTGAGCTCGGACTCCTGGCTGTCCAGCGCCGAGGCCGCGTACTTGCGGTCGTTCTCCGAGAGCTCGCCGAAGGTCTTGTCGGTCGCGGGCAGGGCCGCGGCGATGACGGCGCGCTGGATGGACGCGTACTCCTTGGCGGAGGAGAACGCCGCCAGGGCGCGCGTGCGCTGGATCATCTCGGGGTTGCTGGTCGCCTCGGCCATGTCCTGCGAGAGGCCGAGCAACTGGTCGATGAGCCGGTGGTACGCGTCGACCGTCTGGGTCGTGTTGTCCGTGTCCGCGTAGGCGTCGTCGCGGATGCTGCTGAGCTTGCCCAGCTCGGTCGCGATGGCGACGACATTGTCGCGGACGCCGTCGAGGTTCTTCTCGCCGGCCGCGGCGTCGATGTCGTGGGTGCCCTCCATGAAGGCGGCACGTGCCCGGTCCGTCTTCTCCCGTACGCCCTTGACGGTGAAGTCACTCGTCTTGGCACCGTTGGCGAGGGGACCGGCCGACTTGTCCCGCTCCTCCTGGAGCGCTGCGGCGAGCTCGGTCGCCTGCTTGGTCATGTCGGTCAGCAGCTTCATGTTGTCGAGCTGCTGGATGTCGTCCATGGAGTCGCTGATGCGCAGTGCGCCCAGCGAGGTCGCGGCCACCACGGGCAGCGCGAGCAGCGAGACCAGACGGGTCGAGATGCGCCAGTTGCGCAGCGCTATTCGGGAGCCGGGGCTGCTGGAACTCTTCGCCTTCGGCGCGGGCGCGGCGGGCTTGCCGGCCGGAGCGCCGCCCGCCGTCACGCCTGGGCGCGAGCCGCGATCACCGCCGTTGCCGGTCTGTGCCGGTCCCGGGTTCTGGGCGTGCTGAGGCGAGGAGCCGCGGTCGGTCCCGCCCTGCGACTCCGGCTCCGCCGAAGCGCTGCCATCCCTCTTGAAACGTCCCTGCACTAGCGTCGCAACCTCTGGACCAGGCGTCCCTCCGCATGACGGTGGGACGGTGTCGGCGTCGTACAGGCGCAATGCGCCTTTGTCGGTCGTGGGTGACCGGCGCTGGCTTCCCCTTCCGCCGCCACTCGGCGGCGCGTTGCGCCCCCTGCGCGCCGGTTGTGTTCCGCGGCGGTTCGTGGAATTCCAGCACAGTGCCGGATCTCCAACAAGGCCCGCAGGTCATGCTGTGACCTCCGTGACAGGTTGTGAGGGCCGAGTTACGAGACGTGCACTGTGATCTCGTACATAACGGACCTATCCCACCGACCCGCTCGCGAGCGAGGCGCGCCCCAGTCGCCACGATCGGGAGCGGAATGAGGGCTTCAGGGGTGCAATGTCCGTTTCGGTGAAGCGCGCCGAGGGTCTGAATTGCCCCCTTTTGACTGGCAGTTGGTGAGCAAACTCACACGCCAACCATGAGCTCTTCACAACTTTCCAGGCGGATTGAATGTTTAGCCTGATGCTTTACAGAGACAGCTAATCCGACAACTCGCGCTCGCGCGACGGCTTCCGGCCGCGCTCCGCGCCCGTACCGACAGGGTCCGAAACCGCAGATGAAGACGACGATGATGCTCCGCAACACCGCCAATCCGCGACGCACCACGCTGGTCGACCTCGAGGACGCCGGCGAACTGCGGACGGAACAGCGGCACGAGCAGCAGGAGCACGCCGTTGAGCTCCCCGCCCAGACCGCCAACCCCCGGCGCACCGTCCTCATGGACGTCCCGGTCGCGGCCGTCTCCGCGGAGTAGCGGTCCACGACGCGGATCAAGCATCCCACGGCCCCCCGGACGGAATTGCGCGAGGTCGCGCCCCTCTGCCGCGTTAGCCTGGAGCGTCAAAACTTCAGCCAGCTCAGTGAGGGGCGCAAGGATCCCGTGCGCATCGCCAGGTTCTCCATCGACGGCAACGTCGCGTTCGGCGCGGTCGAGGGCGAGGGCCCTCCTGGATCGACCGACGGGCTCGTCCTCGACATCATCAAGGGCATCCCGTTCGCGGACTTCGAACTTTCCGGTACCAAGGTCCCGCTGAGCAAGGTCCGGCTGCTGCCGCCGGTGCTCCCGAACAAGGTCGTGGCCTTCGGCCGCAACTACGCGGAGCACGCGAAGGAACTCGGCAACGAGGTGCCCGACGCCCCGTTCGCCTTCTTCAAGCCGTCCACCTCGGTGATCGGCCCCGGCGACGAGATCGCCTACCCCTCCTTCTCGCAGGAGCTGCACCACGAGGCCGAGCTGGCCGTGGTCATCGGCCGTATGTGCCGTGAGGTCCCGCGCGAGCGCGTCAAAGACGTCATCTTCGGCTACACCTGCGCCAACGACGTCACCGCGCGCGACGTCCAGAGGCGCGAGAAGCAGTGGGCGAGGGCCAAGGGCTTCGACTCCTCCTGCCCGCTCGGCCCCTGGGTGGAGACCGGCCTGGACCTCGCCGCGATCGCCGAGGGCATCACGATCCAGTGCACGGTCAACGGCAGCCAGCGACAGCTGGGCCGCACCAGCGAGATGATCCACCCCATCGAGGATCTGATCGTGAACATCTCGGAGGCCATGACGCTGCTCCCCGGCGACGTGATCCTCACGGGCACCCCGGCAGGGGTCGGCCCGCTCAGTGTCGGCGACGAGGTCGCCGTCTCCATCGAAGGCATCGGCACTCTCACCAACAAGGTGATCAAGCGTGGCTAACGGACCCGTCCGCGTACGTTTCTGTCCCTCGCCGACCGGTAACCCCCATGTGGGGCTGGTCCGCACCGCCCTGTTCAACTGGGCGTTCGCCCGCCACCACGGCGGCACCCTGGTCTTCCGTATCGAGGACACCGACGCCGCCCGAGACTCCGAGGAGTCGTACGAGCAGCTCCTCGACTCGATGCGCTGGCTCGGCTTCGACTGGGACGAGGGCCCAGAGATCGGCGGCCCGCACGCTCCGTACCGCCAGTCGCAGCGCATGGACCTCTACAAGGACGTGGCCCACAAGCTCCTGGACGGCGGCTACGCGTACTACTGCTACTGCTCGGCGACGGAACTGGACGCCCGCCGCGAGGCGGCCCGCGCGGCCGGCAAGCCCTCCGGCTACGACGGCCACTGCCGGGCGCTCACCGACGAGCAGATCGCCACGTACCGGACGGAGGACCGCGAGCCGATCGTCCGCTTCCGTATGCCCGACGAGGCGATCACCTTCACGGACCTGGTCCGCGGCGAGCTGACGTTCACCCCCGAGAACGTTCCGGACTACGGGATCGTACGAGCCAACGGCGCGCCCCTGTACACGCTGGTCAACCCGGTCGACGACGCCCTCATGGAGATCACGCACGTGCTGCGCGGCGAGGACCTGTTGTCGTCGACCCCGCGGCAGATCGCCCTCTACAAGGCGCTGATCGAGCTGGGCGTCGCGAAGTCCGTGCCCGCCTTCGGGCACCTGCCGTACGTGATGGGCGAGGGCAACAAGAAACTCTCCAAGCGGGACCCGCAGTCCTCGCTGAACCTCTACAGGGAGCGCGGTTTCCTCCCGGAGGGCCTGCTCAACTACCTCTCCCTGCTGGGCTGGTCGCTCTCCGCGGACCAGGACGTCTTCTCGATCGACGAGATGGTCGCCGCCTTCGACATCAAGGACGTCGTCCCGAATCCGGCTCGCTTCGACCTGAAGAAGTGCGAGGCGATCAACGCCGACCACATCAGGCGGCTGGACGTGAAGGCGTTCGTCGAGGCCTGCGGGCCGTGGCTGAAGGCCCCGCACGCGCCGTGGGCGCCGGAGGACTTCGACCAGACCAAGTGGGAGGCGATCGCCCCGTACGCCCAGACCCGCCTGACGGTCCTGTCCGACATCACGCAGAACGTCGACTTCCTGTTCCTGAACGAGCCGGTCGAGGACGAGGCGTCCTGGAACAAGGCGATGAAGGAGGGCTCGGACGCGCTGCTGCGCACGGCCCGCGCGAAGCTGGAGACCGCGGACTGGACCAGCGCGGAGTCGCTGAAGAGCGCCGTCCTCGCGGCCGGCGAGGAGCACGGCCTCAAGCTCGGCAAGGCCCAGGCCCCGGTCCGCGTCGCCGTCACCGGCCGCACGGTCGGCCTCCCCCTGTTCGAGTCCCTGGAGGTCCTGGGCAAGGAGAAGACCCTGTCCCGCATCGACGCGGCCCTGGCGAAGCTGACCGCGTAGCGCGGAGCGCGTAGCGCCCAGGGCAGAGCGCGCGGCGCGTACGAAAGGGGCGGCACCCGATTGCG
>NZ_VCHX02000264.1 GCF_005768555.2 Streptomyces sporangiiformans
CCCCCGCGGCCCCCTGATCCTCGGCCCCCCAGAAACCCGCCACCCCCTGGCCATCGAGGCGGTACGAGACGCCGAGGGCCCCGCCCTCGTCATCACCTCCAACCCCACCCTCTGGTCGCAGACCAAGGACGCCCGAGCGAAACTCGGCCCCGTCCTCCTCTACGACCCCTCCCACCTCTGCGACACCCCGGCCCGCCTCCACTGGTCCCCCTCAACGGGTTGCGAGAACAAGGACACCGCAAAGGCCCGGGCAGCAGCTCTCCTCGCCCCGGTCCGCCCCACCGCAAAGATCGACCAGATGGTCGCCGACGCCGCGGAAACGCTCCTGCGCACCTACCTGCACGCCGCAGCCACGGACGGCCGCACCGTGCGCCACCTCCACCGCTGGGCCCAGGGCACCCAGGTCCAGGAGGCCGTACGCATCCTCCGTACGAACCCCAAGGCGGCCTCCGGCTCCGCCGGCGAGCTGGAGTCGGCCCTCACCTCGTACCCCGAACGACGTGACATGGCTCAGGAGTTGACGGCTCGCGCCCTCTCCTCCCTCTTCACGGTCAACGTCCGCGAATCCTGCACCCCCAACCGAACTGATGCCCTCACCTTGGATTCCTTCATCAACGAAGGGGGCACGCTTTATGTGGTGGGTGAACCCATCGAGGACCCCAAGGCGAACCCCGGAGCGATGCCACTCCTCACGGCCCTCGCCTCAAGCGTGGTCGAGCGCGGCCGGCGCATGGCCGAACGGTCATCCTCCGGTCGCCTCGACCCACCACTGACACTCGTCCTGGACGACGTCGCCGCAGTGGCCCCGCTCCCTCAACTCCCGGACCTGCTCACCACCGGAGCCGACCGAGGCATGCCCACCCTGGCACTCCTCCGCTCCCGAGAACAGGCCCGCACCCGCTGGCCCCACCAGGAGCTCCCGGCCTAGGGTCCCGCCCCGCCACACCCCGCCCCGCCGCACCCCGCGTCAGTGCCTCAGGGCCGCTTCATCACGAACTCCAGCTCCCGCGCGCCCGGATCACCCGGCACGGAAACGGTATTCCCCGTCGGCACGAACCCGATCTTCCTGTAGAAGCCCTCGGCCCGCGCGTTCCGCTCATGCACGAACAACCGCACCCGCTCCACCCCGGCCACGTCCCAGGCCCATTCCAGAGCACGTGCGAAGAGCCTCTCGGTAAGCCCCACACCCCGCGCCTCGGGCCGTACGAAGACCCCCACGAGGTGCCCCTGGCGTACCTCGCTCACATCCCCCAGCGCGCCCTCGGCCCCCGCCTCCTCGACGAGCACGACCACCGACCCGACCCACCGGCCGTCGGCCCCCTCGGCCACGAACTGCTGCCGCTCGCGCACCCCTTCGGCGGCTCTCGCCGTCCGCTCCCGCCAGAAGCTGTCGGGCTTCCCCACGACCTCCTCGTACGTCTCGAGAAAGGCGAGATGCGCCACCGGATCCCGCAACGCGGCCAGCCGCAGCTCCTTCGCCGCGGGCCACTCGTCGGCACGTACAGCGCGTACGGCACGTACAGAACGGATCACGTGCTTCATGAGGGCCACCGTAATACCCGGGTACTACGTCCCTCACCTGATATCCCGCCACCGTCCGACGTTCCGCACCCCCGCCCGGCCGAGCATCGAAGGCATGACGACCGCACAGGGAAGCAGCGCGCAGGCGAGCAGCGCACGAGGAATCAGCGCCCACGGGCTGACCAAGCGCTACGGCGACAAGACCGTCGTATCCGATCTCACCTTCACCGTCCGGCCGGGCACCGTCACCGGCTTCCTCGGCCCCAACGGCGCCGGAAAGTCCACCACCATGCGGATGATCCTCGGCCTGGACGCACCGACCCGAGGGCACGCGACGGTCGGCGACCGCGCGTACGCCGCCCACCCCGCGCCCCTCAACGAGGTCGGCGCCCTCCTGGAGGCCCGCTCCATCCACCCGGGCCGCACGGCGTACCACCACCTGATGGCGCTGGCCCTCACCCACGGCATCCCCCGCAGCCGGGTGTCCCACGTCCTGGAGGTGACAGGTCTGGCCGAAGTGTCACGTCGCCGCGTCAAGGGGTTCTCCCTCGGCATGGGCCAGCGCCTCGGCATCGCGGCCGCACTCCTGGGCGACCCGGACACGGTCATCCTCGACGAACCGGTCAACGGCCTCGACCCGGAGGGCGTCCTGTGGATCCGTAACCTCCTCAAGTCCCTTGCCGCGGAAGGCCGTACGGTCTTCGTCTCCTCCCATCTGATGAGCGAGATGGCCCTCACGGCCGAGCACCTGATCATCATCGGCAGGGGCCGCCTGCTGGCCGACACGACCGTCGACGCATTCGTCCGCGCGTCCGGCGCCGGAACCGTCAGGGTCGTCACGCCCGAGGCCGGCCTGCTCACCGAACTGCTCGCCGCTCCGGACGTCGACGTGACCAGCTCGGCCCCCGGAACCCTGGAGGTCCGCGGCACGGACGCCGAGCACATCGGCCGCACCGCCGCCGCCCACGGCATCCCGCTCTTCGAACTCACCCCGCAGGCGGCCTCGTTGGAGCAGGCCTTCATGGACCTCACCCGCGACTCGGTCGAGTTCGCCGCCACGACCGCCACCACAGCCACCACCCCCGCCGCCCACGAGCGCACCTTCATGGAGTCCGCATGAGCACCCTCGCCATCACGCCGAGCCGCGTTCTGCGCTCCGAGTGGCACAAACTGTGGACGGTCCGCTCCACCTGGATCACCCTGGCCCTGGCGAGCGCGCTGACCATCGGCATCGGCCTCGCGATCGCCGCGACCTACGAGTCCGGCGGCGGAGACGCGGACGTGGACACGGTCCTCCTCGTCCTGCTCGGCATGCAGTTCACATCGATCATCATGGGCGTGCTCGGCATCCTGGTCACGGCGGGCGAGCACTCGACGGGCATGATCCGCTCCAGCATGACGGCGGTTCCGCGCCGCCTCCCGGTGCTGTGGTCCAAGGCTGCGGTCCTGGGCGCGGTCACCTTCACCGTCGTACTCGCGACGAACTTCATCACGTTCCCGCTCGCCCAGACCCTCCTCTCCGGCACGGACCAGGAGGCCTCCCTCGGCGACCCCGGCATCGCCCGCGCCCTCGTCGGCAACGCGGCCGGCCTCGCTCTCCTGGGCGTCATGGCCCTCGCCCTCGGCGCCCTGATCCGCTCGGTCCCGGGCAGCATCGGCGCGTTCATCGGCGGTGTCCTGGTCCTGCCGGAGATCTTGTCCGCGCTCCCGTACGACGTCATCGAAGACGCCGTCCGCTACTTCCCGGTCGGCGCCCTCGACTCCCTCACCCACGCCCACACCCCCACGGACATGGCATCACCGGGCGCGGCACTGCTCGCGCTCTCCCTGTGGGCAGCCGGCACCCTCGCGGCAGCCGGGCTGCTGCTGAGGCGACGGGACGTGTGACTGCACGTGCGACGGGACGTGTGACGGGACGTGAGACTGGACATGGGACGAGCCGAATGACCGGACGGATGGCCACAGCACGTACGAGGATGGCCCCGTGACACGCGAACAGGACTGGCAGGGCGAATGGTCGCCGAACGGGCAGCCGCTCACCCGCCAGTTCCACCGCATCGTCCAGCGGGCGCGCGCCCTCGACCGACGCCGCCCGTGGGTGTGGGACACCCTGCTGACGGGCTTCTACGTGACCGCCTGCCTCACCGACTTCCTGGGCGACGGCTGGAAGAACGTCACCGAGAACCTCGACACACCGGCCTGGCTGGTCGGAACGATGTCCCTGGGCTTCTCGGTACCGCTGTTCTGGCGCCGGGGCCATCCCTTCGCGGTCCTGCTGGTGATGCTGCCGTTCGCCGTGACCAACGTCTGGACGGGCGCGGTGCTGCAGGCATCCATGACCCTGTTCGTCGTCATCTTCAACATCGCCCTGCGCACCCGCCTGCGCACCCTGCTCTGGTCGTTCGCGCTCGCCTCGGCCCCCTTCTGGGACCTGGGTTTCCGCTATCCCGGCGAGGAGGGCCCCGACGCGACCATCGTCCCGGTCACCATGAGCCTCGCTCTGTGCGCGGTCGGCGGCATAGCGGTCCGCACACGCCAGGAGTACCTCGCCTCCCTCGTCGACCGCGCCCGCCAGCTCGAAGTCGAACGCGACCAGCAGGCCCAGCTCGCCGCCGCGGCGGAACGCGCCCGCATCGCCCGCGAGATGCACGACATCATCGGCCACAATCTCTCCGTCATCACGGGCCTGGCCGACGGCGGTTCGTACGCGGCCGCCAAGTCCCCGCAGCGAGCCGCCCAGGCCCTCGAGGCGATCGGCACAACGAGCCGCCAGTCCCTCGCCGAACTCCGCCGCCTTCTGGAGGTCCTGCGCGAGCAGGCCCCGACCGCGGAACTCACCCCACAGCCGTCCCTGACCGACCTCGACCAACTCATCGCAGGCGTACGGTCGGCGGGCCTCCCCGTACGCCTGACGGTCCACGGCCGCGCGGCCCCCGTCCCCGACGGCACCCAGCTCACGGTCTACCGCGTCATCCAGGAAGCCCTGACGAACACCCTCAAACACGCCGGTCCGGGCGCCACGTCACAGGTCTCGATCTCGTACGAGGACGGGGGCGCCGTCACGGTGACGGTCACCGACACCGGACGCGGAGGCCCCGCACCGGACGGCAACCCGGGCCGCGGCCTCACCGGAATGCGCGAGCGAACGGCCCTGTACGGCGGAACACTTGAGGCAGGACCGCTGCCGACCGGCGGCTGGCGGATCCACCTCCACCTCCCCACCCTCCCGGCACCGCAGGACGCGACACCCCAGGAAGCGACATCCCAGGAAGCGACATCCCAGGAAGCCGCACCGCAGGAAGCCGTACCGAAGGAAGCCACCCAGTGACCACCGTCCTCATCACCGACGACCAGCCGCTCCAGCGTCTCGGCTTCCGCATGCTCCTGGAGAGCCAGGACGACATGACGGTGCTGGGCGAGGCCGGCAACGGCACGGAGGCGGTCCGCATGACGGCCGAACTCACCCCGGACGTCGTCCTCATGGACATCCGCATGCCCGGCCTCGACGGTATCGAGGCAACCCGCCGCATCATCGCCTCCGGCGACCGCACCCGCGTCCTCATCCTCACCACCTTCGACCTCGACGAGTACGCGTACGCCGGCCTGCGCGCCGGCGCCAGCGGCTTCCTCATCAAGGACGCGCTCCCAGAGGAACTCCTCTCCGGGATCCGGGCCGTGGCGACGGGAGACGCGGTGGTGGCCCCGAGCCTGACACGACGGCTCCTCGACGCGTACGTCCAGCACTTACCGTCCGCCGCCCCGGAGGGCTCCCCTTCACTGGACCCCCGACTCGCCGTACTGACGCAGCGGGAGCGGGAAATCCTCACGGTCATCGGCCAGGGCTGGACGAACACCGAGATCGCTACCCGCCTGCATCTCGCGGAGTCGACGGTGAAGACACACGTGACCCGGATCCTCGCGAAGACGGGGGCGAGGGACCGGGTCCAGGCGGTGATTCTGGCGTACGACACGAAACTGGTGCAGCCGTCCTCCTGACAAACGCAAAAATCCCCCGTGCCGAATGGCACGGGGGATTTCTCTACAATTAGTTCGGCGGCGTCCTACTCTCCCACAGGGTCCCCCCTGCAGTACCATCGGCGCTGAAA
>NZ_VCHX02000265.1 GCF_005768555.2 Streptomyces sporangiiformans
GCCCGGTGTGCACCGGGCGCCCCCTTCGCCGTATTCAAGCGGACCGTGCGGACGCGGGGTCGCGTTCCCGCGGGTCAGTAGCGAGCCGTCTCCGTGCGCTGCGGCACGTGCGCGGCCACGACACGACCGGTGTGCGTCGGCACCCGGCGCCGGTCCACCGCATACGCGACGGCCGCGACCCCGAGTCCCAGCACCGCGAGCCCCGCGCCGGCGGCCGCCGGGGACGTGACGCCGAAGCCCGCCGCCAGGGCGAGTCCGCCGATCCAGGCGCCGCCGGCATTCGCGAGGTTGAAGGCGGCCTGGTTGGCGGAGGAGGCGAGGGAGGGGGCCGCGGAGGCCTTCTCCATGACCATCAGCTGGAGCGGGGAGCCCGTGGCGAACGCGGCCGTGCCCAGGAGGAACACCGCCAGGGCGGCGGTCCACTCCGCACTCATCAGGACGGGGAAGAGGGCGAGGACCGCGGTCAGTGCCGTGAGCCCGCCGAAGAGGGTGCCCCTCAGGGAACGGTCGGCCAGGCGGCCGCCGAGCAGGTTGCCCACGGTGGCGCCCACGCCGAACAGGGCCAGCAGCAGCGTGATGCTGGAGTCGGCGTAGCCGGCGGAGTCCGTGAGCATCGGCGTGATGTAGCTGTAGGCGGAGAACAGCGCGCCGAAGCCCGCGACGGTGGTGCCGAGGGAGAGCCAGACGGGCAGGGGGCGCAGCGCGGCCAGTTCGCCGCGCAGGCCGCCGGTCGTGGCGTGGGCGTGATCCTGGGGCACCAGCAGGGCCAGCGAGGCGATGGCCGCCAGGCCGATCGCGCTGACGCCGAGGAACGTGGCGCGCCAGCCGAGGTGCTGGCCCATCAGGGTCGCCACGGGGACACCCACGACGTTCGCGACGGTCAGCCCCAGGAACATCAGCGAGACCGAGCGCGCCTTGCGCTCGGGGGCGACCAGGCCGGTGGCGACGACGGCGCCCACGCCGAAGAACGCGCCGTGCGGCAGCCCGCTCAGGAAACGGGCGGCGCGCAGCCAGTGGTGGTCGGGCGCGAAGGCCGACAGCGCGTTGCCCGCGACGAACAGCGCCATCAGGCCGATCAGCACCTTGCGGCGCGGCAGCCTGGCCGTCACCGCGGCGAGCAGCGGGGCACCGATGACGACGCCCAGCGCGTACGCCGAGACCAGTTGACCGGCGTCGGGGATCGAGACGTTCAGGTCCTCGGCGACATCGGGCAACAGGCCCATCATGACGAACTCGGTGGTGCCGAGGCCGAATGCGCCCACGGCTAGGGCGAGCAGGGCCAGGGGCATGGAGGATCTTTCACCTTTCAGGGGTGGAGCACTCCGGGCGGCGCGGGGCCGAACGGAGCGGAGAGCGTGCGGAGTTCCATGAAGGTGCCCGCGCACGAGGGTGCACGGGCCCATTAAGTTTACTTACGGAACAAAGCGTCGCAGGCCCAGTATTCCCAGGGGTTACGAGCGGGTTGCCTAGATCTTCACTCGGGCGGCGATCGGGAGATGGTCGCTGCCCGTCGACGGCAGCGTCCACGAGGTGATGGGCTCGACGCCCTTCACCAGGATCTGGTCGATCCGCGCCATCGGGAACGACGCCGGCCAGCTGAAGCCGAAGCCGCTGCCCGCCGCGCCCTGGGTGGAACGCATCTGCGAGGTCACGCCGTTGAGCGCGCGGTCGTTCATCGTGCCGTTCAGGTCGCCGAGCAGGACGACCCGCTTCATCTTCTCGTCGGCGATGGCCTCGCCGAGCGCGTCGGCACTCTTGTCGCGCTGCCGCGCGGTGAAGCCGGCCTCGATCTTCACCCGCACCGAGGGCAGATGGGCGACGTACGCCGCGACCTGCCCGTCCGGCGCGTTGACGGTCGCCCGCATCGCGCGCGTCCAGCCGAGCTTGATGTCGACCTCCTTGACGTCGCTCAGCGGGTACTTGCTCCACAGACCGACGGTGCCCTGCACGGAGTGGTACTTGTACGTCGGCGCCAACGCCTTCTCGTAGACGGGGACCGCCGACTCCGTCAGCTCCTCGAGGGCCACCACGTCGGCGCCGGACGCGGCCACGTCGCGTGCGGTGCCCGCCGCGTTCGCGTTCTCCGCGTTGACGTTGTGCGTGGCGATGGTGAGGTCGCCGCCACCGCCGGTCTTGTCGCCGAGCAGACCGCCGAAGAGGTTGAACCAGACGACCGTGGGCAGGAGCACGGCGATCAAGGCTGTCGCGGACCTGCGGACCAGCGCGAGGACGAGCAGCACCGGGATGAAGACGCCCAGCCAGGGCAGGAACGTCTCGGTGAGGCTGCCGAGGTTGCCGAGGGTGTTCGGGATCTGCGCGTGCAGCACCATCACGAGAGCGAGGAGGACCGCGAAGACGGCGAGGACGATGCCACGCCGCCAGACACGGCGGTCACTGCGCACGGAGTCGAGCAGGCGCCGAAGCCGGGGTCCTCTGCGGTCAGGCCCCTGGCCGCCGCTGCCCGTCTCCGTCATATAAGCCTGCGCCATTCGTCGCCTCACAACATGCAGTACACATCATTCCCCTGTGTCTACGACCCTAGGGGATGAACGCGTTCGCTCCTGCCGTACCAGGACGGCCGTACTCGCACGAGGACGTACGAGACGGCGTGGTGAGTTCCGGCGGCGGACGGGGAAAGCGCGCTCTGTGACATAACACGCACATCTCCTCAGGAGTCGACGGGACCTCAGAAGCCGCTGGAACCACGGGAGTTGGCGGCCCGAGGAGCCATCGAGACCTCAGGACCCACCGAACCGCCGAGCCCCCGGAAGCTGTCGCACCCTCAGGAGCCGCTGGGGCGCAGCCCTTCCAGGACCGTGTCGACGATCACCTCGGCGAGATCGTCGGGGAGGTCGGCGTCGCGGCGCATGACGGTGCGTACGAGCATGGGACCGTGGAAGAGGTCGGCGATCAGTTCGAGGTCGAGGCCGGTACGGATCTCGCCGTCCTCCTGCCCGCGCCGCAGCACCTCGGTGGTGAGCCGGCGCTGTGGCTCGACCACGTTCACGTGGTACGCCTTCCACAGCTTGGGGCTGCTCTTCATCTGGGCGAGGACGTTGTGCACGATCGCCGACGAGCGGGTGGCCAGGCCGCGCCTGCGCTGCGCCTCGAGGAGGGCGATCAGGTCATCGCGCGTAGAGGTGCCGGGCAGTTCGGGGCCCGGGGGCTCGGCGGCGCGCAGGACGTCGCAGAAGAGTTCCTCACGGCCGCTCCAGCGACGGTAGATGGTGGCCTTGCCCACACCGGCGGTGCGGGCGACGCGCTCTATGGAGATCTCCGCGAGCGGGACGCCGTCCTCCAGGAGCTTCATGACGCCCTCGACGATGGAACGCTCCACGCTCTCGCTGCGCGGCCGCCCCCTGACGGGCGCGCGACCGGTCTCCTGATCAGCGACGTCCACACCAACTCCGTTCCCTCGCAGCCCGATACGGACCCGATTCTCTCAGCGCTCGGAACCCACCAGCTCGGTTCCCTCCCCCTTCTGGTCCTGCGGGGTCGGGTTTCGGCCGGGCAGGAACAGCCCCACGACCACCGCTCCGACGAGGGCGACACCGGCTCCGCACAGGGCCGTGACATGCATGGCGTGCAGGAAGGCGTCGTGCGCCGGTTCGACCAGTGCCCTGCCCTCGGGCCCGAGTTTCGCGGCGACGGCGAGCGTGGCCTCGATGGACTCGCCCGCGGTGTGCCGGAGACCGGCGGGCGCCGCGGCGAGCTTGTCCTCGATGCCCGAGCGGTACACCGAGGAGAGGACCGAGCCGAGTACGGCGATGCCCATGGCGCCGCCGACCTGGCGGAAGGTGTTGCTGAGCGCGGAGGCGGAACCGGCCTTCTCGCGGGGCAGGGTCTGCATGATCACCACGCTGGTGGGGGTCATGACGTGCGCCATTCCCGCGCCCATCAGGAAGAAGATGACCTCCAGTATCCAGATCGGCGTATCCGCCTCCAGCGTGGCGAACGCGACCAGCGTCGCGGCGAGGGTGAGCATGCCCGCGGTGGTCGTGGCCTTGTTGCCGAAACGGTCGACGGCCAGCCGGGCCCGCGGGGAGAAGACGAGCTGCGACACGGCCAGCGGCAGCATCAGCAGGCCGGTCTGCAAAGGCGTGTAGCCGCGCACCGTCTGCGTGTAGAAGACGGCGAAGAACGTCACGCCCATCAGCCCGAAGAAGACCAGCGCGATGGCGCCCATCGCCGCCGAGAAGACCCGGTTCTTGAAGTACGTGACGTCTATGGACGGGTGGTCGCTGCGCTTCTCGTACCAGACGAAGCCCACGAGTACGGCGAGTCCGGCCGCCATGGTCGCCACCACCGTGGCGTCGGTGAAGTCGGCGAGCTGTCCGCCCTTGATGATGCCGTACACGAGCAGCACGAGTCCGACGACAGACAACACCACACCCACCGGGTCGATCCGGCCCGGCCTGGGATCGCGGGAGTCCGGAACGAGCACCAGCATCAAGCCGATCGCGGTGATCACGATGGGCACGTTGACGAGGAACACGGACCCCCACCAGAAGTGGTCGAGAAGCGCCCCTCCCGTGATGGGCCCTATGGCGATGGCGATCCCGACGCCGCCCGCCCAGAGGCCGATGGCCTTCGGCTGCTCGTCCCGCTCGAAGACGTTCATGAGGACGGCGAGGGTGGCGGGCATCACGAAGGCGGCGCCGAGACCCATCACCGCGCGGAACGCGATCAACTGCTCCGGTGAGCCGGAGAAGGCGGCGAGCGCCGAGCCGACCCCGAAGAGCGCGAGCCCGCCGAGCAGCACCTTCTTGCGTCCGAGCCGGTCACCGAGCAGACCGGAGGTGAACAGCAGTCCCGCGAAGACGAGCGTGTAGGCGTTGATGGCCCACTCCAGCTCGCTCTGCGTGGCCCCGAGGCCGGTCGGGGCGGGAGTCGAGATCGTCTTGATTGCGACGTTCAGGATCGAGTTGTCGAGCACGACTATCAGCAGGCTCAACATCAGTACGCCGAGGATCACCCAGCGACGCCGGTGTACGGCTTCCGGGACGCGGGAGTCAGGAACGGCGGGAGTAGTCATGGCGCCGACCCTAGACCACATAACGATACGAGACCGTCTCGTATTGAATTCTTTTACCGAGACCTTACGTGGGCGGGGTCCTGAGCCGTGGCCGGGCGCCCCCCCTAGCCGTTCGGTGGCACGAGGTGCCACCATGGAGGGGATCCGGGGACGCCGTCAGGGCGCCTCGAGATGACAGAAGGAGCCGTTGCCATGACGCAGCTCTCGGCTGCCCAGAGGACCCCCGACAGCGGTAAGGCGCTGTACGGCGGGAAGGGCACCCGTCGCATCACCGTCCGCGACATCACCGCCGCCAAGGATCGCGGCGAGAAGTGGCCCATGCTCACCGCGTACGACGCGATGACCGCGTCCGTCTTCGACGAGGCCGGGATCCCGGTCATGCTCGTGGGCGACTCGGCGGGCAACTGCCACCTGGGGTACGAGTCGACCGTACCCGTCACGCTCGACGAGATGACCATGCTGTCGGCCGCGGTCGTACGAGGTACGAGCCGTGCGCTGATCGTCGGTGACCTGCCCTTCGGGTCGTACCAGGAGGGTCCGGTCCATGCGCTGCGCTCGGCCACGCGCCTGGTGAAGGAGGCGGGGGTGGGTGCCGTCAAGCTGGAGGGCGGCGAACGCTCGCACCGCCAGATCGAGCTGCTGGTCGAGTCCGGCATCCCGGTCATGGCCCACATCGGGCTGACTCCCCAGTCGGTGAACGCCATGGGCTACCGCGTTCAGGGCCGGGGCGAGGAGGCCGCTCAGCAGCTTCTCCGTGACGCCAAGGCCGTCCAGGACGCCGGTGCGTTCGCGGTCGTCCTCGAGCTCGTGCCGGCGGAGCTGGCCGCCGAGGTCACGCGTGTCCTCCACATTCCAACGGTCGGTATCGGTGCCGGGGCCGAGACCGATGCGCAGGTTCTTGTCTGGACGGACATGCTGGGGCTGACGGGCGGGAAGATGCCGCGGTTCGTCAAGCAGTACGCGAACCTTCGGTCGGTCATGGGGGACGCGGCCAAGGCGTTTGCCGAGGACGTCGTCGGCGGGACGTTCCCTCAGGAGGAGCACTCCGTCCACTGAGCCATCCCGGCACCACCGACAGCCCGCCGATCTTCCCCCGTCGGCGGGCTGTCTTTTACTGCGCGGGGCTGGTTCGTGGTTTCTTTCGCCCCCGCCGCCCCTACCCGTCCCATCCTTCTGGGGCTCCGCCCCAGACCC
>NZ_VCHX02000266.1 GCF_005768555.2 Streptomyces sporangiiformans
CAGCGCCTAGTAAACCCTGAGTCACTGGCGCCCCCTCCGCCGAGCCGGCGGAGGGGGCGCCGTTGTCCGTGTGCGCAACGTGTTCTCATCTCGTCCCGCCGTTGCTACGGTGCCCCAGCCCTGACGCTCCATCAGCTAACCGGGGAGGCTCCGCATGCGCGTCCTCATCGCCGCCGCGACCGGTCTCGCCGTCGCGCTCGCGCTGGTCTTCACGCTCACGGCCATCGGCACACCAGCCGGCACGACCTCACCGAAGCCGCTGCTGACCACCATCCCCGAGCACCCCTGACCCGTAGGGAGGGCCGCCGAGATGCGCCGCAAGGCCAGCCTGATCCTGCTCGCCCTCGCCGTGTTCTGCACGGCACTGTCCCCGCTGCTGCGCTGGTACGCCTTTCCCCGGCTCGCCAAGATCCCGGCCAACCAGTACCAGGACATGGTCCTCGAAGCGAGGGACGCGACGCTCCTCGACTACGGCACCATGAAGGCCCGGAAAGTCGACAAGGTCTCCATCGTGCAGACTCTCAGGGGCAACGTCGAGGCGTCCGAGAAGATCGAGAAGACCGCGGGCCGCGACGTCGTCGTCTGGGACGGCCTGTCCTACGTCCAGGGCCCCGACGGCAAGATGGTGTCCAAGATCCCCGAGCGCTACATCTTCGACGCGCACACCCAGGAGCCCGTCCACGCCACCGGCGAGATGGTCGACGGCGACCCCGTCAGGCGCGAGGGCATCGAGTTCAAGTGGCCCTTCCTTACCGAGAAGCGGGACTACGAGTACTTCGACGCGCAGGCCCGTATCACCGCCCCCATCCACTACAAGGGCACACAGGACTTCCGGGGCGTGAGCGTCTACTACTTCGAGCAGACCATCCCCTGGACGAAGGTCCCCTTCCCGAAGGCCATGCCCGTCAAAGGCATCACCCCGGAGTCGGTCGCCAAGACCGGCACGACCCGCTGGTACACCACGGTCCGCAAGTTCTGGGTCGAACCCGTCACCGGAGCGCCCGTCTACGGCGAGGAGATCCACAAGGAGGAACTGCGCGGCGGCACGCTCCTGGGGGGCCGTGACAAGGTGACCGCGTTCTCCGGCCACGTCAAAATGCGCGAGGACTACATCGAGTCGACGGTCGACCTGGTCAAGTCCCAGCGCGTCCTGGTCCTTTCGCTGACGACCTACCTGCCGTGGGGGTTGCTGACCCTGGGCGTCGCGCTGCTGTCGCTGTCCCTGTACCTGGAGGCCCGCGGCCGACGCCCCGGTGATCCGTCGTCCACGCAGACGCGCGAACCCGAACCGGTCAGCGCCTGAGGCGCGCGTTCGTGTGCCGGGTCGGCTCGGCCGTCGCGGGGTCCTCGGGCCACGGGTGCTTCGGATACCGGCCGCGCAGTTCGGCCCGCACGCCCCGGTACCCGTCCCGCCAGAAGGAGGCGAGGTCGGCCGTGACGGCGGCGGGCCGCCCGGCGGGCGACAGCAGATGCACCAGTACGGGCACACCGGCGACGGCCGGCGACTCCTGCAAGCCGAACATCTCCTGCAACTTCACCGCGAGCACCGGCCGTTCGGGATCCGCGTAGTCGATCCGGATTCTGGACCCACTCGGCACCTCGATCCGCTCGGGCGCCAGCTCATCGATCCGTGCAGCGTCCCCCGAGGCCCACGGCAACAGCCGGCCGAGGGCCTGCCCGGCGTCGATCCGCCCCAGATCGGCACGCCGCCGCGCCCGGCTCAGCTCGGGCTCGAGCCATTCGTCCACGCGCGCGTGCAGGGCGTCGTCCGACACCTCGGGCCAGGGAGCCCCCAGATGGTGGCGCAGAAACCCCAGCCGCTGCCGCAGCACCTCGGCGTCCCGCGACCACCGCAACAGCCCCAGCCCCTCCTCCCGCAAACCGTCCAGCAGCGCATCGCGTACGAGCCCGGCGTCGGCGTCCCTCAGCGGCCGCACCGTCAACTCCACGGCACCCAGCCGCTCGACGCGCCGGGCGACGACGTCACCGTCGGCCCAGCGGACCTCCTCACCCTCGCCGTACAGCGTCCCGGCGGCCCGCCGCGCGGTCTCCTCGTCGATCCTCGCCCCGAGCCGCACGCGCGCGTGCCCCGCTCCCACGGGCCGGTCGGCCACGGCGACCGCGAGCCACGGAGCTCCCCGCAGCCCCGTCCCGTCCCCGAGCTCGGCCCTCGTACCGGACACCATCAGGTACGAGCCGCCCCCGGCCCGGGCGACCCGCTCGGGAAACGCGAGAGCCGCGACGAGACCCACGGCATGATGGTCGTCGACGGGGCTGTCCGGTGCACTGGTCGCACGGGCATCGGGCGTGTGAGCCGTCCGCACGTCCGCCCCTGGCCCGGCGGTGGGTTCCGCGATCCGCGCCGAAGCCGCGGGCGCCGCCGCGGCACCCAGCCGCCGCGCCTCCGCCCTCCAGCGAGCCGCGTAGGCGTCACCGCCACGCCGGGCGGTGCGCCAGACCGCCGCGAGGTCGTCGCCGTACTCGCGGGGCGGCTCCTCGGAGAGGAGGGCGACCACCTCGGCGGCGCGCGCGGGGCCCACCGCGGGCGCCGCGTCCAGCAGGGCCCGGGCGAGCCGCGGATGCAGCCCGAGCCGGGCCATGCGCGCGCCCCGCTCAGTGGCCCGCCCGGAGGAGTCGACTGCTTCGATGGAACGCAACACGGCCCGTGCCGCCGCCATCGCCCCACCCGGCGGCGGATCCAGCAACGCGAGCCCGGACGCCTCCGGATCGCCCCAGCACGCCGTCTGCAGGGCGAACGCCGTCAGGTCGGCCACTTTGATCTCCGGCGCGGGGAAACGCGGCAGACGGGCGTCCTCCGCCTCCGCCCAGCACCGGTACACGGTCCCCGGCGCCTCACGCCCGGCCCGCCCCGCACGCTGGCGTCCGGCCGCCTGCGACGCCCGTACGGTCGTCAGCGCGCTCAGCCCGCGCGCGTGATCGACACGCGGCTCCCGGGCGAGCCCCGAGTCCACGACGACCCGTACGCCGGGCACGGTGAGGGACGACTCGGCCACGGAGGTCGCGAGCACCACCCGGCGCCGTGCCCCGGGGGAGAGCACCGCGTCCTGCACGGCCGCGGGCGCCCTCCCGTGCACCTGGAGCACCTCGACGCCGGCCGTATCCCCCAACTGCCCGAAGACACGGGCGATCTCCCCGACGCCGGGCAGAAAGCACAGCACGTCCCCCTCACGCTCGGCCAGCGCCCGCCGCACCACCGACGCCACATGCGTCAGCAGCGCCGGATCCACCCGCATCCCGTGCGGCGGCCGCACCGGCCGCGCGGGCGGCGTCCACACCACCTCGACCGGGTGGGAGGCGTCTTCCGACGCGATCACGGGGGCACCGCCCAGCAGTCGCGCCCACCCCTGCGCGTCCGTCGTCGCGGAGGCGGCCACCAACCGCAGCTCGGGGCGGAGGGCGGCCCGTACGTCCCACAGGAAGGCCGCGACCGTATCGGCGTCCAGATGCCGCTCATGGCACTCGTCCAGGACGACCACATCGACACCGGCCAACTCCTGGTCCCGTTGCAGTCGCTGCAACAGGACGCCGGTCGTCACGACCTCCACGCGCGTGTGGCGCCCCACCACACGCTCTCCGCGCACCGTGTAGCCCACGCGTTCGCCGACCTTCTCGCCGAGCAGCCACGCCATCCGCCGCGCGGCGGCACGGGCGGCGATCCGCCGGGGCTCGGCGACGACGACACGACGCCCCGGACGAGCCGCATCCGCATCCGCATCCGTCCCCGACTCCAGCAGCGCGGCCAGCTCCAGCGGCACCAGCGTCGTCTTGCCCGTCCCCGGCGGCGCACACAGCACCGCCGAGCCGTGCCCCTCCAGGGCGTCCCGCAGCGCGGGCACGGCGGAACGGACGGGCAGCCGGGCGAGAGCTTCGGTACGGATCACGCGTCCCGCTCGTCCCGCACACACACGAAGATCGCCGTCCCCGGGATCAGATTCCCGCGCAGCGGCGACCAGCCGCCCCACTCCTGGCTGTTCCAGGAGGGCCACTCCGGCTCGACCAGGTCCACCAGCCGGAAGCCCGCCGCCACCACGTCCCGGACACGGTCGCCGAGGGTCCTGTGGTGCTCGACGTACACCGCGCGGCCCGCCTCGTCCTGCTCCACGTACGGCGTGCGGTCGAAGTACGAGGCGGCCACACTGAGCCCCTCGGGGCCCGGCTCGTCGGGAAAGGCCCAGCGGATCGGATGCGTGACGGAGAAGACGAACCGGCCGCCGGGCCGCAGCACGCGGCGCACCTCCCGCAGGACCGGCACCGGATCCGCCACGAACGGCAGCGCCCCGTACGCCGAGCAGGCCAGGTCGAACACGCCGTCCCGGAAGGGCAGCGCCCCGGCGTCCGCCTCCACGAGAGCGATGCCCTGAGTGCCGATACGCAGGGCGTGCTGGAGCTGCCGGTGCGAGAGGTCCAGGGCCACCGGACGGGCCCCCTGGGCGGCCAGCCAGCGCGAGCACTGGGCGGCCCCCGCACCGATCTCCAGGACGCCCTTGCCCTTCAGCTCCTCGGGCGGTCCCAGCAGCTCCGCCTCGGTCTCGTCGAGCCCCTCGGGCCCCCATACGAAGCGGTCGTCGCCGAGGAAGGTGCCGTGCTCGACCTGATAGTCGTCCGCGTTCCGGTCCCACCAGCCACGATTGGCGTGGGAACTCTCCGTGGCCCCCGCCGTGCGCCGGGTCGCCTCGGGCTCGAAGGGTTCAGGCTCTTGGATGATCGGCTCCCTCGTCGTACTCTTCCGTCCAGCCCGTCCCGGTAAGACACGGAAGGGGCTTCTCAGGTCTGCGTGGCTTCCACACGGTGCCTGATGTGCGGCTGCCGCCGCATGGCGTCTTGTGCCGGGTATGCGACATTCCGCCCCGGGTGTGCGCGTTCGCGCATTGACCCTGTCCGGCCGCCCCCGTATGCTACAAGTTGCGCTGCGGGCCTGCGCTCCTCAGACGTAGCAGGCTGCGCTCGCATCTGTATGTATGTCCCCTCGGTTGTCGAGGCGCCATCCGGTCATCGGAATTCGGCGCTTCCTTGGCTGTCCGGCTTCTGCAGAGCGATAACGGGCTCCCGGCGTAAGCAGTACCTACGACTCACTGTCCGTACCGGAGCCCTTTCCCACATGACGAGCAGCACCGAGACCACCGCAACCACCCCGCAGGTAGCGGTCAACGACATCGGTAACGAGGAAGCCTTCCTCGCCGCGATCGACGAGACGATCAAGTACTTCAACGACGGCGACATCGTCGACGGCGTCATCGTGAAGGTCGACCGGGACGAGGTCCTGCTCGACATTGGTTACAAGACCGAAGGTGTCATCCCGAGCCGCGAGCTCTCGATCAAGCACGACGTCGACCCGAACGAGGTCGTCGCCGTCGGTGACGAGATCGAGGCCCTTGTTCTCCAGAAGGAGGACAAGGAAGGCCGCCTGATCCTCTCGAAGAAGCGCGCCCAGTACGAGCGTGCCTGGGGCACCATCGAGAAGATCAAGGAAGAGGACGGCATCGTCACCGGTACCGTCATCGAGGTCGTCAAGGGTGGTCTCATCCTCGACATCGGCCTCCGTGGCTTCCTGCCGGCCTCCCTCGTGGAGATGCGCCGCGTCCGCGACCTCCAGCCCTACGTGGGCAAGGAGCTCGAGGCCAAGATCATCGAGCTGGACAAGAACCGCAACAACGTGGTCCTGTCCCGCCGCGCCTGGCTGGAGCAGACCCAGTCCGAGGTCCGCCAGACCTTCCTCACGACCCTCCAGAAGGGTCAGGTCCGTTCCGGTGTGGTCTCCTCGATCGTCAACTTCGGTGCCTTCGTGGACCTGGGTGGCGTCGACGGTCTGGTCCACGTCTCCGAGCTGTCCTGGAAGCACATCGACCACCCGTCCGAGGTCGTCGAGGTCGGCCAGGAGGTCACGGTCGAGGTCCTGGACGTCGACATGGACCGCGAGCGCGTCTCCCTGTCGCTGAAGGCGACGCAGGAAGACCCGTGGCAGCAGTTCGCCCGCACGCACCAGATCGGCCAGGTCGTGCCCGGCAAGGTCACGAAGCTGGTTCCGTTCGGTGCGTTCGTCCGCGTGGACGAGGGCATCGAGGGTCTGGTCCACATCTCCGAGCTGGCCGAGCGCCACGTGGAGATCCCGGAGCAGGTCGTCCAGGTCAACGACGAGATCTTCGTCAAGGTCATCGACATCGACCTCGAGCGTCGCCGGATCTCGCTGTCCCTGAAGCAGGCCAACGAGTCCTTCGGTGCCGACCCGGCCTCGGTCGAGTTCGACCCGACGCTGTACGGCATGGCCGCGTCGTACGACGACCAGGGCAACTACATCTACCCCGAGGGCTTCGACCCCGAGACCAACGACTGGCTCGAGGGTTACGAGAAGCAGCGCGAGGAGTGGGAGCGCCAGTACGCCGAGGCGCAGACGCGCTTCGAGCAGCACCAGGCGCAGGTCATCAAGTCCCGCGAGGCCGACGCGCAGGCCGAGGCCGAGGGCACGGCCACCCCGGGTGCGGCTCCGGCCGCCGCCGGTGGCGGCGGCGGTTCGTACTCCTCGGAGTCGGACGACAACTCCGGCGCCCTGGCGTCGGACGAGGCGCTGGCAGCCCTCCGCGAGAAGCTGGCCGGCGGCCAGAGCTGATCGCTCTCCCTGGCTCCAGCAGGTAACGCTCCAGCAGGTAACTGGGCCCGCATCCCCTCGGGGGTGCGGGCCCAGTGCTTTGCCCCGCCGGACCCTCCACGCGCGCG
>NZ_VCHX02000267.1 GCF_005768555.2 Streptomyces sporangiiformans
GAGCCTTCAGGCTCCGGCCCAGCCGCGCTTCGGGGTCAGGAGTTGAACGGGGTACTGCCGTCATCGGTGACCAGCCGCCACAGGTGGTCGGCGGTACCGGTGTCGTCCCACTGCAGGGCCTGGGCCCCGGACGAGGTGGACATGTTCTGGATGCCCAGGACCATGCCGCTGTTCTTGTTGACGAGTTTGCAGTAGCCGCCACCGGCGTCCACCACGGACCAGAGGTGGTCGGCGGTGAGGGTGTCGCCCCACTGCAGTGCGGTGGCACCGGCTGTCTTGGAGGCGTCCTTGATGCCCAGTACCTGGCCGCTGTTGGCGTTGAAGATCTTGTAGTAGCCGTTCTCGGCGGGAACGAGCTTCCACTTGTGGTTGGCCGTGGTGTCGGCCGTCTGCTGCTGGACCGCGCCTCCGGCGGCGATCGAGGAACCGGAGATGCCGAGTTCCAGGTTGCTGTTCTTGTTGATGATCTTCACGGCCGGTGTCTCCGGGTACCAGGACTCCAGCTCGGTCACGCCGACGAACTTGCCCGCCTGAGGGGTGAAGACGACCCGGAACTGGGAGGTGGTGACGGTCGGGAAGGTCACCTCGTTGGCGTTGTCGGCGACCGGTGCGGCCGGGCTCTTGGTCTGGCTCGGGACGTTCACCCACGCCCCGTCCTTGAAGTACTGGACGGTGTAGCTCGCCGGGACCCGGATGTTCGCGCCGTCGTCGTACGTGTAGAACTTGACCTCGTTGATCTTCCGCGGCGCCCCGAAGTCCACACCGAGATGGTCGGTCGCGTTCGGTGAGCCGGAGTTGGTCCACCGGTCGTCGGGGATCTTGTCGTAGCGGATCCAGCCGTCGGTGGCCCGCAGCGGGGCGTCGAAGGTGGTCGGCTTGCAGGTCTGGCCGCTGTGACAGTGCGGGCCGTTGGAGACGGTGTTGGTGTAGGAGGCGAAGGCCTTCGGGTAGGGCTGGGTGATGGTGCGGCCGAGCCAGTCCTGCTCGGCGGTCAACGGGTTGGCCGCCACGTTCATCATCCGTGTGGCCGGAGCCGGAGTGACGGGGGCGGCCACGTTCACGGTGGTGTTGCCGATGGTCGAGGACTGGTGGATGCGCTGGCCGTCCTGGAAGATCTGCAGGCCGCTGCCCTTGCCGTAGTGCGAGCCGTCACGGTCCCAGCGGATCGAGTAGGTGTGTCCGTGGTAGGGGAGGCTCTCCACCGCGAAGTAGTCCCAGGTGGACGGGATCAGCGGCTTCAGCACCAGCGTGTTGCCCGACTGCGGCTTGATGCCCAGCAGACCGGTGAGCACCAGGTCGTTGAAGCTGGAGTGGTTGTAGTGCTCGCTGAAGTTGAAGCCGTCGTAGATCCATTCGCCGGTGTCACCGTTGGCGGCCTCGGCGATGTAGGGCTCGCCGTCCTTGTGCTGGAGGTCGGCGAACTGGGCCAGCATGGACTGGTAGTCGGCCTTGGTGACGTAGCTCTGCGCCGGGTAGTCCTGGAGCAGGTTCGCCATGCCGGTCAGGATCTGGCTGGTCTGGTACGGCCAGCTCGGGCCGTTCCAGTGGCAGCAGTTGGCGTCGTCGCGCTTCTGCTCGGCGGGGATCGCCTCGTAGTTGAAGTACGGGTTCGCCGTGATCCGGTCGAGTTCGGCGAAGCTCGTGCCCTTGGCGAACTTCAGCGTGTTGGCCCCGGCCTTCATGGGGACCTGCACGGTGACGGCCTGCGACTCGGAGAACTTCTGCCAGGCGCCGGTGGGCGCGTAGTTGACCGTGATCGGGTTGGCGGTGTTGTCGTTGACGATGAGCTTGTGGGTCGATGTGCCGCTGGTGCCGTTGGCGTAGTGCACGGTCACCGGGTACGTCCCGGCGCCCGGAGCGTCCACGGTGAAGGTGACGTAGCTGTCGTCGAAGTCGATCTGGCCGACGTACGAACCGTTCGATGCCGTCGACGCGTTGAACACGTTCGCGTGGTTGCGGGTCGCCTGCTCGGCCTCGAAGTCGTGCACCCGCTCCAGCGTCGTGGGCCCGAACGGCGCCTTGAACCGCTTCGGGTCGGTCAGGTACTTCCACGCCGACGAGTACTGCGCGTCGGGCAGGTTGAACGCCCAGGGGGCGAAGCCCATCGCCTCCCGCCAGGTCGTCCTGGTCTGCTTCAGCGTGCCGTTGGTGCTGTGCGTGTTGTAGACCTGCATGAAGAAGTTGCGCTGCGGGTCCCAGAGGGAGTTCTGCACGCCCGCCTTGAGCGCCGCGGCCTTGTCGCTGTACTCGTTCGCGGTCGCCGTGTCCCCGTTCATGGTGGCGATCTTGCTGATCGCCTGGGCGGCGCTGAACATGTACGCGTTGATCGTGGGCCGGTAACCGGGGCCGCCGCTGAACCAGTTGCTGCTCTTCATCGACGTCTCGGTGTACTCGGTGGCGTCGGACAGCGGCGTCTGGTGGTACAGGTCGCTGGTCGAGGCCGTGCCGTTCACCGTGATGTCGTTGGTGAAGTTCGAGTCCCACCGCTTGTACAGCGCGATGAGATGAGGGAGCGCGGACTTGATCTGCGCGGCGTCCCCGGTGACGAGATAGCGCTGGTACGCGGCGCTGGTGAGCCACTCGCTGAAGTTCCGTGCGCCCGAGTTGCCCGCCCCGCGCAGCCAGAAGTCCAGGTAGTCACCCGCGTAGTCGCGGTTGCGCAGCCAGCGCCCGTCGAGCAGGTGATAGCCGGCGGCGTCCGGGAGCGCGGTGTACGGATTTCCCGCGTAGCCGATCGGCACGTCGTACTCGGTCGAGACGTAGCCCGTGCCCGGCACGGTGTAGCGGAGCGCACGCTTGAAGGTGCTCCACCGGTAGTAGTAGACCTCGTCGATGTCGTTGTCGGGGGTGTCGAGGAACGGGATGTTGTCCTTGTACCACTGCCGCTCGTCGAGTTGATTCGCGGCAAGGATCGCGTCCTTGTCGAGGGCGACCGCGTTGGGGTCGTCCGCCGCCTGGGCCGGACTCGCCACCGTGCCCGTCGCGGCCAGCGTCACGGACAGGAAAGAGCCGAGCAGCGCGGCCGTCGTGCGGTGACGGCGTCCGGCTCTGGGTCTTGGTCTTGGTCTGGGACCGGATCTGCGGCGCATGAGTCGTCCTCCACGGGGCGCAACAGTCGTTCGCAATATCGAACGTTGTTCGAAAGTCGAGCGACGGTAGTGACAGGACAGAAACAAAGTCAATGGATCGGACAGCGCCGGGGGGGGGAAGTTGGCCCCTCCCCGGCGCGCCATCGCGCATCGCGTCAGGCCCGCTGGGCGCGGCCCTTGAGGAGGCTGAGGCCGGCGCCGGGTGAGACGACGCCATAGGCACCGCCTATACGGGGGATCGGTTTTTGGTCGTGGACCTCCTCGTCTGTGACGGGCTTCACTGAGCCGGTAGGTGATGCGACGGCCGGTCGGGACCCGGTGTCGTACGGGTCCTCGAAGCCGGCACCGGACGCACGGCATCCCGACTGGGATGCGCGTTCCTTGTCCGCGGAGTGCGCCGACGGACCCTTACCCGTGCCTGGATGGAGGTTGCAATGACGCATGCCCCGAACAAAGCCGCAGGCGACGCAGTGGTGAGGAAGAAGCCGTGGTACCGGCAGCTTTACGTGCAGGTGCTGGTGGCGATCGTCATCGGGATCGTGCTCGGGTGGCGGTGGCCGGATCTGGCCACCTCGATGGAGCCGATCGGCACGACGTTCATCACGGCGATGAAGATGCTGATCGGGCCGATCGTGTTCCTGACCATCATCGGCGGCGTCGCTGGAGTCGCCGACCTGAAGAAGGTGGGCCGGACCGGCATCAAGGCGCTGACCTACTTCCAGCTCGGCACGATCGTCGCCATGGCCGCGGGGCTCGTCGCGATCAACATCTTCCGGCTCGGCGACGGCGTGCACGCCGACCCCTCGCGGCTGGACGTCTCGGGTGACGCCGGTCAGTACATCAAGACGGGCGAGCACCAGCACTGGTGGGAATTCCTGACGGGCATCGTGCCGGACAGTGTCTTCGGCGCCTTCGTCGAGGGAGACATCCTGCAGGTGATCTTCCTCGCGGTGATCTTCGGGATCGCGCTGAAGTCCGTCGGCAAGGCGGGCGAGCCGATCATCGCCGCAGTCAACCGCCTGACCACGGTGGTGTTCAAGGTGCTGTCGTTCGTGATGAAGGCGGCTCCGCTGGGTGCCTTCGGGGCGATGTCCTACGCCATCGGGAAGTTCGGGCTGTCGACGCTGACCAGCCTCGGCTCGCTGATCCTGCTCTTCTACGTCACCTCCATCCTGTTCGTCGTGGTCGTGCTCGGCGCGGTGCTGGCGGCGTATGTGCGGCTGAACATCTTCCAGCTCTTCCGCTACTTCAAGGAGGAGTTCTTCCTGATCCTGGGCACCTCCACCGCCGAGCCGGCCCTGCCGGGCCTGATGCGCAAGCTGGAGTTCATGGGCGCCGAGAAGTCCACGGTCCGCCTGGTGGTGCCGACCGGCTACAGCTTCAACCTCGACGGCGCCGCCATCTATCTCTCCCTGGCCACCCTCTACATCGCGCAGGCCACCGACACCTCGCTCTCCGTCGGCCAGCAGCTCGGCCTGCTCGCGGTGATGCTGCTGACGTCCAAGGGGGCGGCCGGTGTCGCGGGTGGCGGCTTCATCGCCCTGACCGCGACGCTGTCGACCGTGGGTCATGTGCCCGCGGCCGGCATCATGCTCGTCTTCGGCATCGACAAGTTCATGTCGGAGTGCCGGGCCCTGGTCAACTTCTTCGGCAACGCCGTCGCCGCCCTGTTCATCGCCCGCTGGGAGAACGGCCTCGACCTGACGCGGGCCCGCCAGGTGCTGTCCGGCGAGGTAAGGGAGGAGCGGGAGGAGCGGGACGAACGGGAGGAGCAGGTCGACGCGCCCGCTGCCGGGGCCGCCGGTGCCGCCGAGGTCGCCGTGCCCGGCGGGAGGCCGGCCGAGGCGAACGAGGCGGTACCGGTCAACCCGTAGAACGGTAGGGTCCGCCTGGTGGACGCCCGGCAACTCGAATACTTCCTCGCCATCGTGGAGCACGGCGGATTCAGCAGAGCGGCCGCCGCGCTCCACGTGGCGCAGCCCTCGCTCTCGCAGGCGATGGCGAACCTGGAAGCCGACCTGGGCGTATCGCTGTTCCACCGCAAGGGCCGCGGGGTCGTGCTCAGCCAGGCCGGGGCGGAACTCCTCGAACCGAGCCGCCGCGTGCTGCGCGACCTGGCGGCCGTACGGGACAAGGCCGCGGCCCTGTCGGGTCTGCACGGCGGTACCTTCGAGGTGGCGGCCATGCCCTCACCCGGCATAGAGCCGCTGACCAGCCTGATCCACCGCTTCGCCGAACTGCACCCTTCCGTCACCGTCAGCAGCCGGGCCGCCTTCACACCCGAGGAGGTCGTGGAGCTCGTCCGCAGCGGTGCCTGCGAGTTGGGGCTCCTGGGAGCCGCCAAGCCGGTGGCCGTGTCCGGTCTCGACGTCCTGCCCGTGGAGGAGCAGCCGTTCGTCGTGGTGGCCGCTCCGGGAGCGGAAGTGGAGGACGGGGCCACCCTGCGCCCGGAGGACCTCGGCGGACGCAAGCTGATCGCCTCCCGGGGCGGGAGCCTGATGCGCACCATCGTCGACGACATCACCGCGCACACCGAGGGCACCGACATCGTCGCGGTCGTCGACCACCGCACCTCCATCCTTCCCCTCGTACTGACCGGCGTCGGCATCGCGGTCCTGCCCGCCTCCTGGACCCGGCTCGCCCGCCGCTGCGGTGCCGCCGTGGCGTCCATCGAGCCCACCGCGCATCTCCACGTCGCCATGATCAGCCTGCCCGCCCACCTCACCCCGGGCGCCCGCGCGTTCCTGGAGCTGACGCGTTCGTACGCCCGGCGGAAGGGCACCGGGACGTCGTAGCCGCCGAATCGATCGGTTGCGCCTATACGCCGTATCGGAAGCGTGTCTTGGACGGCGTGCGGCCCCACTGGGTTGACTCGAAGACGTCGAACCCACCACCGGAGGCTCCCCGTGACCGCAACCCGCACCTTCCGTATCGCCGCCATCCCCGCCGACGGTGTCGGCGCCGAGGTCGTCGCCGCGGGCCGCGCCGTGCTGGACGCGCTGGCCGCGGACTCCCGGGCAGACTCACAGGGAGCCTTCGCCTTCGACTGGCAGGAGTTCCCCTGGGGCTGCGGCTACTACGAGCGCACCGGCAAGATGATGGACGACGACGGCCTGGAGCGTCTGAAGGACTTCGACGCCATCTATTTCGGAGCCGTCGGCTGGCCCACCGTCCCCGACCACGTCAGCCTGTGGGGACTGCGCCTGAAGATCTGTCAGAACTTCGACCAGTGGGCCAACGTCCGCCCCGTGCACTTCCTGCCCGGCGTCCAGAGCCCGCTGCGCAAGGCGGACGACACCGAACTGGACTGGGTCGTCGTCCGGGAGAACAGCGAGGGCGAGTACGCCGGCCTGGGCGGCCGCAACCTCGCCGGGCGCGGGCAGGGCGGCGAAGTCGCCGTCCAGTCGGCCCTGTTCACCGAGGTCGGCTGCGAGCGCATCATGCGCTTCGCCTTCGACCTGGCCCGCACCCGAACCCGCCGCAAGGTCTCGTCCGTGACCAAGAGCAACGCGCAGCAGTACGGCATGGTCCTGTGGGACGACGTCTTCCGGCGCGTCGCCGCCGACTACCCCGACGTGGAGACCGAGAGCGTCCTGGTCGACGCCATGTCCGCGAAGTTCGTCCTCCGCCCCGAGGACCTCTCCGTCGTCGTCGCCTCCAACCTCAACGCCGACATCCTCTCCGACCTGGGCAGCGCCCTCGCCGGCAGCCTGGGCCTGGCCGCGAGCGCCAACCTCAATCCCGAGCGCCGCTTCCCCAGCATGTTCGAGCCCGTCCACGGTTCCGCCCCGGACATCGCCGGCCAGGGTCTGGCCAACCCGATCGGCGCGGTCGGCAGCGCCGCCCTGATGCTGGAGCACTTCGGTCTTCCCGACCAGGCGGCCCGCCTGCAGAAGGCCATCGAGGCGACCACGGGCGCCGGAATCCTCACCCGCGACGTCGGCGGCTCCGCCTCCACCGAGGACGTCACCAAGGCCCTCATCGACGCCCTGAACGCCTGACCCGTTCCCCGCTGCCTCCGGCCCCTGGTGGCGCACTCGAACGTCCCGGCCTGTTCCACACGTCGCGCCGGCAGTCCGGGACAGGCCGCTCGCCGAGCCGGGCGGCCACGCCGTGCCGGGCCCCGAGCCATGACGGCTCGGGGCCC
>NZ_VCHX02000268.1 GCF_005768555.2 Streptomyces sporangiiformans
CGCGGCGGGTGCGGCCGGTGCGCCGCCGGGCTCGGCGACGGCGGCGCCCGCCTGCGGCGTGGCGAGGCCGAGTGACGCGCCGGCGAGAAGCGCGCCGGTGAGCAGAGCGAGCGTCTTGCGCAGTCTCGGGCGTCGTCCGTGGCTCTCGGTTCTGGTGGTTCTTGTTGTACTGATGTCGTTCCCGTGCACGGTGCCTCCAGATTGGGGCCGGTTGTACGTGCGTGCGGTGCGCCGGGGTGCGCCGTCACCCCGGAGGCGGAAAAGGATCAGTCGTTGCCGCCGAACGCCGCGTCGAAGGACGCCGACGGCGGTTCGAAGTCGTACGCCTTGAGCCGGGTGAGTGCCTCGGGTGCGCCCTGGAGGCGGTCCATGCCCGCGTCCTCCCACTCGACCGATACGGGTCCCGCGTAGTCGATGGAGCGCAGCATCCGGAAGACGTCCTCCCACGGCACGTCACCGTGGCCGGCGGACACGAAGTCCCAGCCGCGGCGCGGATCGCCCCACGGCAGGTGGGAGCCGAGGCGGCCGTTGCGTCCGTCGAGGCGTTTGCGCGCTTCCTTGCAGTCGACGTGGTAGATGCGGTCGCGGAAGTCCCACAGAAAGCCGACCGGATCGAGGTCCTGCCAGACGAAATGCGAGGGGTCGAAGTTCAGCCCGAAAGCAGGACGGTGGTCGACTGCCGCCAGCGCACGCTGGGTTGTCCAGTAGTCGTACGCGATCTCGCTGGGGTGGACCTCGTGGGCGAACCGCACGCCCTCGCTGTCGAAAACGTCGAGGATGGGGTTCCAGCGCTGGGCGAAGTCCTCGTAGCCGCGCTCGATCATCGCCTCGGGAGCGGGCGGGAACATCGCGACCAGGTGCCAGATCGCGGACCCCGTGAAGCCGATGACGGTGTCGACGCCGAAGGCCGCCGCGGCGCGTGCGGTGTCGGCGATCTCGGACGCCGCCCGCTGTCGTACGCCTTCCGCCTCGCCGTCGCCCCAGATGCGAGCCGGGAGGATCGCCTGGTGGCGTTCGTCGATGATGGCGTCGCACACGGCCTGGCCGACCAGGTGGTTGGAGATGGCCCAGCACTTGAGGCCGTACTTGTCGAGCAACTGGTGGCGGGAGTCGAGGTAGGAGGAGTCCGCGAGTGCCTTGTCGACTTCGAAGTGGTCGCCCCAGCAGGCGAGTTCGAGTCCGTCATAGCCGAAGTCACGGGCGAGGCGGCAGACCTCCTCGAGCGGCAGGTCGGCCCACTGGCCGGTGAAGAGCGTGAAGTTGCGCGGCATGGATCAGGGCCTCCTCAGACCACCACGGATGTGTAGACGGAGTTCTTGGCGGCGCTCTCCTCGACCGCCGCGAGCACGCGCTGCACCTGCAGCCCGTCCGCGAAGGAGGGCATCGGTGCGCTGCCCTCGGCGATGGCATGCACCAGGTCGCGGGCCTGGTGGACGAAGGTGTGCTCGTAGCCGAGGCCATGGCCGGGCGGCCACCAGGCCTCGAGATAGGGGTGCTCGGGTTCGGTGACGAGGATGCGGCGGAAACCCGCGTGCGCGCCGCCTTCCCTGCCGTCGTGGTACGAGAGTTCGTTGAGCCGCTCCAGATCGAACGCCAACGATCCGTGTTCGCCGTTGAGTTCGATGCGCAGGGAGTTCTTACGGCCGGTCGCGTACCGGGTGGCCTCGAAGGAGGCGAGTGCGCCCGAGGCGAACCGGCCGGTGAACACGGCGGCGTCGTCCACGGTGACCTGGCCGACCGCCTCGGCCGCGGACGAGACAGCGGACGAGACGGCGGACAGACCGCTGGACGCACCGCCGGGCAGCGGCCGTTCCCGTACGAACGTCTCGGTGAGCGCGGACACGCCCATCACCGGCTCCCCCGCCAGATACTGCGCGAGGTCGACGATGTGCGCGCCCAGGTCGCCGAGCGCGCCCGAACCCGCCGTCTCCTTGCGCAGCCGCCAGGTCAGCGGGAACCCGGGGTCCACCAGCCAGTCCTGGAGATACGTCACCCGTACGTGGCGCAGGGCCCCCAGGCGGCCCTCGGCGACCATCTGCCGGGCCAGCGCGGTGGCGGGCACCCGGCGGTAGTTGAACCCGACCATCGCCACCTGGCCCCGCTCGGCGGCGGCTTCGGCGGCCTCGGCCATCGCCTCGGCCTCCTCCACCGTGTTGGCGAGGGGCTTCTCGCACAGCACGTGCTTGCCCGCGGCCAGCGCGGCGAGGGCGATCTCGGCGTGGCTGTCGCCCGGCGTGCAGATGTCGACGAGGTCGACGTCGTCCCGGGCGATCAGCGACCGCCAGTCGGTCTCGGCGGCCGCCCAGCCGAGCCGGTCGGCCGCCGCCCGGACGGCCTGTCCGTCACGGCCGCAGACGGCGGCGAGGACGGGGCGGCGTGGCAGGTCGAAGACACGGCCCACGGTGCGCCACCCCTGGGAGTGGGCGGCGCCCATGAACGCGTATCCGACCATGCCCACGCCCAGCGGCGGCTTCTCGGCCGCTGCCCCTGCCTGGGCCTCGTCGGGCTGCTGCGGCTGTCCCATCGGGAAGTCCTCCTCGTCGTCGTGGTGCCGTGGGGGGTGTGAGCAGGGCGCATCACTTGAAGCCGGTGGACATGTACTGATCGACGTTGTCCTTGTCGACGACGGCCGAGTAGAGGGTCAGGGACGACGGGATCTCGAACTCGGCGAGGCCGCCGACGCCCTTGCCCTGGCCGAGGGCGCGGGCGAGGTCGATCGCGGACGCGGCCATGGTCGGCGGGTAGAGGACGGTGGCCTTCAGGACGCCGTCGTCCTGCTTGATGGCCTGGAACGCGGAGAGCGCGCCCGCGCCGCCCACCATCAGGAAGTCGTCACGCCCGGCCTGGTCGATGGCGCGCAGCGCGCCCACGCCCTGGTCGTCGTCGTGGTTCCACAGGGCGTCGAACTTCGACTGGGCCTGCAGGAGTTGGGACATCTTGGCCTGCCCCGACTCGACGGTGAACTCGGCGGCCTGCCGGGCGACCTTCTTGATGTTCGGGTAGTTCTTGAGGGCCGCGTCGAAGCCCTGCGTGCGCTGCTTGGTCAGCTCCAGGTTGTCGAGCCCGGCGAGTTCGATGACGCGGGCGTTCTTCTTGTTCTTGAGCTTCTCGCCGATGTAGTGACCGGCGTTCAGGCCCATGCCGTAGTTGTCGCCGCCGATCCAGCAGCGGTACGCCTGCGGGGAGTTGAAGATCCGGTCGAGGTTGACGACGGGGATGCCGGCTCGCATGGCCTGCAGGCCGACCTGGGTGAGGGCCTTGCCGTCGGCGGGCAGCACCACCAGGACGTCGACCTTCTTGTTGATCAGGGTCTCGATCTGGCCGATCTGCTGGGCGGTGTCGTTGGAGCCCTCGGTGATCTCCAGCGTGACGTCCTTGTACTTCTTGGCCCGGCTCTTGGCGTTGTCGTTGATGGCGTTGAGCCAGCCGTGGTCGGCCTGGGGGCCCGCGAAGCCGATGGTGACGGGCTTGCCGGGCTTGTCGTCGGCGGCCGGCTGGTCGTTCGAGGCCGGCTCGTCGTCGGATTCGTTGCTGGTGCAGCCGGAGAGAAGGACACCTGCCCCGACGGCGGCGGTGCCGAACAGCATTCCTCTGCGACTCGTGAGCTCTGGCATGGCGGTGGGCCCTTTCCTCAAGGCGTGTCCCTCGGGTCGTGCTTCAGGTCGTGCTTCAGGTCGTACTTGCGGTGCGGCGTTGGACGAGCACGGCGGCGACGATGATCGCGCCCTTGGCGATCTGCTGGACGTCGCTCTGCAGGTTGTTCAAGGCGAATATGTTGGTGATCGTGGTGAAGATCAGGACGCCGAGCACCGAGCCGGTGATGGTGCCGCGTCCGCCGCTGAGCAGCGTGCCGCCGATGATCGCGGCCGCGATGGCGTCGAGTTCGTACAGGTTGCCGTTGGTGTTCTGGCCCGAGCCCGACAGGACGATCAGCAGGAAGGCGGCGACGCCGCAGCACAGCCCGGAGAGCAGATACAGGTACAGCCGCTGGCGGCGTACGTCGATGCCGGCGAGCCGTGCGGCCTCCGCGTTGCCGCCGACGGCCACGCTCCGCCGTCCGAAGGTGGTGCGGTTGAGGAGCAGCCAGCCGATGACGGTGACCAGCGCGAAGACCATGACCAGGGGCGGGATGCCGAGGATGTAGGCGTCGCGCCCGCCGAGGTCCAGCACCCCCTCGACGGTGACGATTTGAGTCTTCCCGTCGGTGATCTGCAGGGCGAGCCCACGGGCCGAGGCGAACATGGCGAGCGTCGCGATGAAGGGGACCATGCCGCCGTAGGCGATCAGCAGCCCGTTCACCAGGCCGCACCCCACGCCGACGATCACCGCCGTGAAGAGGATGCCGGCGAAACCGTATTCCTGGGTGGCGACCGTCGTGGCCCATACCGAGGCGAGCGCGACGATCGCGCCGACGGACAGGTCGATGCCGCCGGAGGTGATGACGAAGGTCATGCCGACGGTGACGACGCCGATCACCGAGGCCTGGGTGAGGACGAGTTGGAGGTTGCGGGTGTCGAGGAACTCGTCGGGCTTGGTGATGCCGCCGATGAGGATCAGGGCGGCGAGCACGCCGAGCAGTGAGAGGGTGCGGACGTCGGCGCGGGCCGCGAGCGTCCGCCACTGACTGGGTCCCTCCACCGGCGACACCTTCGGGGTATCGTCCCGGGGTGGGGATACGGGCTGCGTCATGACGCCGGAGTTCCTTCCATGACGAGGTCGAGTACGCGGTGTTCGTCGAGCTCCCGGGCGGGCGCCGTGTGCACGACGTGGCCCTCGCGGAGCACCAGCACGCGGTCGGCGAGGCCGAGGACTTCGGGGACTTCGCTGGAGACCAGGAGCACGGCCAGGCCGTCGTCGGCGAGGCGGCGGATGACGGCGTACAGCTCGGCGCGCGCGCCGACGTCGACGCCGCGGGTGGGTTCGTCGAGCAGCAGCACCCGGCAGCCGCGCAGCAGCCAGCGGGCGAGGACGGCCTTCTGCTGGTTGCCGCCGGAGAGGGTGCGCACGGGCACGGACGGGTTGTCGGGGCGCAGCGAAAGCTCACGTGTCGCCTGGTGCGCGGCCTCGCGCTCGGCGCCCCGGTCGAGCCAGCCCCCGTACGAGAAGCGGGACATGGAAGACACCGACACGTTCCGTGTGACGGACTCCAGCATCAGCAGGGCCTGTGCCTTGCGTTCCTCGGGCGCGAGTCCGAGACCGGCGCGGACGGCGGCGCGTACGCTTCCCGGGCGCAAGGGCCGTCCGTCGACACGGACCTGACCGGCCGTCGGTTTGCGCGCGCCGTAGATGGTTTCCAGGATCTCCGAGCGGCCGGAGCCGACGAGTCCCGCGAGGCCGACGATCTCGCCGGGGCGGAGGGTGAGGTCGAGCGGTGCGAACTCGCCTTCGCGGGCGAGGCCTTGGACCTCGAGGACGGGATCCGGGAGATCTTGGTGCTCGGGCCGGTCCGGGAAGACGTACTCGACGTTGCGCCCCGTCATCAACGCGACGACCTCACGCGTCGGCGTCGACTTCGCGGGCAGCCCGCCCGCCACCGCGCGCCCGTCCTTGAGCACCGTGACGCAGTCGCCGATACGGCGGATCTCCTCCAGGCGGTGCGAGATGTAGACGACGGCCACGCCCTCGTCGGTGAGGTCACCGACGATGCGGAAGAGGTTGTCGACCTCGTCGGGGTCGAGGGCGGCGGACGGCTCGTCCATGACGATGAGGCGTACGTCGTGGGAGAGGGCCCGTGCCATGGAGACGATCTGCTGCTGGGCGGCCGACAAGTCGCCGACCAGTCGGCCCGGATCGATCTCCGAGTGGCCAAGTCGCTTGAGAAGAGCGGCCGTTGAGGCGCGCGCGTCCTTTCCCCGTACGACGAATCCGGCGGCCGTGGGCTCGTGCCCCAGGTAGACGTTCTCGGCCACCGACAGGCCTTCCACCAGGTCGAGTTCCTGGTAGATCGTGGCGATGCCGAGGCGCATGGCGGCGATGGGCGAGCGGAGCGTGACCTGTTCGCCGCGCCAGCTGATCGTGCCGTCGTCGGGCTGGTGGGCGCCGGCCAGGACCTTGATGAGGGTGGACTTCCCGGCGCCGTTCTGACCGAGCAGGCAGTGCACTTCGCCGGTCTGGACGTCGAGGTCGACGCCGTCGAGCGCGCGGACTCCGGGGAACGACTTGGTGATGCCGGACATGGTGAGCAACGGTGGTTCTGGTGCCATGACGGTTCCCCTTGGCGGGCGTGCGGCCGGTTTCAGGGCAGGGCGGAGCAGGGCGCTGTGCGTCCTGCGCAGTGGTGCGACTGTGCGGAGTGGTGCGACTCTTACGCGTTGAACGAGTTGATGCGGTGCTCCTGCGCGTCGTGCGGGTACGGACGGATCACGCGGGTGAGAACAGGTGGTCGCTGATGAGCCGGGCCGCGCCGATGACACCGGCGGTGGGGCCGAGCTCACCCAGAACGATGGGAAGGTTGCCGGTCGCGAGGGGCAGCGACTGGCGGTAGACCTGGGTGCGGATCGCGGCGAGCAGGGTGTGGCCGAGGCCGGTCACCCCGCCGCCGATCACCACCAGGCCTGGGTTGAAGAAGCTGACGAGTCCGGCGATGACCTGCCCGGTGCGGTTGCCGCCCTCGCGGATCAGGTCGAGCGCGGTGGCGTCGCCCGCGACGGCCGCGGCGGCGACGTCGACGGCACTGAGGCTGCCCGCGGTCTCCAGGCGGGCGGCGAGTTCCTGGGACAGCCCCTGCCGGGCGGCCTCCTCGGCGTCGCGGGCGAGCGCCGCGCCGCTGAAGTGGGCCTCCAGGCACCCGCGGTTGCCGCAGGCGCACGGGCGGCCGTCGGGCACGGCCTGGATATGGCCGATGTCGCCCGCGCTGCCCGTCGTACCGCGGTAGACCTCGCCGCCGACGACGATGCCGCAGCCGATACCGGTGCCGATCTTGACGCAGAGGAAGTCGCCCACGGTACGGGCGACGCCCGCGTGCTGCTCCCCCATGGCCATCAGGTTCACGTCGTTGTCGACCATGACGGGGCAGCCGAGGTCCTGGCTGAGCGCCTCGCGCACCGGGAAACCGTCCCAGCCCGGCATGATCGGCGGGGCGACGGGGACGCCCTCGGGGAAACGGACCGGTCCGGGTACGCCGATGCCGGCGCCGTCGAAACCCTCCGCGAGCCCCGAGGCCTTCAACTTCGCTGCCATGGACAGGACTTGCTCGAAGACCGCGACCGGGCCCTCGCGGACGTCCATGGGCTGGTTGATGTGCCCCAGCACTTCCAGCTCGGCGTTGGTGACGGCCACATCGATGGAGGTCGCGCCGATGTCCACGCCGAGGAAGCGCAGGGCGGGCGCGAGCCTGATGTTGTGGGAGCGGCGGCCACCGCGCGAGGCGGCGAGTCCGTCGGCCACCACGAGCCCCGTCTCCAGGAGCCGTTCGACCTCCACGGCCAGCTTCGACCGCGAAAGGTCGACCCGATCTCCCAGCTGCGCACGGGAGTTGGGGCCGTCGTCACGCAACAGCCTGAGAAGCCGCGCCTGGTGGGCGTTCGCGGGTCGCGCTGTCATACGTCTCACGGGCCCCTCCCCGCCGCATCGGCACCGCTTCTTCGGGCTTTCGAGGGGAACGTAGCAGTGAGTGCCGTGGGTGGGAAGAAGTTGCGCACGAATTGGCGTCTACTTTCTCCACTCACAGGACAAAGAGAGGCGGCTCTGGTGACGGGGCTACGGGGAACGTAGGTGCGGGTGCCTCCGGCGCCGACGGGGTTTTCGCCCCCGCGCCCCTACCCGTCCCATCCCGTTCCTGGGGGCTGCGCCCC
>NZ_VCHX02000271.1 GCF_005768555.2 Streptomyces sporangiiformans
CCGCCTGCCGCCTGCCGCCTGCCGCCTGCCGCCTGCCGCCTGCCGCCTGCCGCCTGCCGCCTGCCGCCTGCCGCCTGCCGCCTTCGTGCGCTTACCGGAGCCTCGGTGAGCAGCGTCAGCCCAGCTGCCCGACCGCCTCCATCGCGATGTGCTCGAAGACCTTCTGGTCCGCCGCGAAGTCCGAGTCCGGGATGGGCCAGTGGATCACGATGTCCGTGAAGCCCAGTTCCTTGTGCTTGCCGGCGAAGTCGACGAACGCGTCGAGGGACTCCAGCGGTCGGAGACGGTCCGGGGTGAATCCGGTGAGCAGGATCTTGTCGAGCTCGCCGACGTCACGGCCGATCGTGTCGCACGCGGCGGCCAGTTTCTCGACCTGTCCGCGAATGGCTTGAACCGACTGCTCCGGAGTGCCCGTCTCGAGGAGCTTCGGGTCGCCCGTGGTCACCCACGCCTGTCCGTACCGGGCCGCGAGGTTCATTCCGCGTGGCCCGGTGGCGGCCACCGCGAACGGCAGCCGGGGGCGCTGGATGCAGCCAGGGATGTTGTAGGCCTCGTATGCCGAGTAGAACCGGCCGTCGTACGAGACGGAGTCCTCGGAGAGCAGCCGGTCGAGCAGCGTCACGAACTCGCTGAAGCGGTCGGCCCGTTCGCGCGGCGACCACGGCTCCTGGCCGAGAACGGTGGCGTCGAAGCCGGTGCCGCCCGCGCCGACGCCGAACGTGATACGGCCGCCGGAGCTGTCGTCGAGCGAGATCAGCTCCTTGGCGAGAGGGACCGGATGCCGGAAGTTCGGCGAGGTCACCAGCGTGCCGAGGCGCAGATGGTCGGTGGCGCCCGCGGCCGCGGTCAGCGTCGGCAGAGCGCCGAACCACGGCCCTTCACGGAACGTCCGCCATGACAGATGGTCGTACGTGTACGCCGTGTGGAACCCCAGCTGCTCCGCGCGCTGCCACATGGAACGCCCTCCCTCGTGCCAGCGGAGATACGGCAGGATCACGGTGCTCAGGCGCATACTCATGCCACCGAGCCTAAGCGCAACCGAGAAGCTGCCCGGCCCAGGTGCTCCGTGCGGCCGTCCGGGCACTGCGTGCGGGCCGCCCGGTCGTTTTCCCTGCGGAGCCGTCAGTGTGCACCGGGAAACCGCAGGTAGCGCGGCGGTACGGCGGCCGTGAGCCAGACTCCGTTGGCGCTGACCCGGAAGACGTGGCCGTCGCGGTGCATGGCGGCGGCGTCCACGGCGAGCACGACGGGGCGACCGCGGCGGGCACCTACGCGGGTCGCGGTCTCGCGGTCAGGCGAGAGATGCACGTCGTGCCGTGTCATGGGTTTCAGACCCTCGGCACGGATCGCGTCCAGGCTGCGGGCGACCGTCCCGTGGTAGAGGTACGCGGGTGGGGTCGCCGGGGGCAGGCCGAGGTCGACCTCGACGGAGTGGCCCTGGCTGGCACGGATCCGGGTGCCCTCGATCGCGAAGCGCCGCTTGTCGTTGGTGGCCACCACGTGATCGAGTTCCTCCCGCGTGAACCGGAAGCCGTGCGCGGCGGCCGCGGCCATCAGTGTCTGGATCTCCACCCAGCCGCCGTCGTCGAGCGTGAGCCCGATGCGCTCGGGCTGGTGCCGCAGATGCTTCGAGAGGTATTTCGACACCTTCACGGTGCGTCGTTCGTCCATCTCACCTTTCTTCATCTCCCCTTTATCCACCCCATCTTCGCCCATTTCGACAGGGTATCCGCGAGACGCTGATCACTCATTTGATGAAGGTTCGGAGGTTTGATCCACAGCGAAGTGCGTTATCCACAGGGGAAGTTGACGAGTCTGTGGACAACCCGCTGTTCGCCTGAGCGTTTTGGTCAGCCTTTTTATAGACCTTCATGGGATTTCATGGGATTCGCGTGATGTGCGGCACGTGCGCATCGTCCATCACAGCGGCGGTTCCATCCGTGCGATCGCGCGCAGGGCCCTCGGCGTGAACCGGGACATGAGGCGGCCGCCGCGTGCCTCGGGTGTCACGGCCACCACGGGCTTGTTGTGGACGACGGCGCGCAGCACGGCGTCGGCGACCTTCCCCGGAGGGTAGTTGCGCAGCCTGTAGATCCGGGCGGTCTTCTTCCGGAGGCGTTTCTCCTCGTCGGCGTCGACCCCCGCGAAGCGCGCCGTCGACGTGATGTTGGTGTTGACGAAGCCCGGGCAGATCGCGGAGACCCCGATTCCCTGGCCCGCCAGCTCCGCGCGCAGGCACTCGCTGAGCATCAGCACCGCAGCCTTGGACGTGCTGTAGGCGGGCAGTGCCTTCGAGGGCAGGTACGCCGCCGCCGACGCGGTGTTGACGATGTGGCCGCCCTGCCCCCGCTCGGCCATCTGCCTCCCGAAGAGCCGGCAGCCGTGGATCACCCCCCACAGGTTGACGTCGAGGACCTGCTTCCAGTCCTCCGGGGTGGTGTCGAAGAACGAGCCGGAGAGCCCGATCCCGGCGTTGTTCACCAGCACGTCCACCACCCCGTACTCGGCGGCGACTTTCCCGGCGAGCTGCTCCATGGCCTGCCCGTCACCGACGTCGACCGTCTCGGCCCACGCCTCGGGGGCGCCCAGCAGACGGGACCGCTCCGCGGTGCGGACCGCGCTCTGCGTGTCCCGGTCGACGGCCACCACGCGCGCGCCGGCCTCGGCGAACGCCAGGGCCGTGGCCCGCCCGATGCCGCTGCCCGCGCCGGTGACCAGCACGAGCTGTCCGCCGAAGCGGTCCGCGTGGGTGCCGGTCGCCACCGGGACGGGCCGTCCGCCCTCGGTGGACGTCACGAACTCGGTGATCCAGGAGGCCAGTTGATCCGGCCGGGTACGGGGGATCCAGTGCTTTGCCGGGAGCGTGCGGCGCACCGACTGCGGGGCCCACCGCTCCAGCTCGTCGTAGAGCCGCTCCGACAGGAAGGCATCGTCCAGGGGCGTGATGAGCTGCACGGGCGCGTGTGCGTACGCGTCGACGCGCGGACTGCGCAGGCGCGCCCGTACGTTGTCCCGGTACAGCCAAGCCCCGTGTGCCGCGTCCGAGGGCTGCGACGGCGTGGGGTAGCCGTCCGCGGGCAGCTTCTCGGCCCGTCGCAGGATCTTCGGCCAGTGCTTGCCGAGCGGGCCGCGCCAGGCCAGCTCGGCCAGGGCGGGCGCGTGCAGCAGGTACACGTACCAGGACTTGGCGCCCTGGCCGAGGAGCTGACCGACCCTGCGGGGGGTCGGACGGGTCATGCGCGTCTTGATCCAGTGCCCGAAGTGGTCGAGGGACGGGCCCGACATCGACGTGAAGGAGGCGATCCGCCCCTCGGTGCGCCTGACCGTGACGAACTCCCAGGCCTGCACCGAGCCCCAGTCGTGCCCCACCAGGTGCACCGGCCGGTCCGGACTGACCGCGTCCGCGACGGCGAGGAAGTCGTCCGTCAGCTTCTCCAGCGTGAAACCGCCGCGCAGCGGCCGCGGGGCCGTCGACCTGCCGTGCCCCCGCACGTCGTACAGCACCACATGGAAGCGCTCTGCGAGGCGCCTCGCGACCTCCGACCAGACCTCCTTGGAGTCCGGATAGCCGTGCAGGAGCATCACCGTGGGCTGCGTCTCGTCTCCCAGCTCGGCGACGCACAGCTCGATGCCGCCCGTGCGTAACCGGCGCTCGCGCGCGTACTTGAGTGAAGCTGAGGTCATGCCACCGTCCCGTTTCCACGCTGATTGCGGTACGCGTTCGTAACTTGACACTGACGAAGGTGACAATGGGGCAGCGGCCGCGTCAATAGGGCCGTGTGAGGCCTGTGGACAACCGGTCCGATGTGGAGACCGCCGGTTGTTCGACTTCAGGTGGACCCTTACGGGCTCGTACGACTGGAGAGTGATACCGATACAGCTCCCTGGGCTGACGCCCGCTGTGGCCTGCGCCACTACCTTCGAAGCGTGACTGTGATCGCGACCGAAAGCCTGAGCAAGCGGTTCCCCAGGGTGACCGCGCTTGACCGGCTCTCCGTGGATGTCGGGCCCGGTGTGACGGGACTCGTCGGGGCCAACGGAGCCGGCAAGTCCACACTGATCAAGATCCTGCTGGGTCTGTCCCCCGCCACCGAGGGCCGCGCGGAAGTGCTCGGCCTCGACGTCGCCACCAAGGGCGGCGCCATCCGCGAGCGGGTCGGTTACATGCCCGAGCACGACTGTCTGCCGCCCGACGTCTCGGCCACCGAGTTCGTCGTCCACATGGCGCGCATGTCCGGCCTGCCCCCGACAGCGGCGCGCGAGCGCACCGCCGACACGCTGCGCCACGTCGGCCTGTACGAGGAGCGCTACCGCCCGATCGGCGGCTACTCGACCGGTATGAAGCAGCGCGTGAAGCTCGCGCAGGCCCTCGTCCACGACCCCCAGCTGGTCTTCCTCGACGAGCCGACCAACGGCCTCGACCCGGTCGGCCGCGACGAGATGCTGGGCCTGATCCGCCGCATCCACACCGACTTCGGCATCTCTGTCCTGGTGACCTCGCACCTGCTGGGCGAGTTGGAGCGCACCTCCGACCACATCGTCGTCATCGACGGCGGCAAGCTCCTGCGGTCCAGCTCCACCACGGACTTCACCCAGACCACGACGACCCTCGCCATCGAGGTCACCGACAGCGACGAACACCCGGACGGCACCCGCGCGGTGCGCGAGGTGCTGCTCGCGCGCGGGATCGACACGCACGACGGCAGCGGACTGCCGGGCGCGGGCCACATCCTGCTGCTCACGGCGGAGGGCGAGCAGACGTACGACCTCGTACGCGACGTCGTCGCCGATCTCGGCCTGGGCCTGGTCCGCATGGAACAGCGCAGGCATCACATCTCGGAGGTCTTCAACGACACCGACGAAGCGCGGGACGACCAGCGGAAGGAGGCGGTCGGCCATGGCGGTTGAGCAGACCCCGGCCCGGGCCGGCGAGCAGACCCGTATCCACAACATCGGCTACCGCAACTACGACGGCGCGCGCCTGGGACGCGCGTACGCCCGCCGCTCGCTCTACTCGCAGTCCCTGCGCGGCGCGTACGGTCTGGGCCGCTCGGCCAAGTCCAAGGTCCTGCCGATGCTGCTCTTCGTGGTGATGTGCGTGCCCGCGGCCATCATGGTGGCCGTCGCGGTCGCCACCCAGGCGAACGACCTGCCGACGGACTACACCCGTTACGCGATCTTCCTGCAGGCGGTCATCGGCCTGTACGTGGCCTCGCAGGCGCCGCAGTCCGTCTCGCGCGACCTGCGCTTCAAGACCGTTCCGCTGTACTTCTCGCGCCCCATCGAGACCGTCGACTACGTCCGCGCCAAATACGCGGCGCTGGCCTCGGCGCTGTTCATCCTCACGGCCGCACCGCTGCTCGTGCTCTATGTGGGCGCGTTGCTGGCCAAACTCGACTTCGCGGACCAGACCAAGGGATTCGCACAAGGGCTCGTCTCCGTGGCACTGCTTTCTCTGCTCTTCGCCGGCATCGGCCTGGTCATCTCGGCGGTCACCCCGCGCCGCGGCTTCGGCATCGCGGCCGTCATCGCCTCGCTGACCATCTCCTACGGGGCGGTGTCCACCGTCCAGGCCATCGCGTTCGACCAGTCCAGCACCGGTGCGGTCGCCTGGCTCGGCCTCTTCTCGCCCATCACGCTCATCGACGGAGTGCAGACCGCCTTCCTCGGAGCCTCGTCCTCCTTCCCCGGAGGCGCGGGCCCCTCGAACGGCGAGGGCGTCGTCTACCTCCTCGTCGTCCTGGGCCTCATCGCCGGATGCTACGGCCTCCTGATGCGCCGCTACCGAAAGGTCGGACTGTGACCACGCTCAACATCGACCATGTCTCACGCTGGTTCGGCAACGTGGTCGCCGTCAACGACATCACCATGACGATCGGCCCCGGCGTCACCGGCCTGCTCGGCCCGAACGGCGCCGGAAAGTCCACCCTCATCAACATGATGGGCGGCTTCCTGGCCTCCTCCACGGGCTCCGTCACGCTCGACGGACAGCCGGTCTGGCGCAACGAACAGATCTACCGGCAGATCGGCATCGTCCCCGAGCGGGAGGCGATGTACGACTTCCTCACAGGCCATGAATTCGTCGTCGCCAACGCCGAGCTGCACGGTCTCGGCAAGAAGGCCGCCCAGAAGGCCCTCGCCACGGTCGAGATGGAGTACGCGCAGGAGAGGAAGATCCAGACGTACTCCAAGGGCATGCGGCAGCGCGTGAAGATGGCCTCCGCACTCGTCCACGACCCGTCCGTGCTGCTGCTCGACGAGCCCTTCAACGGCATGGACCCGCGTCAGCGCATGCAGCTCATGAACCTGCTCCGGCGCATGGGCGACGAGGGCCGCACGGTGCTGTTCTCGTCCCACATCCTCGAAGAGGTCGAGCAACTCGCCTCGCACATCGAGGTGATCGTCGCCGGACGGCACGCCGCCAGCGGCGACTTCCGGCGCATCCGCCGCCTGATGACCGACCGCCCGCACCGCTACCTCGTGCGCTCCAGCGACGACCGCGCGCTCGCGGCCGCGCTCATCGCCGATCCGTCGACCGCCGGCATCGAAGTGGACCTCCAGGAGGGCGCGTTGCGCATCCAGGCGGTCGACTTCGGGCGGTTCACGACGCTGCTGCCGCGGGTGGCCCGGGACAACGGCATCCGGCTGCTCACGGTCTCGCCGTCCGACGAGTCCCTCGAATCCGTCTTCTCGTATCTCGTCGCGGCGTAGGAGGCCGAATATGTACGACCCCACAGTCGCCCGGCTCACCTACCGTGGCCTGCTCGGCCGCCGCCGGGCTCTCATCCTGGGCGCGCTGCCCGTCCTGCTGATCATGATCTCGATCGCGGTACGCGTCTTCGCCGGCACCGACGACCAGGTGGCCTCCGACGTCCTCGGCGGGTTCGCGCTCGCCACCATGGTGCCCATCATCGGCGTCATCGCAGGGACGGGCGCGATCGGGCCCGAGATCGACGACGGCTCGGTGGTGTACCTCCTCGCCAAGCCGATCAAGCGCCCCACGATCATCTTCACCAAGCTGATCGTCGCCATCGCGGTGACCATGGCGTTCTCGGCGATCCCGACGTTCCTCGCGGGGCTGATCCTCAACGGCAACGGGCAGCAGATCGCCGTCGCGTACACCGTGGCCGCGCTGGTCGCCTCCATCGCGTACGCCGCCCTCTTCCTGCTGCTCGGCACGGTCACGCGGCACGCGGTGGTCTTCGGGCTCGTCTACGCCCTCGTCTGGGAGGCCCTCTTCGGGTCGCTCGTGTCCGGCGCGCGCACGCTCAGCGTCCAGCAGTGGTCGCTCGCCGTGGCCCACAAGGTCACGGGCGGGGACCTTGTCACCTCCGACGTCGGGCTGACCACGGCGACGGTGCTGCTGGTCGCGGTGACCGTGGCCGCGACGTGGTTCGCGGGGCAGAAGCTGCGCACGCTGACACTGGCCGGGGAGGAGTGACGGCTCCTTGATGCCGGCTTCACACGCGTAACGGCACACTTGCTCAAGGGGATGCACAGCGAGGAGGACGGGGATGGCAGGGCAGGCACCGCGCGACGATCATGGCGAGTCCGAGGGCATCTGGGACGACCTCGTCCTGGACGAGGACTTCATACGGTCCGCCGAGACGGCCGAACCGTCGGCGCGTGCCCGCATGCTGGCGGCCCGCTGGCGCGACGAAGGTCCCGAACCGCAGCCCTGGCGGTCCGACGAACCTCCCGCGGGATGGTTCTTCAGCAAGGCACGCCGTCGCAGGTGGCGCCGCCGGTAGCCGTCCCCCGGCGCGCCCCGTTTCCCGGCGCATTGTTGCCCGGACGCCCCGTTTATTCGGTGGCGTCCGACCCTGCGCACGGGCAGAGTGGTGACGTCCGAGTCGCCGGGTCCGCCGGCGCCGCATGCTGGGAGAGGAGCGCGACGATGCCCATCAGTAGCAGTTCGTCGAGTTCCCGACAGGGCAGCCCGCAGCGGCCTCCGGAGTAGCTACCGCTCCGTCGAGTCCGCCCCGCACGGGGACTGCCCGGGACGGCCGCTTCGAGCGCGCATCTCGCGCGGGCCGTCTTCCCGGAGGATTGGCCGAGCGGTAAGGCACCGGCTTGCTAAGCCGTGGTCGGGGGGCCACCCCGCGCGCGTTCGAATCGCGCATCCTCCGCCAGACGCTGTCGCTTTGACTCAGCGGGTTTTGGCCGCCGCTTCGTGGCGATTTTTTCACCCCACCCCCGGCCTGTCCGCCCTCAAAAGGGCGGACAGGC
>NZ_VCHX02000270.1 GCF_005768555.2 Streptomyces sporangiiformans
CACCCCGTCGGCACCGACCACTCCAGAGACCGACTCAAACTGAAATCAGACGAAGGCCCGCAGAGCACCCACTCAGGCGTCCACCCCAGGCGCTCAATATCGTCTCGCCCGTGCCCGACACCCCCTGGCTGGGCCGCGTTCACCGGGAGCCCTGGGTGTGTCAACTTAACGGCTGATCTTGGTTGTTGTGGTGTTCAGTTGGTGGTCGGGGTGAGTCGGCCTTCGAACTCGATCTGGAAGGCGTTCAGCGGCGCCTTCCACCGCTGGGTCCACCGCTTGCGGCCCTTGCCCGTCGGGTCGAGGGACATCAGCGCCATGTAGACGCACTTCATGGCAGCGGCCTCGTTGGGGAAGTGCCCCCGGGCCCGCACGGCCTTGCGTATCCGGGCGTTCACGCTCTCGATCGCGTTCGTGCTGCAGACGACCTTGCGGATCTCGACGTCGAAGCGGAGGAAGGGTACGAACTCGGCCCAGGCTTCCTGGAACTCCAGGAACCGCTCCTCGGCCGCCTCCTGGCTCGGGGCGGTGTAGACGGGCCGAAGCGCCTTGGCGATCTTGTCCCAGTCCTGGCGGGCCGCGTAACGGAAGCTGTTCCGCAGTAGGTGAACGACGCACGTCTGTACGATCGTTCGGGGCCAGACGGTCTCCACCGCCTCCGGCAGGCCCTTCAGCCCGTCGCAGACCAGCATCAGCACGTCGTCCAGGCCACGGTTCTTCAGCTCGGTGAACACGTGGAGCCAGTACTTCGCGCCCTCGCCGCCGTCGCCGGCCCAGATCCCGAGGATGTCGCGGTGGCCCTCGGCGGTCACGGCCATCACGACGTAGATCGGACGGTTCGCGACCTGGTCGTCACGGATCTTGACGTTGATGGCGTCCACGAACAGCACTGGGTAGAAGCGGTCGAGCGGCCGGTTCTGCCACTCGGCCATGCCGTCCATGACCTTGTCCGTGATCGTGGAGATCGTCTGCTTGGACACCTCGGCGCCGTAGACCTCGGCCAGGTGCGCGGAGATCTCGCCGTGCGTCAGCCCCTTCGCGGACAGCGACAGCACCATCTCGTCCACGCCCGTCAGCCGCCGCTGACGCTTCTTGACGATCTGCGGCTCGAACGTGCCGGCCACGTCGCGCGGCACCTTCACCTCGACCGGCCCCACGTCCGTGAGCACGGTCTTCGCCCGCGTGCCGTTGCGGCTGTTGCCGCTGTTACGGCCCTCGGAGTCGTGCTTGTCATAGCCGAGGTGATCGGTGATCTCGCCCTCCAGGGCGCCTTCCAGGACCCGCTTGGTCAGCTGCTGCAACAGCCCGCCCTCACCGGACAGTTGCAGGCCCTCGGACCGGGCCCGCTCGATCAGCATCCCGATCAACTGGTCGTCCGACACCGGCTCCGCGGCCGACTCGACGACCGGCTCCTGGCCGGACTCGTTCTCGACGATGGTCTCGCTCATCAGGCGTCTCCTTGATCATCGGATCCGCCGTTAGATTTACACTCCCGGAGCCCTGGGGCGGACTGGAACTGTTCGGCCTTGCGCGTGATGGGCGAATCGAGGCGTCCAGGGCCGAGGAGCAGCTCAGACCGTCCCACTCGCGAAGGAGGGTGACCGCGTTGAAGGTGCCCCGCGGACTTCCTCTGAGCCGGGCTCCTACTAACGGCCGGCGGAAGAGTTCCTGGCCGAAACGGTTGTCCAGGCAGAAGTGATGAGAATCGGTCGGTGGGGGCGCTGCCTCTGAGAGGCGCCCCCACGGCCGTGTCACTTCTCGGAAGGGGCCAGGCTGGTGTTCTCGACCTGCTTCGCGAGCTTGGGTCGTTCCTTGATCAGGTCGGCGCTGACCGGGTCCTGGAAGTACTTCTTGTAGAGCTTGATGTAGGTTCCGTCGTCGATCATCGCGTTGATCTGGGTGTCGATGTCCTTGAGCAGCTTCGGGTCACCGTCCTTGCGCATGGGGAAGGCGGTGCCCTGGGGGGCTTCCCGTGTGACGGCGATGCGTACCGGCGACTTCGCGGCGTATGTGTCCGCGACGCCACCACCGAGAATGGCAGCGTCGATGCTTTTGGAGAGCAGCTGGGTGACGAGCGCTGTGTGGTCCTTGAACTTCACCTTACGCACGTCCGGCATGCGCTTGTCCATATAGTCCTCCTGCACTGAGCCGCTGACGACCCCGACCCGCTTGCCGTCGAAGTCCGACAGCTTGGTCTGCTTGTCGCCCTTCCGGGTCAGGATTTTGGTGAAGCCCCAGTAGTACGGGGTGGTGAAGTCGACCTGCTTCCTGCGCTCGGGGGCGGCGATGAACCCGCCGACCCCGATGTCGTACTGGTTGGCGGTCAGGCCGGTGAGCGCGCCCTGCAGGCTCGTGGCCTTGTACTGGACCTTCACGCCGAGGCGCTTGGCTGCCTCGTTCATCAGATCGATAGCGAATCCGCTGGGCTTGCCCGACTCGTCGGTGACCGCGAAGGGCGGCTGCTCGGACACAGTGCTCGCGGTGATCACACCGGGGTTGACCAGGTCCTTGTACTTGGCTGTTCCGGAGTCCGCTGCATTGCTGTTGCCGCCGCAGGCGGTGAGGGGGAGCAGCAGCGCGGTGGTGACGGCGCCGACGAGCAGTGTTCTACGGGAAATGTGCATGGCTGGGACTTTCTGTGCTGGGAGGGCGGTTCAGAGGATTTGGGAGAGGAACTGGCGCAGCCGGGGGTGTTCGGCGCTTTCGAAGATCCGGTCGGGGGTGCCGATCTCGGCGAGGCGGCCGTCGCACATGAAGGCGACGCGGTCGGCGGCCTCCCGGGCGAAGCCCATTTCGTGGGTGACGACGGCCATGGTCATGCCGCCCGATGCGAGATCCCGCATCACGGCGAGTACGTCCTTGACCAGTTCGGGGTCGAGCGCGGAGGTGGCCTCGTCGAAGAGCATCACCTCCGGCTCCATGGCCAGAGCGCGGGCGATGGCCACGCGCTGCTGCTGCCCGCCGGACAGCCGGCTGGGCCGCTGCTCGGCAAAGGCGGCGAGGCCGACCTCCTCGAGGCGGCGTCGTGCGGTGGCGCGTGCCTGTTCGCGGCCCATGCCCTTGACCGAGGTCAGGGCGAGGCTGACGTTGCGCTCGACGCTCATGTGCGGGAAGAGGTTGAAGTGCTGGAAGACCATGCCGACGCGGGAGCGGGCGGCGTCGACGTCGGCGTCCGGCGCGGTCAGACAGGTCTCGCCGAGCCAGATCTCACCACAGTCGGGGATCTCCAGCAGGTTCAGGCACTTCAGCAGGGTGGACTTGCCCGAGCCGGACGGGCCGATCACACAGAGGGTCTCTCCGCGCTGCACATCGAGGGTGACCTCGCGTACCACGGTGTTGGAGCCGTAGCTCTTGCTGAGCCCTTTGACCTGCAGGGCGGCGAGGTCGTCCGGTGTCCGGGGCGCGGCTTCGGTCTTGGCTTCGGGCAGGGGGGCGACTGGGTTCGGACCGGCGGTGGCGGGGGTCATCGGGCTTCTCCTCCGGCAGGCTGGAGCGGGGTGGTGGGCAGGTCCGGATCGGCCGAGGCCGGTGTCTTGTCGGGGCGGGGGCCTTCGCGCAGCCGTCTGTCCAGGTAGTTCACGAAGTAGGTCATGGGGATGGTCAGCGCGAGGTAGCAGATGCCCGCGGCGATCAGGGGTGAGGAGTTGTAGGTACGGGCGACCTCCTCCTGGGCGATGAAGTAGAGCTCGCGCTGTCCGACGGCTAGGCCGAGGAGGTAGACGAGCGAGCTTTCCTTGATGTCCTTGACGAACTGGCCGGTCATGGCGGGCAGCACGCGGCGGATGCCCTGCGGCACCACGACCAGGCGCATCGCCTTGAGATAGCTCAGACCCAGGCTGCGGGCGGCCTGCAACTGGCCGGGATCGACGCTCTGGATGCCGGAGCGGAAGATCTCCGCGGTGTACGCGCCGGAGATGATGCCGATCGCCAGGACCGCGTAGCCGAGGGGGTCGGTGCCGAAGGGGCGGATCCCGGCGGCGGGCAGGCCCACACCGACCAGCATCACCGTGATGATCACCGGAAGGCCGCGGAAGACGTCGACGTAGAGCCGGGCGGGCAGCCTCACCCACCATCGGTTCGACAGCAGCAGCATCGCGGCCGCCAGAGCGATGACCACACCGAGCACGATGGCCCCTGCGGCGATCGTCAACGTGTTCAGCAGGCCCTCGGAGATCAACCGCGGAAACGTCTCGGCGATCACGCCCCAGTCGAAGAACGTGTCGGCCAGAGCATTCGAAGCCAAAGAGACAGGGGACGAGAGGGTCATCACGACTCCTGACCAGGCGCGAAGGAAGAATCGGAGGCGTGGAACTCCGAGCGGACCGTCCCATCACCGTCATCGACAGCGCGAAGGTCGGGTATGTGCGGCACAGCGGCGCGGGGAACAGCCGGCTCGCCTCGCTGACGGCGATACCGAAGCCGACGATGAGGATGGTGGCCGGCGGCGGAAAGGTCACGAAGTTCCCGGAACGCGGTGTGCAAGGCTCTCGACTGGGGCTCAGTCGGCTGTGACTGGACGAGGGTGGAACTCACGGGGACCTCCTTGTGTGGTGGGAGAGGGAGCGCACGGCCGTCTTGCGGAGCACCGTGCCAGGGCGGTGTGTCGTGAAGTCGCCATCACGCAGTACGGGGCGGCCGTTGACGAGGACGTGACGAGTGCCCACGGCATAAGACAGCGGTGCGTCAAAGGTGGCGGTGTCGCTGACCGTCTCGGGATCGAAAACGGCGATGTCGGCGACCATTCCTTCGCTCAGGATGCCTCGGTCGGTGAGGCCGAGGCGAGCGGCGGGCAGCGCGCTCATCTTGCGGACGGACTCCTGGAGCGTGAGGACCTGGCCGTCGCGGGTGTACCGGGACAGGACCCGGGCGAACGCACCGAAGTGACGGGGGTGGGGGTTGCCGTCCGCGGCGGTGTCCAGTATCCAGCCGTCACTGACGACTGCGCTGCCGTGGTGGCGCAGCACGGTTTCCACATCCGCCTCGGACATTGCATGGTTGACGATCCAGACCTGGGCCTCGTGCGCGCGCAGTACGTCGAGGGATGCCTCGGCTGGATCGCGGCCAGTGGCAGCGGCGATGTCCTGGACCGTGCTTCCCACCCACGAGGAGTAGCGGCCCGGCGGCATCGCAGCGATGACGGTGCATTCGGGCAGGAAGGTGCGTCCGGTCTTCGCCCGGAGTTCCGAAGTGATCGCCTCGCGGGTCTTCGGATTCTCCAGTCGGGCGAGGAGCGCGTCGAGACCGCCGTCCAGCGCCCAGTCGGGAAGGCGCGAGGTGAGCCGGGTGGAGGAGGCGGCGTAGGGGTAGACATCGCACGCCACGTCCACTCCTTCCGCGACGGCGGAGTCGATGAGGGTCAGCGCCTCGTGCACCTTGCCGTGGTTGGCGGGACCCATGGCCTTGAGGTGCGAGATCTGAAGGCGCACGCCGCTGCGTCGGGCGGTTTCCAGAGCTTCGGTCACGGCCTCGACGAGATGGTCGCCCTCGTCGCGCACATGGGTGCTGTAGAGCAGTCCGGCCTGCCGGGCCTCGGTGGCCAGCGCCACGACCTCGTCGGTGTCGGCGAACGACCCCGGGGCATAGATGAGTCCGGTGGAGAGACCGAACACCCCCTGTTCGGCAGCCCTGGCGAGGAGCTTGCGCATGAGGGCGGTCTCGTCGGCTGTTGCGGGGCGCCGTTCGGTGCCGACAGCGGCCACGCGGAGGGCCGCGTGGCCGACGAGGGCGGCGAGATTGACGCACGGTTCGGCCTCCTCCACCGCGCGTGCGAATCCGTCGAAGTCCTCCCAGGGCATGTCGGCGGTGCTGAGGTCTACGCGTGCGAGCGTGGTCTCCCACGCACGTCGCCGCTCGGGGGTTATGGGGAAGGGGGAAGCGCCGCAGTTGCCCGTGACGATGGTGGTGACGCCCTGCCTGATGCACGCTTCGGCGCCGGGCGCGTCGCACACGGTGTAGTCGGCGTGCGAGTGCAGGTCGACAAGGCCGGGCGCGACGACGTGGCCGGTGCAGTCGAGTACCTCCCGTGCGGTGGCGTGAGGCGTGGCCCGTCCGAGGAAGACGATGCGGTCGCCTCGGATGCCGACATCTGCCCGTCGGACCGGGCCGCCGGTGCCGTCGATGACGGTACCGCCGACGGCGAGTACATCGAATTCGTTCAACTTTCTTCCTTCGCAGTGGAGTTGGGTTCGGGTACCGACAACAAAGCCGAGTGTCGGTGTGGCGATCAGTCCCGCTACGGCAACGGCGTAGGGTGCCGCCTGCCCGGCCGCGGGCAAACGGCGAGCGGGTGTCGTCGCAACCTCGGTCAGTGCCACGATCGGGCTTCTGTCTGTACACATCGCGCGGGGGCCGGGGTGCCCGCGTGGGCCGGGGTGCTGTCCACGTCACTGAAGAGGAGTGCGTCTGCCTGGTCGACGCCGCTTTCCGCCAGGATCTCGACGAGGGTCTGTTCCGGGCGGACCGCGGCGAACCGTATGTCCGATTCGCGTGTGGTGAAGCCGTGTACGGCGGGCCGGGCGAGACTGTTGTACGACCAGGGGGAGGAGAAGTAGTAACCGCCGGTGTCCAGCAGCACCACGACGTCCCCAGGTGCCAGTTCGGGCAGCTTGCGTCCGCGGGCTACGAGATCCCCGGCGAAACAGCACGGGCCCGCGACATCCTGGACCCGCTCCGGAGCAAGCTTGGGCTTGCCGTCGGAGTCGTACACCGCGATCCGCAGCGGCCACGCCTCCGGCATGAAGACGGTGCGGGTGGCGATGTGCGCGCCCGCGTGTGTCAACGCGATGCGGCGGCCGCCGGCGTCTTTGGTGTACTCCACGACCGCGGCCGTGAAGCCGTTCTTGGCGACCAGTGAACGACCGAACTCGGTTACCAGGTCGTAGCGCCCGCCCAGGAGTTCGGGAACGGAGGCGCGCAGCTGCCGAACGTAGTCCGCGTAGGTCGGGCGGATCTCGTCGTCGTCAAAGTTGACCGGCAGGCCGCCGCCGATATCCAGACTGGTCACCTGCTGCCGGCCCGCCATCGCGTTGATCTCCTCGGCGAGTTCGTACGCGGCGCGCACTCCCCGGCCGATGAGCTCCAGGGAGCAGCCTTGCGAACCGACGTGCACGTGCAGCCGAGTGAGCCAGGGACGCTCGGCGAAAGCCTTGAGGATGCGCTTCCGTGCTCCGGCATCTCGCAGTGGCACGCCGAACTTCGAGCTGAGCGAGGCGGTGCTCATCGCGTCGATGGCTCCGGCGCCGACCTGTGGGTTGATCCGCAGCCCGAGCACCGAGGTGCTCTCGCTCACAGCGAGTAGTTCGCCGATGCGGTCCAACTCGGGAAAGTTGTCGGCGTTCACCGCCACTCCCAAGGCGAGCGCGTCGGCCAGCTCGGCACGGGTCTTCGCGGGTGAGTCCAGCACGATGCGTTCCGGTGGGAAGTCGGCAGCGACGGCCTGGGCGAGTTCGCCCGGGCTGGCGACCTCGCACCCCATGCCGGACCGGGCGAGCAGGCGCAGCACGGGGACCAAAGGCGCTGCCTTGGCGGCGAACGTGTGCAGCACTGGCGCGTCGCCAAAGGCTCGTTGGAGGTCGCGCACGGACTCCTGGATCCCGTCGGCGTCCAAGAATCCCGCCGCCACATGGGCGGGGCCGATCAGACCGGACCGCACCGCCTCGCGGACAGCTCGGTCACGCTGCTGCCGACGGCCGTCAGTGTCTTGATCGACTTGTGCGATCCTCACGATCTCGGACCTCCTCGGTGCCCCCAGAGTGTTTGGGCTACCAGAATCGGCAGGCTTCGTGGAACGACTCCCGATACGCAGCATTCCGTCACGACAGGCGAATGGGCGCCTATACGCAGCTCGTACACGGTGATAGGAAGAGGCATGCCGCACGATTCCGTCGATGAGAAAGACCTGGAGCTGATCCATGCGCTCCAGCTCTCGCCGCGCGCCTCCTGGGCTCAGATGGCCGGGGCGCTCGCGCTCGATCCGGTGACTGTGGCACGCCGCTGGGAGCGGCTGGCCGAGGCGGGACTGGCGTGGGTCACCTGTGTGGCCGGCACTGCCCTGCACAGCGAGTTCTGCATGGTGTACATCGAGATCGATTGCGTTCCCGGCCGGCTGGACGACATTGCCACCGCGTTGAGTGCCGAGCCCCACGTGCGCTACGTCCACCACCTCACAGGCATGTACGGGCTGCTGGTCGTGGCGACGTTGCGCACATCCGCGGAGGTGTCGGCGTACCTGCGCGGCACGCTAGGGCAGCTGTCCGGTGTCCGGGCGTACCGGGCGGAGGTACGGACCATGGGCTACGGCGAGCCGAGCCGATGGCGTCTGCGCAGCCTCGAACTGTCACAGCGACGCGCATTGGGACTGGCCAGTACACCGTCCACCACGGTGGGAGGTGCCCGGATGGACGCTGTGGACCGCAAGCTGTTCCGGCTGCTGCACGAGGACGGCCGCATGTCCTACACCGCGATCGCCGACCGCGCCGGGATCAGCGAGCCCACCGCGCGCCGCCGCGTCAAGCGCCTGCTGACCGGCCGGTTGCTCCGGCTGCGCTGCGAGATGGCGCAGTCCCTGTCGGGCTGGCCGCACTCGGCCGTACTGTGGGCGAGCGTGGCACCGCAGCACATGGAGTCCACGGCACGCTCGCTTACGGCGCTCCCTGACGTACGCCTGTGCTGCGCCCTTACGGGAGAGCGGAACCTCCTGCTGATGGTCTGGCTACGATCGCTCGGGAATCTGCCGCAACTGGAGGCGACGATCACAGAGCGCTGTCGAAATCTCTCCATCGTGGACCGGGCCGCCTGCCTGCACACCGTGAATCAGATGGGCCGACTGCTCGACAGCGAGGGGCGCAGCGTCGGGTATGTGGCGCCCAATGTGGGGGATTTCCTGGACGCCTGAGTGGGTGCTCTGCGGGCCTTCGTCTGATTTCAGTTTGAGTCGGTCTCTGGAGTGGTCGGTGCCGACGGGGTG
>NZ_VCHX02000269.1 GCF_005768555.2 Streptomyces sporangiiformans
TGTCGCGGGCGACGCCGCGGCGCGGGGTGTCGTCGCGGTCGCGGCGGCCGTCGGCGTCGCGGGCGCGGAGCTTGCGGTTGGCGTCGCGCACGCGGCGGCGGGCGAGGTTGACGTCCTTGCCCTCCTCGCGGCGCTCCTCCCTGCGGTCCTTCCTCTCCTCCTGTTTCGCCCGGTCGCGCTGTTCCTGCTGGCGAGGCTTCTTCTCCGGAGACGGCCGCTTCTCGGGGCGCGCCTCCTTCTCCGGGCGGTCGGACTTCCTGGGCGGCGCCGGCTTCTTGCGCGGCGAGCGGGGCTTGTTGGCGCGTGGTGCGGGCTTTTTCTTCCGCATGTTCTTCGCCATGCCGCTCAGCGACTTGCTGACCTTGCCCATGTACTTACCGACGCCGCTGATCAGGGCCTCGTAGATCAGCTCCAGCAGGGCGACGACGCCGGCGGCGACGGCCTTGGCGAACATGATCGCGGCCTTCGCGCCGCCGGCCTTCACGGCCTTCAGGTACTCCATGAACGTGCCGAAGGCACGGAGGATCTCGCTCAGCGCTCCGTAGGCGGTCTTCAGCGCGTCGATGACGGCCATGACCCAGCCGGCGCCCGGAATGAGCTTGGCGACGACCTTGGTGACGATCAGCTCGCCGATGATGAGGGGGAGTTGGGGGACGGCGGCGTCCCAGGCCATCTTGGCCATCTCTTCCTTGCTCACCCCGCCCTTGATGAGGGTGTTGAAGGTCTCCAGGGGGATGCCGATGATCTCCTGGACCTTCTGGTTGAACCACTCCTTCACCGCGGCCTTCACCTCGTTGAAGAGGTGGTTGCGGGCGCCGCTCTCCGCGGACGCCTTGGCGTTGCTGATCCAGCCGCCCGGGTCGGTGACGATGTCGCTCGCGATCTGCGCCCACTCGCCGAGGCCCTTCAGCAGGGCGCCGCCGTACTCCATCGCCTTGGTGACGACGGTCTCCGCGACGGAGACCGCGGCGAGCAGGCCCTTCTCCAGCAGGTCCAGGCCGGCGAGCAGGACCTTGGCGAGGCCGTCGAGGAGTTTGCCGATGCCCTTCTTCAGTGCGTCCGCGGCCTCGTTGACCTTCTTGACCGCGGCGTCGCGGGCGCCGTCGATCGTGTTGCGCCACTTGTCGCGCATCGCCGGGTAGTCCTTGAGGAGTTCGTCCCCGAGGGCGATGAGGGCGTCGGCGAAGTCATTGATCTGTTTGACGACCCAGTCGCGGGCCTTGTCGATGAGGTCGAAGACCTGCTTTTTGAACTCGTCGATGATGCCGGTGACGAGGTTGCGGGCCTTTTCGAAGATGCCCTTGATGGCGTTCTTGAGCTTGTTGAACTGCTCCTTGACCCAGTCGATGCCCTGGCTGATCCAGTTGCCCGACTTCTCCTTGTCGTCGTTCCGCTTGTTCTCGGCGTCTTTCTCGGCACCCTCGCGCTTCTTGTCGATCTCCTTGTTGTCGTCCTCGGTGCGCTTGTCGACCTTCTTGTCGGTGTCCTCCTTCTTCTCCTTGATGTCCTTGCGGGCCTTGTCGTACTTCTGGCCTTTTTTGCCCTCGATGTCGGCGGTCTTGTCGTCCTGCTCCTTGCGCCACTTGTCACGGGCGCCGGCCACGTCGGAACGGCCCTTGTTCCGCGCGTCCTCCTGCGTCCTGCCGCTGGAGGAGACCTCCTGCCGGACGTTCTTCTCGTGCCGCTGCTTGTCCTGCTGAGCCTTCTTCTCCTTGTCGGCCCGCTCCTTGGACATCTGCTTCTGGCCTTGCGAGAAGCCCCGCTTGATCTGCGGCCCGCGGTCGTGTTCGGCCACGGCGGAGACGGCTTCGACGGTCACGGGTCCGCCGGCGCCCGGGGCCTTCCCGCCGCGCGGGCCGCCGCCCCTGGCACCCTTGTCGCCGCCCTTGCCGCCGTCGACCTTGGCCTCGAGGGTCTCCTTCGGAACGTCCGGGTAGATCTGGTCCTCGCCCATCGGCCGGGCGGCGTCTTCCCGGCCGGCCTTCTGCAGTTCCTGGCTCTTCTCGTCGAGCTTCTTCTGCTGCTTGTCGGTGCGTTCCGGGTCGGCGTCGGCGTCCGTCGGCAGCCTCGGCGCGTCACCGACGCGCGCGCCCTGCAGGCCGTCGTCGGTGGTCTTCATGGAGTCGATGGAGTCGGCGACCTTGCCGGGCAGGATCCGCTTGATGATCTCCTTGATGAGGGTGCCGCCGATGTCCCACCAACTCGGCTCCTCCGCCTGGGACTCGGGCAGCTCGCCCTTCGGCCTCTGCTCCCCGTTGATCTCCGGGGTCTTGCCCTTCGCCGCGTCGGTCTTGGCCACCTTCTGGTTGGTGTACTGACCGGGAGCGGCCGGCTTCGGGCCGCCGCGGAGAGTCTTGGGCGAGCCGGAGGGGCGTTCCATCTTCGGCGGGGCCTTCTCCAGCCCCGCCCTTTCCTTGCCGACGGACTTGTTGACGGCACCGTCGACGCCCTGGATGGTCTGCAGCGCCTGATGCGGCTTCAGCTTCCCGGCGGCCGCGAGACCGGCCTCGGGTGTGGAGTTGGAGACGTTGGGTGCCGGGCCGTCCTTCTTGCCCTTCAGCGGGGCGGGGCCGCCTCCGCCTCCGCCCTTGGGGGCCTTCGGCGCCGGTCCGCCGCCCTTGGCTGCCTTCGCCGACGCCGACTTGGACGCATCGGCCTTGGGTGCGGAGGGCTTCGGCGGCGCGGACTTGGCGGCAGCGGGCTGCTTCGGGGCGGGCTGTGCCGCCCTCGCCGCCTTGGCGGCCTTCTTGGCCTCCGGTTTCGGCTTCTCCTGCTTGGCCGGCGCGTCCGCCTTGGGGGCTGCAGTCTCCTTCGGTGCGGACGACTTGCCGGCGGCCTGCGAGACGGCCGGGATGCCGCCGTCTCCCTGCGAGCCACCGCCTGCACCTGAGCCTGCGCCGGCGCCTTCGGACACCTTCGGGGCCGCCTCCGCGGAGGCGGACTCCTCCCCCGCGGCCTTGTCCTCCTCGGTGGCCTGCCCCTTGCCCGCCGAGGCCTCCTTCGTGGCCCCGTCGTCCTCCGCCTTCTCCCCCGACGTCTCCGCCTGCTTCTCCCCGGAGGACGAACCGTCCGAGGAATCCGGCTCCTTGCTCGCGGAGCCCGTGCTCCCGGGGCCCTTCTCTCCGGACTCCTTGGTGCTCTTCTCCTCGGAGCCCGACTGCTGGTCCTTGCCCGAGCCCTTGTCGCCGGACTTCTCCCCGGAGGAATCGGAGTCCTTCGTGCCCTCCGTGGCCGTACCCTCCTGCGGGCCGCTCTTCGCGCCGTCCTGCTTCTCACCCGAGCCCTTGCCGGAGCCGCCGGACCCGGTGGCCTGGCCGCGTTTGTCCTCGTCGGCCTTGGCGAGCCTCTCGGAGGAGCCGTCCTTGGTGTTCCCGCCCTCGCTCCTCTCGCCGGACTCCTCGCCGGAGTTCTCCTCGGCGCGACGGTTCTCGGAGTCCCGAGCGCGGTCCTCGGCGCGTTCCTGCTTCGTCTCCGCGTCGCCAGGGCCGCCGGACTCGCCGTCCGGGCCCTCCTCGGCGTTCTGCCCGTCCGGGTTGCCGTTCTCGTCGCCGTCCCTGTCCGCGCCCGCCTCGGGGTCGGGGCCGACCTCCTGTTCGGCGGTCTTGCCGGACTGCAAGTCCTTGTCGGCCTGGGCGCCGGCCTCGTTCCGCTCCGCCGGGCCGTTCGCGCCCTCCTGGGCGTCCTCCTCCGCACGGGCGTCCTCGACCGCGTCGGCCTTTGTGGGCGGAGGCTTCTGCACGCTCGGAACGCCGTGCTTGCCCTGGACGCCCTGCGCCGCGCCAGGCTCCTTGCGGTCGCCGTCCGCCGGCTTCCCGGAGGCCGTACCGCCCCGGTTGCCGGACTGCTGGGCGGAGTCCGTTCCGTCGCGGGCGGAGTCCTGGACGCCACGCGCTGTCGAGGCCGAGCTGCCCTCGGACGACATGCCCCGCGCCATCCGGTCCGCGGTCTGCACGCCGGAGACGTCCAAGTCGCCCTCGGGAACATGGTCCTGGGGCTTGATCTCGGTGTCCCAGGCGCTCTGCTCGTCGTCCTCGTCCCCGGCATCCTTGGCGTCGTCGTTCAGGCCGACAGCCTCGTCCGCGCCATCCTCTTCCAGACCGAGCGGTTCGTCGTCCTCGGAGTCCTCCTCCTCGGCGGCGCGTTCGTCGTCCTTACCGTGACCGCCCTGGCGGTCCCTCTCGCCCGGTTCCGCGTCACTGCGGTCGATGCCGCCGGAGGTCTTCGCGCTCTGCTTCCGGTTCTCCTCGTCGGCCTTGTCGCCCTCGCCTTCCCGCTCCCGTTCGGCGGTGGACTCGGCCTCCTTCTTCCCGGCTTCGCGCTCCTCCTCCCGGCTGCCGGAGTCCTTCTCGTCCTCCTTGTTCTGCTCCTGCTCGTCCTTCTCCCCGGACTCCTCCTGCTCCTTCTTCTCTCCCTTCCCCTCCTCTTCCTGGTCGTCCTTTTTCTCCTGCTCCTCCTTCTCGCGGGCGGCTTCCTTCTGGGACTTCTCCTCGTCCTTCTTCTTCTGCTCCTCCTTGTCCTGGTCCTGCCGCTTCTGCTTGTCCGCCTCTTCGGCGTTCTGCTCGCTCTCCTGCTGCTTGCCGTCCTGTTCACGGGCGCTGCGGCCGTCGATGGATTCCTGCTCGCCGGACTCCGTGCCGACGCCCTTGCCGGAGCCGTTGGAGCCCTTCGGACCGGCCGCCCTACCGCTGCCGCCCCCAGCGTTGCGGTCGGGCGTGTTCTCCCGCTCGGGGGCCTCGGCCTTGCGGCGCTGCGTGCGTTTACGGCGCTCGTCCTTCGCCTTCTCCTTGTTCTCCTCAGCGGCCTGTACGTCGGCGCGCTTGCGCTCGCGCTCCTGCTCGACCTCGTCGATGGTGTCGGGGATCGCCTCCGGAGCGAGGGTTCCGTCCATCGGCAGCGGCGTCTCCTGCTCGACCTCGTCGACCAGGTCCAGCAGGCGCCCGTACTCCGGCGACGACAGACGCACCTCGAGCCGGTCCAGCACCGAGTCCTGCAACTCGGGGGCCATACGGGCCAGTTCGATGCGGACACGGTGGGAGACGTCCGCCGGATCGCCACGCAGCGAGCGCAGTACGCTGCCGACGAGGCGCTCTACCAGCCCCGCAGGGTCGAGCTTCTCCGCGCGCATGCGGTCCGCGTCGACAGTGGCGTAGCGCATCCAGGCGGGGGTGGCTTCGCCCTGCTCGACGTCCACGGGCTGCGGGACCTCGGCCGCGGTCTCCTCGCGCATCAGTCGCTGCGCCGTCGACTCCGCCTCCTGCTCGGCGGCCTCCTGCGGCAGACTGACGGCGCCGAGGTCGCGGCCGGCCACCAACGGGCCCGCCCCATAAGGGCTCTGGACGGTGTGCAGCAGCTCGTGCGCCAGCAGCCGCCGCCCCTCCGCCGTGCCGGGGGTGTAGGCACCCTCGCGGAAGAAGATGTCCTGGCCGACCGCTACGGCGTCCGCGCCGAGCATCTCCGTCAGCTGCCCGGCGTCCCGCCCGGTGTGCAGCCGTACGCGGCCGAGATCGTGCCCGAGCTGTTCCTCCAGCTCCCGTCGCACGCCGGCGTCGAGCGGCTGGCCGGCGCCGCTGACGATGTCCTTGGGCTCGGGTGTACGGGCCTTGGCCGCGCGCTCCTTGCGCTTGCGGCGGCGCTGTTCGGCGGCCTGCTCCGAACGGGCGTCCTGGGTCTGGGAGTTGTCGCTCACCGGGTCACCTCCCCGCGGCCGGAGAGCCCCGCGTGCACGGCGCGCGCCAGCTCCTGGCCGAGCCGTCGCGCCGACAGCCCGGCAGGCAGCGGCGGCAGGCCGGACAGCGCGTCCACGGTCACCGCACCGTCCGCCGCCAGCGGCACGCCGCGTTCCCGTACCAGCCGGGTCAGTTCGTGCTCGAACTCGGCGGAAACCCGGTCCTGATCCACCTGGAAGCCGTCGAGGACGAGTTCGCCGATGTTCACCCGGATCGCACTCGGTTCCCTGCCCGCGTCCCTTCGCGTGTCCCTGCCCGCGTCCCTGCCCGCATCCGTTCGCGGATCCCTGTTCACACCCATCCGCGCACCTCCCCCGGTGTCAGCGAGCGCTCCAGCTTGAGGTACTCGGTACGGGCGGCCGCGAGCATGTGCCGCATCTGCAGCCGGTCGCCCTCCTCGGCGGCGAGGAAGGCGCCGGACAGGGCGATGTTGCGGATCGAGCCGCCCGCGACGGTCAGCTGGGCGAGCAGCCGCGGGTCGATGTCCTTGACCGGGGCCTGCGGCGGCAGCACCCGGCGCCAGATCTCGGCGCGCTCGTGCTCGGCCGGGAACGGAAAGTCCACGACGAAGCGGATACGGCGCATGAAGGCCGTGTCCAGGGCCTTCTTCATGTTGGTGGTGAGGATGGCCAGGCCCCGGTAGGCCTCCATCCGCATCAGCAGATAGCTGACCTCGAGGTTGGCGTACCGGTCGTGGCTGTCCTTGACCTCACTGCGCTTGCCGAAGAGGGCGTCGGCCTCGTCGAACAGCAGGAGGGCGCCGCCGCGTTCGGCGGCGTCGAAGACCCTGCGGAGGTTCTTCTCGGTCTCACCGATGTACTTACTGACGACCTGTGAGAGGTCGATGACGAAGAGATCGAGGCCGAGTTCCTTGGCCATGACCTCGGCGGCCAGGGTCTTGCCCGTCCCGGAGCCGCCCGCGAACAGGGCGGTGACGCCGAGTCCACGACGCAGGGTCGCCGCGAACCCCCACTCCTGGTGCACGGTGGCCCGTTGCCGCACATGCGCGACGATCTCGCGCAGCACGCTCGTCTGCCGCTCGTGCAGGACGAGGTCGTCCCAGCCCGCCTCGGGCTCGATACGCCGGCCCAGCTCGTCCATGCCGATCCGGGCCTCGTTCATCCCGGCCCGCCAGGCGAGCGCGGCGGCGCCGAGCTCGTCCTCGCCGGGCAGATCACGGCGTACGGCGGCAGCGGCGGAACGTACGACATGCGGCGGCAGCTGGAACTGTGCGACCAGTGACCGCAGTTCCCGCTCCTCGATGTCGACGACGTCCTCGAACGCACCCGTCCACAGGCCGAGTTGCTCCTCGTCGTCCAGGCGCGGCACGGTGATCCGCTCGCCGTGCGGCCGGTCGGACGGGCGCGGATCGCTGCTCGAGACGACGACAGGGACAGCGGCCCCGGCCAGGAACGCGTCGGTGGCCGCGTGCTGGTCGCGGTCGAGTTCGCCGGCCTCGACGAGCAGCGCGGCGGGCAGCAGGATCGCCTCGCGCTGCCACAGCCGGGCGAGCCGGTCGCGCTCGGCGGCGTCGGTGGGGATGTCCTCGGCGCTCATCGAGTACAGGGCGAGTCCGGAGCGCGCGGCCGCCGCGGCGGCGATGTCGGCGCGGCTGCGCAGATCGCCGCCGACCACCTCGACGAGCAGCGGCGCGTCCGGTCGGGCGGCGGTCGTCCAGCCGGCGGTGACACGGCTCGCGGCCAGGTCGTACGACGGCGGCAACTCCTCCGGCACCGGGGTGCGGCGCAGCTGGCCGTGCAGACGGGCGTCCAGGTAGGGCGAGCCGAGCAGGAAGTGCAGGATCCGCTCGTCGAGCCGCAGCCGGGACAGCGTCAGGCGCGAGACGTCGTCCAGCTCCACGATGCGCCAGCGCCGCAGCGGTGCGACCGGGGTGAGGGCGCTCCAGTGCGGTTCGGCAAGGGCAGCCAGGGCCAGCGAGAAGGTGGGGTACGCGCGCTCCGGTCACCGCTGGCGGCGGCGCAACGGGCGGCGGTCGTGGGGTCCAACTCGTAGGCGGCGGTGAGGAGTACGAGGTCGCGTTCGAAGGGCGTGAGGCCGAAGCAGCCGACGAGCGCGTCGAGGGGGGCGGTCGCGGGGCCCGCCGGGTTCTGTACGTGGCTGACGGCACCGTCACGATGGCCGGAGCCGTCGTCGGCCTCCGGTGCCGTGCCCGGACCGGCCGCGCGCGCCGCGTGGGCGTCGACGCGGGCCAGGACACGCCGGATCTCCGCGGTCAGCGTCGGGCCGGCGCCCGGTGCCTCAGCCTCGTCTCCCGCGCCTGTCTCGTACGTCCCCATGTCCTCACCTGCCCCCGTTGTCCCCACGCCGTCTCAGCTCTCCGCGCCCTCGGCGCCACCCGCCGCGGAGGAATCCGAGGGGGAGTCCGCGCCGGAGTCCGAGGCGGATTCCGAAGGCGAGTCCGAAGCGGAGTCCGGAGAAGGCGCGGCGCCCGTGCTCCTGGCCACGCCACGCGCGGACTTGCCGGGTTGCGTCGCCTTGCGGGCGCGGCCCGGCGCCTTGGCCGCGGCCTTCGTGGGCGCCTTCGCGACAGACTTGGCGGGCTCCTTCCCCGGAGCCTTCGCGACAGCGGGGGCCTTCTCCGGAGCCTTCGCCTCCGGCTTGGCGGGCGCCTTGGTGGCAGCCTTCGCGACCGCCTTTCCGGGCGCTTTCTCCGGCGCCTTCTCGGAAGCCCCACCGCGCTGCCCGCCGTGCCCGGGCGTGGACGCGGACGCACCGCTCTCGCCCTCCTGCGACGCCTTGGCGCCGCCCGGCAGTACCGGCGGCACCGGCGCCCCGGGCGCCCCGAACGGCAGCGCCCGTACTGTCTGCCGCTCCACCGGCTTCGCCGGGACCGGCACCTCGCGGCCCTCGATGAAGACGAGAGCCGCCTGGTACACCACCGACAGCGTGTACGGGGTCTGGTGCAGCATCCCCCACAGCTTCGAGGTCTCGTCGATGTCCATCACCGTCGGCGTGAACCGCACGCGCTGTGCCGCCTCGGCCAGATCGCTGCCCGCCAAGTAGGGCCGCTCCCCGACCTGTTCGATGACGTCCTTCGGGAGGATGGGTATCTCGTGCAGGGTGCGCACCACGGAGCCGATCAGCCGCTGGCCGACCAGCTCCGTCTCCTCGCCGTACGCGCTGATCAGGAAGTGCAGGTCCAGCGCCGCGGCGGGCCGCTTGAGCAGCGTGCCGTCGGACGCGCGGGTGGGCACGTCGTTGTTCCGCTGCGAGGTGTTGGGCGTGACCTGGTACAGGAACACGGTGATGGTGGGTTCCGTCGGCGGATCGGCCGGCGGCTTGCGTGGCTCGACCTTGACGGCCATGTCGATCTCGGGCTGCAGATTGGCCTCGATCAGCAGGGCCAGGGCCTGGGTGACGTGGGCGATGGCGAGTGCGTTGCTCATGACGTCAGTTCCTCAGTCCCTCTGGTCCTTCTGGTCCCTCTGGTCCGTCGTAAGTTCGTCTGGTCCGTCGTACGTTCCTCACTCGCGCCCTCGCTCCAGGTACTCCGCCAGGCTCAGCCGCGCCGCCGGGCGTGCCGCGGTGGCGGGCCGCCGGCTCCCGCCGCCCGACGGCGAGCCGGCCGCCGTCACTTCGAGCCGTCCGATCTGCACCTGCACCACCTGCTCGGCGCCGCGCGCCGACCGCCTGCCCGCCGCCTGCCGTACGGCGTCCCGTGCTGCCGCCGTGTCCGCGGCGCTGGGACGCAGC
>NZ_VCHX02000272.1 GCF_005768555.2 Streptomyces sporangiiformans
GGCGCCCCGGCCGCCCATCGGTGCGGCAGGGCTGGGACGGCCGCCGGGTGGCGGCGCGGCCGGCATGGGGGGAGCGCCCGACGGCTGGGCCGCGGGCGGATACCCGTAGCCTCCGGGGCGGCCGGCGGGGCCTCCCGCGGGAGCGCGCTGCGGAGCCTGCTGGTCGGAGGACGAGGCGAGCGTACGGCTGCGGACCCGGTACAGACCGGTGTCGAGGTCGTCCGCCTTCTCCAGGTGGACCTTGATGGAGCCCATGAACGTGTAGCGCTGCTGCTTCGCGTAGTCGCGCACCATGCTCGCGAGCTCGTCGCCGAGCTGGCCGGAGTAGGGGCTGAGGCGCTCGAAGTCCGGCGTGCTCAGCTCCACGATGAAGTCGTTGGGGACGACGGTCCGGTCACGGTTCCAGATCGTCGCGTTGTTGTCGCACTCCCGCTGGAGTGCTCCTGCGATCTCGACGGGCTGGACCTCGGACTTGAACACCTTGGCGAAGGTGCCGTTGACCAGGCCTTCGAGACGTTGCTCGAACTTCTTCAGGACTCCCATGGGGCACCTCCTCCTTCGTCGTCGTCCTGGTACTGCTTACTGATCGTATCCACGCGCAGGGAAATCGGCTGGTTCCCCCTGTCGGCCCGGTCGACAGGTGTCGAGGCCCACTGAAGTCCCCTCCCGAAGTTCCCTTCGGAGCTGCTCTTCGAACTCCTCCTGCGCACTCCCATGAGAAGGATCGTAGAGGTGGCTTCACCACAGTGTCCCGCACCTGACTGTGGACCCTGCCCGCCTCCTGGGGAGATGGCCGGGACCGGTACGAGGTTGATACGTGAACAGGTTCTGTCCGATACGTGGGGAGCGGGACCTGCGGGGCCCGAGGTGCCGTCCGGGGCGGCTGCGCAGGTGATGCCGGGGGTCGGCCGTCCTGCCGGTGCCCGGTGTCCCGCCCCGGAAAGGGATGTGAATCCACCCTTCGCAGCGTGCTAATCTTCTGGATGTCGGCAGGCGCTCGCACCCCCTCGGGGAGAGACGGACGACACACCCAATGCGCGGGTGGCGGAATAGGCAGACGCGCTGGATTCAGGTTCCAGTGCCCGCAAGGGCGTGGGGGTTCAACTCCCCCCTCGCGCACCAGTGAAGCCCCGCAGGTCTTGGACCTGCGGGGCTTTCGCGTTGTCCGGGACGTCGTCCGGGGCGCGGTCACGGGAGGTGCGCATGACGATGCTCACATGCCTCGTGCCGTGCGGCTTTCCCAGGTGAGGACGGCTTTCTCGGGTGAGGACAATCACACGGCACGAAGGCTGTGCGGTGGCCCTGCCGGGGGTTTTCCACAGGCTCGGAGTTGTCCACAGGGGCTCACGCCGGTCGACGCTCGGCGGTACCTTCGTGGCCAGTTGATGTTCATGCACGGGGGAGGCGGTCGCTGTGAGCGAGCTCGGTGGCGCGGTGGCGGAGCAGGACGCGGGTCCCAGGGTTTCCCGGGTTCGTGGCTTCGCGGAGTGGCCTGCGAAGGGGTCGGCCAAGGAGGAGGGGAAGGCGTTGCGGGGCCGGGTGCCGCGTGACGCGCACGCGTTCTTGGACGTCGACGGTGACCGGCCGGACGCCGTGACAGCCGTCGAGGAGTCCAACCGCGGCCGCATCCGCGAACTCACGGCGATACGGGTCGGCAGGATGGCGGCCACGCCCTTCGCGTTCCTGCGCGGTTCGGCCGGGCTCATGGGGTACGACCTGGCGCGTACGCCCACGACGGGCATCGGCGCGCAGATCTGCGGGGACGCGCACGCGGGGAACTTCGGTCTGTACGCGGACGCGCGCGGCGGTCTCGTCATCGATCTGAACGACTTCGACGAGACGGCGCACGGACCGTGGGAGTGGGACCTCAAGCGGCTCGCCGCCTCCCTGGTGCTCGCCGGCCGGGAAGCCGGAGCGGACGAGGACACCTGCCGCAAGGCGGCGCGGTACGCGGCGGGGTCCTATCGGCGCACCATGCGGCTGCTCGCCAAACTCCCCGTCCTCGACGCCTGGAACGCCATCGCCGACGAGGAGCTCGTTTCGCACACCGACGCCCACGATCTGCTGGGCACACTGGAGCGGGTCTCGGAGAAGGCGCGGGGCAACACCAGCGGTCGCTTCGCGGCGAGGTCGACGGAGGCGGTCGAGGGCGGCGGGCGCCGCTTCGTCGATGCGCCACCGGTGCTGCGGCGCATCCCCGACGCGGAGGCCGCCGTGGTCTCGGCGTCACTCCAGGAGTACCTGACCACGCTCTCCGAGGACCGGCTCCCGCTCCTCGCGCGGTACGCGGTGCACGACGTCGCGTTCCGGGTCGTCGGCACGGGCAGCGTGGGACTGCGCTCGTACGTGGTGCTGCTGCTCGATCACCGTGGTGAAGCTCTCGTCCTGCAGGTGAAGGAGGCCCGCTCCTCCGTCCTGGTGCCGCACCTGGAGACGGTGGGTCTGACGGTGCCGGAGGTCGGGCACGAGGGCCGCCGTGTCGTCCTCGGCCAGAAGCGTATGCAGGTCGTCAGCGACATTCTGCTGGGCTGGACCTCGGTCGACGGACGGCCCTTCCAGGTACGCCAGTTCCGCAACCGCAAGGGCAGCGTCGATCCCGCGGCACTGGCCGCCGACCAGATAGACGACTACGCCCGTATGACGGGGGCACTGCTGGCGCGGGCGCACGCCCACAGTGCCGATCCGCGACTGGTCGCGGGGTACTGCGGCAAGAGCGAGGAACTGGACGAGGCGATCGCCTCGTTCTCGGTGGCCTACGCGGACCGGACCGAGCTGGACCATGCGGCGCTGGTGGCGGCGGTGCGGTCGGGGAGAGTCGCGGGAGAGATGGGAGTTTGACCGCGAAGGGAGAGACCGGAGGAAACGGGGCCGGGCTGTGGGGAAGCGGCGGCTGATGAGTGGATCCGGGTGGGGGGCTTGAGCCGTGGCCTAGGCTGGACAAGTGACAACCCCGGAAGCTGAGCAGTCCCAGCCCGAGCAGCCCGAGCCGCCCGTTGAGGAGCAGGCTCCCGTGCCGTCGGCGCAGGAGGTCCCGCCGACTGGGGACGAGGGCGCGGCCAGTGAGGGTTCCGGTGAGGAGAGCTCTCGTGGTGAGAGGTCCGACGAGGCCGCGGTCACCAGTGAGAGCGGCGAGGTCTCCGGTGAGTCCGGCGCGGTCACCAGTGAGTCCGGCGAGGTCTCCGGTGAGAGCGGCGAGGTCTCTGGCGAGACCGATGGCACAGGCGAGGTTTCTGGTGGCACCGGCGAGGCCTCCGGTGAGGAGTCGGATCGGCCCGAGGCGCGGCTGGAGCGGGCCGTGCGTGCGGCCGAGCAGGCCCTGATCGAGTACGAGATCGCCGTGGAGACCTTCCGGGTCGAGGTGGAGAACTTCTCCCGGCTGCACCATCAGAAGCTCGGGCCGATGTACGCGCGGCTCGACGAGCTGGAGGCACAGATCGCCGAGGCCCGCGCCGAGCGGACCGGCGACCCGGAGGATGTGCGCAAGGCGCAGGAGGCGCGGGCCCGGGTCATGCCGATGCCGGGGGTCGAGGAGCTGTTCCACGACTGGCTCGACTCCGACGGGCTGTCCCCGGAGGCCTCGGCCATGCTCACCGAACAGCCGGTACGGCCACCGCAGCGCGTACGGCCGAGCGAGGAGGCCCGCAAGCTCTACCGCGAACTGGCCCGCAAGGCTCACCCCGACCTGGCGCAGGACGAGGCGGAGCGCAAGCGGCGCGACGAGTTCATCGCCCGGGTCAACGCCGCGTACGGCCGCGGGGACGAGGCCCTGCTCCGGGAGCTGGCCGAGGAGTGGGCCGCCGGCCCCGTCCCCGAGGAGTGGCGCCCGAGCCGCAGCGAGGAGCTCTACGCCCGCCTCGAATGGCTCGCCCAGCGCAAGGAACTGCTCACGGTCGTGGCCCGTGACCTGGAGGAGAGCGCGATCGGCGCGATGCTGAAGATCGCGCCGGACGACCCCGACCGTCTCCTGGAAGAGATCGCCGAGCAGCTCCTGGCACAGGTGAGCGAGCGCGAGGCGGAACTGGCGTCGCTGCTCGGGTAGCGTCGGGGGTATGCAATTCGGAGCTGGTGTGCCCACGGTCGAGGTCGGGGATCTCGCGGACGGAGCTTTTCTGCTGGACGTCCGGGAGGACGACGAGTGGCAGGCGGGTCACGCGGAGGGGGCGCTGCACATCCCCATGAGTGAGTTCGTCGCGCGCTACGGCGAGCTGACCGATGCGGCGCCGCAGGAGGGCAGGGTCCATGTGATCTGCCGCTCGGGCGGCCGCTCCGCACAGGTCGCGATGTATCTGGTCCAGCAGGGCATCGACGCGGTGAACGTCGACGGCGGCATGCAGGTCTGGGCAGCCACCGGCCGCCCCGTCGTGGACGACAAGGGCCAGTCGGGCTTCGTGCTCTAGCCAGGGTGCCGCAGCGAGGTGCCGGGGCTGCTTGCGAGCGGCCCGCCTCCAAGGGCCTCCGAGGCGACGATCACTGCAACGTATGCGCCGCCAGCAGATCCCCGAGTGCCTCCTCGTGTGCCGCCGCCGGGCCGAGTGCGAGTTCCAGTTGCTTGGCCCAGGCGTGGTAGCGGTGCAGGGGGTAGTCGGTGTCGGCGCCGAGGCCGCCGTGCAGGTGCTGCGCGGTCTGCACGACGCGTCGTACGCCCTCGGAGGCCCAGATCTTGGCCACCGCGACGTCGCCTGACGGGGGCAGTGCCCCGCCCGCCCCTGTGCTGATCCGCCACGCGGCCTGCCAGAGTGTCGCCTCCATCGCGCGCAGGTCGATATAGCGGTCGGCGGCCTGCACGGCCACCGCCTGGAACGTGGCGACGGGGAACCCGAACTGCTCCCGCTTGCTGGTGTATTCACTAGTCATCCCGAGCACGCCTTCCCCGAGGCCGAGCGCCAGCGCACACGTTCCGGTGGCGAGCAGCTCCCGCAGCGACTCCCAGGCGCCCTCGGCGTCGATGACGTCATGGGCGGCGAGACGTACGGAGTCCAGCCTGAGTTCACCGAGCCGTTCACCGGTCGTGGAGAACTGGTCGGCGAGCTCGGCTCCTTCGTGGACGCGGGGCACGAGGGCGAGTACGGCGCGGCCGGAGCCGGTGCTCAGGGCGGGCACGACGACGAAGTCCGCGTTGTGCGCCCAGGGGACAGCCGTCTGTGTGCCGTCCAGTACCCACTCGTGGCCCTCGCGCCGTGCGGTCACGGCGAGTTCGGCGCCGTCATGTCCGGTCCGGCCGTTCGCGGCGACGGTCAGTACCAGCTCGCCCCGGCCGGCTCGGGCGAGCAGGCCCGCCTTCAACTCCTCGGCGCCGTACGTCTGCACGGCCAGGGCCGCCGCACTGCTCTCCAGCAGCGGCACCCGGGCGAGCACTTTCGCCGATTCGCGCAGCACCAGACACAGCGCGATGGCGTCAAGGCCCGCCCCGCCGTACCTCTCGTCCAGGAGGAGGCTCAGCAGATCGGCGTCGGCGAGCCGGACCCACAGCGCCCGGTCGAAGTCGTCGGCGACGGCGCCCGTGGTGAGCGCGGGGGAGGGCACCCCGTCCGGTGCGACGCCGGCGAACACCGCCTTCGCCGCCTCCACGGCCGCCTGCTGCTCCTCGGTGAAGGTGAAGTCCACAGCCCTGTCCTCCCACGTGCCGACCCGGCGGATGGATCTGACGGAGCGTCAAGGTAGAACAGGTTCTATGAAAAGGGAACGGCGCGACGAGAAGGGAACGGCAGGAGAGAAGGGAACTGCGCGACAGGAAGGGAGTGGACAGCCGATGAGCCGGGCTCACCGGTCGAAGTCCAACTCCACTTTCTCCGTGGCCGGATGGGACTGGCAGGCCAGCACATACCCGGCTTCCGTCTCCTCCGGTTCCAGCGCGAAGTTGCGGTCCATCCGCACTTCACCAGAGACCAGGAACGCCCGGCAGGTTCCGCACACGCCGCCCCTGCAGGCGTACGGCGCGTCGGGTCGGTTGCGCAGGACCGTCTCCAGGAGCGGCTCGCCGTCCCGCACCGGCCAGGTACCCGCGCGCCCGTCGAGCCGCGCGGTCACCGTGCTGTGCGCGGGAGCCGGTGCGGCGGCGGGCGGTGTGGCCCCGGCGTCCACGTGGAAGATCTCCTCGTGGATACGGCTGCGCTGCACCCCGAGACCGCGCAGCGCCCGCTCTGCCCCCTGCACCAGCCCGAACGGCCCGCACAGGAACCAGTCCGTGACCGCTTCGACCGGCAGCAGCGCCGGAAGCAGCCCCATGAGCCGCTCCCGGTCGAGCCGCCCTGACGGCAGACCCGCCTGCTGCTCCTCCCGGGAGAGCACCGTCACCAGCTGAAACCGCTCCGGATAGCGGTCCTTCAGGTCGGCGACCTCTTCCAGGAACATCGTCGAGGCGGACGTACGGTCACTGCGGATGAGGCAGAACCGCGCCTCCGGTTCCCGAGCCAGCAGTGTCGTGACGATCGACAGCACCGGCGTGATGCCGCTCCCGCCGACCACGGCCGCGTACAGCCCGGGCGCCGGTTCGAGCGTGAACCGGCCGGCCGGTGTCATCACCTCCAGCTCATTGCCGGCAGCGATCTCCTTGAGCGCGTACGTGGAGAAGGCCCCGTCCTCGACCAGCCGGACCCCGACCCGCAGCGTCGGGGGCCCGCCGCCGTCCGCGGACGTGGGGTCGGGAGCGGGCGAGCAGATCGAGTACGTACGCCGTATCTCCACGCCGTCGACCGTGCGCCGCAGGGCCAGGTGCTGGCCCGGCGTGTACCGGTACTCCTCGCGCAACTCCGGCGGCACCGCGAAGGTCAGGGCCACGGAGTCGTCGGTGAGCCGGTCGACCGCGGCCACCGGGAGCGTGTGGAAGCGAGCCATCACAACTCCTTGAAGTGGTCGAACGGTTCACGGCAGGACAGGCAGCGCCGCAGCGCCTTGCACGCGGTGGACGAGAAGCGGCTGAGCAGTTCGGTGTCGGCCGAGCCGCAGTGCGGACAGCGCACGGGGTCCGCCTCCGGTTCCTCCGGCGCCTGCGTGGTCGTACGCGTGGGGCCGAGCGGCACGGGGACCGGCCCCGCCGTCCGCTGCGCTCGCGGTGGCGCTATCCCGAACTCCCGCAGCTTGCGGCGTCCTTCCTCCGAGATGTCGTCCGTCGTCCAGGCCGGGGAGAGCACGGTCTGGACAGTCACCTCCGCCATACCGTGCTCGTGCAGCACCCGTTCGATGTCCGACGACATCGCCTCGATGGCCGGGCAACCGGTGTACGTGGGCGTCAGCTCGACCTCGACCGAGCCGGCGCCACGGACATGGACCGCGCGCAGCACGCCCAGCTCCTGAAGGGTGAGCACGGGCAGTTCGGGGTCGGGCACGGACCCGGCGAGCCTGCGCAGCTCCTCTTCGAGGGCGGTCGTCTCCTCATCGAGGAGAGGCGTGTCCTCTTCGAAGGGGGTCGTCCTGGTCACCATGACGCCCCCGGGTGGCTGCGGTGCAGATGCTGCATCTCGGCGAGCATGCGCCCGAACGGTTCCGTGTGCAGACCCTGCCGTCCGGCGCCCGCGCTCCATGCCCCGGACCGGGGCACCTCCGGTGTGTCGAGCGTCGCCCGGCGCAGTACGGCGGAGACGGACGCGAGCCAACGGCCCTGCAGGGCAGGCCAGTCGACGTCCACCCCTTCGACCGGCTGGAACATCTCACCCGTGTACCGCCACAGCGCCTCGCACGCCCGCCGCATCCGCTCATGGCTCTCGGCCGTGCCGTCGCCGAGCCGCAGCGTCCAGTGCTCGGCGTGGTCCTGGTGGTAGGCGACCTCCTTGACGGCCTTGGCAGCGAGTGGGGCGAACTCGCCGTCCCCGGCGGCCAGTTCCGCGTACAGCAGTCGCTGGTAGGTGGAGAAGTACAGCTGGCGGGCGATCGTGTGGGCGAAGTCGCCGTTGGGCTGCTCGACCAGCTGGAGGTTGCGGAAGGCGCGCTCCTCGCGGAGATACGCCAACTCGTCCTCGTCGCCGGCCATCGACAGGAGCACCCGCGCCTGGCCGAGCAGATCGAGGGCGATGTTGGCGAGCGCCACGTCCTCTTCGAGTACGGGCGCCTTGCCCGCCCACTCCCCCAGGCGGTGCGAGAGCACCAGCGCGTCGTCGCCGAGGGCGAGGGCGGCCGCGGAACCGGCGGTGACCGTCACAGGTGCTTCACCCCTTCCGGGATCTCGTAGAACGTCGGGTGTCGGTACGGCTTGTCGCCGGCCGGTTCGAAGAAGGGGTCCTTCTCGTCCGGCGAGGACGCGGTGATCACGGTGGACGGGACGACCCAGATCGAGACGCCCTCGCCGCGCCGGGTGTAGAGATCGCGGGCGTTGCGCAGGGCCAGCTCGGCGTCCGGTGCGTGCAGGCTGCCGGCGTGGGTGTGCGACAGTCCGCGGCGCGAGCGCACGAAGACCTCCCACAGCGGCCAGTCGTTGGTGGTCATGCTCGCGCCTTTCCGGTCGGCTGGTCCGCCTGCTCGTCAGTCTCGCTCGCCCCGTCGGCCCCACTTGCCCCGTAGGCCCCACTTGCCCTGCCGGCCCCGCTCGCTCCGGTCGCCTGCTTGCCGGCGTACGCCGCGGCCGCCTCCCGTACCCAGGCACCCTCTTCGTGTGCCTGCCTCCGCTGGGCCATCCGCTGTTCGTTGCACGGCCCGTTGCCCTTGAGGACCTCCCAGAACTCCGTCCAGTCGATCGCCCCGAAGTCGTGGTGCCCCCGCTCCTCGTTCCACCGCAATTCCGGGTCGGGAAGCCTCAGTCCGAGGGACTCGGCCTGCGGGACGCAGATGTCCACGAAACGCTGGCGCAGCTCGTCGTTCGAGTGCCGCTTGATCTTCCAGGCCATGGACTGCGCGGAGTGCGCGGACTCGTCGTCGGGCGGGCCGAACATCATCAGCGAGGGCCACCACCAGCGGTTCACCGCGTCCTGCGCCATCTCGTGCTGCTCCGGGGTGCCGCGGCTGAGGGCCAGCAGCAGCTCGTACCCCTGGCGTTGGTGGAACGACTCCTCCTTGCAGATGCGGACCATCGCGCGCGCGTACGGACCGTACGAGCAGCGGCACAGGGGCACCTGGTTGGTGATCGCGGCGCCGTCCACCAGCCAGCCGATGGCGCCGACGTCCGCCCAGGTCAGCGTGGGGTAGTTGAAGATCGACGAATACTTCTGGCGGCCGTGGTGCAGCTTGTCGAGCAGCTCGTCGCGGCTGGTGCCGAGGGTTTCCGCCGCGCTGTAGAGATACAGCCCGTGCCCGGCCTCGTCCTGGACCTTGGCCATCAGGATGGCCTTGCGGCGCAGCGACGGCGCGCGCGTGATCCAGTTGGCCTCCGGCTGCATGCCGATGATCTCGGAGTGGGCGTGCTGCGCTATCTGCCGGACCAGCGTCGAGCGGTAGGCGTCGGGCATCCAGTCGCGCGGTTCGATGCGCTCGTCGGCCGCGACGGCGGCGTCGAAGACAGCCTCGTACGCCGCTGTCCGCGCGGCTTCGTCCGCCGTCCCGTCCGCCTCTGCGCGGGCCGTCTGGTGCGCGGCTGCTGTCGCCATGCGGTTCCCCTCGACCTTGTGTGAGCTCCCGACCGATCGTTCGGTTCGTTCGATTCAATGGTGGGACGAGGGCCGTAAGGTGTCAACCGCTGTGGATAACCTCGTGATCGCTGTGTCTCCCGGGGCTGTGCCGGGCGGGCGGGCCTGAGTACCGTTCCGGTGCGACGGTCGCGGGGCGGCGCCGCAAGGGCGGTACGGCGGCACCCCGCGCGCCGGCGACCGGAATCTGACCGACACCGGGAACGGGGCGGAATGGACGCGTACGACGAGGGCTCGAACGCCCGGCACGAGCCGCCGAGCGAGCCCGAGGCCGCCGCCCCCGCCGCGCCCGCGCCCGCGCCGGACAACGCGGGCCCCGCCGACTCCCCGCCCGACGACCGCGCGGTTCCCGCCGGGCCC
>NZ_VCHX02000273.1 GCF_005768555.2 Streptomyces sporangiiformans
CCCTAGGGCCTGTGTCGAAAGTGGCGCCTGCCGGGCGACGCCACTTTCGACACAGGCCCTAGTGCCCGCAGCCTGACCAAGCCGGTCACGCGCTAGCGGAGCGTGCGGAGCGTGCGGAGCGTGTCGATGACGTCGCTGGCACGGGTGTCTGGGTTGACGAAGGCCAAGCGCAGAACAGTTGCGCCGTTCCACTGGGTCGGCACGCACAGCATGGCGCCCGTTTCGGCGGCACGGGCGGACCATGATGCGTAGTCGTGCGGGCCCCAGCCAGGGCGTTCGAAGAGGACGACGGAAAGCTCGGGCTCGATCGTCAGGCGTAGATAGTCACTGGCGCGTACGGCGGCGGCGACCAGTCGGCTGGTGGTCAGTGTCTGTTCCACGGCACGCGAGTACCGCTTGGTTCCGTGCACGGCCAGGCTGAACCACAACGGCAGACCGCGGGCACGGCGGCTGAGGTGGAGGGCCAGGTCCGCCGGGTTGTGGACGTCACGGTCGATGGCGTCGAGATAGTGCGCCGACTGACTGTGCGCGGCGCGTGCCGCTGCGGGATCCCGGTAGAGCAGTGCGCAACAGTCGTAGGGGGCGAAGAGCCATTTGTGAGGATCGACGATGAAGCTGTCGGCGCGTTCGACGCCGGAGTAGAGGTGGCGCACGCTGGGTGCCGCCAGGCCCGCTCCGCCGTAGGCACCGTCGACGTGCAGCCACACCTGGTGGCGTTCGCACGCCTCGGCGATGTCATCAAGGTCGTCGATCAGACCGGCATTGGTGGTCCCGGCGGTCGCCACCACGGCGAATACGCCAGTCGTGGAATCCAGGATCGCGTTCACGGCACTTCCGGTGAGGTGTCCCCGCTGGTCCAGGGGTGCGGTAACGACCGCGACGTCCATCGCTTGTGCCGCGGACCTGATCGAGGAGTGGGCGCTGTCGGCACACACGATCTTCCAGCCGTCCGTCGGCCGGGGCCGGGATGCGGCGGCAGCGGCGCGGGCCGTGATGAGAGCCGAGAGGTTGCCCATGGTGCCGCCGCTGACGAAGCATCCTGCTGCGGTGCTGGGCCATCCGAGCAACTGAGTGAGCCAGGCCAACGCCTCGTTCTCGGCGTGGATGGCGCCGGCTCCCGCCTCCCAGGTGCCCGCGAAGATGTTCGCCGCGCTGGTGACCGCGTCGAAGGCGAGTGCGGCACGGGTGGGAGCCGCAGGAATGTACGCGAGGTTCATCGTCCCGTTCTGGGCGCGGGTGGCGGGTGCCAGGACTCGGTCGAACAGGTTGAGGGCCGCGGCGCCGCCGATCCCCCAGGGGGCGATGGCCGTACCGGCCGCGAGAGCGAGGTCGGCGGCGGGGCGGGCGCCTGCCACCGGATCCGGAGCCTGCAGGATGCGCCGGCACGCGTAGTCGATCGCGGCCGCCACGATCTCGTCCTCATCACCCCACACCCGGCGGTCGACGCGGGGCGCCTTGTTCGCTGACGTGTTATCGCATTGCGCTTTTTGCATGGCGAGAACCTAGGAAGGCGCATCGGAATGCGCAATATGCGGCCAGATATATGAGCAGAATGCTCAATGCGGCGCGCCCGCGCCGTGCCATACTGAGCACCATGCGAAACGTCGACGCTCTCGACGCCCGGATCCTCCTGGCGCTCGACGCGGACCCACGGGCCACGACCGTTGCCCTGGCCGACCGACTCGGTCTGGCCCGCAACACCGTGCAGGCGCGTCTGAAGCGACTTGAAGAAAGCGGGCAATTGAGGGAGCACAGTCGGCGCGTGGCACCCGCGGGTCTCGGCTATCCGCTGCTGGCCCTCATCACGATGTCGATCAGCCAGCGCGTGGGGCAGCCCACCCGTGAGGCGATCCTGCGCATTCCCGAGGTGGTCGAGTTGCTCGTCACCACCGGCGACGGCGACCTGCTCGCCCGCGTTGTCGCCCGGGACACCGAAGACCTGCACCGCATCACGAACCTGCTGCTGGAAGCGCCTGGGGTTGTCCGGTCCAACACCACCATCGTCCTGCTCGAGGTACAGCCCTTCAGTGTCCGGTCCCTGCTGGAGCGACACGCCGGTCCCTGACATGGAGCGGATGGCTCGAGCTGCGGAACGGTCGAGTTCTCATTCAGGGCCTCTCCCCCGCGACCGCCCGAGGCATCTGGATGCTCAACCACGAGCAGGATGCCAGGCATTTGACGAACTTCGACCATCCAAGGGGAAATCAAGTCCCCATGTATGGCTGAAGTCGGTCAAACGCTGCTACTTTCAGCGCGTGACATCGAGCAAGCGGCGCGCGAGGATCGTGAAGTCACTCCGGACGACGGGCGGTGTGGCCTCGGTACGCGACCTGGCGGAGCGGCTCCAAGTGAGCGAGTCCACGATCCGCCGCGACCTGACGCGGCTGGACCGCGACGGCGAGCTCATCCGGACCTACGGCGGCGCCGCCCTGTCGTTGCGCGCGAGCGTCGAGGCCGCGGCGGAGGGAGCCCTCAGCGAAGATCCGTTCGACGTCTCGGCATCGCACGACATGGCGATGAAGGAGGCGATGGCCGCCCGAGCCGCCGAACTCGTCGCGGACGACAGCGTGGTCGTTCTGGACATCGGCACCAGCACGTCGTTGATCGCCCGCAAACTGCGCGGCCGCCCGGTCACGGTGATCACCAGCAACGTGGCCGTGCTGGACGAGCTGCGGGACGACGACACCGTACGACTCGTCCTGCTCGGCGGCGTACTGCGCCGCAACTACCAGTCCCTGGTCGGCTCGCTCACCGAGACGGCGCTGCGTCAGATCAGCGCCGACCTGCTCTTCCTGAGCTGCACGGGTGTGCGCGCCAGCGGGCACGTCGTCGACGACATGGCCGTCGAGGCGCCCATCAAGCAGGCGATGATCGAGGGCGCCGACCGCGTGGTGCTGGTGGCCGCCGAGACCAAGTTCCCTGGTACCGGCAGCCTGCGCCTTTGTTCGCTCTCCGACGTCGATGTCCTGGTCACCACCGCCGGCGCCGATTCTCGGACGCTGGACTTCTGCCGCCAGGCGGGCGGAAAGGTGATCACCGCGTGACCGCGTGACTGCAAGACCGCATGACCGCATGGCCGTGAGAACGCGTGACCTCAAGACGGCAAGGAAGCCGTTCGTTTCACGGCTGGACCCCGCCGCCCCTCCACCCCTCAGTCCGCACCCGCACCGTCCTACCCCTACCCCCCACGCAAGGAGCAGCGCCCTCTACACAAGGAGTTCCCGACATGCACAGATGGGCTCGAAGATTGTGGACCACCGCGGGCGCCACCGCCTGCGGTGTGGTTCTGTCCCTGCTCGCGACCGCCGTACCGACCCAGGCCGCCTCTCCCGCCGTCCCCACCACCGCTCGCACCAGGGCCACCGCGGCCGTGGACGCGATGATGGGCTTCTACGACCAGGAGACCGGCCGCTGGCAACCCGAATCACCGTGGTGGCAGTCGGGGAACGCCCTCCAGGCGCTTCTGGACTACATGGCGAAGACCGGGTCGCGTAAATACATGTCCGAGGTCAAGAACACCATCGCCGTCCAGCGCGCCCCCCTGGAGTGGTGGCCGCAGGGCGGAGGCGAGTTCAGGGCCGACTCCACGGACGACACCGGCTGGTGGGCTCTGGCCATGACCCGTATGTACGACCTCACCCGCGACCAGAAGTACCTCGACATCGCGGAGCTGGACGAGGCGTACATGCGCGACTACTGGGACGACACCTGTGGCGGCGGCATCTGGTGGGACATCCCGGCCAAGAGCTACAAGAACGCGATCAGCATCGAGCTGTACATCAAGCTCGCCGCCTCGCTGCACAACCGGATCCCCGGTGACAAGGTCTACCTGGCCCACGCCCTCGAAGCGTGGCAGTGGTTCAAGGACAGCGGGATGATCAACGGCGATCACCTCGTCAACGACGGCCTGAACACCCAGAGCGGCGGCTGCGCCAACAACGGCGGCACCACTTGGACCTACAACCAGGGAGTGGTCCTGGGCGGGCTCGCCGAGCTGTACAAGGCCACCGGCGACAAGAGCCTGCTCACCGACGCCCGCGACATCGCCGACGCGGTGATCGCCAGTCCGTCCCTCACCCAGAACGGCATCCTGACCGAGCCCTGCCAGGCGGTGGGCGACTGCAACTCCGACCAGGCCGCGTTCAAGGGCATCTTCGCCCGTAATCTCGGCGAACTCGACGCCCTCCTCACCGGACATCCCTACCGGAGCTACCTGCGCGCACAGGCCTCCTCCGCGTACACGACCAGCCGGAACAGCTCGCATCAGTACGGACTGAGCTGGGCCGGACCGTTCGACCAAGCGACCATCGGCCGTCAGGAATCGGCGGTGTCGCTGCTGACCTCCGTTCTGTGACCCACGAACCCGCCCGGTGCACTGCGCGTGCCGCCCCTCAGGACGGCCAACACTCAGTGCACCGGGCGGAGTTGCCACAGGCCCGGATCAGCCGGCATGGCTTCACCGTCGAGGCCGTCGACCTGCCCCCCTCCCCGAGCCCCCGAGCCCGACGGTGATCCGGCCGTCACCAGCTCATCCAGGCTCGGTGTGGGGGACGGCCCCCGTTCCACGGCTTGCCCGCGACCGACAGGTTTCCTTAGCGTTGCCCTACGGTTCCCACCGGCGGGAGGTGAGAGGAACGTGTCCGGTACGTCACGACACGCGGGAAACCTGCCTGCGGCCCTCACCACCTTCGTGGGCAGGCGGCGCGACATCGCGGAGATTCGCCGCCGGCTGGGGACGGCGCGGCTGCTGACGCTCACCGGCGTGGGCGGTGTCGGCAAGACGCGCCTGGCCCTGGAGGCGGCCGCGGCGTCGGGGAAGGGCTTTCCGGACGGGGTGTGGCTGGTGGACCTGGCCCCGGTACGGGACCCGTCGGCCGTGGCGGACGCGACCGCGACCGCGCTCGGGGTTGTGAACTGCTGCCGGTTTGCTGAGCGGGAGTGACTTCTGGCGAGCGTGAGTGAGTGCCGGGGCCGGATGCGGTTGGCTGCCGGCCAGCGCCTGCGTCGGGACGGTGTTGCTTGCCGTGGGGTGCGTTGTTGGTCTCCGTTCTTCGGGAAGGGGAACGAGGGTTTGTGGGTCGAATGGGTGACCTTTGCGGGTGATGCTCGTTGAGTGCGGTGACGGGGTCTTCGAGGCGGGCTGGGGTGAACGGGTGGGCGGGCTGCGGGAGTTGGCGGCATCGTTCGTGGTGCCCGGCCCAGCTGGGGTGGCGATCCGGGGCCGGCTGCGGGTGAGCGCGTCGGATGCGGCGGTGCTGGCCGAAGTCGGCGTCTTCCTCGGCTCGCTGGCCGCATCGGATCTCGCGGAACGATCCCGGCAGGGTTTGGCGCACGATGCCGCCTCGTGGGCGGTGCGCAAGCGGGCGCTGACAGGTACGTCGTCGGCGCGGTGGGCGGGCAGTATCACCAAGGCCACGCATGACCAGTGGGCGTTGGCGCGGCGCGGCCAGGCAGCACATATGGACTGGCTGCGGAGGCAGGTGGCATCCATCCAGGCGCGGCTGGCCCGGCCGCTGGGCGCCAAGGCCGACAAGCGCGAAGGTCTCGTGCGCGGGTATGCCTCGCGCGGTGAGTGGCATGCCAAGGCGCGCCGCCTGCAGGCGTTGAAGGTGCGGCTGGCGGTGGTGGAGGCGGACTGGGCGGTGGGCAGGGTGCGGGTGGTGCGCGGCGGCAAGAAGCTCGCCCACGCCCGTCACCATCTGGCGGCGGCCGGGCTGAGTGAGCAGGCGTGGCGCAAGCGGTGGCAGGCGGAGCGGATGTTCCTGGCGGCCGATGGGGAGTCCGGCAAACAGTTCGGCAACGAGACCATCCGCGTCACCGACACCGGCCGGCTCTCGGTCAAGCTCCCGGCGCCGCTGGCCCACCTGGCCAACGCCTCCCGCGGCCGGTACGTGCTGGACGCGGCCGTGGCGTTCCAGCACCGGGGTGAGGAGTGGCGCGACCGGATCACCGCGAACCGGGCGGTGGCCTACCGCATCCACCACGACACCGCACGCGGCCGCTGGTATGTCACCGCCTCCTGGCAACGCGCCGCCAGCACCGTCCTTGCGCTGGAGGCGGCCCTGGCCCGGGGAGTGGTGGGGGTGGACATGAACGACGACCACCTCGCCGCCTGGCGCCTGGACGGTCACGGCAACCCGGTCGGCGAACCGCAGCGCTTCTTCTACGACCTGACCGGCAGCACAGACCACCGGGACGCCCAGCTCCGGCATGCGCTCAGCCGGCTGCTGCACTACACGCGCCGCTGCGGGGCCGCCGCGATCGCCCTCGAGGACCTCGACTTCGCGACGGAGAAGAGCCGCGAGAAGCACGGCCGCAACAAGCGTTTCCGCCGGCTGCTCTCCCGCTTCCCGATCTCCAAGCTGAAGGCCCGGCTGGTGTCGATGGCCGCCGAGCAGGGCATCGCCATCGTCGCGGTCGACCCCGCCTACACCAGCCGGTGGGGTGCCCAGCACTGGCAGAAACCCCTCACTACCTCCACTCGCCAGATGTCCCGGCACGATGCGGCGAGCATCGCGGTCGGGCGACGCGCCCTCGGCCATCCGATCAGGCGACGGACGGCACCGCCCCACCCCGACCAGAGCGATCCTGGTGGGCATCGGACCGTCCAGGCCCGACCGGAGGCCCGACGGCGTGAGGAAACCCGCCCCCACCCGCCCGGACCACGCACCAGATGCGTGCTGCCCGGTGGTGGAGCGAAAGCGGGAGACCAGGGTGCCCAAGACCGTTCGGGACACCCGGCTGAGCATCAGTTCTGGCACCAGGACTCACTCCCGCTCAGTCCTTAGGAACGGTACCGGACCTGGGCGCACGCCCCGTCCTGGAGCAGCTCGCCGGGGACGCCTCGCAGGGCGCCGGACGCTGATCGTGCTGGACAACTGCGAGCACCTGGTCGACGCCTGCGCCGAGCTCACCCAGGCGCTGCTGTCGGGCGCCCGCGAGCTGCGTGTCCTGGCGACCAGCCGCCGCACCCTGGGCATCGCGGGCGAACACGTCTTCACCGTGCCGCCGCTGTCGGTGCCCGACGAGGCGGTCGAGCTGCTGCGGGACCGCGCCGCAGCCATCCGCCCCGAGTTCGGGATCACCGACGCGAACCGGGCCACCGTCACCCGGCTGTGCGCCCGCCTCGACGGACTGCCCCTGGCGATGGAACTGGCCGCCTCCCGGCTGCGGACCCTCACCGTGGAGCAGCTCGCGGACCGCCTGGAGGACCGCTTCGCCCTGCTGACCGGCGGCAGCCGGACCGCACGCCCGCGCCAGCGCACCCTGCGCGCGCTGATCGACTGGAGCTATGAGCTGTGCGGCCCCGCCGAACGGCTTCTGTGGAACCGGCTGTCGGTCTTCGCCGGCGGCTTCGATCTGGACGCGGCCGAGGGCGTCTGTGCCGGGAACGGCGTCCCTGGGCACGAGATCCTGGACGTCCTCGACCGCCTCGTCTCCCAGTCCGTCGTCCTGACCGCCGAGCACGAGGGTCTCCCCCGCTACCGGATGCTGGAGACCATCCGCCAGTACGGCCGCCAGCGCCTGTCCGAGTCCGGCGAGGAGCGACGCCTGCTGCGCCGCCACCGCGACTTCTTCCTCGGCCTGGCCCAGGACGTGGCCGCCGCATGGTACGGCCCGGGCCAGGAGGAGGGCCTGGCCCGCCTGCGCGCCGAGCACGGCAATCTGCGGATGGCGCTGGAGTACGAGGGAGCGTCCGGGACGTACCGCGAAGAGGCCGAGGCGGCTGAGGAGCAGGCGGGCGACGAGGACGCGCAGGCCTCACACGCGCTCGTCGCCGCCCTGCGCCACCACTGGTGTGCCGACGGGTCCCGTTACGAGCAGGTCCGTACGGCGCTCGGCGACTGGGAGACCTTCTCCTCCGCCCAGGGCATCGGGCTCAACCACGGCTTCAACGAGGCCTGGAGCAGCGCGCTGATCCACATGGACCCGCCCGCCCAGACCGAGCAGCGCAAACTGTTCACCGAGCGGCTCTCCCCGCGCGCCCTGCGCCCGGTGGCCGAGAACATCGACCGGCGCGCGCAGCGGCTCGCCGACGCCCTGCTGGAGCGCGGCAGCTTCGACGCCGTCGCCGACCTCGCCCAGGACCTACCGGTCCACGTGATCATGGACCTGATCGGCTGGCCTCAGGAGGGCCGCGACGAGTTGCTGGACATGGCGGCCGGCTGGTTCGACTCCGCAGGGCCCGACGTGCCCCGCACCGCGGCCGCGGTGCCGAAGGTCCAGGCACTGATGGCATACCTCGCCGAGGTCGTCGCCAAGGAGAACCTCGTCCCGGGCGGCTTCGGCTGGACCCTGCTGGAGGCGCACAAGAGAGGCGAGATCCCGGTGGAGGGCGCGATCGGGCTGCTCGCCGGTTATGTCGTGGCCGCCTTCGACACCACCATCTCGGCGCTGTCCAGCGGTGTGTGGCTGTTCGCCCGCCATCCCGAGCAGTGGGAGGCGCTGCGCTCCGAGCCCGCGCTGGTGCCGTCCGCGCTCAACGAGATCGTGCGGGTCGAGAGCCCCATCCAGGTCTTCTCCCGGGTCACCACCCGCGAGGTGGATCTCGGCGAGGGTGTGCTCATCCCGGCGGGCGCCCGTGTACTGCACAGTTACGGCTCCGCCAACCGCGACGAGCGCCACTTCCCCGACCCCGACCGCTTCGACATCCGCCGCAACCCCGTCGACCATCTCGGCTTCGGCTTCGGCAACCACGGCTGCGCCGGCCAGGGCCTAGCCCGCCTCGAAGCACATGCCGTCCTCAAGGCGCTGGCCGAGCGCGTGCAGCACATCGACCTCGACGGCACCCCGGTCCGCGCACTCAACAACATCACACGCGGCTTCAGCACCCTCCCGGTCCGCATGAGCTGACCCGTCCCGGTCCGCCCGACGGGGAGCGGGGTCGCCGCCCTCGGCCCGGGCCGAGGGCGGCACGGCGCGTGCGGTCCGGTTACCGCAGCTGGGACTGCACCTGCGTGGAGATCAGGTCCAGGTGGTCCAGGTCGTGGAGGTCTAGGATCTGGAGGTAGATCCGCTGGGCGCCGATCTCGGCGTACCGGCCGATCTTGTCGACGACCTCGTCCGGGGAACCTGCCAGACCGTCGGCCTTCAGATCGTCCACCTCGCGGCCGATGGCGGCGGCCCGGCGGGCGACCTCCGCGTCGTCCTTGCCGACGCAGGCGACGAGCGCGTTGGAGTACACCAGGTCGCCGTCCTTCCGGCCGGCCTGCTCCGCCGCCGCCCGTACGCGGCCGAACTGGCGCTCGCTGTCCTCGATCGACGCGAACGGCATGTTGAACTCGTCGGCGTACCGCGCCGCGAGGCGCGGGGTGCGCGTCGCGCCGTGGCCGCCGATGAGTACCGGGATCTTCGCCTGCGCGGGCTTGGGCAGCGCGGGCGAGTCGGTGAGCTGGTAATAGGTACCGTCGTAGTCAAAGGTCTGGCCGGTCTCCGTCGCCCACAGCCCCGTGACGATCGCGAGCTGCTCTTCGAGGCGGGCGAACTTCTCCTTGGGGAACGGGATGCCGTACGCCGTGTGCTCCTCCTCGAACCAGCCCGCACCCAGGCCCAGTTCGACTCGGCCGCCGGACATCTGGTCGACCTGGGCGACCTGGATGGCCAGGACGCCGGGCAGGCGGAAGGTACCGGCCGTCATCAGGGTGCCGAGCCGTATGCGCTTGGTCTCGCGGGCGAGCCCGGCGAGGGTGATCCAGGCGTCGGTGGGGCCGGGGAGGCCGTCCACGGAACCCATCCGCAAGTAGTGGTCGGAGCGGAAGAAGGCATCGAAACCCAGGTCTTCGGTGGCCTTCGCCACGGTGAGCAGGGTGTCGTAGGTCGCCCCTTGCTGGGGCTCGGTGAAGATTCGAAGATCCATGCCTCCATCCTGCACGGTCGAAGGTCGGTCAACGCCATGGTTTCGAGGTTCCCCCTCGTCCACGGGTGACCGGCCCCGATGGTGATCGTTTGCTCGTGCGGAGCCGGACCGCCCGGCGCGTTGCTTGTTCTCCCCGCGTGGGAGGCGAAGGCCCGAGGAGGCCGTCATGTCCCAGGAAGCCGTTCCCTCGTCGCAGCCCAAGAGTTTGCTGCAACAGATGGAGGAGCTGATGGCGGTGCTCAACGCGAATCTGGCGCGGCTCGACGCCGATCTCCCCTCCTCGCCGCGCCGTCCGGCCCCGGCGGGGGCCGGGACCGACGAACCGGACCGCACCTGACCATCGGCCCGCGCCCCCGCCGCCCCTACCCGTCCCATCCCGTACCTGGGGGCTCCGCCCCCAGACCCC
>NZ_VCHX02000274.1 GCF_005768555.2 Streptomyces sporangiiformans
CACCTACAACCACCACCGCTGCCACACCGCACTCGGCGGCCAGCCACCCATCACCCGCATCAACAACGCTGCGGGTCAATACATCTAGCCGCTGCTCACGCAGATGCTGCAGCGCCGACTGGTAGCTGCCCCGGAATCCTGCTGCAGGCGGCGTACGGCGTTCTTGCGGGCCTGATGAGGCTGGGACACGAAGATCCTCTCCGGCGTGCGCACCCGTGCCCTGGCACGCCAGGAGAAGAGGCGTGCACGTATCGGTGACCACGCGGGGCGTGTTCGGATCCGTGAAGCGCTTCCTTCGGCACGGGCAAAGGAGCCGGATCTCGGGCCTGCGTCACACAACCCGTAGTCGGGCCAACGAGCAACCGACCGCAGGGTCACGCTGCCCACACGACGCGTTCGGGGCCATGGTGGCTTCGTAAGAACCTGTTTCCGAACCCGCGAAGCCCCCAGGTCAGCGGCAAGGTCCGGAAGCGACCAGAAAACGGCGCCGTTCGCGGAACCGGCACGGTGACGCGAACGCGAACGGAACTGCCGGGTCGTCTCGTGCACGTGAGGCAGGAACCAAACCGGTGGTCGCAGTCTCGCCCTGTTCGCCGCCAGTTCCCAGTACAGGGCTGTGCCGCCCAGCTGGACGCATGGGGTTCAGAACCAGGCAGTCAGGGGCCTTGCGGGGCGCCTTCTCCGTCTGCCATTTTGCGGGCGCGGTAGTTGGCGACGTTGCGGCGGTTGCCGCAGATGTCGGGCATGCAGTAGCGGCGCCGCCCGGCCTTGCTGGTGTCGACGAACATCCCATTGCACGCCGGGGCAGTGCAGTGCCGGAACCGGTCGTGGCTCAGGGTTCGCAGGGCGCCGAGCAGTCCCGTGCCCATGAGGACGGCCAACTCGTCGGCGAGAGAGGCGTTCGAGGAGGTCGCGACGTACCACTGCCACCGGCCGTCGGCATCGCGGTGCAGGGACGGGCCGATGCCGGCCCGGGTGACCAGCGCGGTCGCGGCGTTGACGACGTCTTCCTCGGTGGCGGCCTCCAGGATGGTGCGGACCTCCTGGCGAAGGGCGCGCACCTGGTCGAGATCCTCTTCGGTGGGCCGACGGCCTTGCGTCACGGCGTCCAGGTGGATGCCGTGCTCGGTGAGGAACTGGGTCAGGGCGGCCGGGGTGGTGAGGATCTCGCCCGAACTGCGGACTGCGGGGGAGGTGTTGACCAGGTCGGTTGCCACCCCAGCACCCAGGGCGTAATCGGAAAAAAGATTGTTCAAATCTTACTCCATGCTACGGTAACCGGAGAAACTCAAGTTTACCCCTTAGCTTGGGAGCGCTGCCATGACTACGCACACGAAGGCCGGGGAGTGGAGGCTGGCCGACCGGGTCCGTGTGTCAGGCGGTGAGGTCGCCACAGGCGTCTTTGGGGAAGGGCCGCCCGTGGTTCTTGTCCACGGCACCCCGGCCTGGTCCTACCTGTGGCGCGATGTTGTCCCGCTGCTGGCCCGCGAGCACACCGTCTACGTCTGGGACCTGCTCGGCTTCGGTGATTCCCGTCCTGATCCGGGTGTCAAGCCCTCGATCGCTCAGCAGGCCCGCACGCTGGTCGAGCTCACCGGACACTGGGGCCTCGACTCGCCGAGCCTGGTTGGCCATGACATCGGCGGAGGGATCGTGCTGCGAGCCCATCTGATCGAGCAACTGCCTGTCCACCGGCTCGCGTTACTGGACGCCGCGGTCCTCGGTCCCTGGAACACGCCGTTCACCGAACATCAGCAGCGGTACGCGGACGTCTACCGCACCATGCCCCCTGACGTCTTCGGCGACCTTATCGCCGCACGTTTTCGCACTGCCACTCACCATGCCATGTCAGACGACGTCGCAAACGCCTACCTCGCTCCGTGGGCCGGAACAGCCGGGCAGCAACGCTGGATCGATCAAGTGGCAGCCGTCAGCTTCGAGGACACCCGTGAAGTCGTGGACCTACTGGCCAAAATCACCGCTCCGACCTTGGTGGTGTGGGGTGAGCAGGACCTGTGGCTCGACCCAAGTACCAGCGATCGCCTCGCCGCCGCGATCCCCGGGGCGCACCAGGCGACAGTCCCTGGAGCGGGACATTTCGTCGCCGAAGACAACCCGCATGACACCGCAGACACCCTGCTGCACTTCTTCTCCTAGGGTCTTCTGATCACACCCTCTTGCCGAACCCCGGGTTGCCCAGCCGGGCAGCACGGTCCGGTACTGGGAACCAGTTCCGTTCGCGTCACCGTGCCGGTTCCGCGAACGGCGCCGTTTTCTGGTCGCTTCCGGACCTTGCCGCTGACCTGGGCCTTCGCGGGTTCGGAAACAGGTTCTAAGAGGTCGTTTTCACCTGAGCCATTGCGGTATAGCCATGTTTCTACCGTCCGGCGATCTGGTGCTGGTGAGGCTGTCGGGCTGGTGGTGGATGCCGAGACGAATGGTGTGACACCTGGGGCGGAGGAAGGCTTGCGCCTGTCTCATTCCAGGACGCCCGGGTCCGTCCCGTGCTTCGATACGGCCGCACGCACGCCTGGGCGCACGCCCCTGAACGGCGGTATCTCCAGGTCATGGCTGACCGTCGCCCGTATCCGAGTGATCTGTCCGATGCACGCTGGGAGTTGATCGAGCCGGTCCTGGCCGCTTGGCGCTACGAGCGCCACGGTCGGGCGGTGGGCTTCGGCCGGCCCGCTGAGCTCGACCTGCGCGAGATCATGAACGCGATCTTGTACGTGGACCGCACCGGGGTGCAGTGGCGCTACCTGCCGCACGACTTCCCTCACTGGAACTCCGTCTACGGCTACTTCGCCAAGTGGCAGAAGGACGGCATCTTCGCGCAGTTCAACGGCCTGTTACGGGAGTTGGTCCGCGAGCAGGAGGGCCGCAACGCCGAGCCCTCGGCCCGCGTGATCGACGCACAGAGCGTGAAGACCTCCACCAGCGTCCCCGCCGCGAGCCAGGGCACGGACAACGCCAAGAAGATCGTGGGCCGCAAGCGGAGCATCGTGACCGACACGCTCGGCCTCCTGCTCGCTGTCCTGGTCACCGCGGCCAGCGTCCAGGACTCCAACGCCGGCACCCGCCTGCTCGACCAGGTCGCCGCCGACCACCCCACGATCCGCAAGACCTGGGTGGACGGCGGCTACCGCAAGCACTTCGTCGAGCACGCCGCCACCCTCGGCATCGACATGGAGATCAGCGCCCGCACCCCCGGGGCCAGGGGATTCACCCCGATACCCATACGCTGGGCCGTGGAGCGCACCTACGGCTGGCTGATGCTCCACCGCCGCTTGGCCCGCGACTACGAGACCCTCCCGGTCCACTCCGAAGCCATGATCCACCTCGCCATGACCGACCTCATGGCCCGCCGCCTCACCGGCGAAGCCACCGTCTCCTGGCGTGACCCGACATCGCCGGATCAAATCCGCATCCTAGGATGAAACAACGGGAGAAAACGACCTCTAAGCTTGTTCTTTATCTACCAAGGTCTTCCGGGCTTGCCGATGGCCTTGAGGGTCTCGGGGCGTTTGACGGTCTTGCCGACGTCGTAGCGGGGTGCCCGGTGCTTGTTCTTGGAGCCGGGTGGCCTTCCGGGGCCGGCTCCTCGGGGTTTGGGAACACGGGCCGGGCAGGCGAGGTGAGCGCGGATGTTCCTGAACCCTCGGCGGACCCGGGCCGGGGTGAGCCGGTCGGAGGTGGTGGGTTTCTCCCAGGGCCGGCGGAGGTCCGCGGCGAGGGGCCGGGTGAGCCGGAGCTGGGTGTGAGCGACGATCAGGATCCAGGTCCAGCAGTCCGCGGCTTCGGGAGTGCGGAGTTTCGGGGTGGTCCATCCGAGGGTCTGCTTCGCGAATCGGAAGGTGTGCTCCAGGTCGAAGCGGCGGAGAAATGCCTGCCAGAAGCGGTCCACGTCGTCCGGGGTGGCGCCGGTCTTGGAGGACCATAACCACACCGGCGGGGCATCCCGGTCCTTCGACAGATGCTCGACCTTCAATCGCATCAACGTTCCCTCGACCAGGGGAAGTTCACCATCATGGTCAAGCCATGAGGAACGGTGGGTGAGTCGGGGGTGGACCCGGTCCCATGCCTGGGTCTCGGCCTTGCCGTAGTTGGTGGTGTCGGTGACCGTGGTGATCGTGGGCTCGGGCCAGGTCTCCGGCTGGGTGAAGCGGAACTCCGGACCGTGCTTGGGCGGCCGGCCGTTGACGCCGTGCACCCTCGGTGGCTTCGGCAGACGCATCACGCGGTCCGAGCGGACTCGGCCGACCAGCTCGACCGGCAGGTCGCGCAGGACCCAGGCCAGGCGGGTGACGTCGTAGCCGGCGTCGCTGACGATCGCGATCGCCGGGTTCCCGGCCTGCCACTGGCCCGCGGCAATGAGCCGCTCGACGACACCCCGTAGCTGGGCGGCGGTGATCGCCGTCGCGTCGTCCGCCGGCCCGAGCCGGACCGCGTCCAGGATCGCGGTCCAGGATGTGGCGCCCGGCTCCAGCACGGCCACGAAGGAGTAGGGCCAGCCCGGGATGAACTGCGACGCCGTCTTCGCGCGACCGTAGACGTGGCAGAACAGGCGCTCTGCCGAGCACGGCGCGTCCGAGCGAAGCCATGGCGACACGTCGACCGTCAGGACCAGGCGCCCGCCATCGAAACGCGGCAGCGGCAGGCCGGCCAGCACCGTCCGCAGCCGGTCGACGTCGATCCGGCCGTGGTTCAGGCCGCCGTACATCGCTCCGTGCCCACGACGATGCTCGGGCAACAGCGTCAAGTCCACCGGGGACTTCACAGCACCGTCCGCACACAGCACCGCGTCTGCCAGCTCGAACAACTCGTCGCGCCGGGCGGTCAGACACTCGTAGAACTCTCCCCGGAAGCGTGACGCTCCCGCGAACGCTTCCCTCCGGACAGCATCAGGCAGCAGACTCACCCTCACGGCCTTCGTCGTGGTCACGTGCACCTTGGTCGGAGCACATGATCAGACGAAGGCCGCCCCCACGTCCGGTGAACCCCCCAGGTGAGCGACTCAGTTCGAGACGCCGTTCGAGGCCGGAAGAAGAAGAACAAGCTAAGCGAGAGTGGGCAACGTTTGTCGACGGTTTCAGGCAACACTTAGCGATCAGTTGGCGCGGAAATGTCGATGAGAATTGGCAACGCTGCCGGAGCGTGTGAGTCCTTCCCTCGATGCCGTGATGGTGGCCGGCCTTGGGGCCGCGTCGGTGTCCGAACTTCTCCGCAGCTCCGGCAGCGGAGATCGGAGTTTTCTGCTCGAACCCCACCGAAGTGAAGACCCACGCCCGGTAGGCCGATGAGTTTGTCGTCGCCGCACGGTCCCACTCCTTGAACACCCGACCACAACCGCGCGGAAAGGTACTCGTCACATGAGCAAGGTGGTCTTGCACGTCACCATGTCACTCGACGGCTTCATGGCAGGTCCGGACGTCAGCATCGAACACCCCATGGGCCGGGGTGGTCTGCGCCTGCATGACTGGATATTGAACATACCGACCAGCGACGTCGACGCCACAGTGACACAGGAGATTTCGACCTCGACAGGTGCCGTCGTACTGGGCAGAAGGACATTCGACGTGGGTGTCGAGGTCTGGCAGGACACTCCCTTCCCGGTGCCGTGCTTCGTGCTCACGCACAACGCTCGAAGCCAGCGCGCCATGAAGAGCGGGACCTTCACCTTCATCACCAACGGCCTGAAAAGCGCGCTTCAGCAGGCGGAAGCCGTGGCGGACGGGAAAGACGTCACACTGATGGGGGCGGACGTCGCTCAGCAGGCGCTCTGCGTGGGACTCCTTGATGAGATCAACCTCCAGCTCGCACCGGTGCTCATGGGTCACGGACGTCGGCTGTTCGAGCATCTGGGAACGGAACACCTTGAGCTGGAACGGACCAGAATCCTCGCCTCGCCGCTCGTCACGCATCTGCGTTTCCAGGTCCCTCATGCCCGGAGCATGTCGGACGGGGCAGCGCTGGACCATGGCCTTGAGGCCAACAGCCGACAGAACTGAGGGCATCGCGGCGGATCGCCGCTTACAAGTCGACCTTCGGTGGCGCCATCGCAGTCTCATCCCGCAGAGCACGTCAATGCTCCCACCGCAAGCCCTCAAGCGTTGCCCGAACTCACAGACATCACCCTCCAGCGAAACACGGTGTTCTCGACTCTGAGCGACAAGTGATGTCGGGTTCCACCAACAAAGCCAGCCATGGCAGGCCGCAGCCGATCGGTGGCAGGGGGAAGCGCCTCTGACAGAGCCTGCGATCGCCCCTAGTCTGCCGCGCATGGCACGCGCATGGACAAGACTGCATGAGCATCTTGGATGCTCTCCCGGCCCGCTCAACGGACCCGGCGCGCGCAGAACGCCTTGCCCGATCCGAACCGCTGGCAGGCGTACTTCGAGAACCTCTATCACCTGGTCCGCGAGACGCCCGCAGAGCAAGCGCGAGTACGGACTCAGCTGTGGCGGCTGTCCGGCTGACCGAGCGGCAGTGAAAGGCCCAACTCACGCCGCTCTGTCACCCGTCAGGCCCACGCCGCCAACCCGGGCGACACCGTCGCCGCGACGTCGTCGTAGGCGAAACCGGCCCGGGGACGACGACCAGGCGGTGGGGCCTGCGTGAGGCCCACGAACCCCACCTGCCGGAGATCGAAGACCGAACGAGCCCACGAAAAAAGCGAAGTCGCCTTGTCGGTCCTGTCCTGTAGACACAGCTCGTGACCAATGCCCGACTGCAAGAAGTTCCCGAGGGCCGGCGCCCAAGCGGGCTGGTGTCCGCGCTGCTCACTGTTCACAGGTTTCAGACTTGTCGAGAGCCGTGTCCTTTGGCCGCACCTGCGCAATCCGACTGCCGCCCCATCAGGTGCACCAGCAATACCCGGTCGCTCCCCGCTGTCGCCCGCGCAGCAGCCGTCAGAACCTCAACCAGAGCTATGGCAGACCGTCTGGGCATGTCAGGTATGCCACCAGACCATGGTCGTGCACGAGCTCAAGCGGAAGACGTTGCAGGGGAATGGCATCGTCACGCTCAAGATGTGGCGGACATGGCCCGAGAGGCCCCGCGTGAGCTGGACATGTACGTGCCGGAGAAGATCCGCTCCCTGTACTCGGAGGCCAGTCAGGCGGAAGAAGCCGGCGCCCTGCGGGCGGCAGCTGTGATGTACCGAGCTGCCGTCGAGGAAATATGCGTCGACAAAGGCGCACAAGGAGCAAACCTTAAGAAGAAGATAGAAGACCTAAAAAATCGGGGCGTTTCTGATGACCTAGTAGGTGATCTAGATGAGGCCCGGTTTCTGGGTAACTGGAGCATCCATCAAGGCGTTGAGTTTTCCCGCGAAGAGATTGCGGATGTAGCCGCCCTCATCGATGACGCCTGCTTCGAGATCTACGTCCAGCCCGCAGAGAGGCAGCAGATGCGCGACGCCCGCAAGCGACGTCGGGACGCAAACCCGCGGGAGTAACGAGCTGGTGGGCCGCATCACGCGCGACCCACCGGTGGCTACGCCGCTGCCCACGTCAGTCCGAGGTTGGCCAGCTGCTGGAGCTTGTCGGCGCTCAGCTTCGCGCGCCTGCTCTTGCTGTTCGACAGGAACACCCCGAGTTTGACTTCGGTCCCGTCGTCCAGGCGTTCCACATGGGCCCTGGGGACGGTCACGGAGCCCTCGCGGGCTTTGTACTGCGCGAGGGCTGCAACGCCTCGCTCGAAGGCGCCAGAGGCTGTCTTGGGGGGTTTGGCGGTCGTTTCCTGCTCGGGTGGCAGCGGCGTGATGTCGAGCTGCTGCAGGAGTTCGCGTTGCCCGTCCATCAGCCCAGCCCAGGCCGTGTGCTGACGCTGTTTCTGGAGCCACCGTCCGACGTCCATGCCGTGGACAGTGACGCCGGGCAGGACGTCGGCCTGGCCCTCTTCGTCGCTCACCAGCTCCCGCAGTGCGGCGTAGTGGCGTTGCCATTCCGCCGGCCACGCCGGGTTCCAGTCCGGATCAATCTCGCGCAGGGCGGTCTCCCACTCCGGGTGTCCTTTCAGGGCGCCTGGGCGGCGGAGGTTGGACAGCCATTGCCCTACGGGCCGGTCCAGCGCCGACGCCGACCGGGGTGCGCACAGCGTCCAGTGCTGGTCGTAGTACGCCTTCGCGGCTTCCAGGTTCTCCTGGAACCGCTCGTCCGCGAGGCTCCAGACCATGCCGAGCTTCTCCAGCCGCTTCGCGCGCTGTCCGGTCATTTGCCCGGCCCCGTACGCGCGTCGCTGTTCTGCGACCCATTGCCCGAGGGGGTAGGCGCCCTCTTTGTGCCCGTATGGAACTCGGGCGTGAGCCTCACGTTCGGTGAACTTCTTGAGCGCTGCCCAGCCGCGGGCCCAGTCCTGCTTCTCCGCGTCGATTACGTTGAAGCTGACCCAGTCTGCGACCATGACCGGGTCACGTGGGGCCGCGAACCGAAGCAGCAGACGGGATTCTTCCTCGCCTTCCTCCGGTGCCGGGCCGATGTACTCGGACGGTTGCGCGACGTCCTTCTGTGGCTCCTGTGGAATGGCGAGCAATTCGATGGCCTCTTCATCGTGCGCCCGCAGACCTTCCAGTACCTTCACCAAAGGCCGATACGAGCCGGAGGTGAACATGTCTTCCGGCTTTTCTCCGGGCTGGAGGAATACCGGCACGATCAGCGACGCCAATTTTCCTTGCCCGGGCTTCTGCCGCAGTGCTCGGCCGATGGCCTGGACGATGTCGTGCGGCGCGCCCTTGGGGTCCAGCAGGGCCACGGAGTCCACGGCCCGGATGTCGACGCCCTCCCCGAGGACGCGGCAGTTGGAGAGCACGGCCCGCTGCGCGGTGCCGCCGAATCCGGCGAGGACTTCCCGCCGGCGCTCGGGGAGGTGCTCGCCGCACAGCCAGTCGGCCCAGATCCGCTTCGGGTACGTCTCGGGCTGGTCGGCGTGCAGCTTCGCGGCGACGCGTTCCAGGCCCTCCGCGTATGCCTGTGCCTCTATCGTCCGGTGGTGGAAGGTGATGCAGGTCTGGAGCCCGTGCTGGGCCATGGTGTGCAGGAGCGCGGCCTGGAGCGCCCCGAGCCGCTGACCCCGCACTTCCTCGCCGCGCCGCTCCTCACCCATCAGCCGCTCGGGCGTGACGACCGGGTCCTGGAGCTCCAGCACGATGATCTGGTACCGGGCGAGGAGGCCGCGTGAGACGGCCGACGCCAGGGAGAGCTTGTACAGGACGGGGCCGAACACGGCCTCGTCGTCCATGGATGCCGCCATCTCCATCGGCAGCGGATCCCGCACCCCTTCAGCGACCTCCCAGTTGGGCCGCTCCTGCCAGATCCGCGGCGTCGCCGTCAGGTACAGCCGCCGGTAGGCGGGGATGACGGTCTGGTCGTGGATGTCCGCCCACGCCTTACCCATCGACCCACTTGTCCGGTGCGCCTCATCGACCACCGCGAGGTCCATCGGGGCCAGTTGCTGGCCGTAGGCGCCCTCGAACGCCTCCGCGAGGACGCCCAGCGACGCGTAGGTGGCGTAGATGGTGATTGGCCCCTGGCCGTGCCACAGTGCCAGTTGCACGGGGTTCGTGGTGGCACGGACCTTCAGGCTCCACAGCTCCGGATCGTCCTGGAGCGAGCACACCGCGACCGCCGGCCCCTTGTGCCCGACGCCGTGCCACGCCTTCACCGTCTGCGCCAGAAGGTCCAGTGTCGGCACCAGCACGAGAACGCGCCCCTTCGGCGCAAGCCGCCTCGCCGACGCGGCAGCAATGATGGTCTTTCCCGTGCCACAGGCAGCGTGCACCTGCCCACGCAGGCCATTGAAGGGAATACCGCCCGGCGGGATATCGAAGCCGCGCACAATGGCGCTCACGGCCTCGATCTGATGGTCACGCAGTTTCACGGCCATTTCCCGGTGTTCTCCTTTTCGCGGAATGTGGCGCGCAGTCGGGAAGGGAGTCCCGGAGCAGTGATGGGCTCAGGGGGTGGTGCTGTCTGATCCCAGACTTTACACAGTGCATCACCATGATGCACCATCCTTGCAACATGTTCGTTCATCAGAGTGACGCATAGCCAGTCCATGCCTCATGGCTGCCGGTTGACGTGTATGCTGGCGGGATGTCGTTGAGGTTGATCGTCCAGGTTTCGGGAGTTGGGGAGGGGTTCGGGTGGAGCGCAGCGGAGCCCGTCACTACATCAGGGCCGGCACCCGTCCAGCCGGATGGTCCGTCAACTCCGCTGCTGGGGTGGTGGCTGCGATTTCCAGGCGCTACACAGGCTCGCGCGTGATGCACTCACCCCCGTAGCCCAGCCCTCAGAAGTCCCGCTTGCGGGACTTCCCACAATTCGCGCTTGCGCGAATTGACACTCGTTTAGAATTCCGCTTGCGGAATTCAATTACCGTGCTTGCGCGGGAATTTGGCGGAGCGTCAGCGGAGCCATTCGTTATGCAGCGCGTCAGCGCTGCATTTCCCGCTCCGCGGG
>NZ_VCHX02000275.1 GCF_005768555.2 Streptomyces sporangiiformans
CACTAGGGCCTGTGTCGAAAGTGGCGTCGCCCGGCAGGCGCCACTTTCGACACAGGCCCTAGGGGGCGTCCGCCCCAGCGGATGCCCTTCTCGCTGTGGATGCGGGCGTGTTCCTTGCGCTGGGCGGCGAGTACGTCGGGGCGGCGGGCGTTGGTGTTGCGCCCTTGCCGACATGGCGGGGTCCTCTGTCTTTCCTGCGTAATCCAGTACCGGTGTGGGCCCACTCGCACACATACTCAGTCTCGTGTTCCTGACGATCTCCACCACCGGCAACGAGCAGCACCCGGCCACTGACCTGGGATTCTTGCTCCACAAGCACCCTGACAATCTATTCTCGACCAAGCTGTCCTACGGCAAGGCGCACGTCCTCTACCCGGAGGCGAGCGCGGAGCGCTGCACGGCGGCGCTGCTGCTGGAGGTCGACGCGGTGGCGCTGGTCCGGCGCGGGAAGGGCAAGGGGAGGGGCGGCGCGCCGGACGCCGCGCTCGCGCAGTACGTCAACGACCGCCCGTACGCAGCCTCGTCGCTGCTCGCCGTGGCGCTGAGCAGTGTGTTCTCCAGCGCGATGAAGGGCCGGTGCACCGCGAAGCCCGACCGGCCCGGGCAGCCGATGCCCCTGCGCATCGAGGTGCCCGCACTGCCCGCGCGCGGCGGGATCGACCTCGTACGGGGGCTCTTCGAGCCGCTCGGCTGGACGGTGACCGCTCAAGCCGTGGTGCTGGACGCCGAGTTCCCGGAGTGGGGCGACTCCCGTTACGTACACCTCGTACTGGAGTCGGACGAGCTGATCCTCGCGCAGGCGCTGCGTCATCTGTACGTTCTGCTGCCCGTCCTCGACGACGCCAAGCACTACTGGGTCGCGACCGACGAGGTCGACAAGCTGCTGCGCGCCGGTGAGGGCTGGCTGCCCGACCACCCGGAGCACAAGCTGATCACCAGCCGCTATCTGTCGCGCCGTTGGTCGCTGACCCGGCAGGCCATGGAGCGCCTGGAGCTCGTCCGGCTGGCCGAGGCGGACGACAGCGAGGTCGAGGAGATCGACAACGCGGTGGACGAACAGACGGACACCGACGAGAAGCCCGTACCGCTCGCCGAGCAGCGACGGGGCGCGATCGTCGAGGCGCTGCGGGCCGCCGGGGCAGGCCGGGTGCTCGATCTCGGGTGTGGGCAGGGGCAGTTGGTGCAGGCGCTGCTGAAGGACACGCGGTTCACCGAGATCGTGGGTGTCGATGTGTCGATGCGCGCGCTCACGATCGCCTCGCGCCGGCTCAAGCTGGAGCGCATGGGGGAGCGGCAGGCCGAGCGCGTCAAGCTTCTGCAGGGCTCGCTCGCGTACACCGACAACCGGCTCAAGGGGTACGACGCGGCCGTGCTCAGTGAGGTCATCGAGCACCTCGACCTGCCGCGGCTGCCCGCCCTGGAGTACGCCGTGTTCGGCTCCGCGCGTCCCAGGACCGTCCTCGTGACCACGCCGAACGTCGAGTACAACGTCCGCTGGGAGACCCTCCCCGCCGGGCATGTCCGGCACGGCGACCACCGCTTCGAGTGGACGCGCGAGGAGTTCCGTACCTGGGCGCGGGCGGTCGCCGAGCGACACGGGTACGGAGTCGAGTTCGCACCCGTAGGACCCGACGACCCCGAGGTGGGGCCGCCGACCCAGATGGCCGTGTTCACGATGACCGCTGCCGCCGGTACCGCGAAGGAGGAGAAGGCCGCATGACCACCACAGAGACCAAGGGGCGCACGCTGCCCGTCACCGACCTCTCCCTCGTCGTGCTGATCGGTGCGTCCGGGTCGGGCAAGTCCACCTTCGCGCGGCGGCACTTCAAGCCGACCGAGGTCATCTCCAGCGACTTCTGCCGCGGCCTCGTCGCCGACGACGAGAACGACCAGAGCGCCAGCCGGGACGCCTTCGACGTGCTGCACTACATCGCGGGCAAGCGGCTCGCGGCGGGCCGGCGCACCGTGGTCGACGCCACCAGCGTGCAGCAGGAGAGCCGCAAACAGCTGATCGACCTGGCCAAGAAGCACGACGTGCTGCCCATCGCCATCGTCCTCGACGTGCCGGAAGAGGTGTGCGCCGAGCGCAACGCCGCGCGTTCCGACCGGGCCGGCATGCCGCGCCGCGTCATCCAGCGCCACACCCGCGAACTGAGGCGCTCGCTGCGGCACTTGGAGCGCGAAGGCTTCCGCAAGGTGCACATCCTGCGGGGTGTGGAGGAGATCGAGAGCGCCGGGATCCGCACCGAGAAGCGGTTCAACGACCTGACCCACCTCACCGGCCCCTTCGACATCATCGGCGACATCCACGGCTGCGCGTCCGAACTGGAGTCGCTGCTCGGCAAGTTGGGCTACGTGGACGGGGCGCACCCCGAGGGCCGTACGGCCGTCTTCGTCGGCGACCTCGTCGACCGCGGCCCGGACACCCCGGGCGTGCTGCGCCGTGTGATGTCCATGGTCGGGTCGGGCGACGCGCTGTGCGTACCCGGCAACCACGAGAACAAGTACGGGCGTTACCTCAAGGGCCGCAAGGTCCAGCACACGCACGGTCTCGCCGAGACGATCGAGCAGATGGAGGACGAGAGCGAGGAGTTCAAGCAGCAGGTGCGGGAGTTCGTCGACGGACTCGTCAGTCACTACGTACTCGACGAGGGCCGCCTGGTGGTCTGCCACGCCGGGCTGCCGGAGAAGTACCACGGCCGCACCTCGGGCCGGGTGCGCTCGCACGCGCTGTACGGCGACACGACCGGTGAGACCGACGAGTTCGGGCTGCCCGTGCGCTACCCGTGGGCGGAGGACTACCGGGGCCGCGCGGCCGTGGTGTACGGCCACACCCCGGTCCCCACCGCGACCTGGCTGAACAACACCATATGCCTCGACACCGGTGCCGTCTTCGGCGGCAAGCTCACCGCGCTGCGCTGGCCCGAGCGCGAGCTCGTCGACGTACCGGCCGAGCGGGTCTGGTACGAGCCGGCCAAGCCGCTGACGACCGAGGCTCCCGGCGGACACGACGGGCGGCCGCTCGACCTCGCGGACGTGCACGGCCGCCGGGTCGTGGAGACCCGCCACGCGGGCCGGGTGTCGGTGCGCGAGGAGAACGCGGCCGCGGCTCTGGAGGTCATGAGCCGTTTCGCCGTGGACCCGCGGCTGATGCCGTACCTGCCGCCGACGATGGCCCCGACGGCGACCTCGCGCATCGACGGCTACCTGGAGCACCCCGCCGAGGCTTTCGCGCAGTACCAGGCGGACGGGGTCGCGCGGGTCGTGTGCGAGGAGAAGCACATGGGCTCGCGAGCGGTGGCCCTGGTGTGCCGGGACGCGGAGGCCGCTCGCGAGCGCTTCGGGGTGGACGGTGCGACCGGCTCCCTCTACACCCGCACGGGGCGGCCCTTCTTCGACGAATCCGCCGTCACCGAGGAGATCCTCGGTCGGATGCGCCGTGCGATGACCGAGGCCGGGCTGTGGGAGGAGCTCGACACCGACTGGGTGCTGCTCGACGCCGAGTTGATGCCGTGGTCGCTGAAGGCGTCCGGGCTGCTGCGGACCCAGTACGCGGCCGTCGGGGCCGCCTCCGCGGCCGTGTTCCCGGGCGCGCTCGCCGCGCTCGAAGGAGCGGCGGCGCGTGGCGTCGACGTACAGGATCTGCTCGGGAAGCAGCGTGAACGGGCCGCGGACGCCGCCGCGTTCACCGAGGCGTACCGGCGGTACTGCTGGACCACGTCCGGTCTGGAGGGTGTGCGGCTGGCGCCCTTCCAGATCCTCGCCGTCCAGGGGCGGAGCCTGGCCGGGCTGCCGCACAACGAACAGCTCGCGCTGATCGACCGCTTCGTGTCGGGCGACGTGTCGGGACTGCTGCAGACCACACGACGGCTCTTCGTCGAGACGGATGACCCGGACTCGGTGCAGGCCGGTGTCGACTGGTGGCTGGAGATGACCGGCCGCGGCGGCGAGGGCATGGTCGTCAAGCCGGTCGAGGCCGTCGTGCGCAGCGGGGAGGGCCGGCTCGTGCAGCCCGGCATCAAGTGCCGCGGACGCGAGTACCTCCGGATCATCTACGGCCCGGAGTACACCCGCCCCGAGAACCTCGACCGTCTCCGCGGCCGCTTCCTCGGCCACAAGCGGTCGCTGGCGATCCGGGAGTACGCGCTCGGGCTGGAGGCGCTGGACCGGCTGGCGGAGGGCGAGCCGCTGTGGCGGGTGCACGAGGCGGTGTTCGGGGTGCTGGCGCTGGAGTCGGAGCCGGTGGATCCGCGGCTGTAGGGGGAGTTCAGGCAGTACACGGGCTGGAGCAGCCGTCGGGAACATCGTCGTGCGCGATGTCTTGACGGCTGTTTCGTCCGTGTGAACACTGACCTGACTACGTAGTCATGGCGTCCTGCCCCTGCGGCGAGTCATTCCTGACTACGTAGTCAATTCCTGCGTCGATTCCCCGCCGAACCGCCCGACCGAACGGGAGACACCATGCCGGCCACCATGACGGAGGTCGCCCGCGCCGCCGGGGTCTCGCAGAAGACCGTCTCCCGCGTCGTGAACGGCGAACCCCATGTCAGCGCCGAGGTGCGGGACCGCGTGCTCAAGGTCATCCATGAGCTGGACTACCGTCCGAACAACGCGGCCCGTGCCCTGCTGATGGGACGCCACCGGCGAATCGGCGTGGTCTCGCTGGGCTCCGCGCTCTACGGCCCCTCGACGCTGCTCATCGCCCTGGAACGGGCCATGCAGCGGACCGGCTACTCCTTCGCCCTGGCCAGCACCCTCGACGGCCAGGACGGCCAGGACGGCGGTGTCGCGGCGGCCGTGGAGTCACTTCTGGACCAGGGCGTCGACGGCATCGTCCTGTCCGAACCCGTCGACGACGGCACCCCGCTCCGGTTCAAGGCGGACGTGCCGATGGTCAGCCTCGGCGAGGGCGTGGAGATGGCCGGCGGCCCCAGCGCCATGGTCTGCGCCGACGGCGTCGCCGCCGCCCGCATCGCCACCGAGCACCTGCTCGAACTCGGCCACCGCACCGTCTGGCATCTCCCCGGCCCTCAGGACTGGTGGGCCGCCCGCGACCGCGTACGCGGCTGGCGCGAGGCCCTGGCCGCGGCCGGTGCCCCGGAGCCCGCGCTGCCGGCGGAGGGGGACTGGACCCCGGCCTCCGGCTACCGCGTGGGCCGGCTCCTCGCCCGCGAACCCGAGCTCACCGCGGTGTTCGCCGCCAACGACGAGATGGCGCTCGGCGCCCTGCGCGCCTTCGCCGAGGCGGGGCGCCGCGTTCCGGACGACGTCAGTGTCGTCGGCTTCGACGACGTCCCCGCCGCCGCCTATCTGACCCCACCGCTGACCACCATCCGGCAGGACTTCTCCGCCGTCGCCACCCGCGCCGTGGACGTCCTTCTCGCCATGATCGAGGGCAGACCCCACCCGGCCGAACCCGACGGTCTCCCGGTCGAGTTGACCGTACGAAGCTCCACCGCGCCCCCACCCCGCCGCACCCTCACCGACCGCCCCGCGCACCTGCCGCAGGCGCGCCCGACCCCCACGTAACCAACTCCCTTGCCCCGCTGAATCGTCGGCGGACAGACCGGGCCCCGACTCCGCCCCCGGTCCGATCCGTCCTGCCCGCGTGCGCCGCCGGGACGGCCGCCGCACGCGCCTTTCGTAGCCGCACCACGTGAGGAGCCACGTGTTCACCCCGCCACCCCCACCCTCCCCGCCGCGCCGCGCCCTGCTCCGCGGCGCGCTCGGCCTCGGCTCCGCCGCCGCGCTCGCGGCCTGCGGCCGGGGCAGTACCACCGCCCGCACCTCCGGCGCCGTCACCCTCTCGCTGTGGACCCACGACCAGGGCTACCAGGACTTCTTCACCCGAGGCATCCCGGACGCCAACCGGCTCACCGACTTCACCTACAAACTGACCGCCACGCGCGCCGGCGCACCGGACCTCGTCACCAAACTGCTCGCCCAGGCCGTGGCCGAACGCGGAGTGCCGGACATGACCGGCTTCGAGATCAACGCCTTCCCTCGCATGCTGCGCGGCGACATCGCCGAGCGCCTGCTGTACGACCTCACCGACGACGTGGCGGCCGTTCCGGGGCTCAAGGAGGATCTGCTGCCCGCGCGGACCGCCCCGTACAGCAAGGACGGCAAGCTGTACGCCCTGGACTCCGACACCCCGCTGGTCGTCCACTACTACCGCAAGGACCTCTTCGCCCGGTACGGGCTGCCGCCCGCCACCGACACCTGGCAGGAGTTCGCGCGGGTCGGCGAGCGCGCGCACCGGCGCCATGGCGTCGCGCTCAACGTGGTCGTCACCGGCCCCGACGTCAGCCAGGTCGTGCAGTCCTTCCAGATGCTGCTCAACCAGCGCGGCGGGGCCCTCTTCGACCAGGACCAGCAGCTCGTCCTCGACTCGCCCGAGGCGGTGGAGGTGCTGGAGTTCATCTGCGGTGGACTGCGAGCCGGCTTCATCACCGACATCTCCGACTACTTCGGCGGCCCGATGCAGGCCGCCCTCCAGCAGAACAAGGTGATCGGCGTCCTCATGGCGACCTGGTACAAGGTCTACGGCCTGGCCGCCAACGTGCCCGACCAGCAAGGCAAATGGCGCATGGCGGCGCCGCCCCGCTTCTCCGGCGGCGGTCATGCCACCTCCACCACCGGCGGCACCGGGTTCGGCGTCACCCGGGACAAGGCCAACACCAAGGCCGCCGCCGACTTCCTGCTGAGCACCTGGCTCACCCACGAAGGACAGATCCGCCGCTTCCGCGAGACGGGCTATCTGCCCACCCGCGCCTCGGTCTACAAAGACCCCGCCCTGCTGCGGACCGAGGACAAGTTCTTCGGCGGACAGCGGCCCTTCGACGTCTACACCGAGCTGCTCGACGACGTGCCGCCGATCTACATGAGTCCCGACCAGTCGATCCTCAACGACGTCCTCAGCGGCTGCCTGCTCAGCGCCTACCGGGGCGACCTGTCCCCGCGCGCCGCCATCCGCAAGGCGGCCGACGACTTCCGCGACCAGGCGGGACGGTAGCCATGACCTCCACACTCACCACGGGCGACACCAGCGCCGCCGGAGCGACAGCCGGTCCGGCGGCCGCGAAGCAGCGCCGATCGACCCTGCACCCCTACCTCTTCATCGCCCCCTTCTACCTGCTCTACGTCCTCTTCATGCTGGTCCCCATCGGCGTGGCGCTCTGGCTGAGCCTGTGCGAATGGGTCGGCCTCGGCACACCGCACTGGGTGGGACTGCGCAACTACAGTCACCTGCTGACCGATTCGAGCTTCCACCGGGCGCTCGGCAACACCGGCATCTACGTCCTGGTCAGCGTGCTGGTCATCGTCCCGGCCGCGCTGTTCATCGCCCAGGCGATCAACTCCCGCGGGCTGCGCGCCCGTGACCTGTGGCGGACCGCCTACTTCGTGCCCATGGTGGTCTCCCCGATCATCGTCGCCCTGATCTTCGGGCTGATCTTCGACCGGCAGTTCGGACTGTTCAACTCCCTGCTGCGGGCGCTGTTCGGCACCGGATCGGTGGACTGGCTGGGCGACCCGACGATGTCCAAGGTCGCCATCAGCCTGGTCATGGTCTGGCGCTGGACCGGCTATCTCACCATTTTCTTCCTCGCCGGACTGCAGAACGTGCCCCGCGAGCTGTACGAGGCCGCCGCGCTCGACGGCGCGAGCCGCTTCCGTACGTTCCGCGCCGTCACGCTCCCCGCGCTGAAGCCGGTGACCGCGTTCGTCGTCGTGACGTCGTTCATCTGCGCCGCCCAGGTCTTCGAGGAGCCCTATCTGCTCACGAACGGCGGACCGGCCGAAGCCACCCTGTCCGTCGCCATGTTCATCTTCCGGGCCGCCTTCGAGCGCCAGCAGTTCGGCTACGCGGCGGCCGCCGGCGTCGTGCTGTTCGTCGTCGTCTTCACGCTCAGCCAGCTCTTCAACAGGCTGCTCGGCATAGGGAGGATCAAGTGAACGTGAACGTGCTGCGGCGCCCCCTCCTCTACACGACGCTCACCGCCTTGCTGCTCGCCTTCACCGCCCCGCTGCTGTGGGCGCTGAGCGGATCCTTCAAAACGCGCGGCGACATCTTCGAGTACCCGCCGAAGCTCCTCCCCTCCCCGGCCACGCTGGACAACTACCGCTCACTGCTCACCGATCAGCCCTTCGGGCGGTGGTTCCTCGTCAGCACGGTGGTCGCCCTGCTCGCCACCGTCGTCTCGGTCTTCGTGTGCGCGCTGGCGGGCTACGGCTTCGCCAAGTTCCGGTTCGCCGGGAAGCAGCTGCTGTTCGGGGTGATGTTCAGCTCGCTGTCGATTCCGTTCGCGGTGATCCTCGTCCCGCTGTTCGTGATCCTGGTGAAGACCGGCCTCGGCAGCCCGTGGTTCGCGCTGATCGTGCCGTGGGTGGCGCCCGCGTTCGGGATCTTCATGATGCAGCAGTACATCGTGCAGAGCGTCCCGGACGAGATCCTGGAGGCCGCGCGCATCGACGGGGCGAGCGAGTTCGGGATCTTCCGGCGGGTGGTGCTGCCGCTGCTGCGGCCCTCGCTCGGCGCACTGGGTGTCTGGCAGTTCCTGCAGAGCTACAACAGCTTCCTGTGGCCGCTGGTGCTGGTCTCCGACAGCTCCCAGTACACCCTCCCGCTCGGTCTGCAGACCCTCTTCAGGGCGGAGAACCGGCAGTACGACCTGGTGCTCGCCGGAGCGGTCCTCGCGGTGCTGCCGGCCGTCCTGGTCTTCGTCGTGCTGCGCAAGCAGCTCCTTGAAGGCCTGTCCACGGGTGCCGTCAAGGGCTGACGCCCGCCCCGTCACCTGCTTCCGTCACGTAAAGGAGAAGCATGTTCGAGTTGCCCGACCGGGTCCTGTTCGGTGCCGCCTACTACCACGAGTACCAGCCGTACGAGCGGCTCAAGGACGACCTCGACCAGATGGTTCAGGCCCGGTTCACGGTCATCCGGGTCGGTGAGTCCGTCTGGTCGACCTGGGAGCCCGAGAACGGCCGCTTCGACCTCGACTGGCTCCAGCCCGTCCTGGACGGCGCGCACGAACGCGGCATCTCCGTCATCCTCGGGACACCGACGTACGCGGTGCCTCCGTGGCTCGCCCGCCTGTATCCGGAGATCGCGGGCGAGCGGGAGACGGGCCGGCGCATCGGCTGGGGCGCCCGCCAGGAGGTCGACTACACCCACCCCGCGTTCCGCTTCCACGCCGAGCGGGTCATCCGGAAGATCGTCGGCAGGTACGCCTCCCATCCGGCGGTCATCGGCTTCCAGGTCGACAACGAGCCGGGCAACGAGCTCTTCCACAACCACGGTGTGTTCCAGCGCTTCACCGACGAACTGCGCGAGACGTACGGGGACGTGGAGACCCTGAACCGCGAGTGGGGCCTGGTCTACTGGTCGCACCGGCTGTCGACATGGGCCGACCTGTGGACTCCCGACAACAACGCGCAGCCGCAGTACGACCTGGCCTGGCGCCGCTTCCAGGCCCGGCTCACCACCGAGTTCATCGGCTGGCAGGCGGACATCGTGCGCGAGTACGCCGGCCCCGGCCAGTTCGTCACCACCTGCATCTCCTACGAGCGCCCCGGGGTCGAGGACGATCAGCTGACGAGCCGGCTCGATGTCACCGCCGGCAATCCCTACTACGCGATGCAGGACGGGCTCGCCCACCCCGACACCGGGCAGGCGCCGCAGGGGTGGACGACCAGCGGGACGTGGGCGCTGTACCAGAGCGCCGACCGCATGTACTCCTCACGCCAGGAGCCCTTCCTGGTGACGGAGACCAACGCGCAGGCGATCGGCTTCCCCTGGCAGAACCGCCCCGCCTACGACGGCCAGTGGCGGCAGGCCGCGTGGGCACTGATCTCGCGCGGCGCCTCGATGATCGAGTACTGGCACTGGCACACCCTGCACTTCGGTGCCGAGACCTACTGGGGCGGCGTCCTGCCGCACAACGGCCGTCCCGGCCGGGTCTACCGCGAACTCGCCGCGCTGGGAGCGGAGTTGGAGACAGCGGGCGAGCTGGTGGCCTCGCTCACTCCGGACACCGATGCCGCCTTCCTCTACTCCGGCCCCAGCAAGTGGGCCCTGCAGGCCCAGCCTTCCCTGGCCTTGCCCGACGGAGGAGCGGACACCCGCTCGTACCAGACCGTCTTCGACGCCTTCTACCGCGGTGCCTTCGACGCGGGCGTGCAGGCCCGCATCCTGCACCCCGGGCAGCTGGCGGACGCCGAACTGCCGCCGCTGCTCGTCGTCCCCGCCTTCTACGCGGCCGACGACGCGACGCTGGACAGGCTCGTCGCGTACGCCGAGCAGGGCGGCCATCTGGTGCTCGGCCCCCGTACGGCCTACGCCGACCACGAGGCCCGCGCCCGCACCGACATCCAGCCCGCGCGGCTCGCGGAGGCGGCCGGGGTCATGTACGACGAGTTCAGCAACCTGGGCACTCCGCTGGCCGTGCAGGGCACGGACGCCTTCCCGCTGCCGGCCGAGGCCCGTGCGCTCCACTGGGCGGACGGCCTCCAGCCTCAGGGCGCCGAGCCGCTGGCCACCTACGACCATCCGCACTTCGGCCGCTGGCCCGTCCTCACCACCCACCGCCACGGCGCCGGCCGCATCACCCACGTCGGCACCGTCCCGGACCCCGCCCTCGGCGAAGCCCTCTTCCGCTGGGCCGCCCCGGCGAGCGCGTGGCGTCCGCCGGAGGCCGGCGTCACGTCGACATCCGCCACCTCGCGCGACGGACGCCGGGTCCGCTTCCTGCACAACTGGTCCTGGACCCCGCGGTCGTTCCCCGTACCAGCACCGGTACGGGACGTACTGACGGACACCCCCCACACCGCCGGCGACGAGATCTCGCTGGGCCCCTGGGACGTCAAGGTGCTCGAGCAGACGGAGAAGTGACCACGGCGCGGTAACGAGAACGGACGAGGCCGTACTGCGCCCCACCGACCGCGGAAACGCGGCCGGGCCCCGGCCCCCGGGCTCACCGAGCCGCACGACGCGTCGCGGGTGTCCGGCCCTGGCCCCGCGTGCGGCACCTTGTCCGCCGTGCGGGGACGCCCGGCCCGCGACCGCCACCCGGCGGTCGGCACCGGGCCGGGCCGTCGGCTCGGCCGCGGTGATCGTGCCCCGGAGGCGGG
>NZ_VCHX02000276.1 GCF_005768555.2 Streptomyces sporangiiformans
CCGGTGTGCCGCACCGGACGCCCGCCCTTTCCGATTCGCCTCAGCGCCCCGGGTTCGCCTCAGCGCCCGGGGCCCGAGCACTCCAGCCCGCGCGCCCCCGGCAGCGCGTCCACGATGTCCTTGCGGGCGTCGCCGACACCCCAGCCGACCTCCCAGTCCTGCCGGTCCTCCGGGTACACCGGCACCCGCACCAGGGTGTAGTCACCGGCCTTCAGGTCCTTGCGCGCGCTGCCCAGCAGCGTGACGCTGATCGTCGGGTGCTTCGCCACGGACCGCTCGGGCCGGTAGTAGCGCTTCACCTCCAGCACGACCCGTACGTCCCCGTCGTCACGTGGCGTGATGCTCCGCACCGTCCCCTCGACGAGGACCTTCGAGCAGGCGATGTGCATCTCGGGCGAGTACTCCGCGTTGCCGCTGTCCTCGTTGCTCCCCTGCTGCGCGGCCGACTTGTCGCTCGCCCCACTGCTGCTGCCCACGCCGCCGCTCGCACCGAGCCACACCAGTCCGCCGAGCATCGCCGTCCCCATGCCCAGGGCGAGGGCACCCAGCGCCACGCCCCCATAACGCCTGCGCCAGCTCGGTTTCGCCGGTTTCACCGGTTTCTCCGTCCGGGCCGGCTTCGTCCTGACCGGCTTCGCCCTGACCGGCTTCGTCCTGGCCGGCTTGAGGGGCTCGGGGTTCGGTGACCGCTCAGGGCGTTCGCTCTCCGCGGCCAGAGCGTCCCCCATGATCCGCAACTGTTCCCGCAGCGTCGCCACGTCCGCCACCGCCGACCGGTGCTCCGTCATGAACGCCTCGTCCTCGAGGGCCTCCGGGGGCAGGGGCTCGTCCAGGAGCGCGGCCAGCAGGGCATCGGCTTGCTGATCGCCTTCGTACTCGGCCACGTCACACCACCTCGTCCTCGTGCAGGCGGGCACGCAGCGCGCGGACCGCCGTGTGCAGCCTGCTCTTGACCGTGCCCTCCGGGATGCCGAGCTCCTCGGCTATCCCGCGGACCGGCAGGTCGGCGTAGAAGCGCAGGACGAGGACCTGCCGCTGGGCGTCGGGCAACTCGTCCAGGCCCTGGGCCACGGCGAGCGAGAGCACCTTCGAGTCGTCGCCCGAGGTGTGCTCCAGTTGGCGCAGCGAGGCCAGGCGTTCTCCGATCCGTTCCTGGCGGCGCCTGGCCCGGTGCCAGTCCATAGCCAGGTTCGACGCGACGACCGCCGCCCACGCGGACACATCGCGCGGCGCCTCCGCGCCCCTCGCCGCCCGTTCCAGGAGCCGCAGCCGGACCTGCTGTACCCCGTCCGGCAGGTCCGCCTGCGGCACCCCGCCGAGCGCGAGCACCGCACGCACCCGGCGCTCCTGGGCCGCGTCCAGCGGATCGTCGACCGGAGCGTCGACCCCCTGGGCGCGGCGGGCTTTTCTGCGCAGCACAGCCACCCCTCCCCTCGCCGCGTTTCCTCTAGGACGCCGGTACGGTGCGAAACGTTCGACCGAGATGTACGTCACAGCACGCGGGAGCACACCGTCCCACTCCTCGGGCAACACGACAAAGGATTGGACAGCCGGACCGGGGACAGACGCATGATGGAACCGCCTCCCAGTAATGCCCAGGTAAAAGGAGTCGCCGTGAAGGTCGGAATCGTCGGAGCCACCGGTCAGGTCGGTACGGTCATGCGCAGGATCCTCGCCGAGCGGAACTTCCCGGTCTCCGAGCTGCGCCTGTTCGCCTCGGCCCGCTCGGCCGGCACGGCCCTCGACGGTGTGACGGTGGAGGACGCCGCCACGGCCGACTACTCCGGCCTGGACATCGTGCTCTTCTCCGCGGGCGGCGCGACCTCCCGGGCGCTGGCCGAGAAGGTCGCCTCGCAGGGCCCGGTCGTGATCGACAACTCCTCGGCCTGGCGCCGCGACCCGGACGTACCCCTGGTGGTGTCCGAGGTGAACCCGCACGCGATCGCGGACCGCCCCAAGGGGATCATCGCCAACCCGAACTGCACGACGATGGCCGCGATGCCGGTGCTGAAGCCGTTGCACGAGGAGGCGGGGCTGGAGGCGCTGGTCGTCGCGACGTACCAGGCGGTGTCCGGCTCCGGCCTGGCGGGCGTCGCCGAGCTGCACGGCCAGGCGCAGAAGGTCGTCGCCGACGCGGACCAGCTGACCCACGACGGCGCGGCGGTCGACTTCCCCGAGCCCCAGGTCTACAAGCGCCCCATCGCCTTCAACGTCCTCCCCCTCGCGGGCTCCATCGTCGACGACGGCCTCGGCGAGACCGACGAGGAACAGAAGCTCCGCAACGAGTCCCGCAAGATCCTGGAGATCCCGGCGCTGAAGGTCTCCGGCACCTGCGTCCGTGTCCCGGTCTTCTCCGGCCACTCCCTCCAGGTCAACGCCCGCTTCGCGCGTCCGCTGTCGGTGGAGCGCGCGACGGAGCTCCTGGCGGGCGCTCCGGGCGTCGCCCTGTCGGACATCCCGACCCCTCTCCAGGCCGCCGGCCAGGACCCGTCCTACGTGGGCCGCATCCGCACGGACGAGACCGTGGAGAACGGCCTCGCCCTGTTCGTCTCCAACGACAACCTCCGCAAGGGCGCGGCGCTGAACGCGGTCCAGATCGCGGAGCTCGTGGCGGCGGAGCTCAAGGGCTGAGTTCTCAAGGGCCGAGGCTCAAACGCTGAGGCTCAAAGGCTGAGACTCAAGGCCTGAAGTCAAGGGCTGAGCACAAGGACGGCACACACTCCGGCCTGTAGGCGGCCCGCCGGGGGCGGGCGGGCCGCTGCTGCGGACCCCGCTGCCGCGCCTGCCGCGGGCTTGTGCCGAACCGGCCACGGCGGCGTGCGGTTTATGTGAAGATCCCGCCATGACCCAGATGGCCAAGGGCGGCAATGTGCCCGTTCCGGTGGAAGCTCTTCAGGTGGCGGTGGCCTGGCAGCAGGGCCCGGGTGTTCCAGACGTGGACGTCTCGGCCCTGCTGCTCGACGGTACCGGCCGCGTCCGGTCGGACGCCGACCTCGTCTTCTACAACCAGCGCGAGCATGCCTCGGGGTCCGTGCGCCATCTGGGCAAGGGGCAGGGGCCGGGCGGGACGGCCGCCGACTGGATCTGGCTGGACCTGGCGGCCGTCGAGGCCCAGGTGGACCGGGTCGTGGTGGCCGCCTCCGCCGACGCGGGCACGTTCGGGCAGATACCCATGCTGGACATCCGGGTCGGTCTCCCCGCGGGGCAGCCGGTCGCGTCCTTCTCGATCGGTGACGCGACCACGGAAACGGCCTTCGTCTTCGGGGAGTTCTACCGCAGGAACGGCGGCTGGAAGTTCCGCGCCGTGGGCCAGGGCTACGACTCGGGCCTGGCAGGGCTCGCGACGGACTTCGGAATCGCCGTCGAGGAGACGCCGGCCCCTCAGGTCCCGCCGCCCCCTCCGCCGATGCCCGTCGCTCCCCCACCCGCACCCGCACCTCCCGCCTTCACGACGGCTCCGTTCTCCCAGGGGCAGGGCCAGGGACAGTGGCCCGGGCAGGTGCAAGGGCTGAGCCAGCCGCAAGGACAGATGCAGGGGCAGCCGCATGGGCATGGGCAGCTACAGGGGCAGGACCAGGGGATCCTCGGCGATCTCGCGGTCGGGTTCGCGCCCTTCGTCCACCAGGGCTCGGGCAAGCAGCGCGTCACCTGTCCGCCGTCCCTGCCGCCCGGCCGCCGCGTGGTCGTCGAGATCGAGTGCCGCGACAGCATCTCGGTCACCCTCTACACGTGCGACGAGTACGGCCGCACGGACGAGCTGCTGCTGGACGCCTACGAGGACGAGGTCCACGGCCGCACGGTGACCACCGTCCCCGGTGACCGCCCGCTGTCCCTGAGCGTGGAGGCCGACACCCCGTGGACCCTGCGGGTGCTGCCGCTCGGCCACGCCCGGCGGCTGGAGCACACACTCCACGGCAGGGGCCCGGACCTGCTGGTGTACGAGGGGCAGCCCGGCGTGCTCTCCTTCACCCACCAGGGCGAGAGCAACTTCACGGTCTGGTACCACTATGCGTCCACCGATCCCCACTGGCCGGAGGACGAACAGGAGCTCCTCGTCAACGAAGTCGGCCGCCTTGACGTACTGGCCCCGGTCCAGCGCCCCGGACTGCTGCGCGTGGGAGCCGACGGCCCATGGCGGATCGCGGTGGGCGGCTGACGGCTCAGGGCCGGCGTACCTCGTACAGGAAGCAGCCGTACTCCACGGCCCGTACGTGTACGAGGGCCACCTCGGGGTCGGCGAACGCCTCCGCGAACGCGTCGTCGAAGCTCTCCGGAGGCTCGACGAGGCGCCCGCCGAGGATGTGCCCCCGTGCCGAGTAGCGGCGAAGGGTGCGATGGGCCCCCGGGAACGGAAGTCCGGCCAGGTCCGGTCCCGCACAGTCGTCCGCGTGGATGAAGACCGGGCCCTGTTCGTCGTACGCGCCCGGATCGGCGCCCGTCTGCGCGGACCAGCGGCGCAGCGGGGCGTACGAGACGAGGGCGATCGTTTCGCCCGGCTCGCTGCGGCGCAGGCAGCAGCGGAGCGGGGCACCCCCCTCGTCGTCCACGAGGGGAACCGTCCGGCGACCCGCGTCGTCGACGGAGCGCAGCTCCTTCAGGGCCGTGGGCGGGACGGGGCGTGCGGTGTACGTCGTCATGTTCTCGATGTACGTCGTCATGTCACCGATGCTCCCGCCCGCGCGAGCCTCTCACCGGCGGGAAACGGACATCGCGTTCCCCGCAGGTCACGTGGAAGGATGACCGAACCCACACATAACGAGGAGATGACCGCGTGCCTGGCACAAACCTGACCCGCGAAGAGGCTCAGCAGCGGGCGAAGCTGCTCACCGTTGACTCGTACGAGATCGATCTCGACCTCTCCGGCGCGCAGGAGGGCGGCACCTACCGGTCCGTGACCACGGTGCGCTTCGACTCGGCCGAGAACGCCGAGTCCTTCATCGACCTGGTGGCCCCGACCGTCCACGAGATCGCCCTCAACGGCGACCACCTCGATCCCGAGGAGGTCTTCAAGGACTCGCGGATCGCGCTCTCGGGCATCCTGCAAGGACGCAATGTCCTGCGGGTGGTGGCCGAGTGCGCGTACACCAACACCGGTGAGGGGCTCCACCGGTTCGTCGATCCGGTCGACCAACAGGCCTACCTCTACACACAGTTCGAGGTGCCGGACGCCCGCCGCGTGTTCGCGTCGTTCGAGCAGCCCGATCTGAAGGCCACCTTCCAGTTCACCGTGAAGGCGCCGACGGGCTGGACGGTCATCTCCAACTCCCCGACGCCCGAGCCCAAGGACGACATCTGGGTCTTCGAGCCGACGCCGAGGATCTCCACCTACATCACCGCGCTCATCGTCGGTCCGTACCACAGCGTCCACAGTGTGTACGAGAAGGACGGGCAGTCCGTCCCGCTCGGCATCTACTGCCGTCCCTCCCTCGCCGAGTTCCTCGACTCGGACGCGATCTTCGAGGTCACGCGGCAGGGCTTCGACTGGTTCCAGGAGAAGTTCGACTACGCGTACCCGTTCAAGAAGTACGACCAGCTCTTCGTGCCGGAGTTCAACGCGGGGGCGATGGAGAACGCAGGCGCGGTCACCATTCGCGACCAGTACGTCTTCCGCTCGAAGGTGACGGACGCGGCGTACGAGATGCGCGCCGAGACCATCCTGCACGAGCTCGCCCACATGTGGTTCGGCGACCTCGTGACCATGGAGTGGTGGAACGACCTGTGGCTCAACGAGTCGTTCGCCACCTACACCTCGATCGCCTGCCAGGCGTACTCCCCCGACTCGCGCTGGCCGCACTCGTGGACCAGCTTCGCCAACCAGATGAAGACGTGGGCGTACCGGCAGGACCAGCTGCCCTCCACGCACCCGATCATGGCCGAGATCCGCGACCTCGACGACGTGCTCGTCAACTTCGACGGGATCACGTACGCGAAGGGTGCGAGCGTGCTGAAGCAGCTCGTCGCGTACGTCGGCATGGACGAGTTCTTCCGGGGCGTACAGGCGTATTTCAAGACGCACGCGTACGGAAACACGCGGCTGTCGGACCTCCTCGGCGCGCTGGAGGAGACCAGCGGGCGCGATCTGAAGAACTGGTCGGAGAAATGGCTCCAGACCGCCGGCATCAACATCCTGCGTCCCGAGATCGAGACGGACGCGGACGGTGTCATCACGTCCTTCGCGATCCGTCAGGAGGCCCCTGCCCTTCCCGTCGGCGCCAAGGGCGAGCCGACGCTGCGCCCGCACCGTATCGCCATCGGCCTCTACGACCTCGACGACGACGGCGGCAAGCTGCGGCGGAGCGGCGGGGACAGCGGCGCCGGCCGCATCGAGCTCGACGTGGACGGCGAACTGACCGCCGTACCCGAGCTGGTGGGCAAGCGCCGCCCGGCGGTCGTACTCCTCAACGACGACGACCTCTCGTACGCGAAGGTCCGCCTCGACGAGGATTCGCTGGCGTTCGTGACGGAGCACCTGGGTGACTTCGAGGCGTCCCTCCCCCGTGCCCTGTGCTGGGCCTCGGCCTGGGACATGACGCGTGACGCGGAGCTCGCCACCCGCGACTACCTGTCCCTCGTGCTGTCCGGCATCGGCAAGGAGTCGGACATCGGCGTCGTGCAGACGCTGCACCGCCAGGTGAAGCTGGCCCTCGACCTGTACGCGGACCCGGCCTGGCGCGAGGCCGGCCTGACCCGCTGGACCGAGGCCACGCTCGCACACCTGCGCGCGGCGGCCCCGGGCGGCGACCACCAGCTGGCCTGGGCGCGCGCCTTCGCGGCGACCGCCCGTACGCCGGAGCAGCTGGACCTTCTGGAGGGCCTGCTCGACGGCCGGGAGACCATCGAGGGGCTGGCCGTCGACACCGAGCTGCGCTGGACGTTCGTACAGCGGCTCGCGGCGGTGGGCCGGTTCGACGAGGCGGAGATCGCGGGCGAGTACGAGCGCGACAAGACGGCCGCCGGTGAGCGCCACGCGGCGACCGCCCGGGCCGCCCGCCCGACCGAGGAGGCGAAGGCGGAGGCCTGGGCCTCGGTCGTCGAGTCCGACAAGCTCCCGAACGCCGTGCAGGAAGCGGTGATCGGCGGCTTCGTCCAGACCGACCAGCGCGAACTGCTGGCCCCGTACACGGAGAAGTACTTCGCGGCGGTCAAGGACGTCTGGGAGTCCCGCTCGCACGAGATGGCCCAGCAGATCGCGGTCGGTCTCTACCCCGCCGTGCAGGTCTCCCAGGCCACCCTGGAGAAGACGGATGCCTGGCTGGCCTCCGCCGAGCCGAACGCGGCCCTGCGCCGCCTCGTCTCGGAGTCCCGCTCCGGCGTCGAACGCGCCCTGAAGGCCCAGGCAGCGGACGCGGCGGCACAGGCGTAGGCGCCACCGGGCGCCCCGTCAGGGGCGCCCCCTCAGGGTCGCGGGCTGCTGCGTATGCGGCTCCGCCGCGTGGGCGCGACCAGCCCCCGACGGCCCGCGGCAGGCATCAGGACCGCACTTCCCGCGGGCTCGGAGCGCCACCCGGCGTTCCGAGCCCGCGGGCCACCACCGCCGCACCCTCGCCTCCGCCCCGGACGGGGCGCCATTGACCGAACACCGTCGCTCCGAAGGCCAGCGCCATGCCCGCCACCTGCACGGGACCGAGCGCCTGGCCGAGCGCCGCCCAGCCGACCACGGCCGCGGTCAGCGGTGAGAGCGGGCCGAGGAAGGTGACCTGGGTGGCGGCGAGGCGGCCGATGCCGCGGAACCAGAGCCAGTACGCCACCGCCGTGTTGGCCAGCGCGAGGTAGAGGTAGCCGCCGACCGCCCGGCCGTCGAGCGCGGGCGGCGGCCCCTCGACGAGCAGCGCGACCGGCGCGATCAGCAGGCCTCCCGCGGTCAGCTGCCAGCCGGTGAGAGCCAGCGGCCCCACGCCGTCGGGCTGGCCCCACCGCTTGGTGAGGACCGTGCCCGCGGACATCGAGGCGGTCGACGCGACGGCCGCCATGACGCCGATGACATCGAGCGCACCGGCCGCCTTCAGCACGACGAGGCTGACGCCGAGCGCCGCCGCGATGCCGGTGAGCAGCGTACGCACGGTCGGGCGTTCGCCCAGCAGGACGGCCGCGAGGCCCGCGACGAACAGCGGGCCGACTGAGCCGACGACCGCCGCCATACCGCCGGGCAGGCGATAGGCGGAGAGGAAGAGGAGCGGGAAGAAGGCGCCGATGTTCAGCGCGCCCAGGACCGCCGCCTTCCCCCACCAGACGCCGCGCGGCAGTCTCCGGGCGGCCGCGAGCAGCACGAGCCCGGCGGGCAGGGCCCGCATCAGACCGGTGAACAGGGGCCGGTCGGCAGGCAGGAACTCCGTGGTGACGGCATAGGTGGTGCCCCAGGAGATGGGCGCCAGTGCGGTGAGGGCGATGGTGACGGGGGCGGTGGCGGGGCGGCTCATGACCGGCTCCAGGCGAGGACAGGGACGGCGAGTGGCAGGGAAATAGCTCGGCTGCAAGTAGCTTAGCTCTAAGCTACTTTCCGTCAAGCTACTTTCTTGCGACTGAGCGAACGGATGCGGATACTCGCCGTATGGCCACGCCCGAGACCCCCCGAGACGCCGTCGACGCGATCATCGACCAGTGGGCGGTCGTCCGCCCCGATCTGAACACCACTGCGATGGAGGTCTTCGGCCGCGTCTTCCGGCTCTCACGGACGATGGGCGACCGGATGGACAAGGCGTACGCACGGTTCGGGGTCTCGCGCGGCGAGTTCGACGTACTCGCCACACTCCGGCGGACCGGCGCCCCGTACACCCTCTCGCCGCGACGGCTCTCCGAGACGCTGATGCTGACCACCGGGGGGATGACCGGCCGGCTGGACAAACTGGAACGGGCCGGTCTGCTCCGCAGGTCCCCCGACCCGCACGACCGGCGAGCCCTTCAGGTCACGCTCACCAACAAGGGCCTGGCCATGATCGACGACGCGGTCGAGGCCGGGCTCGCCCTCCAGACGCAGGCGCTGTCGGCACTTGATGAGGAACAAACCGGACAACTGGCCGACCTGCTGCGTCAGCTGCTCGCGGGCACGGTCGACCCACAGCCTTGGAGCTGAGAACACGCCGAGGGCGCCGTCCTCGCCCGCGTACCGCGAAACGCGTGTACGTGGTCGAGGACGGCGCCCTCGGAAAGATCCGGAGAACCCCCGGGAGTCAGCCCCGCTTGGTCTTGGGCTGCCGGTCCGTCGACTTGTCCAGGACCATGACCAGACCGGCGATGACCGCGAAGAGCACGATCGGCGCCACGACAAAGAGGCCCAATGTGTCGATGACGCTCAGACCCGGGCCGGGGTCGTCACCGTCGTCGGGAATCAGTGCGAGCGCGGGGGACGACATGAGCAGCATCATCAGCGTCGTACCGGCGGCCAGCGTGCCGGCGCGCAGGGCGTTCTTCTTGTCCACGGAGCAAACGTAGCGAACCCCTAATCCGGTCGCGCGCCCGGGGGTGCCGTATGAGGCTCGCACCGCCCGGCGGCCCGCCCGCGCACCACGTCGAGCAGGGCGTGCAGACGGGGAGAGGCGGCGAGTTCGTCCAGGGTGACGGGGCGGCCCTCGGCGTCGGCGACGGGCAGGCGCCAGTTCGGGTACTGGTCCCAGGTGCCGGGCAGGTTCTGCGGGCGGCGGTCGCCGACGGCGTCCGGGAGCCAGACGCCGATCATGCGGGCCGGGGTGCGCAGCAGGAAGCCGTGCAGGGCCTGGATCTCGACTTCCTCCGAGACCCGGGCTCCGCCGCCGACCCCGTCGAGCAGCCCGAGCCGGGCGAGCAGCGCCAGCCACTCCCCCGTCTCCGCGGACGCCTCGGCCCGCTCCTCCTCCAGAGTGCGGGCCAACAGGCCCAGGCGGTCCCGGAGTTCGACATGGTCGCCGGTGAGGCGGGCGGCGGTGGGCGGCAGGTCGTGGGTGGTGGCGGTGGCCAGGCAGTCGGCGCGCCAGCGTTCGGGAGGCAGGGGCAGGCCGTCGCCGTCCCAGTCCCGCTCGAACCACAGCACGGACGTGCCGAGCACGCCGCGCTCATGCAGCGTCTCGCGGACGCCCGGCTCGACGGTGCCGAGGTCCTCGCCGATCACCAGCGCTCCGGCGCGCGAGGCCTCCAGCGCGAGGATCGCGAGCATGGCCTCGGCGTCATAGCGAACGTACGTTCCTTCGGTCGGCGCCTCTCCCCGCGGGATCCACCAAAGCCGGAAGAGGCCCATGACGTGGTCGATGCGCAGGGCACCGGCGTGCCTGAGCAGGGCACGCAGCAGGCGGCGGTAGGGGGCGTAGCCGGACTCGGCCAGCCGGTCGGGGCGCCAGGGAGGCAGGCCCCAGTCCTGGCCGCGGGCGTTGAAGGCGTCCGGGGGCGCGCCGACCGACATGCCGTCCGCGAAGTACTCCTGCTGTGCCCAGGCGTCCGCGCCGCCGGGGTGCACGCCGACGGCGAGGTCATGGACGAGTCCGACGGCCATGCCCGCGTCGCGCGCGCTGCGCTGGGCGGTGGCGAGCTGCGCGTCGGTGAGCCAGGCGAGGCGGCTGTGGAAGTCGACGCGGTCCATCAGCTCGCCGCGGGCCCGGGAGGTCGCGGGCGAGCGCGGGTGACGCAGTCCCGAGGGCCAGGAGTGCCAGTCGGAGCCGTATCTCTCCGCAAGCGCGCACCACGTGGCGTGGTCCTCCAGGGCCTGGCCCTCCTCGGCGAGGAAGTCGCAGTAGGCGGCGCGCCGTCCGGGCCCCAGCGGCACCTCGCGGACCAGCTCCAGCGCCTCGCGCTTGAGCTCCCACACGGCGTCGCGGTCGATCAACGCGCCCTTGTGGAGGACGGATCCGCGCAGTCGGTCGGCGCGCTCCAGCAGCGTACGGACCCGGTCACGGTCCTCGACGTACGCGAACTCCGGGATGTCCTCGACGCGCAGATACACGGGGTCTGGGAAGCGGCGCGAGGAGGGCCGGTACGGAGAGGGGTCGGTGGGCGCGCCCTGTACGGCCGCGTGCAGCGGGTTGACCTGTACGAATCCGGCGCCGTGCGCCCGTCCCGCCCAGGCCGTCAACTCCGCGAGGTCCCCGAGGTCGCCCATGCCCCAGGAGTGCCGGGAGAGGAGGGAGTAGAGCTGGACGAGCAGTCCGTACGTGCGCCCCGGGGGCGCCGGCAGCCGGGCCGGGGCGACGACGAGGTGGGCGCGGCCGGTGCGGCCATCGGGGGCGATGGCCTCCAACTCGTGGACACCCTCGGGCAGTTGCTCCGCCGAGGCACGGGTCTCGCCCTGCTCGGTGCGGATACGCAGGCGGGTGCCCGCGGGGAGTGCGGTGAGAGCGGCGGGGAGCGGGCCGCTCGGGCGCCCGGCTCGCGCGGCGGACGCGGGGGCGTCCGCCGCGGGCTCGCGGTCGCCG
>NZ_VCHX02000278.1 GCF_005768555.2 Streptomyces sporangiiformans
CCGTCACCCGGGCGGGCCGTCCAGCAGGACGGCCCGCCCGGTGCGTGGTCGGGTGGAGGGGTGGTGCAGCCCCTGCTTCCCGAATCCGCCCGGCTCCTTCCCGAACCCGTTCGCCGACTGGCCGCCTGGTGTGTCGTCCTGCTGCTGGTCACCGGTGTGGTGGTGGTCGGGATCCGGCTGTGCGCGGAGTTCAGGACGGCCGTGGTGCCCGTGCTGCTCGCCTTGCTGGGGACGGCGCTGCTGGGGCCGCTGTACCGGCGGCTGGTGAGGGCGAAGGTCAACCGGTCGGTCGCGGCCGGGCTGACGTGCACCGCGGTCGTCGGTGTCGTCGGCGGGGCCGCGTACATCGTCGTGGCCGCCCTGATCGACTCCGGCGACGAGATCATCTCCTCGCTGAAGCGGGCCGCCGAGTCACTGGCCGAGTACTTCGGGGCGGCCGGCACCTCGCTCGACGATCTGGCCTCCAACGCCAAGGAGCTGCTGAGCAATTTCGGCGGTACGGCGGCCTCCGGCGTGATCAGCGGGATCAGTGTCGTCGGCGAGGCGATCGCGATGGCCGTACTCGCGTTGCTGCTCGTCTTCTTCTTCCTGCGGGACTCGCACCGGGCGACCGGCGTGATGCGCGCGCTCGCGCCCGGGAGGTCGGCCGACTCGGTCGAGGTGATGGCGCGGCGTGCGTACCAGGCCGTCGAGGGCTTCATGCGCGGGACGACCTTCATCGCGTTCATCGACGCGATCTGTATCACCGTGGGGCTGCTGGTCCTGGACGTCCCGGGTGCGGTCGGGCTCGGCGCGCTCGTGTTCGTCGGGGCGTACATCCCCTATCTGGGGGCGGTTCTCTCCGGCGCGGTGGCGGTCCTGGTGGCACTCGCCGACCGGGGGTTCGTGATCGCGTTGTGGGCGCTGGGGGTCGTGCTGGCCGTGCAGGTGCTGGAAGGGCATGTGCTGCAGCCGATGATCCAGAGCCGTATGGTCCGGATGCATCCGGCGGTCGTGATGCTGACGATCACGGCCGGAGCCTCGGTGGCCGGGGTCCTCGGCATGCTGTTCGCCGTGCCGTTGACGGCGGCGGCGTTCGGGGTGGTGGCGGAACTCCGGGACCGTCACGCCCCGCCGAGCCCGCCGGACACCGCGGAATCCCCGTCCCCGAAGGAGCCCCGGAAACCTCCGGCGTCCCCCGAGCCTCCGAAGCCGTCCGGTCCGCCGGAGCCCCCGGAGTCTTCCGGGGGCTCATGAAGCTCGAACCAGATGCTCTTTCCCTCACCCCGCGGATCCACCCCCCAGGCGTCCGCGAGCACCTCCATGAGCACCAACCCGCGCCCGGAGGACGCCAGTTCGCCGGGATGCCGCTTGTGGGGCAGGTCGTCGCTGGCGTCGGTGACCTCGACCCGAATCCGACGGGAACCGTGATCGCCGGTCATCTCGGCGACGAGCAGCGCGTCGGCGTCGGTGTGCACGAGTACGTTCGTGACCATCTCCGACAGCAGGAGCACCGCCGAGTCGACCTGGTCCTCGGAGGACCAGTCGTGCAGCAGCTCGCGCAGCTGGTGGCGGGCGCCCGCGACCCGCTCCGGCTCGGCCTGAGCGACGGTCAGCACGGTGCGGCGTACGGCAGTCCGGGGCGTCGTGGTGTCGTCGCAGCCGCAGCCCGCGCCCTGCCGGCACAGCAGCAGCACCGCTATGTCGTCCTCGCGGCGATCCACCAGTGGCCCGGTCGTGTGGTGTGAGGAGGGCCCGTGCACGGCCTGGACCAGCGTGTCGGCGAGTTCCTCCAGGTCGCCTTCGTGCCCCTCCAGGATCTTGCGGATCCGCTGCCATCCGGTGTCGAGGTCGTGCCCGCCGGTCTCGATGAGCCCGTCCGTGCAGATCAGCATGGTCTCGCCGGTCTCGAGGGCGAGCCGCGTCGTCGGATAGTCGGCGTCCGGGTCGATGCCCAGCGGCAGCCCGCCCGCGGTGGGCCGGGTCAGCACCGTGCCGTCGGCCATGCGGATCGCCGGGTCGGGATGCCCGGCGCGGGCGATGTCGAGGACGCCGGTCGTCGGGTCGACCTCCACATACAGGCAGGTCGCGAAGCGCAGGTCCGTGATCTCCTCGTCGTACGTGATCCCGTACAGGAACCGTGAGGCCCGCGACAGCACGGCGTCCGGGCGGTGCCCTTCGGAGGCATACGCCCGCAGCGCTATGCGCAGCTGGCCCATGAGACCGGCGGCGCGTACGTCGTGGCCCTGGACGTCGCCGATGACGAGGGCGAACCTGCCGGTCGGCAGCGGGATCATGTCGTACCAGTCGCCGCCGACCTGCAGGCCGCCGCCGGTGGGCACGTACCGGGCGGCCACGGTCATGCCCGGGATCTGCGGTCCGAGGGTGGGCAGCATCGAGCGCTGGAGGCCGTCGGTCAGCTCACGCTCGGACTCGGCGACGCCGGCGCGCGAGAGGGCCTGCGCCAGCATGCGCGCCACCGTGGTGAGGACGGAGCGCTCGTCCGGTGTGAAGGAGACGGGGTACGAGAAGGCCGCCATCCACGCGCCTATCGTGTGCCCCGCGACGACGAGTGGCAGGAAGGCCCAGGAGTGCCGTCCGAAACCCTGGGCGAGCGGCCAGGCGGTGGGATAGCGCTTCCGGTAGTCGCCCGGCGAGGAGAGGTAGACGGCACGGCCGGTGCGGACGACCTCCGCCGCCGGGTAGTCCGTGTCCAGGGACATCGCGGAGAACGGTGCCTCGTCGCCGGGCCCGTGCCCGTGGTGTCCGATCAGTGTCAGCCGGTCGCCCTGCACGCCGAAGACGGCCAGGCCGTCCGGCGAGAAGCCCGGCATGGACAGGCCGCCCGCGACCCGCAGCACCTCCTCGGTGGACCGTGCCTCGGCCAGCGCGCGCCCCGCGTCCAGCAGAAACGCCTCGCGCGAGCGGCGCCAGTCGCCCGTGACGGGCGTACGGGCGGCGGCGCCCGGCGGCGGCTCCGTGACCTCCTGCAGGGTGCCGACCAGCTCGAAGGTGCCGGTGACGGCGTCGACGATCGGTTTGGAGCGGCTGCGGACGGTACGGATCACCCGCCCCTGCTCGTCCATGATCCGCAGCCGGGCCTCGGCGAGGGTGCCCTCGGCGACGGCGAGCTGCACGATGCCGTCGATCTCGTTCCAGTCGACCGGATGGAAACGGGAGCGTACGCCCGCCTCCGTCAGGGTCACCGGCTCCGCGGGCAGGCCGAGGAGCCGGGCGGCCTCGGCATCGAGGCTGACCTTCCCCGCGGCGTCGTCGAAACGCCACATGCCGGTCGCGAGAGCGGCCAGGACATCCCCCACCGAGGGAAGGGGATCTTCGGTGCGCATTGCCCCACTCTATGGAGAGGTCAACGAAGGTTGCCACTGAGACGGGAGGGCGTTACGTGCCTGCGACCATTGCGGCCCGTGCGGGACGGGGCGGGACCCTGTGTGACGGTGCGGAACCGTCGCCGGAACTATTGCGAACAGCGATCTTGGGGCGGCCGGTACGCTTGGGAGAGTTTCACGTGAAACAGACCCCGATCCGCGAAGACTGGATGAACGACGATGCATCGGTACAGGTCCCACACCTGCGGCGAGCTCCGCGCCTCTGACGTCGGCAGCGACGTCCGGCTGAGCGGCTGGCTGCACAATCGCCGAGACCTGGGCGGCATCCTCTTCATCGATCTGCGCGACCACTACGGCATCACGCAGCTCGTCGCCCGTCCCGGCACGGCCGCGTACGAGGCCCTGGACAAGGTCTCCAAGGAGTCGACGGTCCGCGTCGACGGCAAGGTTGTCTCGCGCGGCGCCGAGAACATCAACCCCGAGCTGCCGACCGGCGAGATCGAGGTCGAGGTGGGCGAGGTCGAGCTGCTCGGCGCGGCCGCCCCGCTGCCCTTCACGATCAACGCCGAGGACGGTGTGAACGAGGAGCGGCGTCTGGAGTACCGCTTCCTGGACCTGCGCCGCGAGCGCATGCACCGCAACATCATGCTGCGTACAGCGGTGATCTCCTCGATCCGTCACAAGATGGCGGCGATGGGCTTCAACGAGATGGCGACCCCGATCCTGACCGCGACGTCCCCCGAGGGCGCCCGCGACTTCGTGGTCCCCTCCCGCCTGAACCCGGGCAAGTTCTACGCCCTCCCCCAGGCGCCGCAGATGTTCAAGCAGCTGCTGATGGTCTCCGGCTTCGACCGCTACTTCCAGGTCGCGCCGTGCTTCCGCGACGAGGACGCGCGCGCGGACCGCTCGCCGGGCGAGTTCTACCAGCTCGACGTCGAGATGAGCTTCGTGGAGCAGGAGGACGTCTTCCAGCCCATCGAGCAGCTCATGACCGAGCTCTTCGAGGAGTTCGGGGGCGGCCGCCATGTGACGTCCCCCTTCCCGCGCATCCCGTTCCGCGAGGCGATGCTGAAGTACGGCTCCGACAAGCCGGACCTGCGGGCCCAGTTGGAGCTCGCCGACATCACCGACATCTTCGAGGACTCGGAGTTCAAGGCCTTCGCGGGCAAGCACGTACGGGCGCTGCCGGTACCGGACGTGTCCTCGCAGCCCCGGAAGTTCTTCGACCAGCTCGGGGACTTCGCGGTCTCGCAGGGCGCGAAGGGCCTGGCGTGGGTGCGGGTGGCCGAGGACGGCTCGCTGACGGGCCCGATCGCGAAGTTCCTCACGGAGGGGAACGTCGCGGAGCTGACCAAGCGCCTGTCCCTGTCGGCCGGCCACGCGGTGTTCTTCGGCGCGGGCGAGTTCGACGAGGTCTCGAAGATCATGGGCGCGGTGCGGGTGGAGGCCGCACGGCGGGCCGGCCACTTCGAGGAGGACGTCTTCCGCTTCTGCTGGATCGTCGACTTCCCGATGTTCGAGAAGGACGAGGAGACGGGGAAGACCGACTTCTCGCACAACCCCTTCTCCATGCCGCAGGGCGGCATGGAGGCCCTGGAGACCCAGGACCCGCTGGACATCCTGGCCTGGCAGTACGACATCGTCTGCAACGGCGTCGAGCTGTCCTCCGGCGCCATCCGGAACCACGAGCCCGACATCATGCTCAAGGCCTTCGGCATCGCGGGCTACGACGAGGAGACGGTCGAGCGCGAGTTCGCGGGCATGCTCCGCGCGCTTCGCTTCGGCGCCCCTCCGCACGGTGGCATCGCGCCGGGGGTCGACCGCATCGTCATGCTGCTCGCGGACGAGCCGAATCTCCGCGAGACGATCGCCTTCCCGCTCAACGGCAACGCCCAGGACCTGATGATGGGCGCGCCGACGGAGCTGGACGAGGCCCGTCTGCGCGAGCTGAACATTTCGGTACGGAAGCCGCAGCCGAAGTAGTCGAATCAGCTCCTGACACACGAGGTGGCTCGGAACCGACGCCGGTTCCGAGCCACTTTTCGTGTGCTCACAGGGATGCATGGAAACCCACAGTGCGTACCCATGTTCCTGACAGGTGCCGTCCCTATGGTCTCGGCTCATGACTGGGACCGAGACTCAAGGACCGAAGCACAAACGGAACATGACGCGGCGCAACGTCGTCGTGGCGGGCGGCGCGGCCGTGGCGGCCGTCGGTGCCGGCGGCGGCATCGCGGTGAACGCCTTCGCCGGCGAGACGAGCAAGGGCGGCGACGCCGCGGGTTCGTCCACCTCCTCCGGTGCTTCGGAGACGTGTTACAAGCTCACCTCGGAGACCACCGAGGGCCCGTACTACATCGACGCGGACAAGATCCGTAAGGACATCACCGAGGACAGGGAGGGCATCCCGATGACCCTCCGCATCAAGGTGATCGACTCGGAGACCTGCAAGCCGATCCGGAACGCCGCCGTCGACATCTGGCACTGCGACGCGCTGGGCCTCTACTCCGGCTACGAGGACCTCTCCAGCGGCGGCGGTGGCGGCGGTACCCCGCCCAGCGGAACGCCCTCCGACGTCCCGTCCGGTACGCCGACCGGCGCTCCGCCCGGGGGCGGCGGTGGCGGCCACGAGGAGCCCACCGACGACAAGCGCTACCTGCGCGGCACCTGGAAGACGGACAAGAGCGGCTTCGTCACCTTCAAGACGGTCTTCCCGGGCTGGTACCGGGGCCGTTGTGTCCACATCCACACCAAGGTGCACGTCAACGGCGAGTGGACCGACGCCGGTTACGAGGGCGGCAACACCTGCCACACCGGCCAGTTCTTCTTCGACGAGGAGTCGGTGCTCGCCTCCGCCGAGGTCGAGCCGTACTCGACGTCGACGACGGAGCGTACGACGCTCACCGAGGACACGATCTACGACCAGAGCGGCACGACCGGCGGCCTGCTCAAGCTCAAGTACCAGAAGAAGAACATCGCCAAGGGCGTCGTCGGTTCCATCACGGTCGGCGTGGACCCCGAGGCGACCCACGAGGGTACCGATGACGCGGTGCAGCCGGGCGCTTCGGCGTCGGCTTCGGCGAGCTGACAGCCGTACGGCCGGCCGGTTGACGGCGGTCGTACGTGGACGGGCCCGGGAAGGTGGCGATTCCGGGCCCGTTCGCCGTGTGCGTTCACCCCATCAGTTCACATACATGATTACATGGTCGACCCATTGACCCGGAAGATGCGCCTCCGTAAGGTTCCCCAGGTTCCCGCGTACGTGATTGCTGTTCACGTATGTGCACGACCGAGGGGAGACAACGATGTCAGAAGTCGTGATGCCCGACGCCGAGCGGCGTGCGGTGAGCAAATTCCTGCGCCGCATGCTCCCGATCCTGGTTCTGATGCTGCTGATCAACCAGATGGACCGGACGAACGTCGGCTTCGTCCAGGACGAACTGCGGGCCGACGTCGGGGTGAGCGCCACCGCCTACGGTCTCGGCGCGGGCCTGTTCTTCATCGGGTACGCCCTGTTCGAGGTGCCGAGCAACATGCTCCTGGAGCGGTTCGGCGCCCGCGTCTGGCTGACCCGGATCATGATCACCTGGGGTCTGGTGATCGTGGCGATGTGCTTCATCCAGAACGTCATGATGTTCTACGTCCTGCGTTTCCTCCTCGGCGTCGCTGAGGCCGGCTTCTTCCCCGGAGTGCTCCTCTACTTCACCCAGTGGCTGCCCGACTCCAGCCGGGGCCGGGCGAGCGCGATCTTCCTCGGCGGCTCGGCGACGGCGTACATCGTGACCGGACCGATCACCGGCGCGCTCCTCGAACTGCACGGTGCGGGCGGATTCGCCGGCTGGCGCTGGATGTTCGCGCTGGAAGGGGCCTTCTCGATCGTCGTCGGTTTCGTCGCCGGCTTCTTCCTCGTCTCCCGCATCGAGGACGCCCGCTGGCTCACCCGGGAGGAGAAGGACGCGCTGAGCTCGGCTGTGGCCCGTGACGAGGCGGCCCGCAGCCGGGCCCCCAAGGTGTCGCGGTTCAAGCTGCTGCTGCACCCCCAAGTCGCCCTGCTGACCACCGTCTTCTTCGCGATGGCCCTCACCGGGTACGCGATCACCTTCTGGCTGCCGAGTCTCGTCGAGGAGATCGGCGGGCTGTCGTCGTTCGAGGTGGGACTGCTGTCGGCGATCCCGTGGATCTGCGCGGTGATCGCCATGTACTCGATGAGCCGCTTCACGGACCGCGCCCGGGACCGCCGCCCCTATCTCGCGCTCGCCCTCGTCCTGTCCGCGATCGGCACCTTCCTCGCCACCCTGGGATCCCCCTGGTTCGGGCTCGCCGCCATCACGCTCGCCGCGGTCGGCGGGAAGTGCGCGGCCACCCTGTTCTGGCCGATGGCGCAGTCCGGTCTCGATCTCAAGATCGCCGCACCGGGTCTGGCCGTGGTCAACTCCATCGGAAACCTTGGCGGTTTCGTCTCTCCCACGCTGTTCGGCTACCTCAAGGACACGACCGGTACCACGCACGGTGGCCTGTACACGCTCTCGGCGGCGTCCTTGCTGGCGGTGCTCGGCGTGGCCCTGATCCGCAGGAGCGGCGGCGGTACGAAGGCGGACCCGGGCGCCGGTTCCGGTTCTGGCTCCGCCCAACTCGCAAGGGAAAAGGGCCAGGTGGCGACCGGCGAGACACGGTGAGACCGCCGGAACCTGCTGAGTCCCGCTGGGGAAGCCATCAGCTGACACACAGGATCCTCGTCGGATGCGCACAGCGGCAGGGCGTGTGATGGGAGGTGCGGGGTAAGGACATCCCGCAGGACCCAGCACAGCAAACGCCGGAGGAGGCCAGGAGGTCATGGGAGTCACCGTGCTGCTCGCCTTGCTGCTGATCGTCGGAGCGGTGGTCGCGGTCGTCGCGCAGCGCCGGTCGTGCCAGGCGCACGCGCATGGCCTGTCCGACCTGGACGCGGAGGCCGACGCCAACCGCTGGGTGGTGCGGCTCGGCGGAAGCCTGTCCGCCCTCGATCTGCGCAGGCGGGCGGCGGCCGACAAGGCCGCGACGCAGGCGCTGTCGCAGGCCTCCGAACGCCTGCGCACCGCCAGGGACCAACTGGCCACCGCCCGCACCGCCGCCGAGTACGCGCTGGTGAAGCGGACCGCCATCGAGGGCCACCACCACGTCCGCACCGCCCGCACCGCCCTCGGCCTCGACCCGGGTCCGTCCCTCCCGGACCCGGGCCGAGCGCGGGACTCCGGCCGAACGCGGGACCGGCGGGCTCTCGTCCGGACGCGGTAGGCGAGGTCTGGCACTCGGACGGGCAGCCCTTCTCAGGTCACGTTCCACAGGCGTAGGTAGTAGTCGGTCCGACGTGGATCGGGGGCTGTGCCGTAGGCGTCGAGGAGGGCGTCCTCCCAGCCCGGGCCGTAGTTCATCTCGGTGCTCCAGGTGGCGACGGCCAGATCGGCCCAGCGGTCGGCGACTCCGAGGGCGCCCAGGTCGACGTGACCGGACCAGGAACCGTCCTCGTGCAGCAGGGTGTTCGGCACGCAGGGGTCGCCGTGGCATACGACGAGGCGGTCGATCGGGGGCGGCTCGGGCAGGTCCGCGGGCACCTCGACGCCTGCGTGCCGGGCGACTTCCAGGCGGTGATCGACAGTCCAGCTGAAGGGGCAGTCGGTCACGGGCAGCCGCTCGTGCAGGGCTCGTAGCCCGGCTCCCAGGGCGCGTACGGCTGTAGCGGGATCCTGCTTCCACCGGGGGGTGACGGCGCTCTCGCCGGGAAGTTCATGGGTGACGAGCCAGGTTCCGCCCTCGTCGGCCCCGTGGTCCCGGACACGAGGTACGGGGGTGAAACGGCCGGCCCAGCGCAAGCGCTCCGCCTCGGCGGCCAGGTCCAGTCCGGAGTCCGGCGGCGACCATTTCGCGAACAGCCGTCCCTCCCCGTCGTCGCCGATCCGGAAGGTCAGGCCTCCCAACTCGTTCTGCCACACGGGCAGCAACGGCCGGTCCCCGGCCAGGGCGGCAATCGACGCGGGCACGCGCACGGTGGGAGACGGTGGTCCGGAACAGGGCGTGCGGGGTGTGAGGGGCTCGGAGGACATGGGCGCATGGTCGCCCGCGCATCGCGTCGTGAGCGAGTGGTTTTCCGCAGCGGCGAGTAGCGGCGAGGCAGCGGCGATCCGGGCCGCCGCTCTGCGTGACGAAGGCGTTCTGGCAGCGGTTGTGCGTGGCGCTGGTCAGGCAGCCGGGTCGTTCTCGGGCCCCTCGGTGAACAGTTCCTCGGCCTTGGTGACTGTGCGGGACCGTTCCAGCCAGAGGTCGAGGCGGTCGAGGTCGGTGCAGGTGGTGATCCGTTCGCGCAAGTCGTCATGGATGGGGATGCCACGCGCCTCCAGCACGTACAGGATCCCCTTCGCCTCACCCTCGGCCTTGCCTTCGAGTTTGCCTTCGAGGTAGGCGGTCTCGCGGACCGTTCCCCGGCCGGGGAAGTAGGTGACGAAACTCAAGATTTCCCTCCATTTGTCTCCGGCTGGGGTGCCCCGCAGGTTGATTTCAAGGAACTCGTAGACGTAGTCGGCTGCTCTCCCATCCCTCTCCTGGAGGGCATGGCCCATTGCTTCCAGTATGGCGTCGATCTGCGGGCTGCGGGCATGTGCCAGGGCGGAGAAGGCCGCCATCGCGAGGTTGTCCGCCGCGGTCCTCGCGTCGGTGATCACCGGTAGGTTGTCCGGCCCGATGACCATGGGATACGTCCGCTGCGTTGTCCAGCCGCGGGCCCCGCAGTCGAAAGGTCCGGTCGCCCACTTGGCAGTGGCCCGGTCCTGGCAGACCACGAGCAGAAGCACCGGCAGGCGGTACTTCGACTGGAGGTACGCGACGTAGTACGCCCAGCTCGACTCCTTGTCCGCGCTGCGTGCACTTTGCGACTCGATGGCGAGCAGGAAGTCATCCCCGTCGGACGGGCCGATGCGCAGCACGGTGTCCACGCGGCGCTCCAGCGGCTTGGTTTCCGTCACGTCGGGAGTCAGCGCGTCCACGGTCGCCTTCCCCGGGAACGCGATGCCCAGCACCCCGGGGACGGAAGGAACGTTCATGCCGCCCCGTATCCCTGGAATGCGTCGCCGGACCGAGGCCGCCGGGGACTCATACCGGATTCACGAACTGCCTTCCGTAGCCGCCGATCGGCCTGCCGGTTCTCCTTGGCCGGACCCGGACCCGGGGCCGAGGCGGGTGGCTGTTGCGGTGCGGTGACACAAGGGACGTAGCTGTGACATAGGCGGGCACAACGGGTCCGGGTGGTGGCGGGTCGTATGAAGCGTGGTCCGGCTCGTGCCTTGCGAGGGCGCACCGGACCGGCTTGACCAGCCATCACCGAACGACCGACAACACCATGGGGGAATCATGAACGTTCGCACTCGAGGTACCCGACGTGTCGCGGCGGCTCTGGCTGCGGTGGCGGCCGGAGTCGCCGTCGCCGCGGCTGCTGTTCCGGCGGCCGCCGCGGCGGCATCCGACACGCCGCGGTACCTGGAGCCGGGCGAGCTGCCGCCGCACCCGACGTCGCCCTGGTACGCCGGTCCCGTCACGCCCGGGCAGCCGGACCCGCTGCCGGCCTGCGGGGGCGCACCGCTGCCGTCGATCGCAAGCCATCGCTCGTACGGGACCGAGTACGACACCAACGCCCTGCAGGTGACGGTGGTGGAACGCAACGAGCAGCGGGCCAAGGAGTTCGCGGCCCTGCTGCGCAAGGACCTCGCCGGCTGCGCCAAGAAGCTGATGCGGCAGGACCCCGAGATCACCGCGACGCAGAAGTACTACGGCAAGCTGAACGTGGAGGAGGGCGCGCATGTCTACGGCATCCACACCACCCACTCCACGGTGGGGACTTCTGACATCAGCCTGTACTCGGTCGGCCGGGACGGGACGACCGTGACACTCGTCAGGTGGGCGCAGATGGGCAACTTCCAGCACGCCCAGGTCGCGGACTTCAAGAACACCACCGTCACGGCAGTCAACAAGCTCTACTGAACGCCTACTGAACAGCGCGGGCGCCGCGGCCGGTCAACCCTGC
>NZ_VCHX02000277.1 GCF_005768555.2 Streptomyces sporangiiformans
CGTGGTCAAGTGCGGGCCCGTCGTTGGTCTGTGCCCACCCGTTCCGCAGGGCGGAGCGGGTGGGCACAGACCTACTGCTTACTTCTCTGTTACCCCGGCTGAGTCGAACGTTGCCACCTCGTGCATGGCTCGGGCAGCGCTCTGGACCATGGGGAGGGCCAGGAGCGCGCCCGTGCCCTCGCCGAGGCGGAGGTCGAGGTCGACGAGGGGGCGGAGGCCGAGTTTGTTGAGGGCGGCCACGTGGCCCGGTTCGGCGCTGCGGTGGCCCGCGATGCAGGCCGCGAGGACCTCGGGGGCGATGGCGCGGGCGACCAGGGCGGCGGCTCCGGCGCTGACGCCGTCCAGGATGACCGGCGTACGCAGGGACGCGCCGCCGAGCAACAGGCCGACCATCGCTGCGTGTTCGAGGCCGCCGATCGCGGCGAGAACGCCGATGGGGTCGGCCGGGTCCGGCTGGTGGAGTTCGATGGCGCGGCGCACGACCTCCGTCTTGCGGGCCAGCGTCTCGTCGTTGATGCCGGTGCCGCGACCGGTCACCTCGGACGGGTCGGTGTCCGTGAAGACGGAGATCAGGGCGGCGGACGCGGTGGTGTTCGCGATGCCCATCTCGCCCGTGATCAGGGCCTTGTTGCCGGCGGCTACCAGGTCGCGGGCCGTCTCGATGCCCACCTCGATGGCCGACTTGACCTCCTCGCGGGTCAGCGCGGGCCCGGTCGTCATGTCGCCGGTGCCGGCCCGGACCTTGCGCGGCAGCAGGCCGGGGGTGGCGGGCAGGTCGGAGGCGACGCCCACGTCGACGACGCAGACCTCGGAGCCGACCTGGCCGGCGAAGGCGTTGACGACCGCTCCCCCGCCCAGGATGTTGGCCACCATCTGACCGGTGACCTCCTGCGGCCACGGAGTGACGCCCTGGGCGTGCACACCGTGGTCGCCCGCGAAGATCGCGACGGCGGCGGGCTCCGGGATGGGAGGCGGGCACATCCGGGACAGGCCCGACAGCTGTGCGGAGATGATCTCCAGCATGCCGAGGGCGCCCGAGGGCTTCGTCATGCGCTTCTGGCGCTCCCACGCCTCGCCGAGCGCCTTGGCGTCCAGCGGGCGGATGTTGGAGACGGTCTCGGCGAGCAGGTCGTGCGGGTCCTCGCCGGGCAGGGCACGGCGGCCGTACGTCTCCTCGTGGACGACCCACGACAGCGGGCGGCGCTTGGACCAGCCGGCCTGCATCAGCTCGGGCTCGGCCGGAAACTCGTCGACATAGCCGACGCAGAGGTAGGCCACGACCTCCAGGTGCTCGGGCAGGCCGAGGGCGCGGACCATCTCACGCTCGTCGAAGAAGCTGACCCAGCCGACGCCCAGGCCTTCGGCACGGGCGGCGAGCCACAGGTTCTCCACGGCGAGCGCGGAGGAGTAAGGGGCCATCTGCGGCTGCGTGTGGCGGCCCAGGGTGTGACGGCCGCCGCGAGTGGGGTCGGCGGTGACGACGATGTTCACCGGGGTGTCGAGGATGGCCTCGATCTTCAGTTCCTTGAACTGCTTCGCGCGCCCCTTGGGCAGCGACTTCGCGTACGCGTCGCGCTGGCGCATGGCCAGTTCGTGCATCGAGCGCCGCGTGTCGGCGGAGCGGATGACGACGAAGTCCCAGGGCTGGGAGTGGCCGACGGACGGTGCCGTGTGGGCGGCTTCGAGGACGCGGAGCAGCACTTCGTGCGGGATGGGATCGCCGCGGAAGCCGTTGCGGATGTCGCGGCGCTCGCGCATGACGCGCAGTACGGCTTCGCGCTCGGCGTCGTCGTAACCGGGCGCGGCGGGGCCGGTGGACTCACGTGCTTCTGCCACGGCAGCCGTGCTCTCTTCCTGGTCGGCGGCCTGGGGGTCCAGGTCCTCCGCGTGCGGTACGACGTGAGGCTCCGCCTGCTCGACGGGGGTCTCCGGTACGGGAGTTGTCTCGGCCGCGGGGGTCGGTTCGGCCTCCCGGGGGCCGGGCAGCGTGACGACGGGTCCCTGGGGCGCCATGGGCTCCGGCTCGGAGGTCTCCGGGGCTGCCGCGGCGGCGGGTGCGGGTGCGGACTGTGCCGTCTCCTCGGTGGCCGGGGTCGTCTCCGCAGGGGCTTCGGCCTCGGGGTGTTCCGCCTCCGGGAGAGGCGGGACGGTCATGGCGTGCGGAGGCGTCGGAGCCAGGTGCGGGGCGGTCGGAACCGTGCCTTCCACGGGCACGAACTGCCCCATGGACTCGTCCGCATGGGGCTCCGGTGGAGCCGCCGGGGCCGGGGCCTCGCCGCTGGGCGATGCGCTGCTGTGCGGTTCGTTGCCGTGTGCCGCAGTCGCCTCGGCTGCCTGGGCTGCCTCGGACGATGCGGCGGCACCGTCCGGTACGGCTTGCTGCGGCTCGGCGGGGGCGGCGAACTGCGCGGGCTGAGGAGCCTGTGGGGCTTGCTCGGTCTGCGGGGCTTGCTCGGCGACAGCGTGCTGCGCCGTCTCGTGCGCCTCACCCGTCTCGGGCACCGAGGCCTGTGGGGCTTCGGTGAACTGCGCGGCGGCGTCCGGAAGCTGGGGCTCGGTGGGGTACGCGGCCTGCGGGTTGTGCGGGTTGTTCATGGGCTGTTGCGGGACCTGCGCCTGGTGTTCGGCGGCAACGTGCGGAGGCAGGTGTGGCTGCTCGGCCGCCTGCGGGAAGTGCGAGACCGCCGGTGCGGCCTGCAAGTGCGCGCCCTCGGCGACTTGAGGGGTCCGCGGAGCCTGCGCGGGATCCACGGGCTGCGCGGGATCCGTCACCTGCGCGCCGTCCGCGACTTGGGCGGCCTGCGGGACCTCGGCGACCTGAGCGGCCTCCGGAGCCTGCGGGACCTGCGCGGCCTCCGGGTTCTGGGCCGCCTCCAAGTTGTGCGCGGCCTCCGGGTTCTGCGGAACCGACGCGAACTCCTGCGCGGGTTCCGCGGCCTGCGGTGGCTGCGGTGCTTGCGATGCCTGTGCGGGCTCGGCCGCCGGCACTTCACCGGAACCCTGTACCGCGTCAGACCCTGGAGCGGCCCCGGCGACGCCTTGGCCCTCGGCGGCCGGCGCACCCGGAACCTGCCCGAAGCCGGGCGCCTGCGCTGCTGCCCAGGCGCCGCTCTGGGGGGTTTCGCCGCCCCCCACACCATGGGCGGCCTGTGCTGCTGCTCCCACGCTCTCCCCGGCGCTCCGGACGACCGTTTCTGCAGGACTCCCCTCGGAGTTCACCTGTGGCACCGGCTGTGCCACCGAAGGCGCGGCCTGGGCAGCCGCCTGAGCACTCGTCTCAGCGGTCGCCTGATGCTGGGCTCCCCAAGGCGCCGCCCCCTGCAACGCGACCTCGTCGCGCGGAATGTCGAGGTACTCGGGACCGACCGTGGGCGGACCGGACTGCCGTACGGGACCGGAGCCCGCCGACGCTCCCGCCGGGCCGCGGTCGGCCAGCGAACGCACCGGGCTACCGGCGCCGTCCGGCGTCGGCGGGCCGAGGTGCAGCGGACGGCGGGCCACGGGCGGCTGCGGCGCCTGCGAAGACGCGGGCCCGGGCGAAGGTGAAGGCGCCGACGAAGGACCGAGCTCGGACATCCGTACTCCACCGAGGTCGACGGAACCGCTGTCGCGGCCCGCCATCTCGTGCGGGCCGGGTTCGTGCACGGCTTCCACGACGGGGGCCGGAGGCGGCGGAGGTACCTCGTTGCCCCAGGCGCCCTGGGCGCCCGGCAGCAGCAACAGGTCTTCGTCCTCGGCGGGGGTTTCGGAGAGGTAGGCGTACGCACCCGGCGCGTGGGCGCCCGGCTGCTCCACCCTGCCTGCGTTCTCCGGCAGTCCCTCGCCCGGGACCTGGCCGGTGTCGGTCATGCGTACCCCTCGCCCATCGGTTAGTGCTCCTACGACCTGCTCGTCCGGAGCGGCGCACCGACCGCTCGTCATGAAGAACGAGCATGCGTGCCGGGCGGCACGAACGACCGGTCGACAAAACCATTAACAGGCATTGTCGCGGCCGGCCGGCCGCTGCGACAGCATCATCCGCCACGGCCGGCTGTGGACTGCGCCACGTTGCGCGCCCTCCGGTTCCGCCGTACCACACACACCCCAAAGCGGGCGCGTTTTCCGGACATTGACCGACGAAGCGCCGGGCCATCCGAGTGCGGTACAACGGTCGGCCAGCCTACCGCGCGCGGTACGGCCGCAGGATCACCGGTCGCGGTCGGGCAACAGCCCGGTGAGCAGGAACGCGACGCTCCGTTCCTTCTCCGTCCAGGCACGGGTGTCCAGCTCGACGGACTGCAGCAGCGCACATTCGACGTGGTAGCCGTGCTCCGTCAGGTCCCGTCCGATGAGTTCGGCGGCGTCGCGTGTCGCGGCGTGCGTGACGATCCGCTGGGGCCGGCGGTCGGCGACGGCGGAGACCACCGGGGCTCCCCCGCCCCCGACGCGTACGACATCGGGTTCGGCCAGATTCTCCAGGATGTGCGGGGCGGTGCCGCAGACGATCTGGAGTTGCACACCGAAGCGGCGGGCGGAGTCCATCGTGCGGGCGCAGGCGTTCGGGTCGCGGTCGACGGCGATGACTGCGGCGCCATGGCGCGCGGCCTCCGTGGCGAAGGCTCCGCTGCCGGAGCCGATGTCCCACACGAGGTCGCCGACGCGCGGTCCCAGGCGGGCGAGTTGAGCGGCGCGCAGCAACTCGGTCTCGCCCTCGCCGAACCCGCCGCCGTACGCCTCGGCGGGCAGGGCCCAGCCGCGCGGGCCGGCGCCCGGGTCGCGTCCGGCGATCCAGCCGCCGCCCTCCGCGGAGGCGACGGGGCCGCCGATGACGATGACGACATTGGGGTCGCGCCAGGAGTGGTCGGCGGCCTTGTCGGAGGTGACGATCGTGACCTGTTCGCGTTCGGTTCCCAGTTCCTCGCAGATGACGAAGGTGCGGTGCACTCCGTCGAGGAGCAGGCCGAGTTCGGCCGGACCGGCGCCGGGCGAGGTGAGGACGGCGACCTTGGCGTGGGCGCGGCACACGTTCACCGCGCGTCGCAGGGTCCGGCGGTGTGCGACGACCACCTGTGCGTCGTCCCAGGGCATTCCCGCGCGGGCGAAAGCGGCGGCGACGGAGGAGACGGCGGGCACCACCTCGACCTCGAGCCCGAACTCGGGGGCGCGGAGGGTACGTACGACTCCGAAGAAGCCCGGGTCGCCGTCGGCGAGGACGACGGCGGTGCCGCGGTGGGCGGCGATACGGCGGGCGGCGAGTCCCAGGCTGCCGAGCCGGATGCGCTCGGCGGCAGCGGGCACTTCGGGGAGCGCCAGATGGTGGGCCGCGCCGGCCACCAGCGTGGCGGCGGCGAGTGCGGAGCGCGCCGCGTCGGTCAGCGGCGAGCCGTCCCAGCCGATCACCGTGACCCGGTCGGCCATCGTCCTCAGTCTCCTGGAGTCATCGCAGGTCGTCAGATGGGCATGCGGAGCCTCGTGAGCGTACCTGGTGACTTGTGGTGATGCGGGTGGGCGGGGGGCGGCAGCCGCCCTTTCGGTTCAGTTCCAGTCGGAGTAAGAGGTGAAACCCCCGGTGTCGGCGTACTGCTCGCCGACGCCTTCGAGGTCCTCCGGGAGCAGGCTCCAGACGATGTAGTCGGTGCGCACTTCGGCCCAGCCGCCGTCCTCGGTGCGGGAGCGGGCTATACAGGCGCCGCGCAGGACGCCCTCGCTGATACAGCCGATCTTCTGGGCCACCTGCTGGGAGGCGGTGTTGTCCGCCGCCGTGCGCAGCTCCAGGCGCTCGAACTTCTGGTCGCGCAGCAGCCACTGAGCGGTGGTGAGGGCGGCCTCGGACGCGTAGCCCTCGCCGCGGGCCCAGGGGGCGACGATGTACGACATCTCGGTGGAGCGTACATGCCAGTTCGTCTTGCCCAGCTGGATGACGCCGACCAGGCGCTGGGTGAGGAACTCGGTGACAGCGAGGTCGAGCCCCCGGCCCGCGGTGCGCTCGGCGGGCGCGTGCTCGCTGACCCAGGTGCGGGCGGCGTCCTGGGTGAAGGGCTGGGGCACCGATGTCCAGGCCCCGACCAGCTCGTCGTTCATCATCTCGGTGAGAGCGGGGACGTCGTCATCCTCAAGAGGGCGCAGCACCAACCGCTCCGTGCTGAGGGAGATGTCGGGGAAGGTGTTAGTCATGCGCCGCTCCGTAACGTTCAGGGACCGTCGGACCTGCTGAACTGCCCAGCATGCAGCATGGAAGCACCGAACTGCACCACGGGGTCGACTCCTTGTGAGGGAGCGGACCCCGTGGGTGGCTGTCGGGACGTCGGCCCCAGGCCCGGATCGTCCTCTCAGAACGACGCGACGACGGAGCCGGCGTACTTGTCCTCGATGAACTTCTTGACCTCGTCGGAGGTGAGGAGCTTGGCGAGCTTCTTCACGCGCGCGTCCTTCTCCTCTCCCTCCTTCACGGCCAGGAAGTTGCCGTACGGGTTGTTCTTGGGGGACTCCAGGACGACGGCGTCCTTCGCGGGCTTGAGGTCGGACTCGATGGCGTAGTTGCCGTTGATCACCGCGGCGTCGACGTCACCCAGGGAGCGCGGGGTCTGGGCTGCCTCCAGCTCCTTGAACTTCAGGTTCTTGGGGTTCTTCGCGATGTCCTTGGGGGTCGCGTCGTTGCCCGCGCCGTCCTTGAGCGTGATGATCCCGTTGTCGTCGAGGAGCTTCAGCGCCCGCGCCTCGTTGACCGTGTCGTTCGGGACGGCGACGGTCGCGCCGCTCTTGAGGGCGCCGGCCTTCTTGACCTCGCGGGAGTAGAGACCGAGCGGCTCCAGATGCACCGTGACGACCGGCTTGATGTGGGTGCCGTTCTTCTTGTTGAAGTCGTCGAGGTACGGCTGGTTCTGGAAGTAGTTGGCCTGTACCGACCCGTCCTCGGTCGCCGTGTTCGGCGTGACGTAGTCCGTGAACTCCTGGACCTCCAGGTCGAGGCCCGCCTTCTTCGCCAGGTGGTCCTTGACGTAGGTGAGGATCTCGGCGTGCGGGGTGGGGCTCGCGGCGACGACCAGCGGGCCGTCCGAGCCGGAGGCCTTGTCCGCGCCGCAGCCGGTGAGCCCGAGGGTGAGGGCTCCGGCAGCGAGTACGGCGGTGGTGATCTTGGCGGTGTTACGCACGAAAAGTGCCTTTCCTTATGGGTGGTGCTGCCCCGCTTCGGGTAGTGCGGGGAGAACGAGGAGGCCTCAGCGGGTCTTCGTCGCCTCGGTGGTGACCGTGCCGGAGAAGATCCCGCGAAGGGGCCTGAGGAGGAGCGGCCGGCCGGAGCGACCGCCGCGCCGGTGCAATGTGCGGGCGGCGTGGTCGCCGGCGAACTGGATGACGGAGATGACCACGGCGAGGATCGCCACGGTGATCCACATCAGTCCGGTCTCGAAGCGCTGGTAGCCGTACCGGATGGCGATGTCGCCGAGGCCACCGGCACCGACGGTGCCGGCCATCGCGGAGTAGCCGATGAGCGCAACGACGGTGGTGGTCGTGGACGAGATCAGCGAGGGCAGGGACTCCGGTACGAGGACCTTGCGGACGACGGTCCAGGTGTTGCCGCCCATCGACTGCACGGCCTCGACGAGCCCGTGGTCCACTTCGCGGACAGCCGTCTCGACGAGGCGTGCGAAGAACGGAATCGCGCCGATCGCGAGCGGCACGATCGCCGCCTCGCGCCCGATCGTCGTCCCTGTCATCCAGCGCGTGAAGTTCATCAGCGCGACCATCAGGATGATGAAGGGCAGCGAGCGGCCGACGTTCACGATCTGCCCGATGACCTTGTTCAGCACGGTGTTCTGCAGCAGGCCGCCCCGGTCCGTGAGGACGAGCAGGATGCCCAGCGGGAGGCCGCCGACGACGGCGATGAGCGTGGACCAGCCGACCATGTAGAGCGTGTCCCAACACGCCTGCTCCAGCAGCGGCTGCATCTCGGACCAGGTCACTTGGCACCTTCCTTCACCAGTACGGGCTGCTGTGCTTCGGGATCCGTCCCGACGAGGTCGATCTGCAGTCCCTGCTCGCGCAGGAAGCCGATCGGTACGACGTTCTCCTCGTAGCGACCGGGCAGTTCGATGCGCATACGGCCGACCTGCTTGCCGGCGACGGTGTCCATCGCGGCACCGATGATCGATATGTCGATGTTGTAGGTGCGCGAGAGCTGCGAGATGACGGGCCGGGTCGCGGCCTCGCCATGGAAGGTGACGTCGATGACGGTGCGGTCGTCCGCGGAGGCGTCCCCGCTCACCGGGAAGAGTGCCGAGGCCAGCTCGGAGCCGGGGGTGGCGAGCAGTTCACTGACCGTGCCGGACTCGACGATCTTCCCGTTCTCCATGAGGGCGGCCGAATCGCAGACGCTCTTGACGACGTCCATCTCGTGGGTAATGAGCAGGACGGTCAGGCCCAACTGCCGGTTCAGGTCGCGAAGGAGCTGAAGGATGGAGCGGGTGGTCTCGGGGTCGAGGGCGCTGGTCGCCTCGTCCGAGAGCAGCACCTTCGGGTCGCCGGCCAGGGCGCGGGCGATGCCGACGCGCTGCTTCTGGCCGCCGGAGAGCTGGGCCGGGTAGGACTTGGCCTTGTCGGAGAGACCCACGAGGTCGAGCAGTTCGAGGGCCTTGCGGGCCCGCTCCTTCCCCGACTTCCCGAGGATTTCGAGCGGCAGCTCCACGTTGTCCTGGACAGTGCGCGAGGACAGCAGGTTGAAGTGCTGGAAGACCATGCCGATGCGACTGCGGGCCTTCCGCAGTTCCTTGCCGGCGCGCGGGCCGCGGCCGACGAGGGCCGTGAGGTCCTGGCCGGCGACGGTCACGGTGCCGGAGGTGGGTCGCTCCAGAAGATTGACGCAGCGGATGAGTGAGGACTTGCCGGCGCCGGACTGGCCGATGACGCCGAACACCTCGCCTTCGCGGACGTGCAGGTCGACGCCGTCCAGGGCGGTGACCTCGCGGTCGCGCGCATGATGAGCCCGATAGATCTTCGTCAGGCCTGTGGTCGTGATCACTGGGTTTCCGTCACTGTCGAGTGCAGGGCGTGGGTGTGCGCCGGGCACGGTGCATTCGGTGGGAACGCGGCACGGTTCTCGCGGTGGCGATGAAAGCCGGGGGTCAGCCGGGGATTTCAGATGAACTGCGTGCGCGGGGCATGCTCAGTCGCGTGCCGAGGTGGCGTACCAAGGCAGAGGGGCAGACATGAGCGGTCTCGCTTCGGGGCGCGAAACTCCGGGTGGTGCGGGCCCTCTAGAAGGCGCACATTCGACACATACAACGAGCACCGGGCGTCAGGGTCGCCTCGGTCGCAACAGTGCGGCAGCTCGTCGTGGTCATGAGGAAAGTAAAACAGACGTACGAGCCGGAGCCCGAACCTCTGTCCGCATGCCGGACAGCGGTGGACACGCGTCAGCCGCGGGTGGAGATCTCCCCTCCTGAGGCCATGACCAGCGCCGATACGGCTCAGAAGCGATCGACCACGACATCCGCTTCGAGCTCGGCGGCCTGGCGGGTTGTGGTCAATGCCACGGTGATCACTCCGGCCCTCGCGGCGGGGAGGCCGTGCTGCGCGACGTGAGCGAGGTGGACCCAACCCTGCGGGGCAGCGGGCTCCCCAGGGGCGAGCGCATCGGGTCTTTTGGCCCGTAATAGGGTCACGGCATGCTTGATGCCCTGACGGTGGCGACCGCCGTCGCCGCCCTGGTGCTCGCCGCGTGGTGCGGCTGGGCCGCCTACCGTGACCAGCCGACCAAGGACTGGCACTTCATCGGTATGGCCGTGGTGTCACTTCTCGCCCTCGTCCAGCTCGTGGTCGGGATCGTCCAGCTGGCGCGCGGCGAGAAGCCGGAGCAGGGCACGACCATCTTCGTGGCGTACCTGATCGGCTCCTTCGCCTGTATTCCGGCGGCGGGCTTCATGTCGCTCGCGGAACGCACCCGTTGGGGCTCGGTGACGGTCGCGGCCGGCGGTGTCGTGCTCGCAGTCCTCGAGGTGCGGCTCTATGACATCTGGGGAGGCTGAGGTGACCGGGGTCTCGGAGAGCGGCAAGCGTCAGAAGCTGATCAGCGGCCCCGGCACGCTCCTGGTGTGGCTGTACGGGGTGATGGTGGTCGGCGCGGTCTCGCGCTCGATCTTCCAGATCTCCACGGACTTCGACCGGGCCCCGCTGGCCTACTCGCTGTCCGCCGTGGCCGGCGTGGTGTACGGCTTCATCACGTACTCGCTCGTCCGTGGCGGTGAGACGGCCCGCAGGGCGGCGCTGGTGTGCTGCGCCGCCGAGCTCTTGGGCGTACTCGGCGTCGGTACCTGGACGCTCGTGGAACCGTCGGCCTTCGCCGACTCCACCGTCTGGTCCGACTACGGCATGGAGTACCTGTTCATCCCGGTACTGCTGCCGGTGACAGCGATCTTCTGGCTACGCGGGGCCCGCGACCCGGAGTAGGGCGGCGAACCGGGCCCCGCGGAGCGCTCACGCACTGGCGACGAACGCGCCCGCGTGCGCGCCCTTCGCGAGGGTCACCAGAGTGAGCCGCTCGTCGACGCGCTGCCGGGACACGGGCTCGTACCCGTGCCTGCGGTACAGCTGCAGGTTGTGCTCGCTGCGATGACCCGTGAAGAGCTGGAAGCTCTTGGCGGCGCTGCCCTCGGAGAGCTTCGCCTCGATGGCGTCGAGCAGTCGGCCCCCCAGACCATGACGCTGCATGCGCGGATGGACGATCAGTTTGTTGATACGTGCCGTGCCATCGGCGTCCACGGCGCCGCGCACCGAGGCCACCACCTCGTCGCCGAGCTTGGCCACCAGAACCGTGCCTCCCGCGAGCTCCGCCTTGAGGGAGGCGAGCGACTGGGTGAGGGGTTCGATGCTGTAGTCGCCGTACAGCTCGGCCTCGCTCTGGTAGCAGAGGAACTGCAGTTTGAGGATCTGTTCGGCGTCCTGCTCGGTCGCCGCAGAGATGGTCACGCTCATGCCCATGTGTGCATGCCTCCCGCTCACCTGCTCCGCCGGTTGTCCCTCACTCCTTTCCCCGTGGGTCCGGAGCCGCAACCTCTGCCGCGAGCATTCTGCGCAGACATCCCAGACATCGGGAACGTTCCGGTCCCAGGCTGCCCTGTGACATACCCAACTCACCGGCGATTTCCCGATACGTGAGGTCCTGCGGGGACAGCAGCGCCGCCACGAGGCGCGGGCAGCGGCCCGGCAGCCGGCGTACGGCGGAGTGCAGCGCGCGGCGCCGGGCGGCGGCGAGCGCGAGCTGTTCCGGACCTGGTCCGCTGTCGTCGGCCGGTTCCGAGCCGTACGGCAGCTCGATACTCGCGGTGCGCCGGGTGCGGCGGGCCTCGGCGCGGACGGCGCAGCGCAGCCAGGATGCCGGGTCGTTGGGCGGGCCTTCCGCCTCGAAGCGTTCGAGGAGCCGCAGCCAGACGGCCTGTTCCAGGTCGCCCGGCTCGGCCCCGGACGCATACGCCTCGGCGGAGGCCTCGGCCGCGAGCAGCGGGCGCAGCGCGGCAACCATGTTGTGCGGCATATCGGGCACGACGCGGCCGCCCCGGCAAGGGTTGCCGGGGCGGC
>NZ_VCHX02000279.1 GCF_005768555.2 Streptomyces sporangiiformans
CGCCCGCCGCGGCGGCGCGGCCGGCCGCAACGCGGACCGCGACCTCGACGCCGTGTGCGCGCTGTTCGCGACCGCGGCCCGCGCGGAGGAGCGCACGGGCGGCCGCGGCGCCCTCAACTTCCTGGAGGAGGTCGAGGCTCAGGACATAGCAGCCGACACGCTCACCCGCAGAGCCGTACGTCCCGACGCCGTACGCCTCATGACGGCACACCGCTCCAAGGGCCTCGAATGGCGTCTCGTCGTCGTCGCGGGCGTCCAGGAAGGCCTGTGGCCGGATTTGCGCCGCCGCGGCTCCCTGCTGGAGGCCGACCGCATCGGACGCGACGGGCTCAGCGAACCGCTCACCCCCGGAGCGCTGCTCTCCGAAGAACGCCGTCTGTTCTACGTGGCCGCCACGCGCGCGCGTGAACGCCTCGTCGTCACCGCGGTGAAGGCCCCCGCCGACGACGGTGACCAGCCGTCCCGCTTCCTCACCGAACTCGGCGTCGAACTCAAGGACATCACCGGCCGCCCCCGCCGCCCCCTGTCCGTCGCCGCTCTCGTCGCCGAGCTGCGTGCCACGACCGTCGATCCCCGCGTCTCGGACACCCTCAGGGAGGCCGCCGCCCGCCGCCTGGCGCGGCTCGCCGCGCTCGGCGACGAGGACGGCCGTCCCCTCGTGCCGTCCGCGCACCCCTACCGCTGGTGGGGCATGTACGAGCCCACCGAGAGCAAGGTGCCGCTGCGCGACCGCGACAAGCCCGTCGTGCTCTCCGGAAGCGCCCTCGACCAGCTCGCCAACACCTGTGCCCTCCAGTGGTTCCTCGGCCGCGAAGTGAAGGCCGACGCCCCCGCCACCGCCGCCCAGGGCTTCGGCAACGTCGTGCACGTCCTCGCCGACGAGGTCGCCTCGGGCCGCACACCCGCCGACCTCGACGTCCTCATGGAACGCCTCGACTCCGTGTGGAACGCGCTCGCCTTCGACGCGCCCTGGAAGTCGGCGCAGGAGAAGGAGCACGCGCGCGTGGCGCTCGAACGGTTCCTCAAGTGGCATGTCGATCCCAACGGCGCCCGCGCGGGCCGTACCCCGGTGGCCAGCGAGCACGACTTCGACGTCACCCTCGAAGCGGGCTCCTACGAAGTACGCATCCGCGGCTCCATGGACCGCGTCGAGCAGGACACCGAAGGCCGCGCCTACGTAGTCGACTTCAAGACCGGCAAACAAGCACCGAGCGCCGCCGACGTGGCCCACCACCCGCAACTCGCCGTCTACCAGCTCGCTGTCCGCGAGGGCGCCGTCGACGAGGCCTTCGACGGAGAACGCCCCGACCCGGGCGGCGCCGAACTCGTCCAACTCCGCCAGGGCGCCCCCAAGAAGGACGGCGGCGAAACCCTCCCCAAGGTGCAGGCGCAGCAGCCCCTCTCGGGGGAGTGGATCGGCGACCTCCTCGCCACCGCCGCGGGCAAGGTCCTCGACGAACGGTTCACACCGACCACGGGACAGCAGTGCACACACTGCGCGTTCCGCGCCTCGTGCAGCGCACGGTCCGAGGGACGCCACGTGGTCGAGTGACCCGGCACCAGCGGGCCGCGTCGTCAACCGACACCGCGAGTGACATACCGCACCACACGTGCTGACCAGCGCATCCTCCGGCCCGGCGGCCGATGCGGCGTCCGCTGTCAGTGGACGCGGCTAGCCTCTCTGAGGTGCCCGCCCGTATCACCGATCCCGAACAGCTCAAAGAGCTCCTCGGCATCCCGTTCACCCCGGAGCAGACGGCCTGCATCACCGCACCGCCCGCCCCGCAGGTGATCGTGGCCGGAGCGGGCTCCGGCAAAACCACGGTGATGGCCGCCCGCGTCGTGTGGCTGGTCGGCACCGGGCAGGTCGCCCCCGAACAGGTACTCGGCCTGACGTTCACCAACAAGGCGGCCGGCGAGCTCGCCGAGCGCGTGCGCACCGCGCTCGTCAAGGCCGGTGTCACCGACCCCGACGTGATCGACCCGGACAACCCGCCGGGAGAGCCCGTCATCTCCACCTACCACGCCTTCGCGGGCCGCCTCCTGACCGAGCACGGCCTGCGTATCGGGCTCGAACCCACCGCGCGGCTCCTCGCGGACGCCACCCGCTTCCAACTGGCCGCGCGTGTACTGCGCGAGGCTCCAGGCCCCTACCCGGCGCTCACCCGCTCCTTCCCCGACCTCGTCAGCGACCTCCTCACACTCGACTCCGAACTCGCCGAACACCTCGTGCGCCCCGAGGAGCTGCGCGCCTACGACGCCTCGCTGCTCCGCGACCTGGAACGCGCCAAACTCACCAACGCCGACCTGCGCAAGGTCCCTGAAACGGCCGCCGCCCGACGGGAACTGGCCGAACTGGTGGGCCGCTACAGAGCGGCCAAACGCGAGCGCGACCTCCTCGACTTCGGCGACCAGATCGCCCTGTCGGCGACACTCGCCCGCACCCGCCCCGAGGTCGGCGCCATCCTGCGCGACGAGTTCCGCGTGGTCCTGCTCGACGAGTACCAGGACACGTCGGTCGCTCAACGCATCCTCCTGGCAGGCCTGTTCGGCGGCGGCACCGGCCACCCCGTGACCGCCGTCGGCGACCCCTGCCAGGCGATCTACGGCTGGCGCGGCGCCTCCGTCGCCAACCTCGACGACTTCCCGCAGCACTTCGCGCACCCCGACGGCCGCCCCGCGACCCGACAGGCGCTCAGCGAGAACCGCCGAAGCGGCGGCCGCCTGCTCGACCTCGCCAACGACCTCGCGGAGCCCCTGCGCGCCCTGCACGCGGGCGTGGAGGCCCTCCGCCCGGCCCCTGGTGCCGAGCGCGACGGCATGGTGCGCTGCGCGCTGCTGCCCACCCACGCCGAGGAGATGGACTGGCTCGCCGACTCCATCGCCCATCTCGTACGCACCGGAAAAGCGCCCGGCGAGATCGCCGTCCTGTGCCGCACCGCGACCGACTTCGCCGAGATCCAGGGCGCACTCGTCGCCCGCGATATCCCCGTCGAGGTCGTCGGCCTCTCCGGGCTGCTGCACCTCCCGGAAGTCGCCGACCTCGTCGCCGTCTGCGAAGTACTTCAGGACCCAGGCGCCAACGCCTCGCTGGTCCGCCTGCTCATCGGCCCGCGCTGGCGCATCGGCGCCCGCGACCTCGCCCTCCTGGGGCGCCGTGCCCGGCTCCTGGTGTCGCACGCGCGCGTGGGTGCCGACGACGACCCGGACCGCCGGCTCGCCGCGGCCGTCGAGGGGGTGGATCCGGCCGAGGTCATCTCGCTCGCGGACGCTCTCGACACGTTCCTGGAGACACCCCTGGGAGGCACCGGGGACGACGACGGCCTGCCGTTCTCACCGGACGCGCGCGTGCGGTTCGCACGACTCGCCGCCGAACTGCGCGACCTGCGCCGCTCGCTCGCCGACCCGCTGATGGACGTCCTGCACCGAGTCCTCGCCACGACCGGCCTGGAGGTGGAACTCTCCGCATCCCCGCACGCCCTGGCCGCCCGCCGCCGCGAGACCCTGTCCAACTTCCTCGACGTCGCCGCGTCCTTCGCCGCCAACGACGGCGAGGCCACCCTCCTCGCCTTCCTCGGCTTCCTGCGCACGGCCGCCCAGTACGAGAAGGGCCTCGACAACGCCCTGCCCGGCGGCGAGAACACCGTCAAGGTGCTCACCGCCCACAAGTCCAAGGGCCTGGAGTGGGACGTCGTCGCGGTACCCGGGCTCGTGACCGGAACGTTCCCCAGCAGCCAGGGCCGTGAGAAATGGACCGCCCAGGGCAAGGTCCTGCCGCACGAACTGCGCGGCGACGCCGACACACTGCCCGACATCGACGCCTGGGACTCCAGGAGCATGAAGGCCTTCCACGAGGCCATGAAGGACCACCAGCACACCGAGGAACTCCGCCTCGGCTACGTCACGTTCACCCGCCCCCGGTCCCTGCTGCTCGGCTCCGGCCACTGGTGGGGCCCCTCCCAGAAGAAGCCACGCGGCCCCTCCGACTTCCTGCAAGCCCTGTACGAGCACTGCGCGGCCGGGTACGGCGAGATCGAGGCCTGGGCGGACCAACCCCAGGAGCACGAGGCGAACCCGGCGCTGCACAAGGCCACCGGCGAGCACGCCTGGCCGCTTCCGCTGGACGACGCGGCACTGGCACGCCGACGGGCAGCCGCGCAGACGGTGCTCGCCCATCTGGAGTCCGGCCACCCTCACGAGGCGGCCCACCCGTCGGCACAGGACGAAACCATTGACGCGGAGGACCGTTTCGAAGAAGAACCGCCCTTCGACGACGACCCTCCGTACCTGGACGAGCCCCCTTACGAGGAGGCCGACATCGCGGACGAGGACCCGGGCGACTGGGAGGCATGGACCCGGAGCCGGCCGAAGATCCCGCACCCCACCCCGTCCCCGGACGCCCGCCCACACCCTCCCGAAACCACGCCCCTCACCCCCGAGGAAGCCCGCACCATCGCCTCCTGGGACCGCGACCTCGACGCCCTCACCGGAGAGCTCCTGCACGCCCGCGAGAGCGTCACGGACGTGCCCCTGCCGCCCGCCCTGACCGCCTCGCAGGTGCTGCGTCTGGCCGCCGACCCCGACGGCTTCGCACAGGAACTGGCCCGCCCCATGCCACACCCGCCGCAGCCCGCCGCACGCCGCGGTACCCGGTTCCACGCCTGGGTCGAGGCCCGCTTCGAAGAACTCCGCCTCCCCATGCTGGAGCCGGACGAGCTGCCCGGCAGCGAAGCCGAGATCGCCGACGAGCGCGACCTGGAAGCCCTCAAGGACGCCTTCGAACGCACCGCCTACGCCCACCGCACGCCCCACCGCGTCGAAGCTCCCTTCCAGCTCGCGATCGCGGGACGAGTCGTACGAGGCCGTATCGACGCCGTCTACAAGGAAGGCGACGGCGACGAGACGACGTACGAGATCGTCGACTGGAAGACCAACCGCACCCGCACCGCCGACCCCCTCCAGCTTGCGCTCTACCGGCTCGCCTGGGCAGAGCAGCAGGGCGTACCCCTGGAGTCCGTCAAGGCCGCTTTCCTGTACGTGCGCAGCGGCGAGCTCGTCCGCCCCGACGCCCTGCCGGACCGGGCCGCCCTGGAGCGGCTCCTCCTGGAGGAACCACAGGACGAAGCGGCCCCCGAAGAACCGCCGGACCGGCACGCGCGCGTGGACGGATAGGCTCGTGGCCATGAGCAAGACTCCGGACAGCGCCGTCCGCACGTACATCGCACAGCACCGCGCCGCCTTCCTCGACGACCTCGCCGACTGGCTGCGCATCCCGTCCGTGTCGGCCCAGCCCGACCACGCGGTGGACGTACGGCGCAGCGCCGACTGGCTTGCCGCGAAACTCCACGAAACCGGCTTCCCGACCGCCGAAGTATGGGCGACCCCCGGCGCCCCCGCCGTCTTCGCCGAATGGCCCTGCGACGACCCGCGGGCGCCCACCGTCCTCGTGTACGGACACCACGACGTGCAGCCCGCCGCCCGCGAGGACGGCTGGGACACCGACCCCTTCGAACCCGTCATCCGCGGAAACCGCCTCCACGCGCGCGGCGCCGCCGACGACAAGGGACAGGTGTTCTTCCACACACTCGGCGTCCGCGCCCACCTCGCCGCCACCGGCCGTACCACCCCAGCCGTTCACCTGAAGCTGCTCATCGAAGGCGAGGAGGAATCCGGCTCCCCGCACTTCCGCGCCCTCGTCGAGGAACACGCGGCCCGGCTCACCGCCGACGTCGTGATCGTCTCCGACACCGGCATGTGGTCCGAGGACACCCCCACCGTGTGCACCGGCATGCGCGGCCTCGCCGAATGCGAGATCCAGTTGCACGGACCGGACCAGGACATCCACTCCGGCTCCTTCGGCGGCGCCGTCCCCAACCCGGCCACCGCCGCCGGCCGCCTCGTCGCCGCCCTGCACGACGAGCACGCGCGCGTGGCGATCCCCGGCTTCTACGAAGGCATCGTGGAACTCACCGACCGCGAACGCGCACTCCTCGCCGAACTGCCCTTCGACGAGGAACAGTGGCTGCGTACGGCCAAGTCGTCGGCCGTCCACGGAGAGGCCGGACACACCACCCTGGAGCGCATCTGGGCCCGCCCGACCGCCGAGGTCAACGGCATCGGCGGCGGCTACCAAGGCCCCGGAAGCAAGACGATCATCCCCTCCTCGGCCATGGTGAAGCTCTCCTTCCGGCTCGTCGCCGGCCAGGATCCCGACCTCATCGAGAAAGCCGTTCGCTCCTGGGCCGCCGAACAACTGCCCACCGGAATCCGCCACGAGATCACCTTCGGCGCCGCCACACGCCCGTGCCTGACACCGCTGGACCACCCGGCCCTCCAGTCCGTCGTACGCGCCATGGGCCGCGCCTTCGGACAGGAGATCCGCTTCACCCGTGAAGGAGGTTCAGGACCCGCCGCGGACCTCCAGGAAGTCCTGGCCGCCCCGGTGCTCTTCCTCGGCATCTCCGTCCCGTCCGACGGCTGGCACGCCCCCAACGAGAAGGTCGAAATCGACCTTCTCCTCAAGGGCGTCGAAACAGCCGCCCACCTGTGGGGCGACCTCTCGGACAACTGGCGCGATGCATCCTGAAAGCCCTCTCACCCGCGCAAAGCCCGCCGAAACGCCGCCGATTCCTGCCCTACGTCCCGCTGACATACCCATTCCACCGGGGGAGTTGGAAGCACCCGTGACCACCTGGACCGATCACACCGCCGACCGTCCCATCACACTCACCGCCCCGAGCGGCATCGACCGGGCCGCCCACCACCGGCTCGACGAAGCCTGGCTCGCAGCGGCGTGGAGCCACCCCACCACCCGCGCCTTCGTGGTCTCCGGCGGCCAGGTCCTCATCGACGAGACGGAGGACGGCACCACCGAACTGGTGATGACCCCCTCCTTCGAAGCCCCCCTCACCGAGGCACACCGCTACTTCCTCGGCACCGACGACGACGGCGTCAGCTACTTCGCGCTGCAGAAGGACGCACTGCCGGGCCGCATGGACCAGTCCGCGCGAGCCGCGGGACTGCGCGAGGCAGGCCTGCTCCTGTCGCCCCGCGACGCGGGCCTCATGGTGCACGCGGTCGCGCTGGAGAACTGGCAGCGCCTGCACCGCTTCTGCTCCCGCTGCGGTGAACGCACCGTGATCGCGGCGGCCGGCCACATCCGCCGCTGCCCCGCCTGCGGCGCCGAGCACTACCCGCGCACCGACCCGGCCGTGATCATGGCCGTGACGGACGACGACGACCGCATCCTGCTCGGCCGCCAGGTGCACTGGCCCGAGGGTCGCTTCTCCACCCTCGCCGGCTTCGTCGAGCCCGGTGAGTCCATCGAACAGTCGGTACGCCGCGAGGTCTTCGAAGAGGCCGGCGTCACCGTCGGCGAGGTCGAGTACGTCGCCAGCCAGCCCTGGCCGTTCCCCTCCAGCCTCATGCTGGGCTTCATGGCCCGCGCCACCTCGGCGGAGATCAACGTCGACGGCGACGAGATCCACGAGGCCCGCTGGTTCTCCCGCGAAGAACTGCGGGCCGCCTTCGAGTCCGGGGAAGTACTTCCCCCTTACGGGATCTCGATTGCGGCCCGCCTGATCGAGCTCTGGTACGGCAAGCCCCTGCCGAAGCCGGGCACGGCCCTCTAGCGCCTTTAGGCCGCGATCTTCTGCTTGACCTGCGCCAGGGAGGGGTTCGTGAGCGTCGAACCGTCCGGGAAGAGGACTGTGGGAACCGTCTGGTTGCCACCGTTCGCCTTCTCCACGAACGCCGCGGACGCCGGGTCCTGCTCGATGTTGATCTCGTTGTACGCGATGCCCTCACGGTCCATCTGGCTCTTCAGCCGACGGCAGTAGCCACACCACGTGGTGCTGTACATCGTCACAGTGCCCGGCATGTCTCTCGTGCTCCTTCGCTGCTGGGGGGTGCGTGTTCGCAGTGGGTGGAACGCACGTGACGGGGCGCCCATTCCCGCATCAGTACGACTGCAGGCGGCTCCCTGTGGACAACCGCCGCACCCGTCCCCGCCGACCTGGCAGCATGGCGGGGTGACACCAGCAACGCACTCCACCCTCTTCCCGCAGGTTCCGGACGCGGCCGACGCGGTGCTCGAAGGGCTCGACCCCGAGCAGCGCGAAGTCGCCACCGCCCTGCACGGTCCGGTGTGCGTGCTGGCAGGGGCCGGCACGGGCAAAACCCGGGCGATCACCCACCGCATCGCCTACGGCGTGCGCGCCGGGATACTCCAGCCCTCCAGTGTGCTGGCCGTCACCTTCACCAACCGCGCCGCCGGCGAGATGCGTGGCCGCCTTCGCCAGCTCGGCGCCTCCGGCGTCCAGGCCCGCACGTTCCACTCCGCCGCCCTTCGCCAACTCCAGTACTTCTGGCCGAAAGCGGTCGGCGGCAGCCTGCCCCGGCTCGTCGACCGCAAGATCCAACTCGTCGCCGACGCCGCGGCCGCCTGCCATGTCCGCCTCGACCGGGGGGAACTGCGCGATGTCACAGCCGAGATCGAATGGTCCAAGGTCACCCAGACCGTCCCCGCCGACTACGCGGCGGCCGCCGCCAAGGCCGGCCGCGACGCGCCCCGCCACCCGGCCGAGATCGCCCAGCTCTATGCCGCCTACGAGGACCTCAAACGCGACCGCGCGGTCATCGACTTCGAAGACGTCCTGCTGCTGACCGTCGCCATCCTCCAGGACCGGCACGACATCGCCGAAGAAGTCCGCGCCCAGTACCAGCACTTCGTGGTCGACGAATACCAGGACGTCAGCCCCCTCCAGCAGCGCCTCCTGGAACTGTGGCTCGGCGAGCGCGACAACCTCTGCGTCGTCGGCGACGCCAGCCAGACGATCTACTCGTTCACCGGCGCATCCCCCGACCACCTCCTCGACTTCCGTACCCGCCACCCGGGCGCCACCGTCGTCAAGCTGGTCCGCGACTACCGCTCCTCACCCCAGGTCGTCCACCTCGCCAACGGCCTGCTCGCCCAGGCCCGTGGCCGCGCCGCCGAACACCGCCTGGAGCTCATCTCCCAGCGCGCCCCGGGCCCCGACCCCGTCTACAGCGAGTACACGGACGAGCCCGCTGAGGCCGAGGGCGCGGCCCGCCGTGTCCGCGATCTCATCGCTTCCGGTGTCCCCGCGGCCGAAATCGCCATCCTCTTCCGTACGAACTCCCAGTCGGAGATCTACGAACAGGCCCTCGCCGACGCGGGGGTGCCCTATCAACTGCGCGGAGCCGAGCGGTTCTTCGACCGCCCGGAAGTACGAAAGGCGGGCATCGCGCTCCGCGGCGCAGCCCGCTTCGGCGGCAACGACGCGCTTCTGGACGACACCGTCGACCTCCCCTCGCAGGTACGAGCCGTGCTGTCGGGCGAAGGCTGGACCAGCCAGCCCCCCGCCGGCTCGGGCGCGGTCCGCGAGCGCTGGGAATCCCTCGCCGCCCTGGTCCACCTCGCACAGGACTTCGCCGCCGCCAAACCCGACGCCACCCTCGGCGACCTCGTCGCGGAACTCGACGAGCGCGCCGGCGCCCAGCACGCCCCGCCCGTCCAGGGCGTCACGCTCGCCTCGCTCCACTCCGCCAAGGGCCTGGAGTGGGACGTCGTCCTCCTCGTCGGCGTCGCCGAGGGCATGATGCCGATCACCTACGCGAAGACCGACGAACAGATCGAAGAGGAGCGCCGCCTGCTCTACGTCGGCGTCACCCGCGCCCGAGAGCACCTCTCCGTCTCCTGGGCACTGTCCCGCTCACCCGGCGGCCGCCCGGGCCGCCGCCCCAGCCGCTTCCTCGACGGCCTGCGCCCCGGCTCCGGCAACGCCGCGCCCCGAGGCGGCACCGTGGGCACCGGAGGTGTCGTGCGCGGAACCACGGGGGGTGTCGAGGACGTGGTCCGGCGGGTGAACCGCAAACCGGCCCGCTGCCGCGTGTGCGGCCGCACCCTCACCGACGCCGGCGAGATGAAACTGATGCGCTGCGAGGACTGCCCCTCCGACATGGATGAAGGCCTTTACCAGCGGCTTCGAGACTGGCGAGCGGCGCAGGCGGAGCGCAGCGGGCAGCCGGACTTCTGCGTCTTCACGGACAAGACGCTGATGGCCATCGCCGAAGCGGTACCGGCCACTCCGGCCGAGCTGGCCGGTATCCCAGGGGTCCTCACCCGCAAGCTCAAGCGCTTCGGAACCGATGTTCTGGCTATCTGTGCAGGTCAGGACGTTGAGGGAGTGGAAGATGAGCACTGAATCAAACTCGTCGAAAAAATAGTTTGCGCATGCCCCAGCAATCCCCATAGGTTCTTAAGCACGGAAGCGGCGGCCTTCTCGAAGGCCCCGGTTTCGTGCTGTACTTAACAACCGACGGACCGGCTCAACCCGGTCCCAGAGACGCCGAGAGGAGGCGATTCCAGTGATCAGCATCAACACCAGCTCCACCACCGTCAGCACCGCCAAAATGACCGATCGCTCGGTCGTCTCCACGTGCCTGCTCGGCTTCTCGAACCAGGGCACCGGTGTGTTCGGCATTCCTGCCGTCCGGCCGGCGTCCGCCGTGTCTCTCGCGGGCCTTCCCGTCCGTGAGCGCAATGAGCGACCGATGAAGGCACTGGAAGCAGTAGAGGCACAGGCGCACGCCTATGCCTTCGCGGCCGCCGGTGCCGGATCCCGCAAGCAGACGCACCACACGATGTGGGCCTTCCGTGGGCCTGAACCCTGGAGTGATCCAGCCTGATCGGCGATCAGGCCGGCGCCTTCAGGGCCGCGGAACCCCACCCGGGATCCGCGGCCCTTCTGTTTGTCCCCGACCAGGGACAACAGAGCGAAGGGGCCTCGGGACAAGAAAAGAACCCGGTACCAGCCGACACCCGGCCCACCCGGCCGGAACGACCAGACGAGGAAGACGAACCGTGCAACTCGAAGCGCACGCCCCGTCCGTACCGCCTTCCGAAACGATCCCCCCGCCCGGCCCCACGGAGGACTCCACCTTGACCCCGCTCACTGCGCTCACCGCGCTCGACGACGCCATCGAGAACCTCGGCGTGCCCGTCCCCTGCCGTTCCTACGACCCGGAGGTCTTCTTCGCCGAGTCGCCGGCCGATGTCGAGTACGCCAAGTCCCTCTGCCGCACCTGCCCGCTGATCGAGGCCTGCCTCGCCGGCGCCAAAGAGCGGCGTGAGCCCTGGGGTGTCTGGGGCGGCGAGCTCTTCGTCCAGGGTGTCGTTGTCGCCCGGAAGCGGCCGCGTGGCCGCCCGCGCAAGAACCCGGTTGCGGCATGAACATCACAGGAACGATCGATCGCCCCCTGACGCACGACCCCAAGAAACAGGCCCCGATGAAGCCGTCCACCAACGAGCCCGCCGGCTCCGCGATTCCAGACTTCACCACCACCGGCGCGAACGACTCGCGTCAGAACAGGACCCGAGAGATGCAACTCATCCCAGAAGCCCTGGCTCGTGCGCATATGCACGAGCGGCAGCGCGCCGCTGCGGCCGAGCGCCAGGCGATCCGCCTGGTCGTGGCCCGCCGGATGCAGCGTCGCGCCGAGCGCGCGTCGCTCCGCGCTCGCCGCGCCCTGGCCATGGCGGTCATGCAGTAAGGCGCGTTGACGCAACAGCGACAACAGCGACACCAGCAAAGGCAAACCGCTGCTCGCGGGGGCCGGTCCGAACGGACCGGCC
>NZ_VCHX02000280.1 GCF_005768555.2 Streptomyces sporangiiformans
CAGCCATCCCGCCACCCAGCCGCACTCAGCGCAGCGACCGCTGCCCCCACCGCACTTGGCGGTGGGGGCAGCGGTCGTGTGGTCGGCCGGGCAGCCGGCCCGGCCTGCCCGGGTCGGCCCGGCACGGGCAGGCGACGGTGCTGCGGCCGGGGCCGAGTCAGCTCGCGGGAGGGGATGACATGAGCGCGAGCCGTTCCGGCACCCGTGGGAACAGCCCCCGGCGCGCCGGCCGACCGGTCCTCAGGCGGGTCGTCGGCCCCAGGCCGCGGCGGTGGCCAGGCCCAGATCCCAGAAGTCGTCCTGGTACATGCGCCCGGCGGCCTGCTCGATCTGCTCCTCGGTGGCCTTGCCCGCGGCCACCACGGTGGGACCCCATCCCTTGATGGCCTCTCCCCAGAAGAGACCCATCGCCCGGTTGCCGCCGACCACCGACAGGGAGCCGTCCATGCCGATGTCCTCGAGTCCGAGCTCCACCAGAGGAGCGGGGAAGGAGCGCGGCCAGTCGAGGTCGGTGCCCACCTGCTCCTTGTAGATCTCCAGGGTGGCCAGGCTCACCTCCCGGTAGGCGGCGTCCCGCGCGGATTCGATGGGGAACTTGGCAGGCTCCTCCAGCAACAGCCAACCGCCCGGCGCCAGCCAGGAGGCCACCCGGGCGAGGTCGCTTTCACGGCTGCGCAGATGGCTGAAGACATAGCGGGCGTAGATGAGGTCGAACGAGCCCTCGGGAAAGTCGTCGGTCGTGACGTCGTGGCGGACGATCTCCAGGTTGGGGACGCCCGCCTCGCCCAGCGAGCTGAGCTCGATGTCGGTGGCGACCACCTTGCCGGAGGGGCAGCGCTCGGCCAGCCAGCGCGCGATGCTCCCCGAGCCGGCGCCGATCTCCAGGCAGCGCCAGTCCGGCTTGGGCTCGAGCGCCTCCAGCCGCCGTTTGCTGTGCGGGTCCAGCTCCGCGCGCAGCGCGGCCAGCCACGCGGGCGGCCCCTGGTCCGGGGAGGCGGCCGCGTCCCCGGACTCGGACTGGTCCGGTGTTTCGTGATCAGTCAGTTCAGCCGTCACTGTCGCACGCTCCTCATCAGGGTTGATCGCAACGCCGAACGCATTCCTGAGCGGTGACCGTGGGCTGCGCTCACTGGTTCCCGGCCCGGTATTGGAATGGCGCCTTCACATAGGTGTGTCGGGACATGCGGCCGACTTCTCCTCCGGGCTGGATCCATAGGCAGGGAGGCCTCAAGGAGGAAGGTTATTCAGCGACCGGAAGGCGTAAGGGAAACCGGCAGAAAAAACAGGAAGTCGGAAGCCTGCGCGCATGCCGGAGCGGCACAACCCGCACCAGGCACAGATGGTGGTGGCCGCGTGGGTCCAAGTCAAGGTGCCGATGTCATGCACGGCCCGCCGTCGTTTTCCGCGGATCATGCCGAACTCGCCCTTGGCGACGGCCTTTACCATCGCCGGCCGCGCAAGCCGATCAACAATCCGACTTCATCGGCGAATCGAGGCTTGCGCGGCAGAGAATGGCTGGCTTTAGTAATACGCCGATGAGTACTACGGCGTCAGTGCCGGGCGATGTCCTGTCGACAGGACAGCCACGCACAGTGCTCTCGTCAACGGAGGGGATCTGATGACCGATTTCGCTGATCGGTGGGGTTTCGACTCGGACAAATTCTGGTTGCGCGGCGAACGGCCGAAAGAGTCCGTCGAGTGGTGCGAGGAACTTGGCCGCTGGCACGCCTACGACTATGCGGAGGTGAACGAGGCCCTCAGCAACAACGAGGCGTACTCGGCCGACTCCGGGCGGCTGTTCGACCTCGACGAGGAGACGCTGAAGTACTTCGACGGTGACCTGGCGCAGATGACCGGGCCGGAGCACGCGAACATCCGCAAGCAGGTCAGCCACGCCTTCAGCCCGAGGTTCATCGACCACCTCGAGTCCCGGGTCCTCGAACTCTCCAACGAGTACGCCGACAAGCTGGTCGATCTGGGCCGGTTCAACCTCCTCAGCGACTTCGTCGACCACGTCGCGGGCATCGTCTTCAGCGAACTGCTGGGCATTCCGGCCGACGACCGCACGATGTTCAAGCTGGTGGACCAGAACATGGACCAGCAGGCCCAGATGACGCAGGTCGACCAGGGCGACGGTGAGGGCTACTTCGAGAAACTCACCAAGCCCCTGCAGCCCCTGCGCGAGATGCTCGGCCGGCACGTCGACGAGCGCTCGAAGAATCCGAAGGACGACCTGATCAGCCTGCTCAGCCAGGTCAAGAAGCTCGATGGCGGCCCGATGACACGGGACCAGATCATCAACTTCATCATCGGCATCCTGGGTGCCGGACACCTTGCCACGCCACTTCTGATCGGCAACACCATGCTGTGCCTGGAGTCGTTCCCGGACCAGGCGGCGAAGGTCAGGGCGGACCGTTCGCTGGTGCCGAGCCTGCTCGAGGAGTCGATGCGCTATCTGACCCCGGGCGCCGCCTCCTACCGCGCCACCGTCGCCGACGTCGAGCTCGGCGGCAAGAAGATTCCCAAGGACCAGCTGATCAGGGTGTTCCTCGGGGCGGCCAACCGGGACCCGCGCCAGTTCCCCGACCCGGACACCTTCGACGCCGCCCGCAGCCCCAACGCCCACCTCGGGTTCGGCCGCGGCGCCCACTACTGCGTCGGCGGGCAGATGGTCCGGGTGGAGACCCGCATCGTGTTCAACGTCCTCATGGACCGCTTCCCGAAGCTGCGGGTCGACCCCGACATTCCGCCGCTCTTCTTCAACTCACCGGACTTCACCGGCGTGCGCTCGGGCGGTCTGTGGGTCCGTACGGACTGAGCGGCACCGCTCGTGCACGTGTGAGACGTGAGACGTGTGAGAAGTGCTCCTGAGGCAGCATGGGCGGACCTGCCCGGGGGGGCAAGCCGTCGCAGGAGCACTTCTCGATGGGCGCGTCAGGTGACGCGCCGGTAGGACCGCCCGGCGAGGTTGATGGTCTCGATGCCGCCCGCAGCGTCGCGCGAGAAGACGCCGCGCATGCCCGCCAGCGGCCCGTCGGTGACGATGTACTGGTCGTCGGCGTCGGCGAGCAACCCGAACTCGGACGGCGGGAAGTCCGGTGCCGTGCCGATGACTTCGAGCGCCTCCTCGGTGACCTCGAAGTCCATCACCAGCCGTTCGCCGGGCGTGCTGATCAGCACCCGCCCCTGCGAGGTCTCGTACGTGCCGACGAGTTCGCGCGCCCGCGCCCCGTCGAAGGGCAGCGGCTCCGGGTCGCGATCGACGACCCCGAGGTACGTCTCGAGTGCCCAGCGAACGACGTCCTGGTTGTACGGGATTCCGTTCGGACCGACCGTCGCCACCGTGACCAGGGCGAAATCCTTCTCGGGCACCAACAGGAGCCACGAGTACTGGCCCGACATCGAACCGCCGTGGCCGACGGTGCGGACGCCGTCGACCGTGCGCAGGAACCAGCTGATCCCGATGCCGTCGCCGAAGTAGTTGCCCTGCACCTCGGTCGTCGGCTGCTGCATCCGCAGCAGCAGGTCCCGCGGCAGCACGCCCTCGCCGTCTCCCAGGTGGAAGCGTGCCCAGCGGAGCTGGTCGCCGATCGTCGAGACGATGCCGCCGGACGGATCCCCGTACCGCTCGGCCACCCAGTCGGTGGTGACGTCGAGCGATCCGTCCGCCTGCGCGGCGTGCCCCAGCGCCACATGTCCCTTCAGTTCACTCGTCGTGAAGGCCGCCGTCGTCAGTCCGACCGGATCGAAGACCAACGACCGCATCGCGGCGTCGTACTTCATACCCGTCAGCGATTCCATGATTAAGCCGGCGATCGTGAAACCCGCGTTCTTGTACGCGGCATGCTCACCCGGTGGCGTCGTCACGGGAATGTCGGCCATCCCCGCGACATGACGCTCCAGGCTGTCCTCCGGATTCTCACTCAGATAGTCGCTCCACCCGCCGGTGTGGTTGAGCAGATGCGTCATGGTGACGGTGGCGGCCGCGTCCTCGTCCGAGAGCCGGAAGTCCGGAAGGTAACGCCTCACCGGCGCGTCGAGATCCATCTTCCCGTCGGCGACGAGACGCATGATCGCGGTCGCGGTGTACGTCTTTGTGATCGACCCGAAGTGGAAGAGTGTGTCGTGGTCGAGTGGGCGCGTGTCCTCGGCACTCGTAGTGCCGTGAAATGCGTAACTCTCCTCTCCGCCGGAGAAGACCGCGACAGCGGAACCGGGAATTCCGAACTCGTTCGCCTTTGACGTGATGAAGCGCTGGAGCGGGCTTTCGTTCATGTCTCCTCCGAGTGTCGGCCACAGCTTGGCAGTGAACGCGGAAAACGGTGAGAAAGCGTATCCGGCGGCCGACTCGGATCAACCGGCAGAACGCGCCAGTCCACCAACGCGCAGCGCCCCCGGGCCGCGTGCGGAGCCTGGTGGCTCACACGCGGCGCCGAGGGCGCTCCCGCTGTCACCGGGGGTCAGCCGGCCTTCTCCGGAACCTCCCGCAGGAGGCCGCGCACGGAGTCGGCGGTGGCGGCGAGGATCTCCTGGAGCTGGGCCAGCCGTTCATCGGTGAGGGCACGGTGCTGGGTGGCGTCCCGGACCTCCTCGTCGAAGCGCTCGAGCATCCGCTTCAGAAGCTTCTGTGACTCCTTGGCGTCCTTGCCGCCGCCCTTCGGGCCGCCCGAACCCCGCTGGACACCGTCGCGGATCCTTTCGTTGACGTCCTCCATCACCTTGGTCTGGAACTCGTCGCCGCTCCACTTCTCACGGGCCTGAGTGGTGAGCTGCTCCTTGAGCTGCGCGGCCTGCTCCTTGGCGTTCTCTCGCATCTGGGGTACCTGCTCCTTCATGTCGTCGCGGATCTGTCGGGCCAGTGCGGCGGGCCCCTCGGGGTCCCGCTTGATCCCGCGCCTCAGCGCGTTGCCCAGGCTGGGGCGGGTCTTGGTGGTCGCGGGTTTGAGATGCTCGGAGAGCTCCGCGACGGTCGGGTGTTGGAAAAGCACTCGGATCGAGACCTCGAGCCCGAGCGTCCTGCGCATGCGGCCGATGATTCGGGTGGCCTTGAGGGAATTGCAGCGGAGGGTGAAGAAGTCGTCGTCGATGCCGACCCGGTCGACGCCGAGCACGTCCGCGACCAGTTCGCACAGCGCTTCCTCCTGCGGCGTTCGCCCCTTCCGGTAACCGCCGCCGACGGGTTCGGCCCCGGGCGCGGGAAGGGCGTGACGGTCCACGGTCCCGTCCCCCGCCAGCGGCAGCTCGTCCAGCGGCACCACGGTGGCCGGTACCAGATGGTCCGGCAGGCGCCGCGCCACGAACTCGCGCAGCTCCTCGGCGTCCACACCGGCGCCGGTACGCAACGGCGCTACGTACCCGACGAGCAGGCCTTCGCCGTCCGCCCCCTCGCCCTCGCGGACGACCGCCGCGGCATGGGACACACCGGGGTGTGCGGCCAGGGCGGCCGTGACGTCGACGGTGGAGATCCGCCGGCCGCGCACCAGCGCCTGCGGGCCGCAGGGACCGACGTACTCCAGCGTGCCGTCGCGGTTCCACCGGGCCAGGTCCCCGGTGCGGTACATACGGGCCCCGTCCGGACCGTACGGGTCGGCGACGAACCGCTCCGCGGTCGGGCCGGACCGGCCCCGGTGGCCGCGCGCCACCTCCCCGGCGATGTACAACTCGCCCGGGACGCCCGCCGGTACGGGGCGCAGCGCCGCGTCCAGGACACGTGCCCGCACGTTGCCGAGCGGCGTGCCGAGCGGACGGTTCCGCGCCTCCGCGTCCGCCGCGTCCGAGGCGGTGAACGCGGTGGCGGTGAACGTCTCGGCCGGCCCGTAGACGCCGACCACCCGCGCGCCCGGTGTCGCCTCGCGGATGCGCCGCACCAGAGATCCGGGCAGCGTGTCACCGGTGAGGACGACCGTCCCCGCGTAGATCGCGCCGGCGGAGCGGTTGAGCACCTCGGCGTAGAACGGGGCGACCGTGCTGATCACGTCTCCGGTCCAACCCCAGTCCCGGCCGAAGGAGTTGATCTCCGTGGGGATCTTGACGCAGGCGCCGCAGGACAGCGCGGCGACGACCTCGAACAGCATCGCGTCGTCGTGCGGAGAGGCCGCCAGCATCCGCGTCCCGGGGGCCAGCCCCGCGGCGGACACGAAGCGCGACGCTCCGTCGACCAGCGCGCGGTGGTCGACCGCCACCTCGGCCGGGCCGCCGTCGCCCCGGTACGGGCGGCGCAGCCACGCCAGGTGCCCCGGGTCCAGGGATGCCCGGCGGTCCCGGTCGGTGGGGTTGGCGTTGTCCCCGGGGTACGAGGGCTGCGTGCCGAGCTGGTCGAGCTCGGGGCCCCTGACGACCTCGGCCACCCGGACCGGTGTGTCGCCGGGCTCGCCCAGGACGAACGCGGCACCGGACTTCAGCGTCCCCAGCAGCGCGACCGCCAGCTGCACGGAGCGCGGCAAAGCGAGCGCGACCATGGACTCGGGCCCGACGCCGCGCCGGATCAGCTGGTGCGCCAGCCGGTTGGCCCAGGTGTTGAGCTCCCGGTAGCTCAACGCGACCCCCTCGGAGACCACCGCGACCGCGTCGGGCGTCGAGGTCGCCCGGCGTTCGACGAGAGCGGGCAGGGTCTGCTCGGCCGATGCCACGTCCGCACCCGGCTGCCCGGCGGTGATCAGCTGTCGCTCGTCGGGCAGCAGCACGTCGACCGTGCCGACGCGCCGGGCGGGGTCCGCGAGGAACTGGTGCAGCACCTCGTGCAGTCGTACGGCGATGTCGTCGACCGCGTCCTGCGTGAAGACGTCGCGGTGGTACTGGAGGCTCAGCCGTACGGAGGGGTCGGTCTCGACGATGAGGGCCAGGGGGTAGTTGGCGGCGCCCTCGGCGTCGACCCCCGTGACCTCGATCCCCGCCGCGGCGCTCGCCTCCGCGATGCCGACGTGGTCCATCGGGTACGACTGGAACGCCACCAGGGTGTCGAACAGGGCGTCCAGGCCGGTCTCCTGATGGATGTCGGCCAGGCCGAGGTGATGGTGGTCCAGGAGCACGGACTGCCGGCCCTGCAGTCCGGTCAGCAGGTCGGCGACGGTGTCACCGGGAGCGCAACGGACGCGTACCGGAAGGGTGTTGATGAACAGCCCCACCATGGACTCCACGCCCGGCAGCGAGGCCGGACGGCCGGAGACCGTCGCGCCGAACACCACGTCCTCGCGCCCGGTGAGCCCGCTGAGCAGTACCGCCCAGACGCCCTGGACCAGGGTGTTCACCGTGACGCCCAGCTCCGAGGCGCGCCGGAACAGACGGCCCGACTCCTCCTCGGTCAGCGTGAGGCCGATCTCCCTGGCCAGGACCTCCCTGGACCCGGCGTCACCTGCCCCGGTGTCACCTGACCAGATGTCACCTGACCCGATGTCGCCGGATCCGGTGTCGCCGGGTGCGACGTCCCCGGATCCGGGCACCTCGGCGCGTGTCGCGCCGGCCGGCGCCAGCAGCGTCGGCTCGTCGACACCGGCGAGCTCGTCGGCCCAGACCCGTGCGGTCCCGGCGCGGTCCTGCCGGTTCAGCCAGGCCAGGAAGTCCCGGAACTCGCGGACCGCCGGAAGCCCGGAGGCGTCCCCGTCGGAGGCGTACAGGCGCAGCAGGTCCTGCGTCAGGATCGGCTCGGACCAGCCGTCGATGAGCACGTGGTGGGTCGTGAGCACCAGCTCGTACCGGGCCGGGCCGAACCGCACCAGGGTCAGGCGCAGCAGCGGCGGGGTGGTGCGGTCGAAGTGCGTGGCGTAGTCCTCGGCGAGGAAGCGCCGGAAGGCCTCGTCGCGTCGGGCGTCGGGGACCGTGCCGAGGTCGACCTCCCGCCAGGGCAACTCGACGCCGTCCAGCACGAGTTGCACCAGGTTGTCGTCGGCGTCCGGGACGAAGGCCACGCGCAGGTTGGCGTAGCGGTCGAGCAGGGCCTGGCCGGCCGCCCGCATCCGGGCGGGGTCGACCTCGCCGGACAGGTGGAACACCGTCTGCATCTGGTACGCGTCGTAGCCGGTGTCGCTGAGCGTCGACTCGAAGAGGATCCCGGACTGCAGCGAGGTCAGCGGCCATATGTCCGAAAGGCCGGGGTAGCGCCGCTGCCAGGCCCGGAACTCCGCGGAGTCCGGATCGGCCAGCGGAGCGGAGGCGGCGTAGGCGGCGGCCCCGGCATCGGCGCCGGTCGCGGCCTGCGCGAGCGCGGCGACCGTACGGCACTGCAGGATCTGCCGCGGGGTGACCTCCAGGCCGCGGGCCCGGGCCCGGGTGACGACCTGGATGGCGCGGATGCTGTCGCCGCCGGCGGCCAGGAAGTCGTCGTCGGCGCCGACCCGGTCCACGCCCAGGACCTCGGCGTACACGGCGGCCAGGATCTTCTCCTCGGCCGACCCGGGCGCCCGGTAGGCGGCGGTGGTGAACTCCGGCTCGGGCAGCCCCAGCCGGTCCAGCTTGCCGTTCGGCGTGAGCGGGAGCCGCTCCAGCGCGACGACCGCGGACGGGACCATGTACTCGGGCAGCCGGTCGGCCGCCAGGCTCAGCAGTGCGGCGGTGTCGACCGTGCCGCCGACGGCGTCGCTGTCGGTGTCCTCGGGCACCACATAGGCGACGAGCCGGTTGGAGCGGGCGACGACCACGCTCTGCCGTACTCCCGGGTGGGAGCGCAGGACGGTCTCGATCTCGCCGAGCTCCACGCGCAGGCCGTGGATCTTGACCTGGAAGTCCTTGCGGCCGATCAGCTCGATCAGTCCGTCCTGGCCGAACCGGGCGGCGTCGCCGGTGCGGTACAGGCGCTCGCCTCGCACCACGTCCCCGTACGACCAGTCGAGGAACCGCTCGGCGGTGCGCTCCGGCTGATCCAGATAGCCGCGGGCCAGACCGGTGCCGGCCAGGTACAGCTCGCCGGGCACGCCAGGCGGCACCGGCTGCAGGGCGTCGTCGAGGATGTACGTGCGCTGGTTGGCCATGGGGCGGCCGTAGGGGATGCTCGTCCAGTCCGGGTCGACCTTGTCCACCTCGTGGATGGTCGAGTGGATCGAGGACTCGGTGGCTCCGCCCATCACGACGAACCGCAGGTCGGGGGCGACGGCGCGGACCCGGTCCGGCAGGGTGACCGGGACCCAGTCGCCGCCGAGCAGCGCCAGGCGCAGTCGCGGCAGCGGCTCGGCACCGGTCTGCTCGAGGTGGTCGGTCAGCAGGTTCAGCAGCGCCGGGGCGGAGTTCCAGACGGTGACGTCCTCGGCGACCAGCAACTCGGCCCAGTGCCCGGGGTCCTTGGTGCGCCCGGCGTCGGGCACGATCACGGTGCCGCCGGCGATGGTCAGGCCCAGGAACTCGTACACGGACATGTCGAAGCTGGGCGACGACAGCGCGAGCACACCGTCCCCGGGGCCCACGCCGTAGCGGGAGTTGAGGTCCGCGATGTTGTTCAGGACCCCGCGGTGGTGCAGTGCGATCGGCTTGGGCGCGCCGGTCGAGCCGGAGGTGTGGATGATGTAGCAGAGGTGGTCGGGGTCCGCGACGCGGCCCGGGTTGTGCTCGGGCAGCCGGGCCAGGACATCGGCGTCCCGGTCGAGCAGGACCAGCGGCGGGCTCTGCTCGCCGCCCTCGGGCAGGTTTCCGGTCAGCTCCTCGCGGCTGATCATCACCGTGCACGAGGTGCCGGCGACCATGGCGGCGATGCGCTGGGCGGGATAGTCAGGGTCGAGCGGCACATAGGCGCCGCCCGCCTTGAGGACGGCGAGCTCCGCCACGAGCAGTTGGGCGGAGCGGTCCAGGCACAGGCCGACCCGCAGGTCCGGGCCCACGCCCAGGGACCGCAGGTGATGGGCGAGACGGTTGGCCGCGGCATTGACCTGACGGTACGTCAGCCGCTCGTCGCCGTGGACCACGGCGACGGCCTCTGGCGCGCTGTCCGCCCGGGCCTCGAAGGCCTCGTGCAGGCAGCCCTGGTTGGGCAGTTCGGTCTCGGTGCGGTTCCACTCGACGAGGGTGCGGCGCAGCTCCTCGTCGCCCAGCAATCGCAGCCGGTTCACGGTGCGGTCGGGGTGGCGCAGTCCGTCGACGAGGAGCGTGCGGTAGTGGTCGAGCAGCCTGAGCGCCGTGGTGTGCTCGAACAGCTCGGCGTCGTAGTGGAGTTCCGCCTTCTCGCCGTGGACGACCAGCCGGAGCTCGAAGGGGGCTCCGTCCGCGGAAGGGGCCGCGCCGGCTGTGAAGCCGACGGGGCAGGTACCGGTGGCGTGCGCGGTGGTGGCGCCCTCCGCCAGGTCCCGCAGTGTCGTCTCACCGGTGACCTGGAAGCGGACCTCGCCGTCCGGGCCGGCCAGGGCGATCCGGTCCTGGCCGGTGTAGCGGTGGAGCAGCGCCGCGAAGGCGGCGGCCAGGACGCTGTCCCGGACGGACCTGGCCTCCAGGCCGACGGTCTCCACGGCCGTGCACCGGGCGGCGCTGCCTGGTCGGCGTGGCTGGTCCGTCGGTACGAGCGCGGGTGGCCAGACCTCGGCAGCGGGGTCGTGGCGGGCTTCGGACGCGGGGGCGCGGCGGGTTTCAGCGGCAGGGGCGTGGCGGGCCTCGGAGACGGGGGCGTGGCGGGTCTCGGAGACGGGGGCGCGGCGAGCTTCGGCGGCAGGGCGGTGGTCGGTCATCATGTTCCGACTCCGATCAGGGAAACCGGGGCACCGGCGGTGGTGGTGTCGATGGACAGGGGGTGGCGGGCGCACAGCCACCGGACTTCCTCTCGGACCGTGGTGACCAGGGCCGGGTCGATCCGGTACTCGGTGTCGGACAGCAGACCGGTGCCGGCGAGGACGGTGTGCAGCAGATGAGCGCACTCGCGCATCTGCTCGGGGCCCATTCCGCGCTGCGCGAGGATGTTGGTGCCCAGACGCAGGCCGCTGGTGACCAGCGGCGGCTTGGTGTCACCGGGGATGCGGTTGCGGTTCGCGAGGATCCCGCACTCCTCCAGAGCACGCTCGGCGGTCACCCCCGTCAGGCCGAGGCCGGTGGTGTCGATCAGGACCATGTGGTTGTCGGTGCCGCCGGTGAGCACCCGGTACCCGAGGGAGGAGAGCTCCGCGGCCAGGGCCCGGGCGTTGAGCACGATCAGCCGTGCCGTCTCCTGGAAGGCCGGCTCGGCCGCCACGGCGAAGGCGCGGGCCTTGGCGGCGATGGAGGCCGGGCTCGGAGTGCCCTGCGACTGCGGGAACACGGCGCGCTGCATCAGCCGGAACAGCGGGGTGCGGCCGTCGGGGCCGGGCGTGTCGTACTCCCGCCCGCTGAGGATCAGACCGCCCCGGGGACCGGCCAGTTGCTTGTACGTACTGGTGGTGGTGATGTGGGCGACATCGACCGGGCTCGGGTGCCGGCCGGTGGCCACCAGGCCCGCGATATGGGAGATGTCCGCGAGGAGATATGCCCCGACGGTGTCCGCGAGGGCCCGGAACCGGGCGAAGTCGATCGTACGGGGATAGGCGCTGGCTCCGGCGATCAGCACGCGGGGCCGGTGCTCGAGGACCAGGTCCTCCAGGCGTGCGAAGTCGATGCGGCCGGACTCGTCCAGGCCGTAGGACACCGCGTTGTAGTGGCGGCCGGTCACCGATGCCCGTGAGCCGTGGGTGAGATGGCCGCCGGCGTCGAGGTCGAGGCCGAGGAGCGTGTCGCCCGGGCGCATCAGCGCCGAGAGGACCGCGAGGTTGGCGGACGAGCAGGAGTGCGCCTGCACGTTGGCGTACCGCGCGCCGAACAGCCGCTTGGCCCGCTCCACTGCCAGGTTCTCGACGTGGTCGAACTGCTGGGCCCCCGGGTGGTAGCGCGCTCCCGGGTAGCCCTCGGCGGTGACGTTCGACAGCGCCGCTCCGCCGACGGCGAGGACGGAGGGGTCCGCGATGCTCGCCGACGCGATCATCGCGAGGATCGAGTTCTGCTGACTCACCTCGGCGTCCAGCAGCGCGGCGAGTTCGGGGTCGGTGTCGTGCAGGACGTCCATGCCGGTCCGGAGCAGCTGAGCCTGCGCGCCCGTCGAGGAACGGCCGGCCTGCTGCGTCGGTCGTGCTACTGCGGCGACTGACTGACGTGTCATCACCTGTACCTCATCTCGCGTTCGATGCGCCTCGACGGACGGAATGGTGGGTGGGTCTAGTGGGTGCGGTCTTTGTTGAAGTGCTTCATGGCCCAGGCGTAGCCGAGGAGGCTGATGGCGGTGCACCA
>NZ_VCHX02000281.1 GCF_005768555.2 Streptomyces sporangiiformans
GCGACTGTCTCTTCCTCACGACCAGACCAACGAGCAGACAAGCCCACGGTCACAAGATCAAAGCTTTTGTTAGAGCCAGTTAGGCCATCGGGCGCCAGCGCCCAGTCCGGAGGCCTGTTCCCCCCGTTCGTCACCGACGCACTGGCGATGGGATAGGTGTATGTCGCGTCGTCGAACGGATCGAACACCCCTACCTGGTTGGTGTGGTAGGCGAGCCCTACACGTGTGCTGTCAGCCGACCACTGGATGGTGTCGTCGTAGCCGGGCCAGCCAACGCCACCTTCGATCCGGTCGAGAACGTTGACGCAACGACCACTGGCGATCTCCCAGATCTGCAGCGCACCACCGCGGTTGTAATCGTCGCCGCACCCGCTGCTGGTCGCCAGATAGCGTCCGCACGGGCTGACGGCGTAATCATCGATCTCGGTGAAGTGGCCGAACGGATGCTGCAGCCGCGTCGAGGCTGCGAATCCGTTCCGTGGCGAAGCGGTGCACCTCGGTGACTCCGTGCGTCTGCTCCAACTCCTGCAGCCGATCCCGCAGCGGCAGCAGGTCCCACTCGGACACGAAGGCGGACCAGTCCGCTTCCCGCAGAACGCCCAGCAGCGCGTCCGGGTCCGCGGCCGACGCCAGCGAAGCGTGGTCCACGAAGGTGCCCGCCCCGTCGGCGCCGGGCCTATCGCCGGCCGAGGCCTCGGCCGCCTGCTTGAGCAGGGCCCGCAACGTCTTCCAGTCGTAGACCGGTATGCCGAGCTGACTCGCTGCCCCGATCTTGCGACCGGCCACATCATGAGAGCGGAAGATCAGGTCTGTCTTGCCGGACACCGTTTTCGTCACCCGCGCGCCCAGCGCCTCGAGCCCAGCCTTCGCCTCGGCCTGCGACAGGCCGTAGAACCGGCCCATTAACACAACTGTCTTCCCCTGAAGATCCATATCTGCACCGTAGGGCCACCCACTGACAAGCGGGCGGTGAGGTTGGATGGGGCATGGCTTCACGAGGAACGTGAGCACGACGTCCGGGTGCTGTGCGCGCTCGGGGTCCGCGGCACCGGCCGGTCCGTGTCCCGCCGGATCGCCCGCTACTTCTCGACCATGGACCGCATCCGCACCGCCGATGCCGAAAAGATGCAGCAGGTCGAGGGCATCGGCGCCGAACTAACCCCGCTCATCGACAAACTCGCCGCCGCCGGGGTGAACATGACCGAACCCGGCGCCACCCCACCGAGCGCGACCGCCGCCGATGACTCAGACGGCGTCTCGGAGAGCGAGGATTCGGCGGGCGGGCCGCTGGCCGGGATGACGGTGGTCGTGACCGGCGCGATGACCGGACCGCTGGAGAAACTCAAAGGATCTTGGTCATTGAGGCTGGTCGGGCGTGACCGGTGTGGTGATTCGGCCGTTCGTGATGTGTGAGTACGCGGCCGTGGAAAATAATGGTGGGGCTGCTGGCCAACTCGTGGCACACCTGGGAGCGATGGATGCAATAGCTCGCGCTGCAGCAATCGGGTGCCGATACAGCTTGCTAGGAATCTTCGATCCGAAGCGGCTCCGGCCCATGATCAAGCAAATGCGTGCCTAGTACTCCAGCTGTAGATCGTGATCTTGCTGGTGGGGGTCGGCGCGGAGACGGCTTCCGTTATCCCGCCGCCGCGCCGACCATCGCCTCCATGAGATCTGCAGCCTCTTCGCTCGTGAGCGATCCGTCCCGGACGAGCGAGTGCCATGTCACGAACGAGATCGCGTGACCGACGGCTGCCGCCGCGCGCACGCGCGCACGACCTCGCTCGCGGCGTCCCGTCATCAGTGAACGAGCGACGTGGCGGAAGTATCCGAAGAACGCCTCGCGGGCCGCCGGCGGGACAGCATCGATATCGCGGATGCCTAGCGAGAGCATCGTCTCCGTTTCCTCGTACCACCGATACAGATCGCGCACCGCCACGCGAAAGCGCTCGTTGGGTGAGGCGATGCCGATCCACGACGTCGGGTCGGGCATGGGATGCCGCTCGTAGTAGTGGGCGTTGCATGCCTCGAAGAGCACCTGAAGATCGGGGAAATGGTTGTACACCGTGGCACGCTGCACGCCCGCGCGCTCGGCGATGGCCTTGATGGTCGTCTTCGCGGGGCCGAGCGTTTCGTGGAGCTCGACCGTCGCTTCGACGATTCGTTGCCGGGTCTCGGCTTCGGTGAGCGCACGCATCCTCTTCCGGTACGGGCGTGGCGACTCCATTTTCGCTGAACACATATGTTAGCCAATCTTGACAAGCTGGCCCTGCTGCCTTTTCACTGTACATGGGTGTCAGCCAAATGGAGGTGCGGCATGAGTGCAGCGACTGCAGCGGCCACGACCGTCAAGGTTGTCCAGCCCGGTGAAGGTCGGCGCGGCGAATTGGTGCCCGGCATCGGGGTGATCTTCAAGATCGACGGTGCCGACTCCGGTGGGGCTCTCGCCGTCGTCGAGCACCCTTTCGAGGTCGGCGGATTCGTCCCGCCCCACGTCCACCACCGAGAGGATGAGTTCTCCATCGTGCTCGAGGGCGAGATCGGCTTCCGGTCCGAGGGCAAGGAGATCGTGCTCGGTCCGGGCGGATACATCGTGAAGCCGCGCGGCGAGGTCCACGCGATGTGGAACGCCGGGCTGACGCCCGCGCGCATGATCGAGATCATCTCACCTGCCGGATTCGAAGAGCTCTTCCGGACGGTGGTCGACCTGACCGAGCGCGGCGAAGCAGAGATGTCGAAGATCGTCGAGCTCGCGAACCGCTACGAGGTCCCAATGGCGGAGCCCGAATGGTTCGCGGATGTCATCGAGCGCTACCAGCTCTCCATGCCAACGTCTTAGAGGTCGTTCTCTTTCCGAACCTCACGTGCGGTTTCCGCTGGTCCGGCATGAGGTGGCGGCTGGCACGGAAGTCTCGGATCGTTGCTGACCGAGATGTCGTGGGGGGTGGCAGATGCCGTCGATGCGGGCGGTGTTGGAAGCGCGGCAGAAGGCCGCGGTGGTGCAGGTGGAAGAACTCGCAGCCGAGTTGGAGCGGGTCCAGGCGGCTCTGGCGGAGGCGGAAGAGGTGCTCCGGCGCCGGGTGATCGGCCTGGAGCAGTATCTGGAGGCGTTGGCCGAGGCCGATGTGCCCGCCGTGGTGACCGACGGAGTCTCGCAGAAGAGCCCGGTGGGACCGCGTCGGGCGGTGCCGCACTGCCAGGACGCGGCCGGCATCGAGGTGCTGTCGGTGGACTACCAGGCGTTGATGGCCGCCGCCGTGGAGGCGGGTTCTGATGGGCTGGGTGCCCGGCGGGCAGCGGTGGTGCTGGGCTGGGACAGCGCGTCCGTTTCCCGCGTCGAAGGGGCTCGGGCTCGGCTGAAACGGCTGGTGGAACGGGGCTGGCTGGTCGAGGAGAAGCCGGGCAGGTTCACGTTGCCCGTGCCGGAGCAGGACGCTGTCGGCGCTGGGCGGCCAGGCGGCGGCTCATGAGCATGGTTATCGACCACAGGATGACGGCTTCGCTGGTGACGGTGCGTCGCTCGTAGTCGCGGACCAGGCGCCGGCTGCGCAGGAGCCAGGCGAAGGATCTTTCGACGACCCAGCGGCGGGGCAGGATCTGAAACCTTGGGCGTCGTCGCTGCGGCGGACGATGTCGAGGACGACTCCGAGGTGCTGGGTGGTCCAGTCGGTGAGGTGGCCGGTGTAACCGCCGTCGGCCCAGACCCGAGCCAGCCGCCGGAAGTGATTCTTCGCTGCGGGCAGCAGCATGCCGGCCGCGTCCCGGTCGGTCGTGGACGCCGGCTTGACCAGCACGGCCAGTAGAAGTCCGAGGGTGTCGGTGAGCAAGTGGCGTTTGCGCCCGTTGATCTTTTTCCCCGCGTCGTATCCCCGTGAGGCGAGGGCGACCGTGGCGTCCGCCTTCACCGACTGCGAGTCCACGACCGCCGCGCTTGGCTCCGGGCTGCGGCCCTCCGCCCGGCGGACGGCCTCGCGCAGCCGTTCATGGAGCTCGGCCACCAGCCCTGCATCCCGCCAGCGGGCGAAGAAGGCATACACCCGCGGCCAGGGCGGGAAGTCGGACGGCATCGCCCGCCACTTGATGCCGTTGTCGACGAGATAGCGCACCGCGTCGATCATCTGCCGGTGGCAGTAGCCCTCCGGACGACCGCCCCGGCCCGCAAGCCAGCCCGGAACCGGCAGCAGACCCCGCACCGACGCCCACTCGGCATCGCTCATGTCCGAGCCGTACCGAGGCTGACGCTCCGGCCGGTCGGCCGCGTTCCCGAACCGATGGGCGAGACAGTCACACCCAGGAGTGGACGGACTGGACCCGGCAACCACGACCACGCGACACTTCGACAACAGGGCCTCTTGCTTCTCGCTGGACTCGACAACCGCGAGCTACCAAGAGGCCCTTCCTTCATGCCTCGACGCCAGCCAAGTCACCCGATCCAGCACGCCGTTCGAACCAGGCCGAGCGCACGAACGGATAGAGAACGGCGCAGTCAGTTACGCACTGCGGCGTGCAGGGTCGGCATGGCTACAGGCGCGCGGTGAACTTCCCGTCGCCACGTTTGTGCAGCCAGCAGCGGTCCGCGAGCTTGACCAGCTTCGCCCGCAACGGCTCCAGCTTCCCGCGCACCTCCACCTGAAGGCCCAGCTCTTCGCCCACCGCCCGCACCTGCACCGCACCGTCGGCGGCCCGCACGATCGCCAGGATCCGGCGGTAGTCGCCAGGAAGCGCGGCCTCGTCAACGCTGTCGTCACGGTGCGGGACCAGCAGCACCGCACGCCCGCCAACCTCCGCCGACGCCGGTGCGACGGCAGCCCGCTCCCCAGCGATCTGCTCGCTCATCCGCGCCAGAACCCGCTCGGCGACCGCGAGTTCGTCCCGCTCGGCCCGCACCTGGTCCAGCTGCTTGACCAGCTGTTCTTCCAGCCCGTCCAGTTCCGCGCGGCGCGCGGCGATCCGTTCCAGTACCTCGGGGTCCACCATGACCGGGAGCGTAGGAGCATCGCGGGCTGGAACGGGCCAGAACCCACGAAGACCTCCCTGCCCGACGATCTACCCGGCAGACTGCCGCGCGCGACCAGCACGAGCACCCGGGCACGAAATCACACCAGGCCCGTGACCTGACACTTCACGATGCACGCAACTCATTGATGTGGCTGAGCTCTTCAGACGATGTCTTGATTGGCCATCACTCATTGCTGCGGCATGGGCATAGTTGAGCGGCTGGTGCCGTACGCGCTGTGGGAGATCTTCCAAAACAGGGCGTCGGAGGCACCGATGAGTGCGCAGGGTGGCGGCCGACGGCGGTGTGATGACCGAGCTGTGCTGACGGCGATCACCTTCGTCGCCACTGTGCCGGCTGTACCTGGCGGCAACTGCCGCCGGTCTTCGGTGCTTCTTGGCAGATGGTGCATCGGTACTTCACCGACTGGTCCGCCGCCCGGGCGTGGGCGAAGCTGCACGGGGTGGTACTGGACCGACTCGGTGCCGACGGCGAGTTGGACCGGTCGCGGTGCGCGATCGACTAGGTCAGCATCCGTGCAGTCTCATCATCTCCGCAGCTGGCTGCGACGTCGCCAGATCGTGCCGCGCATCGCCCGCCGCGGGAAGGAGAACTCCAGTCGCCTGGCTCGGTACCGCTGCATGGTCGAGCTGCACGATGTCGTGGCTGAACGGGTGCCGCCGCCTCCACCGCCATGAACACAGGGCCGAGCACTTCCTTGCCTTCGCCGACATCGCCGCATCCGTCATCTGCTACCGCCGTATGTCAAACGGGAACTGATACGCCATCGGCGTCAGTGCCACCTCGGCGGGATGTTGCACAGTTGCGGCTGCAGATCCCAGCCGGCCGGTCGGGCCTTGGACTCAAACCACGTAGCCCCAGCATCAACCAAAGATCCACGCAGACGGCGACCTGAGCCAAGCTGTCATTCCCAACGCCGGACTCGTCGCCCCAGCATCCACAGATGACGAACTGGGACAAGCCGCGCTCGTCGAAGCGCACGACCTGCACTGTCCTCTCTCGGCGACACTGTCATGCTGCGCGCTCTGTTCGACCGGCTGGCGGAGCACCAGCCCGTCCACCTCAGGCGCAGTGCAGCGGAACAGCTCAGCCGTCTTGCGTGCAGCCTCGAATCCTCATGGTGGCTGCCCGGGGCCGGGAGGTTCGAAGTCACGGAAGCAGGGCGGAACATGTTCGTCCAGGGGCTCCGCTCGACCCTGGGCGATGAGGACCATTCAGTCCGAGTGAACGTCGCCAGAGCCTTGCAGAACGTTGGTGAGCAGTAGCCGTTGCTCACATGGAGCAGGCCCGGTTGGTTGAGACCGGCGGATGGCGTCCTGGCCGTCGCCCGCGCCCGCACCGCCGACCAGCAAACCCACCGGCCAACTCGCCCCCGCCAGCCGCCGCGAACTGCTCCGTCTCCTGCGCGCCACCGTCCTGCCCCTGGCCCCGCCGCGACCTGGGCCACCTCCTGCACTGGCCCACCTGGCGCCGCCGTCACCAGCACCGAGCCGTCGAAGCCCACCACCGATGGAACAGCATCACCGCCGCCGCTACCTTCCGACCAGCAACGATGACCTGCCGATCAAGAACTACAGCTGCCGTGAATGAGCGACGCCCAATCAAGATGTCGTCGTACAAGTCATCTCAATTGGTGGGTAAGCGGTGGCAGGTGAGAGTGCAAGCGATGCTGGTAGTCACCGCACGCCGTCATGCGATCCCTCCGCTCTCGCCGGCTCGGAGGGTGTGGCCTTCAGCTTGAGCGGGGGCCAGGGGCGCGCGGCGCCTACTCCGGAAGCGTTTGTGCCACCTTCAAGCCGTGATGGGCGAGGTGAGTTGTAAGGAGCTGGGCCAGGACGCTGGCCGCGTCGTTGGCATCCAGCAGCCGGTCGGCATCCGTGTCCCCCGAGGGGAAGGCGAAGTGCCCGGGCAGAACGATGGCCCGGGTGAAGAAATCGCACAAGACGTCGAAGGACTCTTCATCTGAGCGATCGGGAGCGGTCTTACCCAGCGCCGTGAGGCCGGCTTCCACGATGGTGTTGATGTATCGTCGGCGCGCGTTTCTCTGGTGTCGAGCCTCGCTGGAGGCACTCTCCTCGGTTGCCTCCACCACTCGAAACCTGCTGGGGTCACTGCCAGGCCCGCTAGTCGGCCAGTGGTCCGCTTCGCGGACCTTCACCAGGGCCTGCTCCATCGAACCTGCGTGGACATGGTTCACCCGCCGGATCCCCTCATCGGTGCTCTCCAGCTCGATCCGGTAGCGACGCAGGTCGTCTTCCTGCACCTCGTGCGACTCCTCCGGCGTGTGCTTCAGGTCATCGATCCCGGACTCTACTGTGATCGGAAGCTCGTTCGCGTTCTGATTCGATGGTGACTCGCTCATCCGCTTTCCCTATAGCCGATCATCTCAATTAGCAAGTCTGCGGTAGCAGATGAGGATGCAGGCAATGCTCGTGAAGGCAAGGAGGTGGCTGGCTTTGCACTCGTAGCAGCGGTGCAAGCGGCGGCATCCGGCGAGCCAGGCCATGGTGCGTGCGACGGTCCAGCGATGTCGGCCCAGCCGTTGCGAGGCGTCGACACCCTTGCGGGCAATACGAGGTGTGATCCCGCGAGCGCGAAACCACCGTCGCAGGTGGTCGTAGTCGTAGCCCCTGTCGCCGTGAAACTTGCCGGGTCGGCGTCGCCGCCGGCCGCGCCGGTAGCAGATCGGCGGCATGCCTTGCACCAGCGGCATCAGGGCCTGGCTGTCGTGGAGGTTCGCGCCGGAGATGCCCACGGACAGGGCAGACCGGTCCGCTCGGTGCTCAAGTGAACCTTCGAGCCGTACTTGCCCCGGTCGACAGGATTCGGGCCCGCCCGGTCCCCTTTGCAAAGCCCGCATGTTCACCGAGTCGATCGCACAGCGGGACCAGTCCAGCTCGCCGCGGTCGCCGAGCTCGTCCAGGACGAGGCGGCGGAGTTTCGCCCACACCCGGGCCTTCGGCCACTCGGCGAAGCGCCGGTGAGCCGTTGCCCCCGACGGCCCGAAGAAGGCGGACGGCAGCTGCTGCCAGGTACAGCCCGACGTCGCCACGAACACGATCGCAGCCAGCACCTCCCGGTCACCGTGGCGGCGTCGGCCACCCCCTTGAGGGCAGGTCGGCACCTTCGGCACCACCCGCTGGAAAAACTGCCACAGCTCATCCAGCACCAGCCGCTCAACGGTCCCCACACGCGCAGGCTGTCCAACAGCCCAAATGAGATGACCTGTTAGCTGGCCAGTTAGCGGTCTGGTTGGCCGGTGTGTGCGCTCTAGGCGGCCGGCAGGCAGGGTCCCGGCACGGGCGCGTGGTGTGACGGGCCTCAAGGAATCGCGGCCGGTCGGTGCGGCACGCCGCCCGGCGGAACGGTCAGGCGGTGCGGCAGAGCACCGCCGGGTCGGCGGGTGACGCGACGCGGGCCACGGTCGCGTGCACGGGACGGGCGGTGCGGACGGTGGCCACGACCTGCGAGCGCTTCCGCGCGAAGACAACGAGGCGCAGCACCGCGAACCGCGCGACACCGGCGAGTGCGGAGGCGGACAGGTAGACGACCTGCTCGAGCACCGCACTGGGTGCGGCCACCAACTGCTGCAGGACGAGCATCGCCATGCAGGTCACCGTATACGCGGCCGCCGCGGACCCGGCCGACTGCGCATGCTGGCGCCAGGTCGCGCGCCCGCCTGCACCGAAGGTGAAGCGAGCGTGCAGCTCGGTTGCGAGGAGCGTGGAGACCGCGGTGATCAGGGCGTTGGCCAGACCCCAAGGAATCCAGGAGGCGAGCTCCGCCACGGCGAAGCTGGAGGCGAGCCCCACTCCGCCGCCGCAGAGCACGAAGCGGGTGAAGGCGGTGAATGCGCCGGGTGCCGCCTGCTGCTGGCTTTGCGCTGTATCCATGATCCAACCCCCTTGAATCGCTCACTCCGCGAAACGCGCACCTATCGACCTGTCAGGCCTTCGGCCCGTTGTTTCTTAAGGCGGAAACGCTACGTTGCATTCATACATCAGGCAACAAGCTCGTTCCGCGGGATCCATATTTACGCAGGCTAGAGCCGACAAATCGTTGCAATGACTTGATGCTAATGCAACAAGTGAGCCTTGTTCGTTGCAATGGATTGAAGGTGAACGCTATACCGGAGGTACCGCTCGGCCTACGAGCGCATCAGCGGCACAGCACGCGCGCCAAACGGCAGATGGTTGGCCCGGCAGGCACCGAGGCGCCGGCCCGCCACCCGTTGTGGCCGATCTCGGTGGCGAGCAGCAGCCCGCGCAGCGTCTCGATGGCCGGGGTTAACGGCTTGTTGAAGCCGGGCAGCTCAGCGAACAAATAATCGGTTGCCCGTTGGCAGTGGTGGTGGATGCAATGTCCGGCATGGTCACCCAGGTGCGCCCGCCACGGCGCGATGAGATGCACGCGTACTACCGGGCTTTGCCAGTCTGCGATCCAGGCAAACCGCAACCGCATCGTCGCACGGGAGACGCCGACGCATGAGTACGCCACCATCACCACCTGGAGCGGAGCGGACTGACGGATCGTCTGTCCAGATCGGTGCTCTCGTTCCGCTGACTCGGCCTGGCTGGGTCGAGGCAGGCCAACACTTGCTCGCTGGACTCGAGTTGGCCGTTCGCGAAGTCAATGACGCCGGCGGGATCGTCGGAAGACCACTCGAGCTGGTGGTCCGAGACACCGCGGCTGATCCACAGAGGGCCGCGGCGGCCGTAGAGGAATTGGCTCGCCTGGGCGTGGCTGCCTTGGCCGGGGAGTATCACAGCGTCGTCGCTCGCGCCGCTGCCGCCAAGGCCGACGCCCTCGGCCTGCCGTTCCTCTGCTCGTCAGCGGTTCTCGACGCGCTCACCGAACAGCCAACGGAATGGGTCGCGCGCCTCTCCCCGCCGCAGTCCCGCGGCTGGCAGGTCTACGCAGACTTCCTCCTCAGCGCGGGCCACAGCCGAATCGCCGTAGCAGCCCAGCCGAGTGTCTACTGGGCATCTGGGGCCCGCATTCTGCGGGACTACCTCGCTCCACGCGGCGGCACCGTGATCGAACTCGACATGCGCGCGCTCGCCCCCACGGCCGTGTGCGACGAACTCGTCGACAGTCGCGCGACAGCCCTCCTTCTTCTGGTCGGCCACCCGGAGCCGGCAGTGTCGATCGTCAAGTCTGTCCGCCGCGACCAGCGCCTCGCCGAGATCATGATCGGTGCTCCGGCCGGGCAACCGGAGTTCGCCGAATGGGCAACGTTGCTGGGCAACGACAGCGCCGCGATCCCGTTCTTGCGCTACCTGCCCGAGCGCCTCAGCCCACTCGGTACACGAGTCGAGACGGCCCTCCGCGAGCGGCTGGGCGAAGCGCCCTCCTTCGTCGCCTTCGAGGGCTACGACACGGTCGCCGTCCTCGCCGATGTGCTGCGTTCCTACGGCGCGGATCGGGCGCGCACTGCCCAATCCTGGCCGCGCGTTGCAGTCGAAGGCACCCGCGGGCAGATCCAGTTCTCCCGCACGCCAGGCATCAGCGTTTGGCAATGGGCCTCGACGCCGATCCAAGTCGTTGATCGAGATCCGGCGGACCCCGATCGCTTTCGGATCCTTCACGCCAGCTGAGAGAGCACGGAGATCCGACTGCCCACCCCGCTCACTAAGGTCGTCGAACTCACGGCAGAGCAATTCCACCCGAGGCGGAAAACGCCTACCTGACGATGAACCAACTCGCCTCGAAGCCGCAGTCGGGGTTCTTGCCGCGTCGGCCCCAGGTGCAGCCCTTGGGCGGACGGCCGGTCACGCCCGCTTCGTCCTCGAAACAGACGAACGCGCCGGTCGCCGCCCGGAGGGTTTTACCACCTGCCAGGTCGCCTCCCGCCATGCGGTGATCGCGTCCTCGTCCCGTTCGGCGGCGGGCCGGGCAGGCACCTGCACACTGAAGCCCATCCGGTGCAGCAGCCGCGTGACGCCGGAGGCGCTGTAGGAGAGGTGGAACTTCCGCCCGATCAGCGTGCGCACCCGTGCGGTGGTCCACACCTGGTCGTCACTCCAGCCGTGCGCGGCCGGCCCCTTCTCTGTCAAGTTCAGCGTGTTGAGCTGAGGTGTTCTTTCCAGCCGTCAGCACTTCGACGGTGCGCTGGACGTGTTGAAGGATGTTGACGGAGCTCGCGACCGACGACATGATGACCGACTGCGTGGCCTACGCCGAACCTCCCGCGACCGTCCCCAGCGCGGTCTCCCGTCGGAGGCAAAGGGACCAGCGTCTCAGGCCGTTGTTGCAGCCCGATCGCCTCGGGCGAGGTTGCTGGGGAGCCGTCGCTCAAGGCGTGGAAGGCCGCGATGACAGCCCGTAGGAACTTCAAGCGCCAGGTGCGTGCCCGCGCCGCCAAGACCGGTGAGTCCTACACGTCCGCCCTGCGGCACTTCCGTCCGACTCCATCAGGAGACGTCATGTCGGAAGCAAAGAATCCCCAGAGCGTGCGGCTCGCCGTAGCGCAGACGCTCGTACGCGAAGACCCCCGAGACGTTGAAGCGCTGCGCGAAAGCGGGCGTGAGGTCCGTGCTCTGATGCGCGAGGCCAGCGCTCAAGGAGCGAGGCTCGTGCACTTTCCGGAAGGCGCGATCTGCTTTCCCAACAAGTTCGTTATGTCCGTCGACGGCCCGGACGCGGTCGGCCCGGCGGACTGGGACCGGTGCCAGTGGCCGGTGCTCCAATCGGAGTTGGCTGCGATCGCCGAGCTGGCCCGCGAGTTGCGGCTGTGGACGGTGATCGCATCGGTGCACCGCCTGACCGAGCCAAACCGCCCGCACAACAGCCTCTACGTCATCTCCGATCGCGGCGCCGTCGTCACGCGCTACGACGAGCGTCTCCTGTCGAAGACGAAGATCTCGTACATGTACTCGCCGGGCGTCTCACCGGTGACCTTCGAGGTCGACGGTGTGCGCTTTGGCTGCCTGCTCGGCATGGAGATCCACTACCCGGAGCTGTGGGCGGAATACGAGAAGCTGGATGTCGACTGCGTCCTGTTCTCTACCAGCGGCACCCCGGGTAACACCGCCGCCCAAGCCCAAGGCCACGCCGCGGTCAACAGCTACTGGGTCAGCTTGTCAGTGGCCTCACAGCACAGCGCCACCGCACCGTCCGGAATCGTCGCTCCCAATGGCCACTGGCTTGCGCGGTGCCCCGCGGACGGTTCGCCATCGGTAGCCGTCGTGAACCTGGACGACAGTTCCGAGGCCGCCGCGGACGCAGTGACCTACGGGCGTCCCTGGCGTCGTGAGGCGAGCGCGGGCATCTACACCGAGCACCAGGTGATCGACCCGCGCAGCGAAGACCGGACAGCGGCCTTCTAGGTGTATTGATCACGAGCGTTGTTGACACCGGCCGGGCTTGATCATGGCGAAGACCTCCGATGTGGTGGAGCTGTCTAGGAACAC
>NZ_VCHX02000282.1 GCF_005768555.2 Streptomyces sporangiiformans
ACTCACCCGCCGCCGCGAGCGCGATCCGCCGCGCCGGGTCGTGCCCCCGCGCCCGCACCGCCCGCCGCGCGGAGGGCACGGGAGCGAGCAGCACCGGCGCTGCGGGTGGCACGCCACCGGACGTGAGCCCCGCCCGCACGGCACCCGCGAGCGCCTCTCCCAGCGGCCCGGCGAGCATCAGCGCACCCCGTTCCTTGTGGGCGAGGAGCGCCGCCCGCACCTCGTCCTCATACGGAGCCGCCGCGTAGACCACAGGCAGCCCCGGCGGCTCGGGCACCGGTCGCACCCGGCGCGGTGCGGCACCCACCAGAGCGGCACGGCACTCCGGGCAGAGCACCGCGCGAGGCCTCCCGCAGCCTCCGCATTCGGTCGGCAGCACCAGATCGGTGAGGTTTTGCCACCACCCGCGCATGCCCACCACTGTGCCAACGCCTGAGCCGGCCGGCCAAGCCCTGTGGATAACTCCCTCTGGACAACTGGGCGCAACCGTCAGGCCGCTGACGGACGGCTATCCCGGATAGACCGGCGAAGTCCCCGTCTTGACCACCTTCTGCCACTGCGAACCGGACGAGAGCCGCACGATCCCGTCCTCCGAGTGCGCCACCAGCGGCAGCCGTTCGTCCTCGGAGGCGGCGATCTCCTTCACCCCGGTGAGCGCCGAGGGTGCCGCGCCGACCGGTGCGGAGCCGTCGACCTGGACGTATCGAATCTGCTGCACACCGCCCTTTTCCTGCCCGACCACGACCAGGCGGCTGTCCCCGGCCCAGGACATGGCGGTGACCTTCTCCAACTGCGGCGCCACGGAACGAGGTTCATGGATCGTGACGATCGGCTGTCCGCCGGACCCGGTTCGCCGCTCGATCCGTCCGATGAGCAGCGAGGTCTTGCCGTCCTTCTGCACGATCAGCGCGATCCGCACCCCGTCGGCGCCCACCCGCACCGCCTCGATGCGCCCCTCGATCCCGGGCGTCCTGACCGCCACCGGCTCGCCCATACCCTTCTGCAGCATCAGGAGCCGGGGGTTCTTGGGGTCGCGGTCGGCCACCCACAGATCGTCGTTGGCGTCCCAACTGGGCGTCGCCAGCCCGTCGTCCTCCGACTTGGCCTTGCTCTTCAGCACGGGATCGCCGAGCGAACCGCCCGACGCGAGCGACCCGACGTACAGCGAACGCCCGTCGAGCGACACCCCGGCCGCGCTCTCCTCGTCCCGGGACACCGCCGCCGTCCGCAGTGCCTTGCCGCCGTCGCCGAGCGCACCGGGCACCGGAACCGGCTCCTGATCGCTGCCGGCCGGTATCCGTACGAGCCGACGCTCGCCGTCGATGAAGTACTCGTACTCGACACTCTTTCCGGCGTGCGAGGCGATCGTCTCGGCCCGGTCCTCACGGAGCACACACAACTGCGAGCCGTCCGAGCGCTGCAGCTCCACCTCATCGATGCCCGTGGGCGTCAGGTCCTGCAGGGTGAAGAGGATCTGAGCCGCCATCTCCGTGCACTGAGACTGCCCGATGCCATCGGCCTTCTTGTTCAGCGGCACCGCCAGGCTGTTCTGGTCGTCGGGCGTGAGCGTCTTGACGCTCTTCCGCAACGCCACACCGTCGGGGAACTTCGACCTGACCGCCCGCGCGAGCCACTTGGTGGGCCCCTTCAGGAGCGCCCTGACCATGTGCGTCACCGGATCGACCTGCGCGCGCACATAGACGGGATCGGCCACGGTCCTGGCTTGGTCCGCGGCCGGCGAATTGGCCGCGAAGTAGTACTTGTTGACGGAGACGTAGTGGCGCTGGAAGTCGGACTTGCCCAGCACCACGCCCTGCGGCAGCCTGTCGATGCGCCACTGCTTGGTGCCGTCCGCCCCCTTCTGCTCGGTGAGGTGCACCGTCTCGCGGTACGTCCCTTCAGCGGGCTCGTACGCGAGCTGCTTGTCCACTTCGGCGACCTTCTCACCGGTCAGGGCGTACGCGTAGTCGCCGGTTATCTCTCTGCTCCCGGGGCGCTCCGACACGGCGTTCGGCCCGTCCGCGAGCACCGTGGTCGAAAGGGAGGGGTGCCAGCCCTTCGAGGCGTCCTCGGTCAGATACTGACGAGCCGTCTCGAACTTCGGGTCGTCGCTGGTCAGCGCCTCGAGGAAGCCCTGCACGATCTCCTCGGGCTGGGCGTTCTCCCGCGGCGGCATCGCGAAGACCCGGACCTGGGCGTCCGGTCGCTGCGAGGCCTCGACATCACGCAGGTCTCCGTTGTCCGGCATCGAGGCGCACCCGGTCAGCAGTACGGATCCACAGCCGATGTACGCCACCACCCGCATCGGAAGCCGTCGGCCGCTCCGATTGCGGTCAGCGCCCACGAGTTTCCTCCCCTTGCTTCAACTGATCCGGCTCCTCGTCGCCCCCCGGGCCGCCCTCGGAGGACGTGTCCCCGGGCTCACCACGCTCATCCGATGCCGTGGCCGCGCCCCGCACGTCCGCCGTGGGGCGCGGCACCACACGCGCGCCGTTGCCCGGCAGCGCCGTCGGATCCACCGCCCCCGCCAGTCTGGTGGCCGACGGCGTCCGAGGCGACATCGGCGGCACGGCGCGCTCACCGGTCTGCTGTGCGGGCACCGTCGCCAACTTCTGCGTACCGCCGAGCGGCAGCCCCGCGTCGTTCAGCCCGCGGTTGCGCCGCGAGTCCTTGGGCTCCAGGGGTATCGGCGATCCCCTCAGCGGCTCGTCGGCGGTCCGCGGCAGGGTCAGCCGGAACTGCGATCCGCCGCCCGGCTCACCCCACGCCTGCAGCCAGCCCCCGTGCAGCCGCGCGTCCTCCAGGGCGATGGACAGCCCCAGCCCCGTACCGCCGGTGGTACGCGCGCGTGCCGGGTCGGCCCGCCAGAAGCGGCTGAACACACGGGTCGCCTCACCGGGCTTGAGTCCCACTCCGTAGTCGCGCACCGCGACCGCGACCGCACCGCCCGCCGCGGCGAGCTTGACCACCACGTCCTTGCCCTCGCCATGCTCCACGGCGTTGACCACGAGATTCCGCAGCACCCGCTCCACACGCCGCGCGTCGGCCTCCGCGACCACAGCCTGCTGATCGCCGACGACCCTTATCTGCGTGCCCTTTCGCTCGGCGAGCGGCTCAGCGCCGCTCACCACCCTGCGTACGACCTCGCGCAGGTCTATCGGCTCGGCCTCCAGAGCCGCCGCGCCCGCGTCGAACCGGCTGATCTCCAGCAGGTCGGCGAGCAGCGACTCGAACCGGTCCAGCTGGTCCGCGAGGAGCTCCGCCGATCGCGCGGTCACCGGATCGAAGTCCACCCGCGCCTCGTGAATGACGTCGGCGGCCATCCGGACGGTCGTCAGCGGCGTGCGCAGCTCATGCGACACGTCGGACACGAACCGCCGCTGCATCCGCGACAGGTCCTCCAGCTGCTGGATCTTCAAGTGAAGGTTCTGCGCCATCTTGTTGAAGGCCTCACCGAGCCGCGCGATGTCGTCCTCTCCGGTGACCTTCATACGTTCCTGGAGGCGCCCGGCGGACAGCCGCTCGGCGATCCCCGCGGCCATCCGGACGGGCGTGACGACCTGGCGCACCACGAGCCAGGCGATGGCCCCGAGCAACACCACGACGAACAGGCCGGCCGTCGCGAGCGTCCCCTTGACCAGGCTGAGCGACTTCTCCTCCTGGGTGAGCGGGAAGAGGTAGTACAGCTGGTACGGGTCCCCGTTCGGGTCGTTGACCTGCTTGCCGATGACCAGGCCGGGCTGGGAATCCTGGCCGGCCGTGTAGACGATGCGGGTGTAGCTCTGGGCGGGGAGCATGCTCTCGTCGATCCGGCGGCGCAGATCCTCGGGCACGCTCGTCGCAGGATCGACACCACCCGAGGAACGAGGCCCTCGCCCTCCGCTGTCGCTGCCGCCGACCGCGCTGGAGCTGAGCGTGACCACGTCGAAGGCGCCTTGGCCGCCACTGGAGAGGGCCTCCACGAGGTCGCTCAGCCACGCGCTGATGTTCTGGACAGGCCGTCCGTCCGTGCCCGAGCCGTCCTCGCCACCGGCGCTCGCGGCTGCGTCCGCCCTCTGCTTGGCCACGCCGAATCCGCCCGTGGCCTGGCTCTGCGAGGCCTTCACCTTGGCGTCCAGCAGGCCGTTGCGCACCTGTCCGATGACGACGAAGCCCAGCAGCAGTACGACGCCCAGCGACATCAGCAGGGTCGTGACGACGACCTTGAGCTGGATGTTGCGGCGCCACAGCCGCATGACGGGCAGCAGCGGGCGGCGCACCCAGCGCATGAACAGCCTCAGGACCGGGCTGCCCTGGACTCCGCCCTGCAGCAGCCCGCCCTCAAGGAACCGGGCCCACAAGGGGCCCGGCGTCTTCCGGCCGACAGACCGCCCCGCGCGGGGACCCGGCTGGCCGGGCGGCGCAGCGGCACTGTCCCGGGACATGTCAGCTCGGTCCGGCCTTGTATCCGACGCCACGGACCGTCACCACGATTTCCGGACGCTCCGGGTCCTTCTCGACCTTCGAGCGCAGCCGCTGCACATGAACATTGACAAGGCGGGTGTCGGCCGCGTGCCGGTAGCCCCACACCTGCTCCAGGAGCACTTCACGCGTGAACACCTGCCACGGCTTTCGGGCCAGCGCCACCAGCAGGTCGAACTCCAGGGGCGTCAGCGCGATCGACTGCCCCTCACGCTTCACGGAGTGACCGGCCACGTCGATGACAAGGTCGCCGATCGCGAGCTGCTCGGGTGCCGGCTCCTCCGACCTCCGCAGCCGCGCCCGGATACGCGCCACCAGCTCCTTCGGCTTGAACGGCTTCACGATGTAGTCGTCGGCGCCCGACTCCAGCCCGACCACGACATCGACGGTGTCGCTCTTGGCCGTGAGCATCACGATCGGTACCCCGGACTCCGCCCTGATCAGACGGCACACCTCGATACCGTCCCGGCCCGGCAGCATCAGATCGAGCAGCACCAGATCGGGTTTGGCCTCGCGGAAAGCAGCCAGCGCCTTGTCGCCGTCGGCTACGAAAGACGGCTCAAAACCTTCACCACGCAGCACAATGCCGAGCATCTCGGCCAGTGCGGTGTCGTCATCGACGACAAGGACTCGTCCCTTCATAAACGACATCATCCCATTCTCATAACAGTGACGAGGGCAGCGGTGAGGTAGGTCACTGACCTGTGACGATAGTCGTACGTAGTCGCCGGTGCCTGTCTGTGTTCGTGGCCATCGAAGTCAGTAACGGATGTGAGCCAGGGCATTCCTGGTCAATCTGCCCATGCGGCGGGCCGTCCAGGAGCACTGCCGGGCATGCCGGGCCGCCGGTTACTGGGCGGCGGCCCGCCATCGCCGTGCTGTGCGCAGCCATCGATCACGAATGATCGACCTGCCCGCCCGTTACGCGGCGTGACCTGGCGCACAGCTCCGCGAGGGCCTCCGTGGTGACAGGCGACACGGCACCCTCCTCGGTGACGATCGCCGTCACCAGCTCGGGCGGCGTCACGTCGAACGCCGGGTTGTACGCCTGGGTCCCCAGAGGTGCCACCGGAATCCCGCCTCCCGCTTCCGCTCCCGCCACCGGCACTTGCGGTGCTGTGAGCTCCGTCACCTCATGGCCGGCGCGCTGCTCAACTTCGATGGACGCTCCGTCCGAGGTGTCCGGGTCCACCGTCGTCACGGGCGCCACCACGATGAACGGCACATGGTGGTACCGGGCCAGCACCGCGAGCGGATAGCTCCCCACCTTGTTCGCCACCGAACCGTCGGCGGCGATCCGGTCCGCCCCGATCAGCACCGCGTCCACTTCCCCCGCCGAGAACAGCGAGCCTGCCGCGTTGTCCGTGAGCAACGTGTACGCCATCCCACTGCGCGCCGCCTCGTACGCCGTCAGCCGAGCACCCTGCAGCAACGGCCGCGTCTCGTCCACCCACAGCCTGCGCAGCCGCCCGACCCGGTGCGCGGCGAGCGCCACAGCGAACGCCGTGCCCTCCCCGCCGGACACCAACGCCCCGGTGTTGCAGTGCGTCAGGATCCGGTGGTTGCCGCCGGGCAGCAGTTCGTCCAGCAGCGCCAGACCGTGCTCGGCCATGCGGGCGCTGGCCTCGGCGTCCTCCTGGTGGAGGGCGCGCGCGGCAGCGAGCGCGGCCTCGGCGGCCTGCTTCTGGTCACCGCCGGCCACCAGGGCCGCACGGTGGGCCGCCTGGGCCCTGCGCACACCGTGCGAGAGGTTCACCGCGGTGGGACGTGCGCTCGCCAGCGCGTCGGCGGCGTCGTCCACCTCGAACCCTCGCGCGGCGGCGAGCGCGACCCCGTACGCCCCGGCGATGCCGAGCAGCGGCGCCCCGCGCACAGCGAGCGAACGGATCGCCTCCACCAGCGCGGGCGCGTCGGTGCACACCAGCTCGACCTCCTCGGCCGGCAACCTCGTCTGGTCGAGAAGGACCAGTACGGGACCTTCCGGTGGCTCGTCCCACCGGATCGCCGGTATCTCGGTGGGCCGGTTCTCCTCGGGGGATTGCGCGTACTGATCAGCCATCTGTCCAGTCTGCCTGGTACCAGGCAGACAATTGAAGGTGTGCAGCCCATACGACGGCCGGTCACTTCCAGGCCACACCATGGCACGATGGCTGCCAACCTGCCGCCGCGACCGCGGACGGGCACCGTGAAGGAGCGACGATGAAAGACACTCCGGGCTGGGCATCGCCCGGATCTGCCCCCTCCGACGGGCAGAACGGTCAGGAGCCGAACGCTTCCGGCCCGGCCGAGCCCGCGGACCGACCTGCCACCCCAGAACCTGAGGACCAGCCGACTCAGCCCGGCCCCGGCCCGTCCGGCCCAGGCTCGAAGTGGTCCAAGGAGCAGCCGCCGCCCGCCCAGTGGTCCGCTCCAGGCGGCGCTCAGGGCGGCCCGGCCCAGGCCCCGCCCCCACCGCCACCTCCACCCGGCCAGGGCTGGGGCGGTCAGCCTCCCGGCGGTCCAGGAGGCCCCGGCGGATACGGCGGCCATGGTGGGTACGGCGGCCCCGGCGGGTACGGCAGCGGTCACGGCGCCGGCCCCGGCGGCTACCCGGGCTGGGGAGGCGGCTGGGGCGGCCCTCCGCCCGCTGCCAAGCCCGGTGTGATCCCGCTCCGCCCGCTCGGTGTCGGCGAAATCCTCGACGGCGCTGTGTCGACCATGCGTGCCCACTGGCGCACGGTCCTGGGCATCTCGCTGGCCGTCGCGGTGTTCACCGAGATCCTCGTGGTCCTGCTCCAGGGCTTCGTCCTGGACGACAGCGCCAGCACCGAAGCCCTCAACGACCCGAGCGCCACCGTCGGCGAACTCAGCCGCGCCCTGGGTGACACCCTGCTGAGCTCCGGCGCCATTCTGCTGATCACGCTGCTGGGCACCATCGTCGCGACGGCCCTGCTCACGACCGTGACCAGCCGCGCCGTGCTCGGCAGGGCGGTGACCACCGCCGAGGCCTGGCGCGACGCCCGGCCCCAGCTGGCGAAACTCTTCGGCCTGACCTTCCTGCTCCCGCTCATCGGCGTCACGATCGCCGCCATAGGCACCCTGCCCGGTGTTCTCATCACCCTCGCCGGCGGAGGCGACGGCGGTGTCGCTCTCGCCGTCCTCGGCGGCATGGGCGCGGGCATCGTCGCGATTTGGCTGATGGTCCGCTTCTCGCTGGCCTCGCCCGCCCTGATGCTGGAGAAGCAGAGCATCGGGAAGTCGCTGAGCCGCTCCGCGAAGCTGGTGCGCGGCTCGTGGTGGCGTGTCTTCGGCATCCAGCTGCTCGCCACGATCATCGCGAACATCGTCGCCTCGATCATCGTGATCCCCTTCGCCTTCCTCGCCGCCGCCGTGAGCGGCGACGGTGCCACCGGATTCCTCAACAGCGCCGCGGGCGACCTCGGCTGGACGTTCCTCATCGTCAGCGGGGTGGGCGCGGTGATCGGATCGATGCTCACGTTCCCGATCACCGCGGGCGTCACCGTGCTCCTCTACATCGACCAGCGCATCCGCCGCGAGGCTCTCGACCTGGACCTGGCCCGCGCCGCCGGGGTCCAGGGCTACGGCTCCGGCGCCACTCCGGGGAGCTGATGCGGTGAGGCCGGGGGGAGTTCTCACAGCGGTCCTCGCGCCGCCGCACTCCGGTGCCGCAGCCGTACTGGGGCTGCCGCGCTCCGGCGACGAACCACCGGTGACGATCCCGCGTGACCCCGCGCGGGAGGCGGCCGAGCGTGAACTGTCCAAGCGCATGTACCACGAGAACGACCCCAGCCTGCTCCAGCGCGCCCTGGACGCCTTCTGGAACTGGGTCGACGACCTGTTCAACGCCGCCTCTTCCGCAACGCCGGGCGGCACACTGGGCCTCCTCGTCATCGCGTTGGCAGCCGTGGCCCTCATCGGAGCCCTCTGGTGGCGGCTCGGCACGCCGCGCCGCGGCCTCACATCGGCCGCCCCGCTCTTCGACGACCGGCCGCGCAGCGCCGCCGAGCACCGCGCGGCCGCCGAGAGCCACGCCGCCCAGGGCCACTGGAACCAAGCCGTCCAGGAACGGATGCGGGCCGTCGTCCGCTCACTGGAAGAACGCGCCCTGCTCGACCCCCGCCCGGGCCGCACCGCCGATGAGGCAGCCGCCGAAGCGGGCCGCACGCTCCCCTCCCAGACGGACCGACTGCGCGCCGCGGCCCGGGACTTCGACGACGTGACGTACGGCGGACGAGCCGCCACTCCGCAGACGTACGACCGCCTCACGGAACTCGACCGCGACCTGGAACGCACCAAGCCGGTCCTCGCGAGCAGCACCCAGAGCACGGCGCACAGCACCCGCCAGGGGGCCGCCGAATGACCACGGAGGCCACTCGCCCGTCCACCTCGGTCTCCCCCACGACCCGTCAGGTGTGGACCCGCGCGCGCGGTGTCGTTCTCGCGCTCGTGATTCTCCTGGCGGCCGCCATCGCCATCGCCACGGTCCGCTCCGACGCTCAGCACGGCCGCCTCGACCCACGCTCCGCCGACGCCTACGGCAGCCGCGCCGTCGCCGAACTCCTCGCCGACCGCGACGTATCCACGCAGGTGGTCACCAGCCTGGACGACGCGCGCAACGCGGCCGGACCCGACACGACTCTCCTGGTCGCCAACCCGGACCTGCTGACGGACCGCCAGCAGAGCCGACTGCACTCGGCGTTCACGAACTCCGGCGGCCGCACCGTCCTCGTCGCGCCCGGCGCCCCGTCCATCGGTACGCTCGCCCCGGGGGTCACCGCCGATCCCACCCCCAGCTACGACTCCACGCTCTCCCCCGACTGCGCCCTGCCCGCCGCCGAGCGAGCGGGCACGGCCGACACGGGCGGTATCCGCTACACCACCACCGCGCCCGACGCCGACTCCTGCTACAGCAGCGATGGCCTGCCCACCCTGCTGCGCGTACCGGCGGCCAAGGGTGACGGTGACACCGTCGTGGTCGGCGCCCCCGACATCCTCTACAACGATCGCCTCGACGAGCAGGGCAACGCCTCGCTCGCCCTCCAACTGCTCGGTTCCCGCCCCCACTTGGTCTGGTACCTCCCCTCGCTCTCCGACGACACGGCCACCGACTCCGGTGACCGCAGCTTCTTCGACCTGATCCCCTCCGGCTGGCTCTGGGGCACGCTGCAGCTCTTCATCGCCGCAGCCCTGGCCGCCCTCTGGCGCGCCCGCCGCCTCGGCCCGCTCGTCCCCGAACGGCTTCCCGTCGCGATCCGCGCCTCCGAGACCGTCGAGGGCCGCGCCCGCCTCTACCGCAAGTCCAACGCCCGCGACCGCGCCTCGGCGGCCCTGCGCTCCACCACGCGCACCCGCCTCGCTCCCCTCGTCGGCGTAACCCCCGCCCAGGCGCACGCGCCCGAAGCCCTGCTCCCCGCCCTGTCCGCTCACCTCCGCGGGGACGGACAGGCCCTGCACTCCCTCCTCTTCGGGCCGCCGCCCCGCGACGACGCGGCCCTCATCGCACTCGCCGACCAACTCGACGCCCTCGAAAGAGAGGTACGCCGTTCATGATGGACCCGACCACTGACAACGCCGGGTACGCCGGGGATCCGGGCGCCGCCCGGGCATCCCTGGAAGCCCTGCGCGCCGAGATCGCCAAAGCCGTGGTCGGCCAGGACCCCGCCGTGACCGGCCTCGTCGTCGCCCTCCTCTGCCGCGGACACGTCCTACTGGAAGGAGTCCCTGGGGTAGCCAAAACGTTGCTCGTCCGGGCCCTCGCATCCGCACTCGAACTCGAGACGAAGCGCGTCCAGTTCACGCCGGACCTGATGCCCAGCGATGTCACGGGCTCCCTCGTCTACGACACCCGCACCGCCGAGTTCTCCTTCCAGCCCGGCCCTGTCTTCACGAACCTCCTTCTCGCCGACGAGATCAACCGCACCCCGCCCAAGACGCAGTCCTCGCTCCTGGAAGCGATGGAGGAACGCCAGGTCACGGTCGACGGCACCCCCCGCCCCCTGCCCGAACCCTTCCTGGTCGCCGCGACCCAGAACCCCGTCGAATACGAGGGCACCTATCCCCTCCCTGAAGCCCAGCTGGACCGTTTCCTCCTCAAGCTGACGATCCCGCTGCCCTCCCGACAGGACGAGATCGACGTCCTCACCCGCCACGCCCAAGGCTTCAATCCGCGCGACCTGCGCGCCGCCGGAGTACGCCCCGTAGCGGGCCCCGCCGCCCTGGAAGCCGCCCGTGCGGCCGTAGCCAAGACCGTGGTCTCCCCCGAGATCACCGGCTACGTGGTGGACATCTGCCGAGCCACCCGCGAATCGCCGTCCCTCACGCTCGGCGTCTCCCCGCGCGGCGCGACGGCGCTCCTGGCCACCGCTCGCGCCTGGGCGTGGCTGACCGGCCGCGACTACGTCATCCCCGACGACGTAAAGGCCCTCGCGCTCCCCACGCTCCGCCACCGGGTACAACTTCGCCCCGAGGCTGAGATGGAAGGCGTCACGGCGGACTCCGTGATCAACGCGATCCTCGCCCACGTCCCCGTACCCCGCTGATGGCACTCACTGGACGCGCCGCATTGCTGGCGGCCCTCGGCACCCTCCCCGTCGGCATCTGGGAACCCAGCTGGACGGGGATCCTCGCCGTGAACATCCCCCTGGCCCTCGCCTGCGCCTGCGACTGCGCCCTGGCCGCGCCCGTACGCCGCCTCGGTCTGACGCGCTCCGGTGACACCTCGGTACGGCTCGGCGAAGCCGCAGACGTCACCCTCACCGTCACCAACCCCTCCGGCCGCCCCCTGCGAGCCCGCATCCGCGACGCCTGGCCCCCCAGCAGCTGGCAGCCCGGCACAGAAGTCGCCGCATCACGTCACCAACTGACGGTCCCCCCGGGTGAACGCCGACGCGTCACGACCCGCTTGCGCCCCACGCGCCGAGGCGACCGCCAAGCCGACCGCGTCACCATCCGCTCGTACGGCCCCCTCGGCCTTTTCACTCGCCAGGGCAGCCACAAGGTCCCCTGGACCGTACGAGTCCTCCCCCCGTTCACCAGCCGAAAGCACCTTCCTTCCAAGCTGGCACGACTGCGCGAACTCGACGGCCGCACCAGCGTCCTGACCCGCGGCGAGGGCACGGAATTCGACAGCCTCCGCGAGTACGTACCCGGCGACGACACCCGCTCCATCGACTGGCGCGCCACCGCCCGCCAGACCACGGTCGCCGTACGCACCTGGCGCCCAGAACGCGACCGCCACATCCTTCTGGTCCTCGACACGGGCCGCACGTCGGCCGGCCGCGTGGGCGACATCCCCCGCCTCGACGCCTCCATGGACGCGGCCCTGCTCCTGGCTGCCCTCGCCTCCCGAGCCGGCGACCGCGTGGATCTTCTCGCATACGACCGCCGCGTCCGTGCCCTGGTGCAGGGACGATCCGCAGGCGACGTTCTTCCGTCTCTGGTCAACGCCATGGCACGCCTCGAACCGGAGCTCATCGAAACGGACGCGCGCGGTCTCACCGCCACCGCTCTCCGCACGGCCCCGCGTCGCTCACTGATTGTGCTCCTCACCAGTCTTGATGCGGCCCCCATCGAGGAAGGGCTGATGCCCGTACTCTCCCGTCTCACCCAGCGCCACACGGTCCTGGTCGCTTCGGTGACCGACCCCCACATTGAGCGCATGGCCACAGCTCGGGGAAACACCGAATCCGTGTACGAGGCGGCCGCCGCGGCCCAGGCCCAAGCAGAACGCCATCGCACGGCCGAGCAGCTCACCCGCCGTGGCGTCACCGTCGTGGACGCGACACCGAACGATCTGCCACCGGCTTTGGCAGACGCCTATCTGGCTCTCAAGGCAGCGGGGCGTCTTTAAAGAGGACGTCTTTAAAGAGGCTGGGCCGTAGAAAAAGTTCCCTCGAACGCAAAAATCCCCCGTGCCGAAAGGCACGGGGGATTTCTCTACAATTAGTTCGGCGGCGTCCTACTCTCCCACAGGGTCCCCCCTGCAGTACCATCGGCGCTGAAA
>NZ_VCHX02000283.1 GCF_005768555.2 Streptomyces sporangiiformans
GGAACACAACCTCGGCCTGACCTGCGACCCCGTCGGCGGCCTCGTCCAGATCCCGTGCATCGAACGCAACGGCATGGCCGCCGTCAAGGCCATCACCGCCGCCCGCATGGCCCTGCGCGGCGACGGCCGGCACCACGTCTCCCTCGACAAGGTCATCAAGACCATGAAGGACACCGGCGCCGACATGTCCGTCAAGTACAAGGAGACCGCCCGCGGCGGCCTCGCCGTCAACATCATCGAGTGCTGAGCGGGTCGGCGAACGCGTCTGATCCAGCCGTCGGCACGAAGGCGACCGGGAGCGATGGCATGGGACGAGTCACCGAGCGTCGGCGTGTGCTGCGGATCCGGGACGGTGCTGTCGGTGCCCGGCCGGACACGCTGGTCGCCGAGGAACCGTTGGAGATCCGGCTCGGCGGCAGACCCCTGGCGATCACCATGCGGACGCCTGGTGACGACTTCGCGTTGGCGGCCGGTTTCCTGGTGAGTGAGGGCGTCCTCGGCCGGGCCGAGGAACTCGCGGGAATCGTCTACTGCGCGGGGGCGACGCGGGACGGATCGAACCCCTACAACGTCGTCGACGTGCGGCTCGCACCCGGCGTGGTGGTGCCCGACATCACGCTCGAGCGGAACGTGTACACCACCTCCTCCTGCGGTCTGTGCGGCAAGGCGAGCCTGGACGCCGTGCGGACCACCACCCGCTGGCCGATCGCCGACACTCCCCCGGTGCGGATCAGGCCGGATCTGCTGGCCGCTCTCCCCGACCGGCTGCGCGCCGCGCAGCGGGTGTTCGACCGGACAGGGGGCCTGCACGCCGCCGGGCTCTTCTCGGCGGAGGGCCAACTGCTGGACCTGCGGGAGGACGTGGGCCGGCACAACGCCGTCGACAAACTGGTCGGACGCGCACTCCAGTCCGATGCCCTGCCGTTGTCCCGGAGCATCCTGCTGGTGTCCGGGCGGGCGTCGTTCGAGCTGGCGCAGAAGGCGGTCATGGCGGGCATCCCGGTGCTGTCCGCGGTCTCGGCTCCGTCGTCCCTCGCCGTGGACCTGGCGGCGGAGACCGGGCTCACGCTCGTCGGCTTCCTGCGCGGCGCGTCCATGAACGTCTACGCGGGCGAGCATCGCCTGGTCCTGCCGTCGGCGCCGCCACGACCGTCGGATACCGCGCTCTCGGTCTCCTCCTCGCCCGGAGGCTCACAGCGAGCACGAGGAGGACGCACGAGGTGAGCCAGTACGTGCCCCAGCCCGGAGGGCTCCGCGACCGCACCGAAGCCGGCACCCGCGTCGGCCTGCCCCGGCTGCGACACCCGAGCGCCCGGCGCCGCCCCCGTCGCGTCGCGATGCTCAGCGTGCACACTTCACCGCTGCACCAGCCCGGCACCGGCGACGCGGGCGGGATGAACGTCTATGTCGTCGAGTTGGCCAGGCGCCTGGCCGCCGCGGGCGTCGAGGTGGAGATCTTCACCCGGGCCACCTCCGCCGCGCTTCCGCCCGTCGTCGATCTCGCGCCCGGCGTTCTCGTGCGGCATGTGGACGCGGGCCCTTACGAGGGCTCGGCCAAGGAAGACCTGCCCGCGCACCTGTGCGCCTTCACACACGGTCTGATGCGGACGTGGGCCGACCGGCACCCCGGGCACTACGACCTGCTCCACTCGCACTACTGGCTGTCCGGCCACGTCGGGCGGCTCGCCGCCGAGCGCTGGGGCGTCCCGCTCGTGCACACCATGCACACCATGGCCAAGGTCAAGAACGCCTCCCTCGCCGCAGGGGACAGACCCGAGCCGGCGGCCCGCGTGGCAGGCGAGACGCAGATCGTGGCGGACGCCGATCGGCTCATCGCCAATACCGGCACCGAGGCGGCCGAGCTGATCCGTCACTACGACGCCGACGCCGCGCGGGTCACCGTCGTCCACCCGGGCGTGAACCTTGACCGCTTCCGGCCGGACGCCTCCGGCGTCGAAGCCGGCCGGACGGCAGCCCGTGTGCGCCTCGGGCTGCCACCCGACGCGCTGGTCCCGCTGTTCGCGGGCCGCATTCAGCCCCTGAAGGCCCCGGACGTCCTGCTGCTCGCGGTCGCCCGGCTCCTTCAAGAGCGGCCACGGCTGCGCGAGCGGCTCGTCGTGCCGGTCGTGGGCGGCCCGAGCGGATCCGGCCTGGCCGAGCCGGAGAGCCTGCAGAAGCTGGCGGCACGGCTCGGCATCTGCGATGTGGTTCTGTTCCGCCCACCCGTCGAACAGGCTCAGCTCGTGGACTGGTACCGGGCGGCGTCCGTCCTCGTCATGCCGTCATACAGCGAGTCCTTCGGCCTGGTGGCCCTGGAGGCTCAGGCCTGCGGCACGCCGGTGATCGCGGCCGAGGTGGGCGGTCTGCCGGTGGCCGTTGGGAATGAGGTGAGCGGCGTGCTCGTGCCGGGTCACCACCCGGCCGACTACGCGCGGGCGCTGGGCCGCTTCGCCGACGATCCGGCGCTCTCGACCCGGATGGGAGAGGCGGCCGCCCGGCATGCCCGGTCCTTCGGCTGGGAGACGGCGGCCTCCGCGACCGTGGACGTGTACGCAAGGACGATGGACCAACGGCATTATTCACGCCCGCTGTTCTGAGCGGGCGGCTCACCTGACACCACTGACAGGATTCGAACGCACTGAGCGCTGTGGGAGCCCCTCAGGGGCTCCCACAGCATGGACCATGGCCATGGCCATCCACGTCGAGGGCGTTCAGACGCATTCCGTCGCCGCGTCGAGCGGCCAGTGCGCCGGACAGCCGACGAGCGCTTCGGCTCGGGGGTGCGCCACAGCCAGTCGGGGTGCTCGGGGAGTTCGGCGACGGGGGTGCGGGGCTTGTCGGACGTGTCCAGCCAGGGTGATGTTCAGGGGGTGTTCAGCGCGTTCATACGCTGTTCGCGTTCCTCTCGGCGGCCTCGACGACATTGGCGAGCAGCATGGCCCGCGTCATGGGTCCCACGCCTCCGGGCATGGGCGCGAGCCATCCGGCGACCTGGGCGGCCTCCGGGTGCACATCGCCGACCAGCCCGTTGTCGGTGCGGGTGATCCCGACGTCCAGGACCGCCGCGCCGGGGCGCAGCATGTCCTTGGTGATCAGCCCGGGCGAGCCGGCGGCCGCGACGACGATGTCCGCCTCGCGGACATGCCAGGCCAGGCCCTTGGTGCCGGTGTGGCACAGGGTGACGGTGGCGTTCTCGGAGCGCCGGGTGAGCAGCAGTCCGATGGGGCGGCCGACGGTGATGCCCCGGCCGATCACGCACACACGCGCTCCGGCGAGCGGCACCTCGTACCGGCGGAGCAGTTCGACGATGCCGCGTGGGGTGCACGGCAGCGGTGCCGCGACGCCGAGGACGAGTCGGCCGAGGTTGACGGGATGCAGGCCGTCGGCGTCCTTGGCCGGGTCCATGCGTTCCAGTACGGCGTTGGCGTCGAGGTGGCGCGGAAGCGGAAGCTGGACGATGTAGCCGGTGCAGGCCGGGTCGGCGTTGAGCTCGTCGATGACGTCCTCGACCTGCTGCTGGGTGGCGTCGGCGGGCAGTTCGCGGCGGAGGGAGGCGATGCCCACCTGCGCGCAGTCCCGGTGCTTTCCAGAGACGTAGGCGTGGCTTCCGGGATCGTCACCGACCAGGACGGTGCCGAGCCCGGGCGGGCCGCCGACAGCGGCGGTCAGCTTGGCCACGCGCTCGGCCAGTTCGCGGCGGATGTCGGCGGCGGTCGCCTTGCCGTCGAGCAGCTGTGCTTTCACCGGCGGTGTTCCTTCCCTCGAAGTCGACGCTGTGAGCTGGCCACGGAGGCGGGACATGGTCAGGCCGAACAGGGGTTCCTCGGCGACGACCGCCTCGACGCTCTGGTCGAAGTAGCCGATGTGCTCGGTTGTGCCGGAGGCGGCGAGCTCCGCGGGAGCCACGCGTAGGCGATGCCCTTGCTCACCACGCAGTCGCCGTCGTACACCGGCTCTTTGCTCGACGTACATCCCGCTCATCAGGCGACTGACATCTAACTGATATATAAGTGAAGTGAAGCTCGGTAGATCACACCTGTCAAGGGCCGCCGAGTCTTGCACGGCGGACGTCGGGCGCGGCCAGTCCGCCGCGCGAGGGGCGCCCGAGTGAAGTTCGACAGATTGCCCCTTGACCATAGAGGGCCTGCCATATAGCGTGCTTACGACTAGTATATCAGTTGCGTGTCACCTCGAGGGAGGTCATCATGGCAGAGGTCCCACCGCAGGCGAAATGCGTCGTGATCGGGTCCGGCATCGTCGGCAACAGCCTGGTCCACCACCTGGCCCGGCTCGGCTGGCGCGACATCGTGCAGATCGACAAGGGCCCGCTGCCCAACCCCGGTGGCTCCACCGGTCACGCCTCCAACTTCATCTTCCCCGTCGACCACTCCCGCGAGATCACCGACATCACGCTGGACTCGATGCGGCAGTACAAGGAGCTGGGCGTCTTCACCGAATCCGGCGGCTTCGAAATCGCGCGCACCGAGGAGCGCATGGAGGAGCTGCGCCGCCGGATGTCCAGCGCCAAGGCCTGGGGCATCGAGTCGCACCTGGTCGACCCCGCCTTCGTCAAGGAGAAGGTGCCGTTCATCGAGGCCGACCAGTTCATCGGCGCCTTCTGGACCCCGAGCGTCGGCGTCGTCGACTCCCTGCGCGCGGGCACGATCATGCGCGACGGCGCCATCGCGAGCGGCGCGCTGACGAGCGTGCCCAACGTCGAGGTGGTCGGCATGGACGTCGAGGACGGGCGGATCCGCCGGGTGCGCACGGACAAGGGCGACATCGAGGCCGAGTACGTCGTGATCGCCTGCGGCGTGTGGAGCCCGAAGATCGGCGACATGGCCGGCATCAGGATCCCGCTGACCCCCGCCGTCCACCAGATGATCTCCGTCGGCCCCTGCCCGCAGCTGAGCGGCCTGCCCGGCGAGATCAACTTCCCGATCGTCCGGGACATGGACACCTTCTGCTACGAGCGCCAGCACGGCGCGGACATGGAGGTGGGGTCCTACGCCCACCGGGCGATCCTGCACGAGCCGGAGGACATCCCGAGCATCGAGCAGTCCAAGCTCAGCCCCACCGAGATGCCGTTCACCTCCGACGACTTCGACCCGCAGCTGGAGCAGGCCTACGAGCTGATGCCCGAGTTGCTGGGTGCCGAGGGCGCGGAGATGCGGTACGCGATCAACGGCCTGCTGTCGCTGACCTGCGACGGCAACCCGATCCTCGGTGAGAGCGAGGTGAAGGGGCTGTGGACGGCGGCCGCGGTGTGGATCAAGGAGGGCCCTGGCGTCGGCCGCGCGGTCGCGGAGTGGATGACCCACGGCCACAGCGAGATCGACCTCTCGCACAGCGACATCGCCCGGTTCTACCCTCACCAGATGCGCCGCGAGCACACCCGGCTGCGCACCACCGAGTCGTTCATCAAGACCTACGGGATCGTCCACCCCGCCGAGCAGTACGAGTCCGACCGCGAGCAGCGGCTCTCCCCGATGCACGATTCGGAGAAGAAGCTCGGCGCGGCCTTCTTCGAGGCCGTCGGCTGGGAGCGGCCGCAGTGGTACGAGTCCAACGCCGACCTCCTCGAGGTGTACGGCGACCGCGTGATGCCGCGCGAGCACGAGTGGGACGCGCGCTGGTGGAGCCCGATCATCAACGCCGAGCACCTGCGGATGCGCGAGGCCGCGGGCGTGATCGACCTGACCGCCTTCGCGATCTTCGACATCACCGGTCCCGGCGCCCTGGACGCCGTACAGCGCACCTGCGTCGCCCAGTGCGACGTGCCGGTCGGCAAGGTGATCTACACCCCGGTACTCGACGGCAAGGGCGGGTTCCGCTCCGACCTCACCGTCATGCGCCTGGGCGACGACCACTTCCGGGTCGTCACCGGTGGCGCGCACGGCATGGCTGACAAGAAGTGGTTCGCCGACCAGCTCGGCGACGACGCGTCCCTGGAGGACCTCACCGACCGAGTCTCCACGATCGGACTGTGGGGCCCGCGGGCCCGCGACATCCTGTCGCAGCTGACCGATGCGGACGTGTCCCACGAGGGCTTCAAGTTCCTCAACTGCCGCGAGATCGACCTCGGCGGCATCACCGTGCTGGCCTCCCGGATCTCCTACGTCGGCGAGCTCGGCTGGGAGCTGTACGTCTCCTTCGACCAGGCCGCCGCGGTGTGGGACAAGCTGCTCGCGACGGGCGCGCCGTACGGCGCCCGCCCGGTCGGCATCGGCGTCTACGTGACCACCGGGCGGCTCGAGAAGGGCTACCGGGCCTTCGGCCACGAGCTCGACGCCGAGCGCACCATCATCGAGGCGGGCATGCAGCGGCCGAAGGTGAAGGGCGCCGACTTCATCGGCAAGGAGGCCTACCTCGCCCAGCGCGCAAGTGAGCCCGCGGCAGTGCTGTGCACGCTGGCCGTCGACGACCACGCCTCGGCGTCCGGGGTGAAGCGGTACATGCTCGGTGGCGAGCCGATCACCACCCGCTCAGGCGAGGCGCTCGTCGACGGGCACGGGCACCACCCCTACGTCACCGCCGCCGGCTCGGCCCCCTCGCTGGGCAAACACCTGCTGATGGCGTACCTGCCGCCCGAGCAGGCGCGGGTCGGCAACGAACTCGCGGTGTCCTACATGGAGGAGCTCTACCCCGTGACCGTGATCAGCCAGGACGCCACCCCGCCCTTCGACCCGGACAACGAGCGGATCCGCTGATGGCAGTGCTGTCGGTGCTCGGCACTGTCGAGGCCACGAGAGGTGAACGATGACGAACGTATTGGTCTGCATCAAGCGGGTCCCTGACTCCTCCGGTGAGGTCCTGCTCACTGACGACCAGCAGGGCGTCGACGGGAGGTACGTCGGCTTCACCGTGAGCAACCACGAGAGCTGTGCGGTCGAGCTGGCGGTCCGTACCGCCGAGGCGACCGGCGGTACGGTCACACTGCTGACGGTCGGCCCGTCCGAGGCCACCGAGCAGCTGCGGGACACGCTGGCGCTCGGCTGCCACGCCGCCGTACTCGTGGAGGCGGAGCCGGCCCGGCTGGGACCGGCCGACGTGGCCCGGGAGATCGCCCACGTCGTGCGCGAGAAGGAGGCCGCGGGCACGACGTACGACCTGGTCCTGCTCGGCAACGACGCCGCCGACAGCGGCGACTTCCAGGTGGGCATCCGGCTGGCCCACGCGCTCGGCCGGCCGGTGGTCAACGGCGTGTCGACGGTCGAGGTGGCTGACGGCAATCTGACCGCCCGCGGCGACGGCCCCGACGGTGAGGAGACCTACTCGCTGCCGCTGCCCGCGGTCGCCACCGTGCTTGAGGGCGGGGCGGAGCCGCGCTACCCGACGCTGAGGGGCCGGATGGCGGCCAAGAAGGTCGAGATAGAGACCCGGCCCCTGTCGGCCGAGCCCGCCGGAGCGAGCCGGGTGCGGCTGCTGCTGCCCCCGCCGGCGCCGTCGACGGTCGAGGTGCTGGGCGAGGGCACGGAGGCGGCCAAGGCGGTCGCGGACCTCTTTGAGAAGCTGGGGGTGACCCGATGATTCTGGTGCTGGTCGAGACCGAGAACGGCGCCGCGAGCGAGATCTCGCTGGAAACGCTCGCCTTCGCCCGGTCGCTGGCGGCCGAGGGCGGCGGCATCACCATCCGCGCGGTCGTGGTCGGCGAGGTCGAGGACCGCGACGCGATGGCAGCCGAGCTCGGCGCCCACGGCGCGGCCGAGGTCCACCAGGCGGTGGGCGAGGGGTTCGCGTCGTACTCCGGCGCCGCCTGGGCGGCGGCACTGCAGGCGATCCGCGAGTCGACCAACTCCGTCGTGGTCACCGCCGCGGGCTCGCCCCGGGGCAACGAGGTGCTGGCCCATCTGGCCGCCCGGCTCAGCGTGCCCATGGCCGCCAACGCGATCGCGTTCCACGGCCTGAAGCCGTTCGTGGTGACCCGGCAGGTGGTCGGCGGGGCGGCCCTGGAGGAGATGAAGCTCGACCAGCGGCCCGCGGTCTTCTCCGTCGCCGGCCACTCGTGGACCGCGTCGCCGGTGGCGGGCGCGTCGCCCGCCGCTTGGGTGGAGGTGACTCCGGAGGTGGCCGCGTCCGACCTCGTGGCGCGGGTCGTGGCGACAGGCACCAAGGAGGTCGACCACTCCGGCTCGCTGAAGTCCGCCAGGGTCGTCGTTGGTGCCGGGCGCGGAGCGGGTGGTCCTGACGGCTTCGGCGCGGTCGCCGAGCTCGCGGAGCTGCTCGGCGGCGTGGTCGGGGTGTCCCGGGTGGTCACCTCGCTGGGCTGGCGGCCCCACCACGAGCAGGTCGGCCAGACCGGCTCCCGGATCAGCCCGGACCTGTACATCCCCTGCGGGATCTCCGGTGCCATCCAGCACTGGGCCGGCTGCGCGTCGTCGAAGGCGATCCTCGCGATCAACACCGATCCCGAGGCGCCGATGATGACCAAGGCGAACTACGCCGTCGTGGGCGACATGCACGAGGTCCTCCCCGCGATCGTCGAAGAGCTCAAGTCGCGCGGGGTGACCGGGTGAGGCGCGCCACCGCTCCGCGGGCTGGGCCGATATGCGGCTCCGCCGCGGGGCCACGATTGGCCGTCGATCGTCTGCGGCTCCATCGTGGCTGGTCGCGCAGTTCCCCGCGCCCCTTCGGGGCGCGGCCGAACCGCGGCTGACTTCGGCAAGGCCGCTGAGAAGCAGCTCATCACTCTGGAGCGAGGCTGCGGCGCCCGCAAGGGATGCCGCAGCCTCCTCCGCACTGTCGACCATGGGGAAGTCGCCGAGACCGCCGTCGGCGACATCTGGCGTGACCGTTCCTGAGGAGCCCCCGATGCAGATCTTCGCCCTGGTGGCGTCGCTGGCGCTCACGCTGGCCGCCCTGTTCGTCCTGGTCCCCGCTGTCCGGAGCATGCTCCGGGTGATCCGGATGGGCCAGCCCGCGAGCCCGAGCCGCACCGACGATCCGGGCGCTCGTACGGTCACCATGCTCAAGGAGACCGTGCTGCACACCCGGATGCTCCAATGGACCTGGGTCGGCGTCATGCACTGGTTCGTCTTCGCGGCGTTCCTCTTCCTGAGCACCGCGGTGCTGGGCGCCTACTTCCAGCTGATCGACCCCGAGTGGGCGTGGCCGATCGTGGGCCACTGGTACCCCTTCGAGTGGTTCAGCGAGTTCATCGGCGCGCTGAGCACGGTCGGCATCATCTGGCTGATCCTCTACCGGCAGAAGCACCACCCCCGCAGCGAGGGCCGCGGGAGCCGGTTCTTCGGCTCGACGTTCTGGCAGGCCTACTTCGTGGAGTTCCTGGCCCTGCTCGAGGGTGCGGCGATCCTGTTCATCCGGGGCGCGGAGTTCCACCTCGCCGACCATGAGCACGCGACCCGCGCGCACTTCCCGCTCGCATCCTGGCTCGGTGACGCGCTCTACCCGGCCGGCCAGGGCGCGAACGAGAACCTCGTCTACTTCATCGCGTTCTTCAAGATCGCGCTGGCGATGGTCTGGCTGATCGTCATCGGCCGCAACCTGACCATGGGCATCGCCTGGCACCGGTTCACCGCCTGGTTCAACATCTGGTTCAAGCGTGAGTCTTCGGGCCGTACGGCGCTGGGCGCGGTCAAACCGCTCGCCGTCGGCGGCAAGACGGTCACCCTGGATGACATCGACGACCTCGACGAGGACGCCAGGCTCGGCGTCGGAGCGATCGAGGACTTCTCCTGGAAGGGCCTCCTCGACTTCACCACCTGCACCGAGTGCGGTCGCTGCCAGTCGCAGTGCCCGGCCTGGCACACGGAGAAGCCGCTCTCGCCGAAGCTGCTGATGATGGGCCTGCGTGAGCACACCTACCTCAAGGCCGCCGGCCAGGCCGGACACGCCGAGCGGGCACTGATCGGCAAGGGCGACGCGGGCGAGGGGTCCTACAACCCCGAGGGTGGCGACTTCGTCATCGACGAGGACGCGCTCTGGTCGTGCACGACGTGCGGTGCCTGCGTCGAGCAGTGCCCGGTCGACATCGAGCACGTCGACCACATCGTCGACATGCGCCGCTACCAGGTACTGATCGAGTCGAACTTCCCCTCCGAGCTCAACCAGCTCTTCAAGTCCCTTGAGACCAGGGGCAACCCCTGGAACATGTCGCCGAACGCGCGCATGGACTGGGCCAAGGGCCTGCCGTTCGAGGTCAAGGAGGTCGGTAAGGACCTGGAGTCGCTGGAGTCGGTCGACTGGCTGTTCTGGGTCGGCTGCGCCGGCGCCTACGAGGACCGGGGCAAGAAGACCTCCCGCGCGGTCGCCGAGCTGCTCCACATGGCCGGCGTTTCGTTCGGCGTACTCGGCAACCGCGAGACCTGCACCGGCGACTCGGCGCGCAGGGCCGGCAACGAGTTCGTCTTCCAGGGCCTGGCCCAGGAGAACGTCGAGACCTTCAAGGAGTTCAAGGTCAAGAAGGTCGTCGCGACCTGCGCCCACTGCTTCAACACACTGAAGAACGAGTACAAGGCCTTCGGTATCGAGCTCGAGGTCGTCCACCACACCCAACTGCTCAACCGGCTCGTGCGCGAGGGCAGGCTGACCCCGGTCGCCCCCGGAGACGGCGCGAACCAGCGGTCGATCACTTACCACGACCCGTGCTACCTCGGCCGGCACAACCAGGTCTACAGCCCGCCGCGCGAGCTGCTGCAGGTGCTGCCGGGCGCTTCGTACGTCGAGATGGAGCGCAACTCGGAGCGGTCCTTCTGCTGCGGGGCCGGCGGCGCCCGGATGTGGATGGAGGAGAGCCTCGGAGAGCGGATCAACATGAACCGCACCACGGAGGCCGTCGACACCGGTGCCGACCAGATCGTGGTCGGCTGCCCGTTCTGCCGGGTGATGCTCTCCGACGGAGTCACGGCGCTCCAGGCCAAGGCCGGGGCCCGCGAGGAGGTCGAGGTCCTCGACGTCGCACAGATGCTGCTCGCCTCGGTCAAGGGTGAGTCCGCGACCAAGGCGGAGAAGCCGCCCGCCGGTGCTCCCGCCGCCGCGGCTGCCCCGGCTGCCCCGGCTGCCGCTGCTCCTGCCGAGCCCGCCGCCTCCGGCGCCGCCGGGGCGTCGCTGTTCGACGAGGCCCCCGCCGAGCCACCCGCCAAGCCGGTCTCCGGCGGCTCACTGTTCGACGAGCCCACAGCCGAACCTGCCGCCCCCGCCGGCTCACTCTTCGACGAAGCACCCGCCAAGCCACCCACGAAACCGACCTCCGGCGGCTCACTGTTCGACGAGCCCACAGCCGAACCTGCCGCCCCCGCCGGCTCACTCTTCGACGAGCCCACAGCCGAACCTTCTCCCGCGCCGACCGCCCCGGGAGGGTCGCTCTTCGACATCCCGGCCGACGAGGCACCGGCGCCCGCGACCACCGGGACGCCGGAGCCGACAGCCGAAGCCACCGCGAAGGCCGCGCCGTCAGGATCCCTCTTCGACATCCAGGAGGAGCCGGCCACCCCCGGTCCTGAGCCGACTGCCGAGCCGGAGCCCGTGCAGGCCGCCCCGGCCGGCTCACTGTTCGACGAGGCACCCGCCGAGCCACCCGCCGACCCGGTCTCCAGCGGGTCGCTCTTCGACGTCCCGGAGGCGACGCCAGCGGCTCCGGCGCCGACCCCGGAGCCCATCGCTGCACCGGAGGCCGAGCCGGAGCAGCACGAGGCCCCGGAGGAGCCGAAGGGCCTCTTCGACGACTGATCACTCCGACCGACGAAAGACCGCGTGCACGCGTGCCCCCATGCCGGATTCCGGGCATGGGGGCATTGCTCTTCCACGGACCAGCACCAGCCGCCCGGTGCACCCGCGCAGATCGACCTCAGCCTGCTCCCAGTCGGACTTCTTCGCGCGCTCGGCAAGCTCGGCGGGGGTGGTCAGCCGGTCGCCCCTGGTGCGGGGCCGACCGCGTTTCCAGGTGCGCCGCGGCGCCGCTTCGTACAGCGCAGCGGGTGCGCGGCAGGGCGGCGCCGCACAGCGAGATGCAGGCGCCCACCCCGCGCGGGTGGAAGTCTCGGTCCGGCAGCCGGGCGGCGAACTCGCAGACGGTCAGAGCACGCCGCGGATCTCACGGGCAAAACTGGCGATGTGCTCGCGGGTGAGACGCTCGGCGCGGTCGGCGTCGCCGTCAGCGACGGCGTTGAGCAGGTCCGTGTGCTCGGTGACGTGGTGTGCGAGGTCAGGAAGCCGATCGATGACCAGGCACCAGATGCGGGTGGCCAGGTTGTCGTAGCGGATCAGCACGTCCTCGAGGTGTGGGTTGCCTGCCGCCTTGTAGATGAGCCGGTGCAGCGACATGTCCATCCGCATCATTGCGGTGCGATCACCGCGAGGGCTCTCAAGGCTCCTCACCTCGTCGGCCTTGGCTCGCAGCTCCTCGCGCATGGCGCTACTCGCATGGCCGGCGGCCCGCCGTGCCGCGAACGGCATGAGCTGCTCACGGATGTCGGAGATCGCGCCGAGCTCGGTCACGTCGATGATGGTGGCGAATGTGCCCCGGCGCGGGTAGGACACCACGAGATGGTCGGTCTCGAGTCGCTTGAGCGCCTCGCGAACGGGAGTGCGTCCGACGCCGATCTCCGCAGCAAGCTGGCTGTCGTTGATCGGCTCGCCGGGCCGGATGTCGAGCATGACCAATCGATCCTGAAGGCGCTCGTAGGCCAGGTCGGCCAATGACATCGGCGCCGAATCAGTCGCGGTGGAGACCTCGGAGCTGCTCATCTTTTCGGCCGTCTCTTCCTTCGCGCGGGGCTGTTGGCGTCAGCCTCTGACATACTTCAAATATATCAGCTCGCTGTGGTCGGCGTTGGCCAACACGTACGCGGAGGGCTACCCGGGCCGCCACACCATTCCTTCCTCGTCCAGCTGCTGTCAATGATGGCCTTCGCGTTCGCCGGCGCGGCGGGCGCGCCGCCGCTGGTGCACCCGCCTGCCCAGCGGGACGGTAATACGGCAATGCCCGGGGGGCGGAGCGCACGTGTGCGCTCCGCC
>NZ_VCHX02000284.1 GCF_005768555.2 Streptomyces sporangiiformans
CCTCGCCGCGCTCGCGGAGGAGGCCGGGGACGCCGGGCCCGGCGCCGGCGCCGTCACCGGGCGCGCGCTGCGCGGCGCCACCGCCTTCCTCTTCTCCGGTCAGGGCACCCAACGCCTAGGCATGGGACGGGAGTTGTACGAGACGTTCCCCGTCTTCGCGGAAGCCTTCGACGCCGTCTGCGCGCACGTCGAAGGCCTGCGGGACGTCGTCTTCGGCGACGACGCGGACGCGCTGGACCGCACCGAGTTCACCCAGCCCGCCCTGTTCGCCCACGAAGTCGCCCTGTACCGCCTGCTGGAGTCCTGGGGCGTCAAGCCCAAGTACGTCATGGGGCACTCACTCGGCGAGCTGGTCGCCGCCCACGTCGCCGGCGTCTGGTCGCTGGCGGACGCCTGCCGGCTGGTCGCGGCCCGTGGCCGGCTGATGCAGGCCCTGCCGCCGGGCGGCGCCATGATCTCGGTGGAGGCATCGGAGGACGAGGTCGCCTCCCTGGCCGCGGCCTACGACAGCGCTGCCCATGGTGGCGCTGCCCACGGCGGCGCGACCCGTGCGGTCTCCGTCGCCGCCGTCAACGGTCCCCGCGCCACCGTCCTCTCGGGCGACGAGGCCGCCGTCGAACAGATCGCACGGCACCTGGCCGACCAGGGCCGGCGCACCAAGCGGCTGCGGACCGGCCACGCCTTCCACTCCGCCCGCATGGACGCCGTACTCGACGAGTTCCGCGCGGTCGCCGAACAAGTCGCCTACCGCCGGCCCCGGATCACCGTCGTCTCGAACGTCACCGGACAGGCCGCCACGCCGGACGAACTCGGCTCGCCCGACTACTGGGTACGGCACCTGCGGCAGTCCGTCCGCTTCGCCGACGGCATCGCCTGGCTCGCCGGCCACGGCGTCAGCCGCTTCCTGGAGGTCGGCCCGGACAGCACCCTGACCGCCCTGGCCCAGGCCTGTCTGCCCGACGACACCACCGAACGGGTCTGCCTCGCCACCGCGCGCAAGGACCGGCCCGAGGCCCGCACCCTGCTCACCGCCGTGGCGGGCGCCTTCGCGCACGGTGCCCCCGTGGACTGGGAGACCGTCCTGGGCACGCGGGGCACCGACACCCCGGGCGGGCGCACCGGCCGTCGCGTCGAGCTGCCGACGTACGCGTTCCAGCGCGACCGCTACTGGCTCCGCATGGCCGACCAGCCCCTCGGCGACGTCGCCGCCGCGGGACTCGGCAGTGCCGGGCACCCGCTGCTGAGCGCCGTCGTGCGGGTCGCGGACAACGACCAGGTCCTGCTCACCGGCCGCCTGTCCGTGAAGTCCCACGCCTGGCTCGTCGACCACACCGTGTCGGACGCCGTCCTGCTGCCCGGCACCGCGTTCGCCGAACTCGCCCTGCGCGCCGGCGACGAGGTCGGCTGCGACCTGCTGGAGGAGCTGACCCTCGAAGCCCCGCTCGTCCTCCCGGAGAAGGGGGCCGTCCAGCTCCAACTGGCCATCGGCGCGCCCGACGCCTCCGGCCGCCGCCCGCTCGCCGTGTACGCGCGGCCGGAGAGTGGGGCGGACGAGGGCGCCGAGTGGACGCGGCACGCCTCCGCCACCCTCGCCACCGACCACACCACCCGGCCGTCCTTCGAACTGGCCGCCTGGCCACCGGACGGCGCCGAGCCCGTCACCCTCGACGGTTTCTACGCCGCGCTCGCTGAAACCGGCTATCAGTACGGCCCGGTCTTCCAGGGCCTCACGAGCGTATGGCGGCACGACGGCCACTGGTACGCCGAGGTCGCCCTGCCCGAGGACCAGCACAAGGAGGCGGCTCGCTTCGGCCTTCATCCCGCGCTGCTGGACGCGGCCCTGCACGCGCAGCTCGCGGCTCCGGCGGGGGAGCGCACGGGCAACGGCGTCAGCCTGCCCTTCGCCTGGAGCGGGGTCCGGCTGTACGCGGTCGGCGCCACCGCCCTGCGGGTGCGGATCACCCCCGCGGGAGCGAACGGCGTCGGACTGTGGATCGCCGACTCGACGGGACAGCCCGTCGCCGCGGTCGACACCCTGGTCTCCCGCACGGTCTCGACCGACGGCCTGCGCACCGCCGCGGATCCCGCCGACGGCCTGCTCTACGGCGTCCGTTGGACGCCCGCGGGCTCGACGCCGGCCGCGCCCGCCACGTCGGTGGCAGACGCGCCGGCCCTCGACGGTCTGTACGTCCTCGGCGACGAAGCCGTCGGACCCGACCAGGGCTGGACGCCCGCCGCCTCGCCGGCCGCCTCGCTCGCCGACCTGCCCGACGCTCCCCGCATGGTCGTACTGCCCTGTACGCCCGCCGAGGACGCCGACCCCGGCACCGTCGCCGCGCACGTCCTGCGCACTGTGCGGGACTGGCTCGCCGACGACCGTTTCGCCGACGCCCGGCTCGTCGTCGTCACCCGCGGCGCCGTCGCCACCCGTACCGGCGAGGACGTACCGGGCCTGGCCGCCTCGGCCGTGTGGGGCCTGATCAGGTCCGCCCAGTCCGAGAACCCCGGCCGGCTCCTCCTGCTCGACGTCGACGACGCCCCGGGGACCGCACTCGGGACCGCACTCAGGACTGCGCTGCCCGCCGCCGTCGCCCTGGCCGAGGCGGCCGGCGAGCCCCAACTCGCCCTGCGGAACGGCGAAGTGCTCGTCCCGCGCCTGGCCCGTACCGGCGGGGCCAGCGAAGCCCCTGCCGGCGGCACCGGCGAAGCGGACTGGGACCCCGACGGCACCGTCCTCATCACGGGCGGCACCGGCGCCCTCGGCGCCCTCGTCGCCCGCCACCTCGTCACCCGGCACGGCGTCCGCAGTCTCGTCCTGGCCTCTCGCCGGGGCCCCGACGCCCCCGGTGCGGCGGAGCTGCACGCCGAACTGGCCGCCCTGGGCGCCGAGGTGACCGTCGAGGCCTGCGACGCCGCCGACCGCGACGCCCTCGCCGCGCTCCTCGCCCGTGTCCCTGCCGGCCGCCCGCTGCGCGCAGTCGTCCACACCGCGGGCGTTCTGGACGACGGAGTCCTCGACTCGCTCACCGACGAGCGGCTGGAGCGGGTGTTGCGCCCCAAGGCGCTCGCCGCGCTCAACCTGCACGAGGCGACGAAGGACCTGGACCTGTCCGCGTTCGTGCTCTTCTCCTCCGCCGCCGGCCTCCTCGGTGGTGCCGGGCAGGCCAACTACGCGGCCGCCAACACCTTCCTCGACGCGCTGGCCCACCACCGTCGCGCCCAGGGCCTGCCCGCCGTCTCCCTCGCCTGGACCCTGTGGGCCGGATCAGACGGCGTAACCGACGGCGTGACCGACGGCGTGATCGGCGGTATGTCCGGCCGCCTGCGCGACGGCGACCTGAACCGTATCTCCGCCACCGGCCTGCCCCCGCTCACCGCCGAGCAGGGCCTCGCCCTGTTCGACGCCGCCCTCGCAGCAGGTGAACCCGAAGCAGGCGAACTCGACGCAGGCGAAGGCGACGCAGGCGAAGGCGAAGCACTGCTCGCTCCGCTCCGCCTCGACCTCGCCGCTCTGCGCGGCGCCGCCGCCGCGGGCCGTCTGCCGGTGCTGTTGCGCGGCCTCGTCCGGGCCCCCGCCCGGCGCACCGTCGAGGCGGCCACCGGTGACGCCTCCGGTCTCGCCCGGCGACTGGCCGGGCTCGACGCGGGTGAGCAGGAACGCGTGCTGCTCGACATCGTCCGCAAGCACGCCGCCACCGCCCTCGGCCATGGCGCTCCCGGGGCCGTCGGCATCGAACAGTCCTTCCAGGACCTCGGCTTCGACTCGCTCACCTCCGTCGAGCTGCGCAACCGGCTCGGTGCCGAGACCGGCCTGAGGCTGCCCGCCACCCTCGTCTTCGACCACCCGAGGCCCACCGCGCTCGCCCGCCACCTGCGCGACGAGATCGCCGGAACCGGCGTGGACACCGCCGACGGCGCGCTTGCCGCGGCCGACGACGACCCCGTCGTGATCGTCGGCATGGCCTGCCAGTACCCCGGCGGGGTCGCCTCCCCCGAGGACCTGTGGCGGTTCGTCAGCGAGGGCGGCGACGCCATCTCCGCGTTCCCCACCGACCGCGGCTGGGACCTGGACCGGCTGGCCGGCCTCCAGGCCGGATTCCTGTACGGCGCCACCCACTTCGACGCCGCGCTGTTCGGCATCTCGCCGCGCGAGGCCCTGGCCATGGACCCCCAGCAGCGGCTGCTGCTGGAGAGCTCCTGGGAGGTCTTCGAACGCGCCGGTATCGACCCGCTCTCCCGGCGCGGCACCCGCACCGGAGTGTTCGTCGGCGCCATGGGCTCCGGCTACGCCTCCGGACTCGCCGACATCCCCGAGGGCATGGAGGGCTACATCGGCCTCGGGGTGTCCGGCAGCGTCATCTCCGGCCGTGTCGCCTACACCTTCGGCCTCGAAGGCCCGGCCATGACCATCGACACCGCCTGCTCCTCCGCGCTCGTCGCCCTCCATCTGGCCGCGCACGCCCTGCGGCAGGGTGAGTGCTCCATGGCGCTCGCCGGCGGTGTCACCGTGATGGCGACCCCGGGCACCTACACCGAGTTCACCGCGCAGAACGGGCTCGCCGCGGACGGCCGCTGCAAAGCCTTCGCCGCCTCGGCCGACGGCACCAGCTTCTCCGAGGGCGTCGGCGTCCTGCTCCTGGAGCGGCTCTCGGACGCCGAGCGCAACGGCCACCCGGTCCTGGCCGTGGTGCGCGGCTCCGCCACCAACCAGGACGGCGCGAGCAACGGACTCACCGCCCCCAGCGGCACCTCCCAGCGGCACGTCATCCGCCAGGCGCTCGGCTCCGCGGGCCTGACCGCCGCCGACGTGGACGCCGTGGAGGCCCACGGCACCGGCACCACGCTCGGCGACCCCATCGAGGCGCAGGCCCTGCTCGCCACGTACGGTCAGGACCGGCCCGAAGGCCGGCCGCTGTGGCTGGGCTCGGCCAAGTCCAACTTCGGGCACACACAGGCGGCGGCGGGCGCCGCGGGCGTCATCAAGATGGTCATGGCCATGCGCCACGGCGAACTGCCCCGCACCCTGCACATCGACGAACCGTCCCCGCACATCGACTGGTCCGACGGGACCATCGAACTGCTCACCGAACCCCGCGCCTGGCCGGCCGACGTCGGCCGACCGCGCCGCGCGGGCGTGTCGTCCTTCGGCATCAGCGGCAGCAACGCCCACGTCGTCCTGGAGGAAGCACCCGCCGTACGGCGCCCCGAGGAGCCGCGCGAACCGGCCGCCGGACCCCACGCGTTCACCGTCTCCGGACACACCCCGGACGCCCTGCGCGACCAGGCCGCCCGGCTGCGCGCCCACGTCCTCGCGCACCCCGACGCCGACCCGCGCGACCTCGGCCACTCCCTGACCGTCACCCGCCACGCCCTGGACCACCGGGCGGTCGTCGTGGCCGAGGACCACGAGGAGCTGCTCGCCGGGCTCGCGGCCGTCGCCGCGGGCGAGAACGCACCGTACGTCGCGCAGGGCGCCGCGGACACGGGCGGCCGGACCGCCTTCCTCTTCCCCGGCCAGGGCGCCCAGCGCCCCGGCATGGGCCGCGGGCTCTACGACACCCACCCCGCCTACGCCCGGGCCTTCGACGAGGTCTGCGCCGAACTCGACCGGCACCTTGACCACCTCGGCGGCCCTCCGCTGCGCACCGTCGTCTTCGCCCCCGAGGGCTCCGCGGAGGCGGCCCTGCTCGACCGCACCGCCTACACCCAGGCAGCCCTGTTCGCCGTCGGCACCGCGATGCACGCCCTCGTACGGTCCTGGGGCGCCCGTCCGGACGTCCTCATGGGCCACTCCATCGGCGAACTCACCGCCGCCCACGCCGCGGGCGTGCTGCCCCTCCCGGACGCGTGCCGGCTGGTGGCCGCCCGCGGCCGGCTGATGCAGGCGCTGCCGGAAGGCGGTGCCATGATCGCCGTGGAAGCCACCGAGGACGAGGTACGGCCCCACTTCGACGGCCACGACGGCCACGACGGCCACGACGGCCTCGGCGCGCGGGCCGGGATCGCCGCGCTCAACGGCCCGGCCTCGGTGGTGCTGTCCGGCGACGAGGACGAAGTCGACCGGATCGCCGCGGAGTTCGCCGCACGAGGCCGCAAGACCCGGCGACTGCGGGTCAGCCACGCGTTCCACTCCAGCCGGATGGACGCCATGCTCGCCGAGTTCGAACAGGTCGCGACGGGCGTGGACTTCGCACCGCCCGCGGTGCCCGTCGTCTCCAACCTGACCGGGCACACCGCCACCGAGGACGAGTTGTGCTCGGCGGCCTACTGGGTCCGGCACGTCCGGGAAGCCGTCCGCTTCTGCGACGGCGTACGCACCCTGGAGGACCAAGGCGTCACCACTTACCTTGAGTTGGGCCCCGACGCCACCCTCACCACGATGGTCCTCGACAGCGTGCGCGAGACGTCCGCCGTCCTCGCCGTACCGCTGCTGCGCCGGGACCTGCCCGAGCCGCGCACCGCGCTGCTCGCCGCGGGCCACCTGCACGCCCGGGGCCACGGTCTCGACCCGGCCCGGCTCCACGGCGACGACGCGCGCCGTACGGAGCTGCCGTCGTACGCCTTCCAGCGCGAGCGGTACTGGCTGGAGCCCACGGCCGCGCCCGCCGCCCCGGCCGAGGACACACAGTTCTGGGACCTCGTCGAACAGGCCGAACAGGCTGAACACCACGCCGAAGAGGCCGATCAGGCTGGACAGGACGCGGTCGGTGAACTGGCCGCCCGGCTCGGCCTCGACGAGAACGCCTCGCTCCGCGAGGTGATGCCCGCGCTGGCGTCCTGGCGCCGCGGCCTGCGGGAGCGGTCCGAGGCCGACGCCTGGGAGCACCGCGTCGTATGGACACCGGCCGCCGACCAGACCGCCGCGTCCTTGTCCGGAACCTGGCTGCTGCCGGTGCCCGCCCACTTGGCCGACGGTGCGTGGACCGCGTCCGTCGCCGACGCGCTCGCCGCCCACGGCGCCCGCACCGTCCTCGTCCCCGTGGAATGCGCCGAGACCGACCGCAAGCAACTCGGCGAACAGCTCACCGGAATCCTCGACGATGACGACCAGGACAGGCCCGTCAGCGGAGTGCTTTCGCTGCTGGCCGCCGACGAACGGCCGCTGCCCGGCCACCCGTCCACCCCGCGCGGTCTGGCCGCCACCGCCGCCCTCGTCCAGGCGCTCGCCGACGGGGCGCTCGGCACCTCCGCCGCACCGCTGTGGTGCCTGACCGCGGGCGCCGTCGGCGTCCACGAGCAGGAGGCCCCCGCCTCGCCCGAACAGGCAGCCGTCTGGGGGCTGGGACGCACCGTCGCTCTGGAGCACCCGCGGCTGTGGGGCGGCCTTCTGGACCTGCCGACCGGCACCGGCACCGATACCGCCACCGGCACCGGCACCGGCACCGATACCGGAACAGGCACCGGCACCGAGGTGTCCGAAGACGTCGCCCGGCGCGTGTGCGCGGTGCTCGGCGGCCGGGGCGGCGAGGACCAGGTGGCGGTCCGCGGATCCGGGACCTTCCTGCGCCGGCTCGTGCGCGCCGCGCACTCCGGCGCCGCCGGCCGGGCTCCCTCCTGGAGCGGCACCGTTCTGCTGACCGGCGGCACCGGCGCACTTGGCGTACGGACCGCTGCCTGGCTCGCAGAACAGGGCGCGGACCGGCTGCTCGTGGTCAGCCGCAGCGGCGGCAGCACCGAGAGCCGCGCCGAACTCGAAGCCGCCGTCGCCGGTTTCGACGTCGAACTGGTCGTCGCCGCCTGCGACGTGGCCGACCGCGAGGCACTGGCCCGGCTGCTGGCCGAGCACCCCGTGGACGCGGTGGTGCACACCGCCGGTGTCCTCGACGACCGCCTGCTCGACACGCTCACACCGGAGAGCCTGGAGACCGTGCTGCGGCCGAAGCTGACCGCCGCGCACAACCTCCACGAACTCACCCGCGCACGCGAACTCTCCGCCTTCGTGCTGTTCTCCTCCGTCTCGGGCACCCTCGGCTCCATCGGCCAGGCTAACTACGCCGCCGCCAACGCCTTCCTGGACGCCCTCGCCCAGCAGCGGCTCGCCGCGGGACTGCCCGCGACCTCCCTCGCCTGGGGGCCGTGGGCCGGTGGCGGCATGGCCGTCGAGAACGCCGACACCGAACAGCGCATGCGCCGCAGCGGCCTCAACCCGCTGGACCCCGGCCGGGCACCCGAGGCCATCGGACGGGCCGTCGCCCGCCGCGAGGCGGCCCTCGCCGTCGTCGACGTGGACTGGGCGCGGTTCGCCCCCGGCTTCACCTCGGTCCGTCGCAGCCCGCTGCTGTCGGACATCCCCGAGGTACGGGACTTGGCGGCGGCGCACCCGGCGGCGGTGGAGGAGGAGAACGCCGGGGAAGCGCTGCGGGCCCGGCTGGCCGGACTCACCGCCGACGAGCGGGAACGGACCCTCGTCACGCTGGTGCGCACCCAGGTCGCCGGGGTCCTCGGACACGCCTCGACCGACAGCATCGGCGCCACCAGGGCCTTCAACGCCCTCGGCTTCGACTCCCTGATGGCGGTCGAACTGCGTAACCGGCTCGGCGCCGTCACCGGGCTCCAGCTCCCCGCCACACTGCTCTTCGACCAGCCCGACGCGACGGCCCTCGCCCGGTATCTGCGCGGCAGGCTCACCGACGGCGCGGACGGCACGGACGGTGGCGGCGTGCTCGCCGAACTCGACCGGCTGGAGGCGTCTTTGGCGACGCTGGACGCCGACGACACCCGCCGCGACCGCATCGGCGTACGGCTACGGGCCCTGCTGGCCCGGTGGAACGGCGCAGACGGCACCGCCGGCGCCCCGGCGGCCGACGGCGCCACGGCAACGGACGACATCACCGACCGCATCAACTCCGCCGCGGCGGACGAGATCTTCGACTTCATCGAGAACGATCTTGGAATCTCCTGAGCACGCAGCACAGCGCACCACGCACCACGCACACACCACGCGCACAACGCACTGCACCGCACTGCACAGGAGTGCACGGGACCGGGGAACGGATGAACACGCATGAGCGATGAGGAGAAGCTCCTCGGCTACCTGAGGAAGGTCACCGCCGATCTGCACCAGACGCGGCAGCGGCTGCGCGAGGCGGAGGAGCGGAACCAGGAGCTGGAGCCCGTGGCGATCGTCGCCATGGGGTGCCGCTTTCCCGGCGGGGTCGCCGACCCCGAGGGCCTGTGGCGCCTGCTGAGTTCCGGCACCGACGCCATGACTGAATGGCCCCACGACCGGGGCTGGGACACCGACGCGCTGTACGACCCCGAACCCGGTACACCCGGCAAGAGCTACACGCGCACCGGCGGATTCCTCGACCGGGTCGCCGACTTCGACGCCGGCTTCTTCGGTATCTCCCCCAGGGACGCCGTCGGCATGGACCCGCAGCAGCGGCTGCTGCTGGAGATCTGCTGGGAGGCGCTGGAGCGCGCCGGCATCGACCCGCTCGCCCTGCGCGGCAGCCGGACAGGCGTGTTCGCCGGCACCAACCTGCAGGACTATCCGACCCTGCTCGCCCTGTCGGCCAACGCGGGGGACGACGGCGTCGGCAACTCGCCCAGCGTGCTGTCCGGACGTGTCTCGTACACCCTCGGCCTGGAGGGCCCGGCCGTCTCCGTGGATACGGCCTGCTCCTCCAGCCTGGTGACCCTGCACCTGGCCGCCCAGGCGCTGCGCTCCGGCGAGTGCGACCTCGCCCTCGCCGGCGGCGTCACGGTGATGTCGACACCGACCGTGTTCCTGGAGTTCAGCCGTCAGCGCGGGCTGTCCGCCGAGGGCCGCTGCAGGGCCTTCGCGGACGCCGCGAACGGCACCGCCTGGGGCGAGGGCGCGGGCGTCCTCGTCGTCGAACGGCTCTCCGACGCGCGCCGCAACGGTCACCCCGTGCTTGCCGTGGTCCGCGGCTCCGCCGTCAACCAGGACGGCGCCTCCAACGGACTCACGGCGCCCAGCGGCCCCTCTCAGCAGCGCGTCATCTGGCAGGCGCTGACCGCGGCCGGCCTCTCCCCGGCGGACGTGGACGCCGTCGAGGCGCACGGCACCGGTACCACGCTGGGCGACCCCATCGAGGCGCAGGCGCTGCTCGCGACCTACGGCCAGGACCGGCCGGGGGACCGGCCGCTGCGGCTGGGCTCGGTGAAGTCCAACATCGGCCACACCCAGGCCGCCGCGGGCGTCGCCGGCGTCATCAAGATGGTCCTGGCCCTGCGTGAGGGGACACTTCCGGCGACCCTGCACGTGGACAAACCCTCCACACACGTCGACTGGACCAGCGGCCGTGTCGAACTGCTCGCCGAGGCCCGCCCATGGCCCGGGACCGACCGGCCCCGGCGCGCGGGCGTGTCGTCCTTCGGGGTCAGCGGCACCAACGCGCATGTGATCATCGAACAGGCCGCATCGGGGAACGCCGAAGACGACGGCGACCCCGGAGACGACGGCCACGCCGGAGACACCAGGGACGCCGTAGACGCCGGACACGGCGAGCCGAAGGCGCCCGCCTCCACTGGCCGCCCCCTGCCCTTCGCCGTCTCGGGACGCACCGAAGCCGCGCTGCGCGCCCAGGCCGCGCGGCTGCGCGAGCACGTGAACTCCGGCCCCGGGCGCACCCGGCGCCCCCTCGATCTCGCCTGGTCGCTCGCGACGACCCGCCCCGCCCTCGAACACCGTGCCGTCGTCGTCGCACGCGACCACGGCGAACTGCTGCGCGGCCTCACCTCACTGAGCGAGGGCACCCCGGCGCCCGGGGTGGTGCGCGGCGCCGCCGACACCGAGGGCGGCCCCGTCTTCCTCTTCCCCGGCCAGGGCCCGCAATGGGAGGAGATGGCCACCGAACTCCTCGACGGGGACGAGCGGTTCCGCGCCCACTTCACCGAAGTGGCCCTGGCGGTGGAGGCGTTCACCGACTGGAAGGTCCTCGACGTGCTCCGGCGCGCCGAGGGCGCCCCGCCGCTGGACCGCGTCGACATCGTCCAGCCCACCCTGTTCACGGTGTGCGTGGCCCTGGCCCGGCTGTGGCAGTCGTGCGGGGTACGGCCCGCCGCCGTCGTCGGCCAGAGCCAGGGCGAGATCGCGGCGGCCCACGTCGCCGGCGCGCTGTCCCTCCAGGACGCTGCCCGTGTCGTCGTCGCCCGCTCCCGCGCGCTGACCGCCCTGGCCGGACGGGGCGGCCTGCTCTCCGTACCGCTGCCGCTCGACGAGGTGAAGGAGTACCTCGCCCGCTGGGACGGACAGCTCTCGGTGGGCGGCCTCAACGGCCCCCGGACCGTGGTCGTGTCGGGGGAGGAGGCCCCGCTCACCGGGCTCCTCGCCGAACTCACCGCCGCAGGGGTACGTGCCCGCCGCGTCCCCATCGACTACGCCTCGCACTCGGTCCAGATCGAGGAGATCCGCGACGCGCTGCTGACCGGATTCGGGGACATCACCCCCCGGGCCGCCGACGTGCCGTTCTACTCCACGGTCACCGGCGGCAGGATCGAGGACACCACAGAACTCGACGCCGGCTACTGGTACCGCAACATCCGCGAGACCGTCCTCCTCGAAGACACGGTCAAGGCACTCGCCGCCGCGGACCACGGCGTGTTCGTCGAGGTCGGCCCGCACCCCGTGGCGACCACCACCGTCGCGGACATCCTGGACGCCGTCGGCGCCCCGCACACCGCTGTCCTCGGTACCCTCCGCCGGAACGAAGGCGGGCCCGCGCGGTTCCTGCTGTCCCTCGCCGAACTGGCCGTACGTGGCGGCCGCGTCGACTGGACCGGCGCACTCGGCGGACCCGGCGAACGGGTCGACCTGCCGGTCTACGCCTTCCAACGCCGCCGCTACTGGCCCGAGTTCGCACCCCCGGCCGCCCCCCACCGAGACACCGCCGACGCCCCGTTCTGGGAAGCCGTCGAGAGCGGTGACCTCACGACCCTGGCCGCCGCCCTCGAACTCGACGAGACCGCGGTCTCCTCACTCGCACCCGCACTGGCCCGTTATCGCGGTCGTGCCGCCGGGGCCGCCACCGCCGACTCCTGGCGCTACCGCATCACCTGGCACCCTCTCGGCGAACCCCCGGCCGCCACCCTGACCGGCACGTGGCCGGTCGTCGTCCCGCGGGGCCACGAGCAGAGCCAGGAGGCCACGGCCCTCATCACGGCCCTGGAACGCGCGGGTGCGGACCCCGTACCGGTCGTGGTGGACTGCGCCGACGACCGCGCCGCCCTCGCCGCCGTCCTTGAGGCCACCCTCGCCGCCTCCGACGGCCAAGCGGCGGGCCTGCTGTCCCTGTTGGCCCTCGACGAGGAGCCGCTGGCCCACCACCCGGAGCTGCCGCGCGGCTTCGCCGCCACCGTCGCTCTCGTCCAGGCGCTCGACGACCTCGCCGCCGCCGTGCCGGTGTGGTTCGCCACCCGCGGGGCCGTGGCCACCCGCCCGCAGGAAGGCGCCGCCGCCCCCCACCAGTCCGTCATCCAGTCCCTCGTCTGGGGCTTCGGCCGCGTCGTCGCCCTCGAACAAGCCGACCGCTGGGGCGGCTTGGTGGACCTGCCCGCCGTCCTCGATGACACCGCTGCCGGCCGGCTCGTCGGCGTCCTCGCCGGCCACGACCACGAGGACCAGGTGGCGATCCGCCCCGGCGGAGTCCTGGGCCGCCGCCTCGTCCGCGCCGCCACCGGCGCCCTGCCCGGCCGCCGCACCTGGCAGCCGGAGGGAACCGCGCTGATCACCGGTGGCACCGGCGCGCTCGGACGCCACGTCGCCCGCCGGCTGGCTCGCTCCGGCGCTCGTCACCTGCTGCTGGTCAGCCGCTCCGGCCCGGACGCCCCCGGCGCAACCGAGTTCGCCGCCGAACTCGCCGAACTCGGCGCCCACGCCGATGTCGTGGCCTGCGACATCGCCGACGCAGACGACCTCGCCCGGCTCCTTGCCGCCATACCGGCCGAGCGCCCCCTCACCTCCGTCTTCCACACCGCCGCCGTGCTCGACGACGGCGTCATCGGCGCCCTCACCCCCCAGCGCCTCGCCGACGTCCTGCGCGTCAAGGTGGGCGGCGCCCTCAACCTCGACGCCGCCACGGCCGGCCTCGACCTGTCCGCCTTCGTCCTGTTCTCCTCGACCTCCGGCACCTTCGGCAGCGCCGGACACGGCAACTACGCGCCCGGCAACGCCTTCCTGGACGCCCTGGCCGAGGACCGGCGCGCCCGCGGCCTGCCCGCCACCGCCATCGCCTGGAGCGGCTGGGCGGACGGCGGCATGGCCGACGGAGCCATCGGCGCACGCCTCGAACGGCAGGGCGTACGGCTCATGGACCCGGATACCGCCGTCGCCGCGCTCCAGCAGGCCCTCGACCACGACGACGCCACTCTCGTGATCACCGACACGGACTGGGAGCTGTTCGGCGCCGAACTCGCCAGGGAACGGCCGCGCCGCCTCTACGCGGCCCTCCCCGACCTCGAGCGGATCCTCAACCACGCCCGCCGCACCGAACCGGAGCGCGCAGGCGACACAGACCTCGCCGACCGGATCGCGGCCCTCGGCGAGACCGACCGGCGCCAGGCCCTGCTCGACCTCGTCCGGGCCCACATCGCCCATGTGCTCAACCACCCGAGCCCCGACGACGTCGAACCCGCCCGTGCCTTCCGCGAGTTGGGCTTCGACTCCCTCACCTCGGTCGAACTGCGCAACTCCCTCTCCGGGGCCACCGGCATGCGACTGCCGTCCACCCTCGTCTACGACCACCCCACCCCCGCCGCCCTCGCCGAGCACTTGAGCACCGCGCTCGCCCCGGTCGGCGCCCC
>NZ_VCHX02000285.1 GCF_005768555.2 Streptomyces sporangiiformans
GAAGCCGGCGAACAGCGGCGTCGCGAACATCAGCAGCATGATCGTGCCGTGCATCGTGAACGCCTGGTTGAACTGCTCGTTCGTCATGAGCTGGTTGCCCGGACGTGCCAGCTCGGCGCGCATCAGCAGGGCCATCACGCCGCCGATGACGAAGAACGCGAACGACGTGACCAGATACAGCGTGCCGATCGTCTTGTGGTCCGTGGTGGTGAGCCACTTGACCACGACGTTACCGGGCTGCTTGCGCCGCACCGGCAGCTCGTTCTCGTACGAGTCTTCAGCCGCGGCGGCACCCTGAGGTTCGTTGAGGATGCTCACAGTTGGTTCGTCTCCCGGTTCTTCTCGGCTTCCGTCTGCTCAATGCCGGCCGGGACGTAACCGGTCTGGCCCTTCTCGGCGAGCTCCTTGAGGTGGGCCTCGTAGCGCTCGGGAGAGACGACCTTCACATTGAAGAGCATCCGGGAGTGGTCGACGCCGCACAGTTCGGCGCACTTGCCCAGGAAGGTGCCCTCACGGTTGGGGGTCACCTGGAAGGCGTTGGTGTGGCCCGGGATGACGTCCTGCTTCATCAGGAACGGCACCACCCAGAAGGAGTGGATGACGTCACGCGAGGTGAGGACGAAGCGGACCGTCTTGCCCTTGGGGAGCCAGAGGGTCGGGCCGGGGTTGTGGGTCTGCGGGTTCTCCTCACCGGGGGTGCCGCAGGTGTAGACGCCGCCCGCGTTGGCCGGGAACTGGTTCTTCCACTTGTTCGGGATCGCGTCCAGGTTCTTGTCGGTCTTCGCGTCACCGCTGGAACCTGGCACGTTCTCGACGTAGTTGAAGCACCAGCTCCACTGGAAGCCGACCACGTTGACCGTGACGTCGGGCTTCTTGGCGGTGTCGAGGAGTTTCGCCTCGTCGCGCGCGGTGAAGTAGAAGAACACCGAGACCATGATGAGCGGGACCACGGTGTACAGCGCCTCGAGCGGCATGTTGTACCGGGTCTGTGGGGGGATCTCGACCTTGGTGCGGCTTCGCCGGTGGAAGATGACGCTCCACAGGATCAGGCCCCACACGAGCACGCCGACGGCGAGTGCGGCCGCCCACGAACCCTGCCACAGGGAGAGGATCCTCGGAGCCTCTTCCGTGGTCGGGGTGGGCATACCAAGGCGGGGGAAATCCTTGTATGTGCAACCGGTGGCGGTCGCCAGGACCAGGCCCGCAGTCAGTGCCTGCAGCAGCTTCCGCCGCATCGGGCGCCGCGGCGAGCGGTCGGAGCCGTTGGGACTCACGTAGCGCCTTCCCGAGAGTCTCGCCCGCGCTGTTGGCTGCGGCCTTCTCGCTGGTCGGTCGCCGCCCTGCGTCGGGCAGGGGTTTGGATGTTTATGCGGACCAAACCCTACTGGACGCAATTTGAGGTCACGCGGGGAGGGTACCCAACGCGCCGCCCGACTCCTCAAAGAGCCGGACCGACCCATTCCGCACGCGGAATGCCATGACACCACGCGGCTCCAACAGCGCCCCCGTAAGGGGCGCGGGGCAGCGACATGTGCGGCTCCGCCGCGTGGGCGCGACCAGCCACGCACAACCCGCACCTTCCGTACGAACAACGCGCCCCACCCCCGTACCCCGTCCCCAGCGGAGCGCTAGCGTTGGGGATGTGTCCTACTTCGACGCCGCCTCCTCCTCTCCCCTGCACCCCGTCGCCCGGCAGGCCCTGCAGGCCTCGCTCGACGAGGGGTGGGCCGACCCCGCCCGCCTCTACCGGGAGGGCCGGCGCGCCCGGCGGCTGCTCGACGCGGCGCGCGAGGCGGCCGCCGACTCGGTGGGCTGCCGCCCGGACGAGCTGGTCTTCACCTCCTCCGGTACACGGGCCGTGCACTCCGGGATCACCGGGGCACTGGCCGGGCGCCGCCGGGCCGGACGTCACCTGATCGTGTCCGCCGTCGAACACTCTTCGGTGCTTCACGCGGCCCAGGTCCACCAGGCCGAGGGCGGCTCGGTGACCGAAGTGCCCGTTTCGCGCGCGGGCGCCGTCTCCTCCGACGCGTACGCCGGCGCCCTCCGTCCCGACACCGCGCTCGCCTGCCTCCAGTCGGCCAACCACGAGGTGGGCACGGAGCAGCCGGTCGCCGCGGTCGCCGCCGCATGCCGCGAGGCGGGTGTACCCCTACTGGTCGACGCGGCGCAGTCGCTGGCCTGGGGGCCGGTCGAGGGCGACTGGTCCCTCCTGACGGGCAGCGCCCACAAATGGGGCGGCCCACCCGGTGTCGGACTTCTCGTCGTGCGCAAGGGAGTTCGGTACGCGCCTCAAGGCCCCGTCGACGAACGGGAGTCGGGGCGTGCTCCCGGCTTCGAGAACATCCCGGGGATCGTCGCCGCGGCGGCCGCGCTGCGTGCCGTACGCGCGGAGGCGGCCGCCGAGTCGGCCCGTCTGCGGGAGCTGACGGACCGGATCCGCGCGCGGGTGCCGGAACTGGTCCCGGATGTGGAGGTGGTGGGCGACCCGGTGCACCGGCTCCCTCACCTGCTCACCTTCTCCTGTCTCTATGTCGACGGAGAGACATTGCTGCACGAGCTGGACCGCGAGGGTTTCTCCGTGTCGTCCGGATCGTCCTGCACGAGCAGCACGCTGACACCCAGCCACGTCCTGAAGGCCATGGGGGTGCTGACGGAGGGCAACGTCCGGGTGTCACTGCCGCTGGGCACGCCCGCGGAGGACGTGGATCGCTTCCTGGAGGTGCTGCCGGGCGCGGTCTCGGCGGTCCGCGAGAAGCTGGGTGCGCCGGTCCACGCACCGAAGGCGCCCGCCGCCGAGGACACCCTCGTCGTGGACGCCCTCGGCAAGCGCTGCCCCATCCCGGTCATCGAGCTCGCCAAGGTGATCGGCGACGTACCCCTCGGCGGAACGATCCGCGTCCTCTCCGACGACGAGGCGGCCCGCCTGGACATCCCGGCGTGGTGCGCGATGCGGGGACAGGAGTACGTCGGGGAGGAGCCGGAGGAGCGGGGCGCGGCGTACGTGGTGCGGCGGCTGTCGTAAGCGGCTCTCGTAAGGGGTGGGATACGCGGTATCCCACCCCCCACACCGCTCCAACGATCATCCAGCGGAGCGCCTGCGCAAGGTGCCCTACACGAGGTGCGCCTGGACCTCCGACGCCGCCTCATGGCCGTACGCCTTGGTGAAGCGGTCCAGGAAATGGGTGCGGCGGAGCTCGTACTCCTGGGTGCCGACGGTCTCGATGACGAGCGTGGCGAGCATGCAGCCGACCTGGGCGGCGCGCTCGTGCGAGACACCCCAGACCAGGCCCGAGAGGAAGCCCGCACGGAACGCGTCGCCGACACCCGTCGGGTCCGCCTTCCCCGTCTCCTCGGGGACACCGACCTCGACCGGGTCCTCGCCCGCGGACTCGATGCGTACACCGCGCGCGCCGAGCGTGGTCACGCGGTGGCCGACCTTGGCGAGGATCTCGGCGTCCGACCAGCCGGTCTTGGACTCGATGAGCCCCTTCTCGTACTCGTTGGAGAAGAGGTACGTCGCCCCGTCCAGCAGGATCCTGATCTCCTCGCCGCCCATGCGCGCGATCTGCTGGGAGAAGTCGGCCGCGAACGGGATCCCGCGCGAGCGGCACTCCTCGGTGTGCCGGAGCATCGCCTCGGGGTCGTCGGCGCCGATGACGACGAGGTCGAGACCGCCCACGCGGTCGGCGACCGCCTTGAGCTCGATCAGCCGGGCCTCGCTCATGGCACCGGCATAGAAGGAGCCGATCTGGTTGTGGTCGGCGTCCGTCGTGCAGACGAAGCGCGCGGTGTGCAGCACCTCGGAGATGCGTACGGACTCGGTGTCGACGCCGTGCCGGTCCAGCCAGGCCCGGTACTCGTCGAAGTCGGCGCCCGCGGCTCCGACCAGGATCGGCGAGGAGCCGAGCTGGCCCATGCCGAAGGCGATGTTCGCGCCCACGCCGCCCCGGCGTACGTCCAGGTTGTCGACCAGGAAGGACAGGGAGACCGTGTGCAGCTGGTCCGCGACCAGCTGGTCCGAGAAACGGCCGGGGAAGGTCATGAGGTGATCAGTGGCGATGGAGCCGGTGACTGCGATACGCACGGCTAGGAACACACTCCTGCGAGGAGGGGCATTGACAGTTCACGCTATCGGGTCGGCCCCTGCTGTCGAGTCGATCCCCCACCTCCACTTCTGGGCAGAACTACCCGATAGTAGGGCTTTTTCCGTAGGGCTCACCGTGCATACGGTTTCGTTATGACGAACCTCAAGATCCACGGCCCCGCTCCGCTCGACCCCGAAGGCGGCCTCGCGGAGCTGCGCGGTGACTGCGCCCGGATGGTGCCGCACTGGACCGCACCCGCCCGGATCACTCCCCGCCCGGTGTCTCCGTCACTCATCCACGGCGTGACCGTCCCCCAGACCTCCGCGCGGCTCCTGGACGCGATGTCCGAGTACGGCGACTAGCAGACTGGAAAGGGCGCGCGCAGGGCGAGGCGCCCGCACAGAGAGGGCGCCCGCAGAGAAAAGGCGCCCGCAGGGAACCGTGCGCTCCCCCGCCGCGTCCCATGGCTGTCCCCCGTACAGGGGATACCGGATACGACCCTGACGTGCCCTGACCTGGTTCGGGGCCGGGTCTCATGGGACCGCGGTGCGGTAGAAGGAGCGATGCGGTGAACACCGAGCGACCCGATGACGAAGCGGCCCGGCCGCGCCTGCGGCGTACCCCGGTGGCCGTCGCCTCGGTCGCGGCCGCCGTACTGCTCATCGGGGGCGGCGGGGCGTACATCGCCACGACGGCGTCCGGTGGCGGCGACGACCGGGGCGGCTCCGGTACGCCGGGAGGCGACAGCACTCCGCCGCCGCTCGCCCTGGACGGCTACACCGAGAGCGGCACGAACGGCATCGCGCCCGGCGAGCCCGACCCGAACGGCGTGACGTACCGGGCCGACGGCAAGCTGCCCGACGGCCCCTCGTCCGCGCCGGTCTACCGCGCGAAGGGCGAGGTCACGACGGCCGAGGTGGCCGCACTGGCGAAGGCCCTCGATGTGGAGGGCAAGCCGGCGGCGGAGGGTGACGCCTGGAAGGTCGGGGGCACCAAGGACGGTTCCGGTCCGAGTCTCCAGGTGAACAAGAAGGCGCCGGGCATCTGGACGTTCAGCCGCTTCGCGGCCGGCACCGACGACTGCCGGAGCACCACGGTCTGCGCGAGCGACGGAAACTCCGAGGCCCCCCAGGGCTCCGCGGACGCCGAGGGCGATCCGGTGAGCGTGGACGCCGCGAAGAAGGCGGCCGCACCCGTCCTCAAGGCGATCGGCCAGGACGACGCCAAGCTCGACGTGAGCGAGCTCGTGGGCGCCATCCGGGTGGTGAACGCCGATCCGGAGTTCGGCGGCCTGCCGACGTACGGCTGGACGACCAGTGTCCAGGTCGGCGCGGACGGTCAAGTGGTGGGCGGCAGCGGCGAGTTGAAGAAGCCGGTGAAGGGGGACACGTATCCCGTCCTCGGCGCGCGGAAGACACTCGACCTGCTGAACGAGTCCGGAGCGGGCGGCGGGCGCGTGGGCATCGGCGGCTGCACCGCCTCCGTTCCCACGAAGGACAAGAACGAGGCGCCGTGCGAGCGGACGCCCTCGAAGTCCGAGTCCAAGTCCGACGAGGTCGTCGTCGAAGGCGCCACCTTCGGTCTGGCCTCGCACTTCGTGGACGGACGGCAGGCGCTGGTGCCGTCCTGGCTCTTCGAAATACGGCCCGAGGGGGCCAAGGAAAGCTTCACGGTGACGCATCCGGCGGTCGAGCCGGAGTATCTGACCGCTCCGGAGCAGCCGAGTCCGCGGCCGAGTGAGTCGGGGAAGCCGGATGAGCCCGGGGACGAGCCGAGCACGGCGCCGGAGGAGCGGGACGTCAAGGTCGAGGGCTACAGCGCGGACGGCAAGAAGCTGACCGTGCGCTTCACGGGCGGTGTGTGCAGCGACTACTCGGCGTCGGCGAAGGAGAGCGGCGACACCGTCACGGTCCGGGTGACCGAGAAGCCGTTGAAGGGCAAGGTCTGCATCATGATCGCCAAGACCTTCCACGAGACGGTCGAACTCAAGGAGCCCCTCGGGGACCGCGAGGTCGCCGGCACGGACGGCAAGGCGTTGCCGCTGGAGAAGGATCTGCCCAAGCAGCCGCCGGCCAAGTAGCGCACGAGTATCACACAGGCGTGGATCCTCGGCCGCGTGTACGTGGCTGGAGCGTGGCCGAGGATGCGCGAAGGCGGCGCCCCGTCGGAGGGGGCGCCGCCTTTCTGCGTCGCTGGATGCTTCCGCAGAGGTTCCGCCGGCGCTTGGGCGCGCCGACCGGGCCAAGCAGAAGGCTCAGGCTTAGTTGAAGGAGTCGCCGCAGGCGCAGGACCCGCTCGCGTTCGGGTTGTCGATCGTGAAGCCCTGCTTCTCGATGGTGTCCACGAAGTCGATGGAGGCGCCACCCAGGTACGGAGCGCTCATGCGGTCGGTGACAACCTTCACGCCGCCGAACTCCTTGACGACGTCGCCGTCGAGGGAGCGCTCGTCGAAGAAGAGCTGGTACCGCAGGCCGGAGCAGCCGCCGGGCTGAACAGCGACGCGCAGTGCCAGGTCGTCGCGGCCTTCCTGGTCGAGCAGGGCCTTGACCTTGGCCGCGGCGGCGTCCGACAGGAGGATGCCGTCGCTCACGGTGGTGGTCTCGTCCGATACGGACATCTGCTTCTCTCCCGGGTTGTACGGAGACTGCTTGCCGACGGGTGCAACCGACGGGGCCGCGGATTCATTCCGGGCCGAGCACGTGTCTTTCGGTTCTCGTTTCTCCCTCCTCATGCTCGCACATGCGATTGCGAGCGGAAAACGTCCTGTGGACAACCCCGTCGGAGCGCCATCGGGATTCACGTCACATCGACGTTATGGGCATCGTCAACGTGACGTGAAGAGGTTATGATAGATCGCGTCATTTCGACGAAAAGGCTTGTTCCGCTTGATCGTTCCAGGTGATTCAAGCGAGCCGCAGAACAGAAAGGGTGCGTGTCGTGACCACCGCCCAGACCCAGGAGCTCGACGTACAGCCGACGCCCCTCGCCCTGCTGTTGCTCGGCCGTGAGGCCGACCCCAGGAGCGAGCGGGGTGTCGAGTGTCCCGGTGACCTGCCCTCGCCGTCCGACCCGGACCTGGTGGAGCGTGCCCGCGCGGCCAAGGAGAAGCTCGGGGACAAGGTCTTCGTGCTCGGCCACCACTACCAGCGCGACGAGGTCATCCAGTTCTCGGATGTCACCGGGGACTCCTTCAAGCTGGCCCGGGACGCGGCGGCGCGGCCCGAGGCCGAGTACATCGTCTTCTGCGGTGTGCACTTCATGGCCGAGTCGGCGGACATCCTGACCTCCGACGACCAGAAGGTGGTCCTGCCCGACCTCGCGGCCGGCTGCTCCATGGCCGACATGGCCACCGCCGAGCAGGTCGCCGAGTGCTGGGACGTGCTGACCGAGGCCGGGATCGCCGAGCAGGTCGTGCCGGTCTCGTACATGAACTCGTCCGCGGACATCAAGGCGTTCACGGGCAAGCACGGCGGCACGATCTGCACGTCGTCGAACGCCAAGCGTGCCCTGGAGTGGGCCTTCGAGCAGGGCGAGAAGGTGCTCTTCCTGCCCGACCAGCACCTGGGGCGGAACACCGCGGTGCGGGACATGGGGATGTCGCTCGACGACTGCGTCCTCTACAACCCGCACAAGCCGAACGGCGGCCTGACCGCCGAGCAGTTGCGCGACGCGAAGATGATCCTCTGGCGCGGCCACTGCTCGGTGCACGGGCGCTTCTCGGTGGAGAGCGTGGAGGACGTGCGCGCGCGGATCCCGGGCGTCAATGTGCTCGTTCACCCCGAGTGCAAGCACGAGGTCGTGGCCGCCGCGGACTATGTGGGGTCCACGGAGCACATCATCAAGACCCTGGAGGCGGCGCCCGCCGGTTCCAAGTGGGCGATCGGGACGGAGCTGAACCTCGTACGCCGCCTGGCGAACCGCTTCGCCGCCGAGGACAAGGAGGTCGTCTTCCTCGACAAGACGGTCTGCTTCTGCTCCACCATGAACCGCATCGACCTCCCCCACCTCGTCTGGGCCCTGGAGTCCCTCGCCGAGGGCAACCTCGTGAACCGCATCGAGGTCGACCGGGAGACCGAGCAGTTCGCGAAGCTGGCACTGGAGCGGATGCTGGCTCTTCCGTAACCCGGGTCATGCATACGTGACAAGGGGCGCCCCTCTGGCTGAGGGGCGCCCCTTGTCGCGTAGTTCGTACGGACCGGTCAGACCTGTGCAGGCTCCGGCTCGCCGGACTCCGATTCGCTGGACTCCGATGCGCCGGACTCCGATGCGGCCTCCGGCGTGATCCCCGCCTTCTTCGCCCGCTTTGCCGCCTTCTTCTTGGCCCGGCGCTCCTTGCGGAGTTCGACCATCGCGTAGAGCGTGGGCACCAGGAGGAGGGTCAGCAGCGTCGACGTGATCAGGCCGCCGATCACCACCACCGCCAGGGGCTGGGCGATGAAGCCGCCCTCGCCCGTGACGCCCAGGGCCATCGGGAGCAGGGCGAAGATCGTCGCCAGCGCCGTCATCAGGATCGGCCGCAGCCGGTGGCGGCCGCCTTCCAGCACGGCCTCGACGACTCCGTAACCCTGCCTGCGGTACTGGTTGATCAGGTCGATCAGGACGATCGCGTTCGTGACCACGATGCCGATGAGCATCAGCATGCCGATCATCGCCGGGACACCCATCGGGGTGCCCGTGGCGACCAGCAGGCCGATCGCGCCGGTCGCCGCGAACGGGATCGACACCAGCAGGATCAGCGGCTGGACGAGGGACCGGAAGGTCGCGACCAGCAGCATGAAGACGATCGCGATCGCCGCGAGCATCGCCAGGCCGAGGGACGCGAACGCGTCGTCCTGGTCCTGGGAGACACCGCCGATCTCCGCCGTCGCGCCGTCCGGCAGCTTCAGCGCGTCGAGCTTCGACGTGAGGTCGGCGCTCACCGCACCCGTGTTGTCGCCCGTCGGCTTCGCCGAGATGGTGGCGGCGCGCTGCCCGTCGATCCTGGTCATCGAGACCGGACCGTCGACCAGCTCGACGGTGGCGATGTCACCGAGCTTCACACCGGGCCCCATCGGGAGCTTCTTCAACTCGTCCAGCGTCCGGGCCGGCTTCGCCGACTTGATCACCACGTCCCGCTCGGTGTCGTCCAGGAGCGCCTTGCCGCTGGTGGTGCCGCGCACCGCCTGGGCGACGGCGGCGCCGAGGGTCGTGTCGTTGAACCCGGCCGACGCGGCCTTGTCGTTGGCCTTGACGGAGATCCGCGGCACGGACTGCGCGAGGTCGCTGTTCACGTCCGTGACGCCGTCGAGCCCGGCGACCGCGTCCCGCACCTCCTCCGACGCCTCGCGCAGCACCTTCGCGTCGGCGGCCTTGACGACCACGCTCAGGTCCTGGGAGCCGAAACCGTCACCGGCCGCGATCGTCGTCGTTCCGATCCCGGACAGCTTGCCCAGCCCCTCCTCGATCCGGTCCTGGACGTCCTCGTACGAAGCCGAGCCCGCGACCTTGACCGTGTACGAGGCCTGGTTGCTGTCCGTGCCCCCGCCGAACGCGGCCAGGAATCCGGACGAGCCGATCGTGACCTGGTAGTCCTCGACGCCGTCGACACCGTCGAGCATCTTCTCGACCTTCTTGGCCTGCGCGTCGGTCGCGGCCAGGCTGGTGCCGGGCTTCAGCTCCTGCTTGACGGTGAGGACTTCCTGCTCGCCCTGGTCGAAGAAGTTCGTCTTCAGCAGCGGCGCCATGGCGAACGTACCGATGAGGACGACCACCGCGATCGCCACGCTGGTGAAGCGGCGCCGGGTGGCGAAGCGCAGGACAGGGACGTACGAGCGCTGGAGGCGGCTGCGGGCCTCCTTCTCCTCGGCCTTGCGGCGCGCCTCGTCGGCGTCCTCGGGCGTGCCCTTGGGGGCGCGCAGGAACCAGTACGAGAGCACCGGTACCACCGTCAGCGAGACGAGCAGCGAGGCCAGCAGCGCGGCCGTCACCGTCAGGCTGAACGAGCCGAACAGCTCGCCCACCATGCCGCCGGTCAGACCGATGGGCAGGAAGACGGCGACCGTCGTCAGGGTGGAGGAGGTGACCGCGCCGGCGACCTCACGGACCGCCTTGAGGATCGCCTCCTGACGCTCCTCGCCGTAGCCGAGGTGCCGCTTGATGTTCTCCAGGACCACGATCGAGTCGTCGACGACACGGCCGATCGCGATGGTCAGCGCGCCGAGGGTCAGCATGTTGAGCGAGAGGTCCCGGGTCCACAGGACGATCAGCGCGAGGACCACCGACAGCGGGATGGACACCGCCGTGACCAGGGTCGAGCGGATCGACGCCAGGAACACCAGGATGATCAGGACCGCGAAGAGCAGACCGAGCGCGCCCTCCGTGGTGAGACCGTCGATGGACTTGGAGACCGCCGGGCCCTGGTCGCTGACGACGGTGATCTCCGAGCCCGAGCCGAGGTCCCCCCGCAGGCCGGGCAGCTTGTCCTGGACCGCCTCGGAGATGGCGACGGCGCTGCCGTCGTGGTCCATCGTCACCGCCACGGAGAGGCTGGGCTTGCCGTCGGTGCGGGTGATGGACTCCGCCTTGGCGGGCTGCTCCTCGACCGTGGCGACGTCACCGAGACGTACGGGCTTCTTGACGCCCTCGCCGGTGACCATCAGGTTCTGGATCTGCTTGAGGGAGGTGAAGCCACCGCCGACCTGGACGGTGCGGTTGCTGCCGTCCTCGTCGAACGAGCCGGCCGGGACGGTCGCGCCGCCCGCCTGAAGGGCCTGGCCGAGGACGCCCGGTGAGATACCGGCGCGCGCCAACTCGGCGTCGTCGGGTGTGACCGTGACCTCGAGATCCCGTACGCCGTCGACCGTGACCTGGCCGACGCCGTCGATGTCCCGCAGCTCGGGCACCACCGTGCGGTCGAGTTGGTCCGACAGGGCCTGCTGGTCCTTGTCGGAGGTGACGGCGAGCACGACGGTCGGCATGTCGTCCGTGGAACCGGCGACCACCTGAGGGTCCACGTCGTCCGGGAGCTGGACGCGGGCCCGGTTGACGGCCTGCTGGACGTCGGCGACGAGCTGCTTGGTGTCGTTGCCGTAGTCGAAGGACGCCATGATCAGGGCGTTGCCCTCGCTGGCGGTGGAGGTGACACCCGAAATACCGTCCACCGATTCGAGGTTGTCCTCGATGGGTTCGACGACCTGCTTCTCGACCACGTCGGGAGCCGCGCCCGGGTACGGCGCCAGCACCGAGACCATGGGAAGTTCGATGGTGGGCAGCAACTGCTGCTTGAGCTGGGGGATCGCGACCGCTCCGAAGGCGAGCGCGACGATCGACATCAGCCCTATGAGGGCCCGTTGTGCGAGGCTGAACCTGGACAGCCAGGACATGGGTTGCGGATCTCTCTTCTGTCACGGGAGCGGCGGGCAGGGCACATGTGAGCGCCCACCCCTACACCTTGAGCCACCCGCGACCACTGATCCGTCGCCCCGCAGGCCCATTCCTTATGCGACGCATACTCCAGGCGCAGTAGGCCCGGGCCGGGCTCAGTCCACCCTTGGACGTACCAGCCCGGACTCGTAGGCGATGACGACCAGTTGGGCCCGGTCGCGGGCGCCCAGCTTGGCCATGGCCCGGTTGACGTGCGTCTTCACCGTGAGCGGGCTGACCTCCAGCCGCTCGGCGATCTCGTCGTTCGAGAGCCCGCCCGCGACCTGGACGAGGACCTCGCGCTCCCGCCCGGTCAGCGCCTCGAGCCGCTCGGCGCGGGCGGGGTCCCGGTCCTCGTCCGCTCCGTCGCCCTGCGCGAGGAACCTGGCGATCAGCCCCTTGGTGGCCGCCGGCGACAGCAGTGCCTCACCGCCCGCCGCCACCCGGATGGCGCTCAGCAGTTCGTCGGGCTCCGAGCCCTTGCCGAGGAAACCGGAGGCCCCGGCCCGCAGCGACTGCACGACGTACTCGTCGACCTCAAAGGTCGTCAGCATGACCACGCGTACATGGACCAGGCCCGGGTCGGCGCTGATCATCCGGGTGGCGGCGAGGCCGTCGGTACCGGGCATACGGATGTCCATCAGGACGACGTCGGCCCGTTCCTCGCGCGCCAGCCGCACCGCCTCCGCGCCGTCCGAGGCCTCCCCCACGACCTCCATGTCGGGCTCGGAGTCGACCAGGACGCGAAACGCGCTCCGCAGCAGCGCCTGGTCGTCGGCGAGCAGGACACGGATGGTCATGCGGGGTCCCCCGTGGGTGCCGTGGTCGGGCGTGCCGTGGTGGTGGACGCCCTGTTCGTTGACGCGCTGGTCGTGGACGCGCTGGTCGTGGACGCGCTGGTCGTGGACGCGCTGGTCGTGGACACCGCGTCCACGGTGCCGTTGTTGACGGGCAGGATCGCATGGACCCGGAAGCCGCCTCCGTAGCGGGGTCCGGCCGTGCAGGTGCCGCCGAGCGCGGTGACCCGCTCGCGCATGCCGAGCAGTCCATGCCCCCCGTTCCCGTCCTGCCCGTCCTGCCCGTCCTGCGGGGCCGCCGCGTTGTCGCCCGGCCCGTTGTCCAGCACGGTGATCTCCACGTTCGGCCCCACGCGTACGACGCTGACCTCGGCCTTCGCCTCCGCACCCGCGTGCTTGCGCACATTGGTGAGGGCTTCCTGGATGACCCGGTACGCGGCCAGGTCGACGGCGGCGGGCAGTGCGGTGCCGTGGTCGGTGCGAGCGACCTCGACGGGCAGGCCCGCGTTGCGGAAGGTCCCGACGAGTTCGTCGAGGCGGTCCAGGCCGGGGGCCGGCTCGGTGGGGGCCTCGGGATCACCGGACTGCCTCAACAGACCGACGGTGGCGCGGAGTTCGTTGAGCGCGGAGCGGCTGGCCTCGCGGACGTGGGCGAGCGCCTCCTTGGCCTGGTCGGGGCGCTTGTCCATGACGTGGGCGGCGACCCCGGCCTGCACATTGACGAGCGCGATGTGGTGCGCGACGACATCGTGCAGATCCCGGGCGATCCGCAGCCGCTCCTCGGCCACCCGGCGGCGGGCCTCTTCCTCACGGGTGCGCTCGGCGCGATCGGCGCGCTCCCTGATCGCGTGCACGAAGGCGCGGCGGCTGCGCACCGCGTCGCCCGCGGCGGAGGCCATGCCCGTCCAGGCGAAGATGCCGAGGTTTTCCTGGGCGTACCAGGGCAGGGGGCCGACGAGCATCGCGATCCCGGTCAGGACGGTCATGGTGAGCAGCCCGACCCGCCATGTCGTGGGCCGGTCGGTCGTCGACGCCACCGTGTAGAGGGCGACCACGGCGGACATCACCACGGGGGCCCGTGGGTCGCCGGTCGCGAATTCCAGGAGGGAGAGGGCGCCCGTCGCGGCGAGCACCGCCATGGGGGCGCGGCGGCGCGGGACCAGGGTGAGAGCGGCCATCGCCATCAGGGTGAGGCCGATCGCGTCCGGTTCTCGCGTGCCCCAGGTCTTCCCGCCGTGGCCGTCCGGGGCGGCGAACGACGCCACCACCATGCACGTCAGGACTCCTGCCGCCAACGCCCCGTCCACGACCAGCGGGTACGCCCGCAGCCGGTCCCGGGTGCGCTCGAGTGTGCTCACGCGCTTACCGTACGGGGCCCCTGCCGGGGGCGGAACTGGTGGGAGGGGTACCCGGTGCTGTGTGTGGGCCGGGTACCGAGGGTTTTCGCCCCCGCCGCCCCTACCCGTCCCATCCCGTTCCTGGGGGCTGCGCCCCCAGACCCCCGCTATCGGCCTTGCGGCC
>NZ_VCHX02000286.1 GCF_005768555.2 Streptomyces sporangiiformans
AGAGGCGTCGAGGAGGCGGGCCCCGGCCCCGGCCCTCACGTCGCGGCCGGTGCCGGGGCCCGCAGTGTGCTCAGGAAGTCCGGTGGACGAGCTGGTTGGTCAGTTCGTACCGCGCGCCGACTATGGCCAGGTCACCCGTGGCCACCTTCGCGGCGAGGTCGGGCTCCGCCGCGAGCCGGGAGCGGACGAGTGCGACGTTGGCGTCGATCGTCGCGTCGATGCGGGCGTCACCCTCCTTGCTGTGGTCAATGGCCGGGCTGATCTGGTCGGCCAGGTACTGGATGTGGGCGGGCAGCTCCTCGCCGGACTCGTCCGCCTGGACCGCCGCCTTCACGGCGCCGCACGACTGGTGCCCGAGCACCATGACCAGCGGTATGCCCAGTTCGAGCACCCCGTAGGCGATGCTGCCGAGCACGGCCTCGTCCAGCACCTCGCCCGCCGAGCGCACCGTCATCAGGTCACCGAGGCCCTGGTCGAAGACCAGCTCCGGCGGTACGCGGGAGTCGATGCATCCGAGCACGACGGCGAAGGGGTGCTGACCCGTCGTCAGCGCCTGCCGGACGGCCGGTGACTCATCGGGGTGGCGTTCGCGGTACGTGCGCCAGCGGAGGTTGCCCGCCGCCAGTTCCCGCAGGGCTTCCTGCGCGGTGGTGGGCCGGGGGCGCGTGCTGCCGGTGGGAGTGGCGGCGGCAGCTGAGGGGGCGCCGACGGCGAGACCGGCACCGAGGGCAGCGGTGCCGGTCAGTGCGGCGCGGAGAAGTGAGCGCCGGGCGGGAGCGACCCTGCCGGCGGATGCGGTCGACGTGAGGCCGACGGCTCTGTGGGGTGGGAGGTCAGGATTCACAGCCGGGAACGTATGTCTGAATCTGGCACACGATCGATCACCTGACCGCATCTTGACGCTCCATGAACCAACCTTGGGTGATTCCACCCCGGGCCGTTGCCCGGATTTTGGACAACCAAGGTGATCGCTTTCAGCCATGTCCTGTGGCATCAAAGCCTGTTGAACTGTTTCGTCGTGCGCCCCAGATGGGTGACCGGCCCGGGATCCGGCACCGCGATCTCGTGAAAGCCCAGGCGGTCGTAGAAGGCCCTGGCCGGAGTGTTGGTCGTCACCATGCTCAGATGGACGGCCTGCACACCCCTGTCCCACAGGGCCCGCAGGAACGTTCGCATCAGCACGCGGCCGTGGCCGCGGCCCTGCCAATCCGGGAGCAGGTCGATGTGCAGATGAGCCGGATACGCCGCGACTTCTGGAACGACCATCCGCTCGGGGTGGTGCAACAGCCGGATCATCGCCTCGTCCGGGGTGCTCGGCGGTCCACTGGGCTCCGGAAAACGGTCCGCCACCAGAGGCAGCCACTTCGCGCGGAAGTCCTCGGCGAAGCGAGGAGTGTCCGCGGTGCCGAGGATGTAGCCGACCGCCCGTCCCTGCCCGTCGTCCAGCACGAAGGCCAGCTCCGGCTCCAGATGGACGTACGGAGCCGCGAAGATCGTCGGAAGGATCTCGGGGTTCGCGTAGTGGGGCCGGCTGTCCTGGCCGTTGTGCGCGGTCCGGATGCAGATGTCGTCGAGGGCCTCTCGGTCCTCGGGGCGGTACGGACGCACGGCGGGAGATGCAGCGGGAGATGCGGCGGAAGATGAGGTCACCGCAGCATGCTGCATCACTGGGAGCGCTCCCACAATGCCGTCCGCAAGCTGTGAGTCAAGCGTCGCGTGGACCAGCCCCGCGGTGAAGGCCATCGAGCCGGCCCGCAGGGGTACTTCGATGATCGATGACGAGGGCAGCCGCGGCGGCGATGTCCGAGATGCCCGCCATGCGCCTCGTGGAGGCTTCGTTCATGGTGTCGGTGTCCTCCGCCCGGTATGCGAGGCAAGCGCGTTACGCCTACCGTGGCTCGCATGGGCGATGCGGTGGAGCTGGAGGTGGCGGGGCGGACCGTGCGGCTGTCCAGCCCGGGGAAGGTCTTCTTCCCGGAGCGCGGCCTCACGAAGCTGGACGTCGCCCAGTACTACCTCGCCGTCGGCCCCGGCATCCTGCGCGCCCTGCGCAACCGGCCCACCACCCTGGAGCGCTACCCGGAGGGTGTGGCGGGCGAGTCCTTCTTCCAGAAGCGGGCCCCCAAGAACATGCCCGACTGGATCCCCACCGCCCACATCACCTTCCCGAGCGGTCGCAGTGCCGACGAGATGTGCCCCACCGAGGCCGCCGCGGTCGTGTGGGCCGCCCAGTACGGCACACTCACCTTCCACCCGTGGCCGGTGCGCCGCGACGACGTCGACCGTCCCGATGAACTCCGCATCGACCTGGATCCGCAGCCGGGCACAGGGTACGACGAAGCCGTGCACGCCGCCCATGAACTGCGCGCCGTCCTGCACGAGTTCGGCGGGATGCGCGGCTGGCCCAAGACGTCCGGCGGCCGGGGCCTGCACGTGTTCGTGCCGATCGAGCCCCGCTGGACCTTCACCCAGGTGCGCCGCGCCGCGATCGCCGCCGCGCGCGAACTCGAGCGCCGTATGCCCGACCGCGTGACCACCGCCTGGTGGAAGGAGGAGCGCGGCGAGAAGATCTTCGTCGACTACAACCAGACGGCTCGCGACCGCACCATCGCCTCCGCCTACTCCGTACGTCCCCGGCCGCACGCCCCGGTGTCCGCGCCCCTGCGCTGGGAGGAGGTGGGCGTCGCCGTGCCCCATGACTTCGACCTGGTGTCGATGCCCGGGCGTTTCGCCGAACTCGGCGATGTGCACGCCGACATGGACGACCACGCCTTCTCCCTCGAAGCCCTGCTGGAGCTCGCCCGCCGGGACGAGCACGACCACGGTCTGGCCGACCTGCCGTACCCGCCCGAGTATCCGAAGATGCCGGGCGAGCCGAAGCGGGTACAGCCGAGCCGGGCCAAGCGCGAGGAGAGTTGAGCGGAGAGACGCGGGGCGAGACAAACGGATGGACAAGCGGGGAGACAAACGGAGAGACAGGCGGAGAGACGAGCGGTGGCGTACGGCCGCTGCCGAAGCACAGCGAGCCGCACGCCACCGCCGCTGGGGCGCCCACCACGGGTCACCCCGTACAGGCGACTACAACTCCTTGATCCGGATGTCCCGGTACGAGATCACATCCGTCGTGCCGTGCACCTGCAGTCCGACATAGCCGGAGGCGAACCGGCGCCCGTCCGTGCCCGGGTCGTCCGAGCGCGGCGGGGTGAAGTCCTGGCCGCCGATGTTGTCGAACTCGTTGATCAGCACGCCGTTGCGGTACACCGAGTAGTGCTGGTCGACCACACGGATCTCGTAGTCGTTCCAGGTGCCCTTCTGCGTGACGCCGGCCCCGGCCAGGCCCACACGGTCGAAGCCGTAGACCGAGCCGGACTTGTACATGTCGCCGTCCGGACGGTCGTTGATCTGCAACTCGTGCCCGTACTTGATGGCGACCCACTCCGGACGCGACTCCTCCGGGTGGTCGTGGACCCACGGGAAGCGGGCGAAGACACCCGCGTTGGCATTGCCGGTGCCCGGCGCGTCGTCACGCCACTGGAGCTTCAGCGAGAAGTCGCCGTACTTGCGCTCCGGGAACCACAGCATGCCCATGCCCGACACCGTGGTGCTGCTGGTCATCGAACCGTCCGCGTTCACCGCGAACCTGCCGCCGCCGACCTGCTGCCACTTCGCGAACGACTCCTCGGAACCGTCGAAGATCGTGCGGTAGCCCTCGGTCTGGCCCGGCTTGCCGATGCCCGACTCCTTGGCGGCCTTGGTGATCAGGTTGTACTCGCGCTGGACGATGACACCTTCCTTGAGGAGCTTGTCCAGGACGCCCTTCACGTGCTTCAGGAACAGCGCGTGCGACGTCCACTCCTTCTCGTCCTCGATCAACTCGTTGATCCGGCACCGGTTGTTGGTGATCCGGTTCGGCACACCGGTGTCGACCGTGCCGACGATGACCGTGAGCCGCTCGTCGTACTCGGCGCAGGCGGGCGCCGGAACTCCGCCGCCCGCGGCGACGGTGAAGCTCACCTTCCGGGCGTCCGACGTGTTGCCCGCCTTGTCGCGCGCCCGGTACGCCACGGTGTGCGCGCCCACGCGGTCGACCACGACGGGCGCGGTGTAGGCGAGGTACGGCCCGCCGTCCAGCGAGTACTCGATCGCGGCGACCCCGGAACCGCCGTGCTCGTCCGTGGCGGTCACCGTCACCTTGGCGCTGTCGATGTAGGCGCCGGAGGAGTTCTTCGGCCCCTCGACGCTCACGCCGGTCACCGGGGGAGTCTTGTCCTCGGCTGGCGGCGCGACGACCTTGAACTCGACCGACTTCTCCGCGGCCACATTGCCGGCCTTGTCCGTGGCCCGGTAGCGCACCTTGTGCGTGCCCACCTCGTGGACCATCACCGGAGCGGTGTAGGGCCGCCATGCACCGGAGTCGCCGAGTGCGTACTCGATGGTGTTGACGCCGGATCCGGTGTCGGAGGCCGTCACGGTGACGGTCGCCATGGAGAGGTACTCCCCTTGCGGGTTCTGCTCGCCGCTCACGGAGGCCGAGGTGCCGGGGGGTGTCGTGTCGTCCGTCGGCGGCGCCACCACCGTGAACTCGGCCGTCTTCTCGGCCGCCGTGTTCCCGGCCTTGTCGACCGCTCTGTAGCGGACCTTGTGGCTGCCCACCTGGTCGACCACCACGGGCGTCGTGTACGGCTGCCAGGCGCCGGCGTCACCCATCGCGTACTCGATCCGGTCCACACCCGAGTCGGCGTCGGTCGCGCTCAGCGTCACCGTCGCCGAACCCACGTAGGCACCGTCCGCGTTCTGCGTACCCTTCACGTCCGCCTTGGTCTCCGGCGCGGTCGTGTCCTCGCCGGTGCCCTCGGTGACCACGAGGATGCCCTGCATCTGACCGTGGCCCGGGATGGTGCAGTAGTAGCGGTACCGGCCTGGCGTCAGCGTCACCTCGGCCGTGTGCTTCCCGCCCTGGTCGTCGCTCGGATTGGCCAGGATGTTGAGAGGGACATCGTTGTTGTACTCCGGGTCGGACACATCGAAGGTCAACGTGTGCGGCATCCCCATGGTGTTGCCGGTCGCCGTGCTGTTCTCGAAGACGATCGTCGTCGTGCCGGCGACCGCGGTGGCGGGCGCCGACAGGTACTTGTCGATGTCGTTGCCGGCCGTCCACGTCAGCGTCTGCGCGGCCGCCGCCGAGGGGGCGGCACCGGCACCGTCGGGCTTCCCGAACGCGGACGTCGACGTCAGTCCGAGCACCATCAGCAGCGATGCCAGCAGAGCCGTCCACAAGCTGCCGGTCGCTCTTCCAGTTCTTCGCCGTCGTATGCGTACCGCGCTCATCACTCGGCCTCCCTGGCCAGCTGATCGGCGGCCGGCGTCGGAGCGCCGCCCTTGTAAGTGACCTGCCACAACGCCGACTTGGCGTCCGAGGTGAAGAAGCCACGTCCGTAGTCGAGGAGGTACAGCGTGCCGTCGGGGCCGAACTTCCAGTCCATGAGGTTCTTGATGCCGTCGTTGCCGACAGGCACGATCTTCTTGAGCGACTCGGCGTGCACCGGAATGCCGCCCTGGCCCGCGGTCTTGGGGTCGAGCAGCACCGCGTGGCGCGGCTGGTCGCCGTCGTAGAAGTCGCCGACGAACCACTTGCCGTCCCAGTACGACGGCCACTTCCCCTCACTCGCGGACGCCGAGTCGTAGCGGTAGACGGGCCCGTTCATGGCCGCCTGCGCGCCGCCCTTCAGCCACGGCAGCAGGAACTTCTGCTCCTCCGTCTTGTACGACGGGATGCCGTTCGCGTCGCGCGGGAAGTCCGGGCCGCCGCCCTGGGGTGAGTACCAGATGGTGTTCCCGGTGACCGGCGGAAGGTTGACGAGACCGTCGTTGTTCGGCGACTCGTTCTTCGGGGCGTCGCAGTCGTACCAGCCGAGCGGTTTCGACGGGTCGGGCAGGTTGCGGTCCCGGTAGGGCTGTTTGTTGCCCATGCAGTACGGCCAGCCGTGGTTGCCCGGCTTGGTGATGGCGGCGAACGTGTCGTACTTCGCCGGGCCCCAGGTCGTCGACGGGTTTGACGCGTCCGGGCCGACCCAGCCCGCGTACAGGACGTCCGTCTTCTTGTCGACGGAGATGCGCGCCGGGTTCCTGACGCCCATCACATAGATCTCGCCGCGCGTCTTGCCGCCGCCCTCGTCGGTCTCCTTGCCGGTGAAGAGGTTGCCCTGGGGGAGCGTGTACGTGCCGTCGGACTCCGGGTGAATGCGCAGGATCTTGCCGTTGAGGTTGTTGGTGTTGCCGGCGGTGCGGCGCGCGTCGGCGAACGACACGCCCTTGTAGCTGGGCTGCGGGTTGTTGCCCGAATAACCGTCGCTGAAGCCACTGGAGTTGTTGTCGCCCGTGGCGATGTACAGGTTGCCCTTGGAGTCCCACGCCATGCCGCCGCCCGAGTGGCAACAGCTGTGGATCTGCACCGGCCACTTCAGCAGGACCTTCTCGCTGCTCAGATCCAGCTTGTTCGTGGCCTGGTCGAGGGTGAAGCGGGAGACGCGCCGCTCGGCCATCCGTGTGTCACGGTTGATCTGGGAGTGGGGCGTGTAGTGCAGATACACCCAGCCGTTCTGCTGGAAGGCCGGATCCAGCTCGATGCCGAGCAGGCCCTCCTCGACCTTGATCAGCTCACCCCCGCCGCCCTTGTTGCCGAACACGGTCAGCGCGCCGGCCAGGGTGACCTTCTTGGTCTTCGGGTCGTAGACGTGGATCTCGCCCTTGCCCTTGCCGATGTCGGGGTTGTTCCAGTCGGTGACGACGGGCTGCGAGGAGTCCGAGCCGCCGCGGCCGATGTAGAACACCCGGCCGTCGGGCGCGTTGACCAGTCCGTGCGGCTCGCCGATCTGGTCGTTCTGCCCCGGCTGGTTGGGCTGAGTCAGGCGCTCCGCCTTGTAGTTGGCGTTGATCGCCGCCTTGCAGTCGGCCCGGACGAGCCGCGTCGTCCACAGCAGTGCTCCGCGTAGATGGGTACGGAAGTCCACTTCGTCGTATGAGGAGACCGTGCCGCCCATGCCGGTGTAGAAGGAGCGTCCGCCGTCGTAGTCACGGCACCAGGACACCGGGTGGTCCGCGCCGTTCTTGCTGTCGCCCGGCTGGTACGTCGACTCGCGCACCCGCGCCACGGTGTGCACGTCGCCCGACGGGTTCTTGACCCAGTTCAGCCACTGGTCCGGCCGCTTCCACTGGACCGGGAGATCCTTCGTGGCCGGATGCCGGCGGTCGCCGACCTCGACGGTTGCCCGCTGTACGGCGGTGGGGCTCGACGCTGCCGGCCGGGCGCCGACGAGGCCTGTGAACCAGTCCGAGTACGGTTCGGCGCGGGCCGCGTCATGGACGCCGAGGAAGCCGCCGCCCGCCTCCATGTACGCCTCCAGACCGGCCTCCTGCTCCGGTTCGAGGACGTCGCCGCCGCCCGTCAGGAAGACGACCGCGTTGAAGCGGCCGAGTTTCGTCTCGTTGGTGAAGACGGAGGCGTCGTCGGTGGCCTCGACCTTGAAGCGCTGCGCGGCCGGACCGGACAGGCCGATCTTCTCGATCGCCTCGATACCGGCGTTGACGACGGGAGACTCCTCGCCGCCCGCCGCGGACCCGTGGTAGATCAGCACCCGTACATTGGCGCCGCCGGGCGGCGACTTGATCGACATCGTTGTCAGCGCCGGATCGGGCGCCGGGCGCGCACTCGCGGTGGGCCCCGAGAGGACCCCCGCGGTGAGGGCTCCGGCCGCCAGGACGGCGGGCCAGGCGCGGTGTCCTGCTCTGTGTCTTGCTCTGCTCAACCCTCGTGCGCCTAAAGGATTTTGATGCGGTGTGAGCCGCATGTGTCACCCACCCCTCCTCGGTCACAGCAACAGCGCCAAGGAAGCTAGACCTCTTTTCGTCACTCGCCAATAGCTATGACCGCAATGGCACGAACTTTGTCCTGAGAGTGGATAAAACGTGACTCGTGCCGTTACCGTCTCCGGAGTTCGTCTCTGTCGCTTCCATCAGTTCCGGCAGATCTGTCAATCCCGTTGGCTCCGCACCACGTTGGGGGAGTACGGCATGGGCACCACGGACGACATGGGCCGACGCGGCTTCAACCGGCGGATGCTGCTGGGCGGGGCTGCCGTTGCCGCCACCGCGACATCGTTGTCGGCGGTCGGCGCGCAGGACGCGGCGTCCGCCGACGGTCCGGTCAGGACGGCCCCCGCGGGCGGCGAGGTGAAGCGCGTCAAGCTGTACGCGGAGAAGCTCGCCGACGGTCAGATGGGCTACGGCCTGGAGAAGGGCAAGGCGTCGATCCCCGGCCCGCTCATCGAACTCAACGAGGGCGACACGCTGCACATCGAGTTCGAGAACACGATGGATATGGCGGTGAGTCTGCACGTCCACGGCCTCGACTACGAGATCTCCAGCGACGGCACGAAGCAGAACAAGAGCGATGTCGAGCCGGGCGGGACGCGCACGTACACCTGGCGCACCCATGCGCCCGGTCGTCGCAAGGACGGCACCTGGCGGGCGGGCAGCGCGGGCTACTGGCACTACCACGACCATGTCGTCGGCACCGTGCACGGCACGGGCGGCCTCCGCAAGGGCCTGTACGGACCGGTGATCGTCCGCAGGAAGGGCGACATCCTTCCCGACCGGACCCACACCATCGTGTTCAACGACATGATGATCAACAACAAGCCCGGTCATCAGAGCCCCGACTTCGAGGCCACGGTGGGTGATCGGGTGGAGTTCGTGATGATCACGCACGGCGAGTACTACCACACGTTCCATCTGCACGGGCACCGCTGGGCCGACAACCGCACGGGGATGCTGACGGGTCCTGACGATCCGAGCCAGGTACTGGACAACAAGATCGTGGGACCCGCCGACTCCTTCGGCTTCCAGGTGATCGCGGGGGAGGGCGTCGGCGCGGGCGCGTGGATGTACCACTGCCACGTCCAGAGCCACTCCGACATGGGGATGGTGGGGTTGTTCCTGGTCAAGAAGACGGACGGAACGATTCCCGGGTACGAGCCGCACGAGCATGAGCACTAGCTACTGCGTGCGGTGTGAGGCCCTGACCCGCGCAGTCGGTCGCGATCAGGGGGCCCGGAAGCCGCCGTGTTTCGGCGATCGAGGCCTTCATACCCGCCCCGCCGTCCGGCCAGAGCGACACGAATGACTCGCCGTCGGCGGGCACGTCAACTCGCCCAGGTCGTACGGACGTCCAGCACCCCCCACTCCGTGTACGGATCTTCCAGTACGTAGATCCGCGGGCCGCGGCAGACGACGTCCCGGACTCCTATGTCCGTGCCGTCGGGGCGGACGAGGCGGGTGTGGGTGACGGGTTCGACGGCGTTCCAGGTGAGGCGGCAGTCGACAAGCTGGTTGCGGTCGTCGCCGTGGGGGCCGTAGAAGACCACGCGGCCGGCGTGCAGGGCGAAGGCGCTCGCGCCGTGCACAGGATTCCGCCGGGTCCGGACCACACGGCCGTCGCGGATCTCCAGGAGGGGAAAGTCCTGGTAGGGGCAGGCCCAGGCCGCTCGGCCGTCCACGTTCAGTGCGTAGCAGTCGGAGATCTCACCATGGTCGGGGCCGATCCCGTACTCCCACAGTGGGTCACCGGTGCTGCTCCAGCGGCGCAGGCCGGGGTGGCTCAACTCGTCGTCGCCGTAGACGCCTTCGTCGAAGTACCCGACCCAGATGTCACCGTTCTCGTCGACGAGCAGATCCTGGATGGCGTCCCCGACCCGGAACGTCCACGACGAGCGCCCGAGCACGTCGAAGACCTGGACGTGCTCCTCGCTGCGACGGCTGCGGGCGTCCGCCACGACGAAGCCGCCGTCGGGCAGCGCGTCGAACACGGGGTGGTGTGCCTGTAGGGCGCTGAGCCGCGTCTCGTACGAGCGGCCGTCCTCGACCGTGACGGCCACGGCGTCGTAGGGCTTGCGGACCCGTCGGCCCGGTGGCCGGCCGGGCGGGCGCTCGGTCAGCAGCCAGTGCGCGCGCCCGTAGGCGTCGACGGTGCTGTGCAGGACGTGAAGATCGCGATACGGGCGCGGAAGGCGGGCGTGAGGGGTCAGCCGGATCGCGGGGGCGTCAGTGGGCATGGGCCTTTCTCATCGTCATGGAACCGATCTTCACCGAGTCCGGTCCACTGGCGCAAGGCTGTTTCCGCGGGCGGCGTAGGATCGGGGAGCGCTCTCAACACCGCGCCGACCAGGGGTTATCCTGACCCGCAACCGCCGTCTGCGAGGAGTCCCGAGGTGACCGAGTCGTCGACAGCGCCACGCCCCACGCTGGAAGCCGTGGCGGCCCGGGCGGGCGTCTCCCGGGCCACCGTGTCGCGTGTCGTCAACGGCGGCGACGGCGTACGGGAGCCCCTGGTCGAGCGGGTCAGGCGGGCCGTCGACGAGCTCGGCTACGTCCCCAACCAGGCCGCGCGCAGCCTTGTCACCCGGCGTCACGACGCGGTCGCCGTGGTGATCGCCGAACCGGAGACCCGGGTCTTCGCCGACCCCTTCTTCGCGCTTCAACTCCGTGGCATCAGCAAGGAGTTGACCGCACACGACTCCCAGCTCGTGCTGCTGCTCACCGAGGGTCGTGACGACCATGTGCGCGTGGGCCGCTATCTGGCCGGCGGTCATGTCGACGGCGCGCTCGTCTTCTCCCTGCACCTCGACGACCGACTGCCCGGCCTCATCCACGGCGCCGGAGTGCCGACCGTGTACGGCGGACGGCCGGGCTGGGGCGACGGGACGCGCGGCGCGGTCTACGTCGACAGCGACAACCGGGGCGGCGCGCGGGAGGCGGTGCGCCATCTCGTCGCGCTCGGGCGTACGCGCGTCGCTCACATCACCGGCGCCCTCGACCAGACCTCGGCGGTCGACCGGCTCGACGGCTTCCGGGACGTCATGGTGGACGCCGACCCCAGGCTGATCGTGGAGGGCGACTTCACCCCGGCGGGCGGCGAGCGCGCGATGCGGGAACTGCTCGACCGCTGCCCGGAGCTGGACGCGGTGTTCGCCGCCAACGACCTGATGGCCTCGGGCGCGCTGCGTGTGCTGCGCGAGCGGGGGCGGCGGGTGCCCGAGGACGTCGCCCTGATCGGTTTCGACGACATGCTGCCCGTCGCGGAACAGACCGACCCACCCCTCACGACGGTCCGTCAGGACATAGAGGAGATGGGCCGGTTGATGGCACGGCTGCTGCTGCGTGGCCTGGATCGCCGGAGCGCGACCGAGCCAGCGGCCGCGGGCTCGGTCGCGCAGAGCGGCTTGGTGGGCGCGCCGTCCAGTGTCGTCCTGCCGACGACCTTGGTACGGCGCGCCTCGGCGTAGGGCTCTGGGGCTTTGGGGCTCTGTGGCCGGCCCCAAGGGGCCTAAGAACCTACCGTCACCGTGAACCGGCGCGGGTTGCCGTCATGGGCCGCGCCGGACACGTCGGGTTCGCCGTCCGGGCGTACGTCGTCGTACGGGAAGGCGTAGCCGATGGGCGAGTTGGCGTGCACGACACGCGCCCAGTGGTTGGTGGTCGTGCCGTTGTAGTAGTCGGCCGCCGTCGCCCCGTTCGGCTGGGAGGCGTGGGTGAGCATGATCGAGCGGTTGAAGCCGGCGGCCAGGCGGGCGAGGAGGCCCTTCTTGTCGTCGGGGTCGGCGGGGTTGTTGGCGAACGGGCCGTGGTCGCAGGTGAAGATGTCCTTCGACGTGGGCTTGGCGAAGGTGTGGCCGCCGTTGAAGGTGAGGGTGTCGCCGCTGACCCGGCCGGTGAACACACCGCGCCCGCCCTGGAGATCGATCTTGAGGTCGGTCGTGCGGTACTTCTCCCACACCTGGTCGATGTAGCTGTTCCAGACGTCGCGGAACGGCATCTCGGCGGGACGGTCGAAGTAGGGGGCCATCAGGTTCTGCGGGGAGATCACCCGGAGTACGTCGCCGCCGCCGTCGCGGATGACGAGCTTGTCCCAGGGCTGCCCGTCCTTCGCCGCCTGCGCCGCGAGGTCCGAGGCGATCTTGTCCACGGCGCCGTCGGGCAGCGGGGCGACGGTGTGTGTGGCGTCGCCCTCCAGTGTCAGGCCGATCGGCAGGGCGGTCACCAGGTCGACGTAACTGATGTTGGCGAAGAGCTGCTGGGAGTTGAACGTGAACTCGCAGAACGACCAGGTCTTGCCGTAGTTCGCGTCGGTGGGCGTGGCGAAGGCCGGTTCCACCAGACCGGGTCCCGGGTTGAGGAAGAAGTCGAGCGTGTCGTCGCGTACGAAGTAGACGCGGGCACCGTACATCTGAGGGAGCGTCAGTACCTTGGGCGCGGAACCGGCGGCACCGAGTGGGATGGCGCAGTCGACGGGCAACGGGGTCTGCGGTGCCGAGGGCGACTCGGGCCGGTAGACACTGCTGTCGGCCCGCAGCAGCATCCAGTTGCCGGTGGACTGCTCGTGTCCTGTGACGTACGCACGGACCGTGCCCGGCAACGAAGCGTTCTTCAGGGCGAGTTCGCAGGTGGTGGGGGCTGCCTCGGCGTCCGGGCTGAGAGCGCTTCCCCAGGCGGGGTAGCTTGCGGTGGCGCCCAAGGCCGCGGCTCCGGTCAGGAACGATCGACGTGAAATCACGGAGAGCCTCCTGAGGTGTGGGGGATGCAGGTGGGCCGATGCGCTGTGGGGGATCGCATCGGCCCCTGCGGCGCACCACTGTCCTCAGGGGGAGACGAGGCGTCAAGGGTTATGGCTGAGAGCGCTCTCGAAATCTTTCTTCCGTTCACAAGATGACGATGAAAAGGCCGGACCTCAGGGGGGTGAGGCCCGGCCTTGACTCAGCTCTGCTGCGCTTCGCTCTTGATGATCGCGAAACGCGCCCCATCAGGGTCGGCGAGCTTGGCGAGCCGGCCTACGCCCTGCATGCTCGTGGCGGGCATCCGGATCGTTCCGCCCAGCTCCTCGGCCTTGGCGACGACGGCGTCGGGATCCGTGACCTCGAAGTACGGCAGCCAGTACGCACCCGCCGCCTCCTCCACCGGATCGTCGGCCAGTGGGACGAGGCCGCCGAACATGTCCTCCTCCTTGGTGCCCCCGGGGTTGACGCAGGTGTACGTGCCGCCGGGGAACGGCACCGCCGAAGTCTCCAGGTCCAGCACGGAGTTGTAGAACGCGGCCGCCGCGGCGATGTCCGGCGTGTAGAGCTCGACCCAGCGCAGGGAGCCCGGGGCTCCCGTCACGTCGAGGCCCTTGAGCGTGGCCGGTTGCCAGATGCCGAAGGCCACGCCCGCGTTGTCGCTGAAGATGGCCAAGCGGCCCCGGTCCATGACGTCGTCGGGTGGCATGAGCACGTTGCCCCCGGCCTGCTCGACCGCCTTGGCCGTGGCGTCGGCGTCCGGGCTCTGGAAGTACACGTTCCAGGACGGCGGGCCCTGCTCCGCGGTGGTCTGCATGCCGGCCGCGGCGGTCTTCCCTTCCAGCTGGAAGAACCCGTAGCCGCCGGATTCGGGGCCCGCCGACTGGAAGTCCCAGCCGAAGAGCGCGTTGTAGAAGGACGCGGCAGCTTCGATGTCGCGCGTGCCGAGGTCGACCCAGTTGGGGGAGCCGGTGACAAAACGGGTGGTGAGCATGATGCCCTCCTCTTTGAGGGTTCCCGTCGCCTGCAGTGCCGAGTCTTGCACCGCCCACTGACAACCGCCGCCGGAGCGCTCCGCGCGGTGACGAGGTGGTTGGTTACTCTCTGTGGTTGCGCGGGAGACGCGGGGGTGGGAGGGCGCGCCGCCGTGCGCGACGCGGCGGGATCGACCATCATCGGCGGGTCGGCGGGTCGGCGGGTCGGCGGGTCGGCGGGTCGGCGGGTCGGCGGGTCGGCGGGTCGGCGGGTCGGCGGGTCG
>NZ_VCHX02000288.1 GCF_005768555.2 Streptomyces sporangiiformans
CCCCGCACACCGTTGTGCGGGGCCCCGGCCCTGTCATGGGCTTCGCCGACACCACCCTCGCGGGCGGCCGTCGGTCCGGCCGTCAGCCCAGGCGCTTGACCAGGGCGCGGTACTCGTCCCACAGCTCCGTGGGCGTGTGGTCGCCGAACGTGTTGAGGTGCTCGGGCACGAGCGCGGCCTCCTCGCGCCACACCTCCTTGTCGACGGTGAGCAGGAAGTCCAGTTCGGGCTCGGAGAGGTCAAGCCCCTCGGTGTCGAGCGCGTCCTTGGTCGGCAGGATGCCGATCGGCGTCTCGACGCCCTCCGCCTTTCCGTCCAGCCGGTCCACGATCCACTTCAGGACACGGCTGTTCTCGCCGAAGCCCGGCCACACGAACTTGCCCGCCTCGTTCTTGCGGAACCAGTTCACGTAGTAGATCTTCGGGAGCTTCGACTGGTCCTTGTCCTTGGCGACATCGATCCAGTGACCCATGTAGTCGCCCATGTTGTAGCCGCAGAACGGCAGCATGGCGAAGGGGTCGCGGCGCAGTTCGCCGACCTTGCCCTCGGCAGCGGCGGTCTTCTCCGAAGCGACGTTCGCGCCGAGGAAGACGCCGTGGTTCCAGTCGAAGGACTCCGTCACCAGCGGGACGGCGGTGGCCCGGCGGCCGCCGAAGAGGATCGCCGAGATCGGCACGCCCCTCGGGTCCTCCCACTCGGGCGCGATGATCGGGCACTGCGACGCCGGGACGGTGAAGCGGGCGTTCGGATGGGCGGCCGGGGTCCCGGACTCCGGCGTCCAGTCGTTGCCCTTCCAGTCGGTGAGGTGGGCGGGCGTCTCCTCGGTCATGCCCTCCCACCAGATGTCGTTGTCGTCGGTGAGCGCGACGTTCGTGAAGACGGAGTTGCCCCACAGCGTCTTCATCGCGTTGGCGTTGGTGTGCTCACCGGTGCCGGGCGCGACACCGAAGAAACCGGCCTCGGGATTGATCGCGTACAGCCGGCCGTCCTCGCCGAACCGCATCCACGCGATGTCGTCGCCGATCGTCTCGACCGTCCAGCCGCGCACCGTGGGCTCCAGCATGGCGAGGTTCGTCTTGCCGCAGGCGCTCGGGAAGGCGGCGGCGACGTACTTCGGCTCTCCCTGCGGCGGCGTCAGCTTGAGGACCAGCATGTGCTCGGCCAGCCAGCCCTCGTCTCGTGCCATCACGGACGCGATGCGCAGGGCGTAGCACTTCTTGCCCAGCAGCGCGTTGCCGCCGTAGCCGGAGCCGTACGACCAGATCTCGCGGGACTCGGGGAAGTGCGAGATGTACTTGGTGGAGTTGCAGGGCCACGGGACGTCGGCCTCGCCCTCGGCGAGCGGGGCGCCCAGCGAGTGGACGGCCTTCACGAAGAAGCCGTCGGTGCCGAGCTCGTCCAGGACCGCCTGGCCCATGCGCGTCATCGTCCGCATGGACACGGCGACGTACGCGGAGTCGGTTATCTCGACGCCGATCGCCGACAGTTCCGAGCCGAGGGGGCCCATGCAGAACGGCACGACGTACATGGTCCGGCCGCGCATCGAGCCGCGGAAGACGCCCTGCTCACCGGCGAAGATCTCCCGCATCTCGGCGGGGTCCTTCCAGTGGTTCGTGGGGCCCGCGTCCTCCTCCTTCTCGGAGCAGATGAAGGTGCGGTCCTCGACCCGGGCGACATCGGTCGGGTCGGATGCCGCGTAGTACGAGTTGGGGCGCTTGATCGGGTCGAGCTTCCTGAAGGTGCCCTTGCGGACGAGCTCCTCGCTCAGGCGCTCGTATTCGGCCTCTGAGCCGTCACACCAGACCACGCTGTCCGGTTGCGTCAGTGCTGCGATCTCGTTGACCCACGAGACCAGGTCCTGATGTTTGGTGGGAACAGCGGAGGGAGCCGCGATGTCAGGCGCCACGATTGCTCCTAGATGAGGGATTTTGTATTGATCGCCCCGTGGGGGCTGTGACCCGGACGCTTTGCGCATCGATCACCTGGCGCTCATCCGGTGCCAACGGCACTCATTTGATCATCCGACGGGTTCGCGCATATGTCCAGAGCGCCTCACAACTGAGCGGCGTGACCATCACCACTCACTCTCGGCCATTTCCCACGTACAGGGCGTTCCCGTCCACCCATCACCCGTGAGACCCTGGCCACTTGGCGGCATTCATACGGTCGTACTGACACGTAACTTACGGTTCCGTAGGTACGATGCCCCGCATGACTGCGTCCGCCTCCGACGCGCCCAAGGACTCGCCGGTCGCCGACCGCGTCTCCTCCGCGCTCTCCCTGCCGCACCCGGTCAAGCCCAAGCTCCGCGGCTGGCTGCATGCCGGCATGTTCCCGGCCGTACTCGTCTCCGGCATCGTCCTGACCGCGCTCGCCGACTCGCCCCGCGGCCGCATAGCCTGCGGGATCTACGTCCTCACGGCCTGCCTTCTCTTCGGCGTCAGCGGGCTCTACCACCGGGGCAACTGGAGTCCGCGCATGGACGGAGTGCTGCGCAGACTCGACCACGCGAACATCTTCCTGATCATCGCGGGCACGTACACACCGCTGACGATGCTGCTCCTCCCGGAGACCAAGAGGCAGTGGCTGTTGTGGGGCATCTGGGTCGCGGCGGGCGCGGGCATAGCCTTCCGGGTCTTCTGGATCGGCGCCCCGCGCTGGCTCTACACGCCCTGCTACATCGCGATGGGCTGGGCGGCCGTCTTCTTCCTGCCCGACTTCATGCGGGCGGGCGGAATCGCCGTCCTCGTCCTCGTGATCGTGGGCGGCCTCCTCTACAGCGCGGGCGGCGTGATCTACGGGATCAAGCGCCCCAACCCCTCACCGCGATGGTTCGGCTTCCACGAGGTCTTCCACTCCCTCACGCTCGCGGCGTTCATCGCGCACTACGTGTGCATCTCGCTCGTGGCCTACTAGGCCGGGCGACCTTTGAGCGACCCCAAAAAGTGGCAGTAGCGGCCTTTTGACAGCTACTGCCACTTCTGGTGGGACTACATGGCCTCCTCCCCGCTGATGCCCGACAATGACCACCATGGCCGCCACCGCACACAGCTCGACCTCCGCTGCCACAGCTCACCTGGGGCTTCGCGAGCGGAAGAAGATCAAGACCCGGGCCGCGATCCGCAGGGCGACCTACCGGCTGATCATGGAGCAGGGGTACGACGCGACGACCATCGAGCAGATCGCGGAGGCGGCCGAGGTCTCCCCCTCCACCGTGTTCCGGTACTTCCCGGCCAAGGAGGACATCGTCCTCACGGACGAGTACGACCCGCTGATGGAGGCCGCGCTGCGGGCGCGGCCCGCGGACGAGCCGCTCACGATGTCGCTGCGGCACGTGATCCGCGACGCCGTCGAGCAGGCCATGTCGGGCGAGTTCGAGTCCCCCGAGGAGCAGCGGCTGCGCTCGCGTCTGATGGCCGAGGTGCCAGCGGTCCGCTCCCGCGCGATGGAGAGCATGTCCGTCACCGGCCGGATGATGTGCCGGATCGTGGCGGAACGCACCGGGCGCGCTCCCGACGAACTCGAGGTCCGCGCGTACTGCATGGGCGTCGTCGGCGCGATGATGGAAGCGTCCATCCACTGGGCCGAGAACGATCACCGGGACAACCTCGCGGACCTCGTCGAGCGCACCCTCGACGTGGTGGAGCACGGCCTCACGCCGGGAAAACCAGCGGCCTCCTGAACAGCCCGCATGACATCCTGACTTGGTGAACGGTCCAGAGATCCTCGTCGACTTCGACCCCGAGCCGGCGCTGTTCGTCCCGCACGGGCGGCGTGCGAAGGCGACGAAGGTCGTCACCGACGGCGTCTCCACGCTCGGCCATGTCGTGGAGTCGCTGGGCGTGCCGCTCACGGAGGTCGGCGGGCTCGTCGTGGACGGCCGTGAGGTGCCCGCGTCGCACGTCCCGGCGGCGGGAGAGACCGTCCGGGTGCGGGCCGTCGAGCGCCCGCAGCGGGTGCCGGGCGCGCCGCTGCGCTTCCTCCTCGACGTCCACCTCGGCACGCTCGCCCGCCGGCTGCGCCTGCTGGGCGTGGACGCCGCGTACGAGTCCACGGACATCGGCGACCCCGCCCTCGCCGCGCGCTCGGCGGCCGAGCGGCGCGTGATGCTCAGCCGCGACCGCGGTCTGCTGCGCCGCCGCGAACTGTGGGCGGGCGCGTTCGTCTACAGCACGCAGCCCGACGACCAACTCCGGGACGTACTGGGCCGTTTCGAGCCCGAGCTGCGGCCCTGGACCCGCTGCACGGCCTGCAACGGCATGCTCAAGGACGCCGCCAAGGACGAGGTCGCGGGCCGGCTCGAAGGCGGGACCCAGCGCTCGTACGACGTCTTCGCGCAGTGCGAGGAGTGCGGGCGCGTGTACTGGCGGGGCGCGCACCACGACCGCCTGCAGGCCATCGTGGCACGCGCCCTCACGGAGTTCGGCTCCTAGGAGCGAGGGGGCTCCCAGGAGCGAGAGTTCCGGTTGCCTAGCGCCTGCGTACGTCTCCCTTCCCGCAGGCCACGCCGTCCTTGTTGCGGTCCAGGCGCAGCGGATCGTCCTTGCCGTTGACCTTCAGACGGCCGTAGTCGTTCTCCTTCAGCCAGGTGCAGCGCGCGGCGGTCGTCTGCTTCACCTCGGCCGGGAACGCCGTCGGGACGCAGACGTTGGCCGTGCCGTAGTGCCGGTCGCAGCCGGCGATCGTCGGGCTCACCTTCGCGGACGTGCGCTTCTTGCCGGGCTGCTGGACGGCTCCGTCGAGCGAGCCGGCGAAGGAGTGGACGTGCGCCGAGGCGGTCTCGGAGGCGGCCAGTGCGGACGGACCCTGGAGGTGAACCCACTCGGCGACCGACGGCACACCGTTCGCGTCGACCGCGAAGAGCATGTACCAGCCGGGCGGGGCGAGGTTCGGGTTGCTCGTCACGTTCAGGTCGATGTTGTTGCCGTCCACCGAGAGCGGCAGGTCCACGAACCGCTGGTTCGGGTCCGAGGAGTGCGTCACGGCGGCGGGGCGGATCAGCTGCGCCTTCGCGATGGGGCGGTCGACCGTGATCCGCTGCGTGTCCCCGTACGTCCACTCCTTGTCGATCACCGACGTGATCTTCGGGCGGGCCCCCTTGAGCAGGTACGGCGGCGTGTAGATGGACACGTTGTGGTTCCAGGAGCCGTTGCCCGGGTTGTCGCCGGTCGCCATCACGCGGCCGTCGGGGAGCAGGAACGCGGACGAGTGGTAGCCGCGCGCCTCCGGGTCGGCGGCCACCGGGTCGAAGGTCTCCGTCGCCGGGTCGAAGATCGACGACTCGAAGACCGGGTTGGCGCGGTTGTGCAGGGCGCCGCCCGTCTCCAGCACCTTGCCGTCCGGCAGCAGCACGGCGGAGACGTACATCTTGCCCTGGTTGCCCGTCTGGGCCACCTTGCCGTTGCCCAGGTCGACCGTACCCTGCGGGAGCGGCGGGCCGGCGACGTACGAGGGACTGGCCGCCTTCAGGTCGATGATGTCCGTCAGCCGGTTCGCGTCCGGGTTCGACTCGATGTTGCCGCCGCCAACCGTCAGGACCTTCTGGTCCTGGGCGGGCGGCAGCAGCACGCTGGCCGACTGGTCGCGTTCGTCCTTGTTCTGGAGGCCGGGGACCTGTGTGGTCGTGTTCGCGTCGTAGTCGTAGATCGCCGAGCCCGTGCCCGGGATGTTGTTGCCGAAGACATGGCTGCCCGAGTAGAAGAGGCGGCCGTCCTGCATCAGGATCATCGACGGGTACAGGCCCCAGTACGACCAGGTCTGGTTGACCTGCCACAGCGGCAGCCACTTCTGCTGCGCGTCGGACCACCGCTCGGCGGCCACCGAACCCGTCGAGTCCTCCTTCAGGCCGCCGAAGGAGATCACGTCACCGTTGCCGAGGACCGTCGCCGACGGATACCAGTGGCCGTCGTTCATGTCGTTCGTCTTGCTGTACGTCTCGGTGACCGGGTCGAAGATGTACGAGTCCTTGTAGCCCTGATAGCCGACCTTGCCGTCCGCGGACGGGTAGCCCTTGTTGCCGCTCATCACGAGCACACGCCCGTCCTGCAGCTGCACATGGCCCGCGCAGAACATGTCCTTGGGCGTGGGGATCTGCTTGTACGTCCCCTTCGACGGGTCGTAGACCGCCGAGGTGAACGTGCCCGCCTTGAACATCTCCTCGCTGTTGCCGGAGCCCGCGATCAGCAGCACCTTGCCGTTGTTGAGGACGACGGAGTGCATCGAGCGGACGGGGTTCTTGGTGGGCAGCACATCCCATCTGCCGTTGGCGCACTCCTCGGCCGTGGCCGTGCACACCGGGTCGGGTATCGGGTCGGCGACCTGGTCCATCGTGTAGTCGTCGGTCGTGACGGAGCCGGTGCCGTAGACGGAGACGCCCCAGCTGATGCGGTCGGTGCCCGCGGGCACCTCGGGGGTGCGGACCTCGGCCCGGGCCCAGCTCCCGCTGACCGGCAGCGTCTTGAGGTCGGTCCAGTACTGCCAGCCCGCGGTCGTGTCGTGCCGGAAGAGAGTGAGCGAGGTGTCCGGGGTCGTCGACTTGTACCAGAGCGCGAGGTCGTACTGCTTGCCCGCCGTGACCGGCGGCGCGCACTCGGCGGACTCGGTGATCAGCGCCTTGCGGTCGCCTTCGACGCGGCGGGTCAGCTCGACCTTCATGGCCTTGGAGCCGGAGTGGGCGTCGGCGACGGTGGAGAAGGTGAAGTCGTTGTCGCCCCAGCCGGACTTCTTCCAGCAGTAGGGCATGTCGTCCGTACCGGCCGTCTCGAAGCCGGGGTTCTTCACCAGGTTGGCGGCGGAGGCGGACTGGGGTGCGGCGAGCAGCAGGCCGGCGGTGAGAGCGCCCACGGCCAGCAGGGTTGTTCTCCGTCTTGGTTTCACACGGTTCTCCTTGCTCTACGGCTCCTGCTGAGCTGGCCACGGCCGGTTTGTGCGTCCCGTGCCTCATGTGGCATACGTGTCTCATGCGGCGTGGGTGACGGACCTGACGTGCGTGACGCACGTGCCTTCCGTGGCAGATAGACCAGCGCCTCTGTCCCGACGAACCGCAGTACGAACGTCGTGACCAGCGCCAGGGCGGTGGCGGTGAGGACGGTCATCCCGAACTGCCCCACGAGCAGGGCGATGAGAGGGATGCGCAGCACCAGGTCGGCGTTGGCCAGCAGCGCGAACCGGCCGACGCGGTCCCACCAGTGCCGGTGCTGCCGGCGGTCCCGGAAGCACAGGTGCTCGATGAGCCAGAAGTTCCAGGCGACACCGAACTGGTTGGCGATGATCTCGGCGGGCAGATAGTGCAGCCCGGCGGACGTCAGCGCCCACAGCGCGGCGAGGTTCGGCAGGAACCCGGTCGCGCCGATCAGCCCGAAGACCACCATCCGCGCCATGGGTGACGCGGTGCGCAGCCCGACGAGGTGGCGCAGGAACCGCATCCCCTCCTGCGCGGTCGACTTGGACTCGCCCGCGAACCGGTTCTGGAAGACGAAGGGCACCTCGGTGACTTGACGCGGGCGGCCGCGGACGGCCATTTCGAGCAGGATCTTGTAGCCGAGCGGCTTCAGCGCGTCCGCGGTGACCACGCTGCGGCGGATCGCGAAGAAGCCGCTCATCGGATCGCTGATGCCGCGCAGCCGGCGCGGGAACAGCGACTTGGTCAGCCAGGTCGCGCCGCGCGACACGGCGACGCGGTAACCGCCCGCGAGGCCCGCGCGGCTGCCGCCTTTGGTGTAGCGGGAGGCCACGACGAGCCCGGCGGGCGTGCGCTCGCCGGCGGCCACCAACTCCGGTACCAGGGACGGCGGATGCTGCAGATCGCCGTCCATGACGACGATCCAGTCGCAGGTCGCGGCCCTGATGCCCTCGACGACGGCCCCGCCGAGCCCGCCGTCCGGGGTGTCGCGGTGCAGCACGGTGACCGGGAACGGGCAGTCCTGCGCGGCCTGCCGGATCACCTCGGGGGTGTCGTCGGTGGAGTCGTCGACGAACATGACCTCACAGGGCAGCCGTGCGGGCACCGACTCCGTGATCTGGTGCAGCAACTCCCGTACGTTCGCCGACTCGTTGAAGGTCGGCACGACGATGGTGACGGCTGCGGGCTCGGGGAGGTCGACACCGCGTAGGGCCGGATCGCCGAGCTCTTCGGGGACCGTGCTTTCGAAGTTCATCGGTCGCCTCCGGAGCTTCCCGTGCTGTCGGTGCCTGCCGTGGATCCCGTGATCTGCCGGATCTCGATCCGGTCGGGGCCCTTGCCGAAGGTGGCGATCGGCGTCGAATGCTCCATCGCCTCCTTGACGTTGGGCAGGTCGACCGCGTCGCGGCGCACCGTCGGGGAGGCGACGACGTAGTCGAGGTCGCGCCAGCCGTGCGGCATCGTCTTCGTCACGGCGGGGTCGAGGTCCGCCTTGTAGAACCAGATGACGCCGAGGCCGGGCCGGTAGCCGGAGTGCACGAGGTCGAGCCAGAGCGCGTCGTCGACGAGAACGCGGGCGTCCTCGGGACGGTCGACCTCGGTGGCCAGCCACTTGGCCGCGGCACGGTAGGGCGCGTTGGCGTCGGTGGTGACGGCGGTGCGGGCGCCGTCGTACCAGCGCGGCGCGACATACGCCGCCGAGGCCGCGACGAGCAGGGCCGCGACGGCGTACCGCGCCCTTGTGACGTACTCCTTCTCGCCGCCGTGCCGCCGTCGGCGCAGCACCGCGTGCGCGACGCTCGCCGTGCCCCCGGCGAGGACCAGCGCGAGGAAGGGCAGGGCCTGGATGATGTACATCGCGGGCAGATAGCCGTTCGGGCGCAGGGCGACCACGGCGAGGATGGCGACGGTGAGGGCGGGTCCGGCCAGTGCCCGCGCGGTCACCGACCAGCGCCAGGTGACCAGGAGCAGAAGCGCACCGGCCAGGCCGCCGAGCGGCAGCACGCGGTCGTAGTAGAGCCAGGACTGGAGCACTCCGTACGAGCCGGACCCCGCATCGAGGACGAAGCCCGAACCGGGCCTGGTCATCTGGTACTTGAGACCGTCCCAGAGCGAGACATGGCCGGCGCCCGGGAAGAACTCGCCCTTGAGCAGGGCGAACAGGGGATACGACAGGCCGATCAGCGCGCAGGCCGTGACGGCGCCGGTGATGGCGAACTTACGGGTGTCGCGGTGGCTGTGCCGCCACATGGTGACGAACAGGGCGGGCAGGACGACGAGCATCGTCTCCTTGGTGAGGACGCCGGCCGCGGCGGCGATGCCCGCCCCGAAGTGGTGCCAGAGATGCCGGCTCGGCGAGGCGGCCAGGCAGAACGCCAGCAGCGTCCACATCACCGCGATGTTGTCGAGGAAGATCTCGCGCTGCAGGACCACCGACAGCGGCGAGAGCCCGAAGAACACCATCGCGAGCCCGGCCGCCCAGTTCGGCAGTGACAGGCGGCGGGCCAGGACGTACACGAGGACCGCGCTGACCGCGCTGACCAGCAGCATCGCGAACCGCATCGAGCCGACCGTCATCGACTCGGGGCTGATCAGCGCCGGTATCCAGGTGAGCACGGCTATCTGGATCCAGCCGAGCGGCGGGTGGTCGTACCAGTACGTGTAGTGGGCGAGCCCCTCGCCCTGCTGCACGGCCCAGGCCTGGGCGAGGTAGGTGCCCTCGTCGTCGCTGAGCGTCGGATAGTCGGCGATGTTCCAGCCCTGCACGGTGATGACCGCCACCAGCAGCACGGCGCACAGGACGAGGTCGGGGCGCGAAATACGCAGACGGGAAGGGGGTGTTCGAGGGGTCGAACGGGTCGTAGGGACAGGAGTTCTCTGCGCGGGGACCTTCGAAGTGGTCACCGCGGGAAGGGTGGAGGTCACGCAGGAACGTCCTCTCGGGTCACTTCGGTGAGGTGCGCGCCGACATGACTGGTCAACTCCCAGTCGTTCCGGCCCCGTTGCTCGCGCCACACGGCACGGATGGCGGCGCCGGCGAGGAGCACCTGGTAGAAGGGGCCGCCGACGATGAGCTTGAGATAGTGGACGGGCCGGACACGGAGCCCGTACTGCTTGCCGAAGTCGTGCAGTCCGACGACCTCGAAGACAAAGGTGACGAGCGCGGTGACGGCCGGCAGGAAGGTGAAGAAGGCGATGCCGACCGGTACGTCGAGGAAGAGCGCGATGGCCACGTTGAGCGGGATGATCACACCGGTGACGGCCTGCAGGAACGGCGTCATCAGCGTGTAGCGGGCCAGCAGCCGCTGCCCGAAGCCCGGCAGCTGCTTCCAGTCCTTCTTCCGGTAGACCTGCAGGAAGCCCTGGTTCCACCGGGTGCGCTGCTTGAGCAGCGACATCAGGGTGCCGGGGGTCTCCTCCCGGGTCACCATGTCGGAGTCGTACGCGACGACGACCCGCTTGCCCTTGCTGGACAGCCGGACGCCCAGATCGCAGTCCTCGGCAAGGCAGTCGGGGTCCCAGCCGTCTGCCGCGCGCAGCACGTCGGTGCGTACGAAGACGGTGTTGCCGCCCAGGGGAATGAACCCCTTCTGCGCGTGCAGGTGCAGACGGGAGCGGAACCAGAAGAAGTACTCCAGGCAGTTGCGCAGGCTGTACCAGCTGGAGTGGAAGTTGATCAGCTGGACGCCGCCCTGGACGACGTCCGCGCCGGTGGAGCGGAAGGCGTGGTCGACGTGGGCGAGCAGCGCCGGGTGGACCTGGTCCTCGGCGTCGAAGACTCCGACGACGTCGCCGCGGCAGTGCGGCAACGCCGTGTTCATGGCCTTCGGCTTGTTCTTCTTCTCGTGGGTGTCGACGACGACGCGGACGCGTGGATCACACGCCTCGGCTCTCCGGGCCACCTCGGTGGTCTCCGGGTCGTCGTGACCGACGATCACGATGATCTCGAAGTCGTCGTGGGTCGACTCCAGCAGGCGCTGGATGGTGTGGTCCAGCACGGCTTGTTCGTGCCGTGCCGGCAGCAGCAGCGAGAAGGACAGCCCCTCGCCGCCGTCCGGTCTGCTGAATCGGGTGGAAGCCAGCACCTCGGGCGTACGCCAGGCGTGCATCTGCCACCACAGCGTGAAGGCCGCCATCCAGAAGAGTGCCAGGGAAACGGCAGCAATGAAGACAGACGTGAGCACAGAATCCCCCCAGGATCCCCAAAACCCCCTGCGCAACAGCGAGTCACTCCTGTCGCGTCGATGCAGAGACTATGGGGGAACTGTGAAGTCCGAGTGCTCTTCCGATAAATACCTTGTTTCGGAACGGTCAGTCGAGTAGTGGGAAGTGTCCGTACACATGCGTAATTTGACCGCCGCAGGACCGAGTTTCGGCCGCTCAGGGGCTGTTTTCAGCCGCTGAGCGCCTCCTTGAGCCGCTCGACGTCGGTGGTCGGAGCGTCACATGTGAAGTTACGGCAGACATACGCGGCCGGTTCACCCTCGACCAGCGGACGGTCGGCCAGCAGCGGGAGTTCGTCGGTGCCGGGCGCTCCCACCGCGACGACCGCGCCGGGAGCGGTGGCGAGGAGGGCGGTGCGGTGGAGCTCCGTCGTGGCCGCGTGATCCTCCGGGCCGACGACGGCCACCTCACGCGGCCCGTCGAGCAGCGCCTCGGCGACCGCGAGCCCCCAGCCGATGAAGCGCGGGGCGCGTGGGCCGAGCGCCTTGACGACGCCCAACGCCCGTTCCGCGGCGGCGCGATGAGGCTCGGCACCGGTCTGGGCCGCATAGCTCAGCAGAGCACCGGCGGCCGCACTCCAGCCGGAGGGCGTCGCGCTGTCGGTCGGGTCCTGAGGGCGGCGGATCAACTTCTCCGCGTCGGCGGCCGTGTCGTACAGGGCACCTGACTCCTCGTCGACGAACTGCGTCAGCACATGGTCGAGCAGGAACCCGGCGAACTCGAGCCACACCCCTTCACCGGTCACGGAGGCGAGGGCGAGGAAGCCCTCGGCCACATCCGCGTAGTCCTCCAGCACGCCCGCGTTGGCACCGGCCTGGCCGTCCTTCGACGTACGGGCCAGCCGGGCGTGATCGTCCAGGTGAAGGCGTACGAGGAGGTCAGCGGCGCCGAGCGCGGCCTCCACGAGGTCGGGGCGGTCGAAGTACGCGCCGGTCTCCGCGAGGGCGGCGATGGCCAGGCCGTTCCAGGCGGCGACCACCTTGTCGTCACGGCCGGGAGCGGGGCGCCGTGCGCGGGCCTCGCGGAGCCGGTCCTTGACGGACCCGATCCGCTCGGTGTCGAACACGTCGTCCTGCTGAGGCAGTTGCAGAACCGAGGCGCCCTCTTCGAAGGTGCCTTCCTCCGTCACGCCGAAGTAGGAGGCGGCGAGTCGGGCGTCCTCGTCGCCGAGGACTTCGGCGAGCTGCCGGGGCGTCCAGACGTAGTACGCGCCCTCCACGTGCTTCCCGGTCCCGTCGTCGCTGTCGGCATCCAGCGCGGAGGCGAACCCGCCCTCGTTCGTGCGGAGTTCGCCGACCATGAAGTCGGCGGTCTCCAGGGCGACGCGGCGCGCGAAGCCGGAGCCGGTGGCCCGCCACAGGTGGGCGTACACGCGGCACAGCAGGGCATTGTCGTAGAGCATCTTCTCGAAGTGGGGCACCACCCACTCGCGATCGACGGAGTACCGCGAGAACCCACCGCCGAGCTGGTCGTAGATCCCCCCGCGGGCCATCCGCTCACCTGTGTCGGCGGCCATCTGCAACGCGCCATCGGAGCCGGTCCGGGCGTGGTGCCGCAACAGGAACTCGATCACCATGGACGGCGGGAACTTGGGCGCCCCGCCGAATCCGCCGCGCTGGGCGTCGTACTCCCGCGTGAGCCCGAGCAGCGCCTGCGCGAGCTCCTCCTCACCGGGTACCTGCGCATCGCCGTACGGAATCTCCCGCCCCGCCAGGTCCCGCACGATCTTCCCGGCGACATCGACGACCTCGTCCCGCCGGCCTTCCCACGCCGCACCGACCCCCTCCAGAACCTGCTGGAAGGAGGGCATGCCGTGCCGGGGCGCGGGCGGAAAATACGTGCCGAAGTAGAAGGGCTCGGCCTCGGGCGTCAGAAAGACGGTCATCGGCCAGCCGCCCTGCCCGGTCGCCGCCTGCACGGCCTCCATATAGACAGCGTCTACATCGGGCCGCTCCTCCCGGTCGACCTTGATGTTGACGAAGTGCTCGTTCATGTACACGGCCGTCGCCTCGTCCTCGAACGACTCATGAGCCATGACATGACACCAGTGGCAACTGCTGTACCCGACACTCAGCAGCACGGGCACGCCTCGGCGCCGCGCCTCCTCGAACGCCTCTTCCGACCAGGGCCACCAGTCGACGGGGTTGTCGGCGTGCTGGAGGAGGTAGGGGGACGTGGTCTGCGCGAGTCGGTTGGGCATACCCCCATCCTTACGCACTCACCGGCACCCCGCCCATGCGCCACGGGCAGGAGCCGCAATCGGGGGCCGGCGTGCACGATCTTCACAGCCCACGCGAGACGCTGTGGGGCGCCGACTGGGACGTACGAGCTACCGGCGCACGCGCCAGGAGCCCGAATCCTCCTGGTCCACTGTCACTTGGGTACTTCCGGCTCTCTCGCGTTCCCCGGCCATCCGCAGGACACTTGACCAAGGAAAGCTGCTGCTGCCGGAGGGGGACGTGACATGCGGGACAGCCATCGGGGTGAGGCCGAGCGGCTGTTGGCCCGGGCCGTGGAGGAGGAGGTTCGGCGGTCGGGTGGGCGAACCGACGGGAGCCCGCTGCTGTCGCGGGCGCGTGGGGCCCTGGACGCCATGGCGGAGACCGCCGCGGAGGAGTACGCGGCGTACACGCAGGCACTGGACGAGGCAGAGGCCGGCCGGCTGACGTTCGGGCAGCGGTACGCGCGCGAGGGCGCCGGAACTCCCCTGGTGGTCGCGGCCGTTGCCGCCGTCGCGGCCTGTGTGGCCGACCTGGCGCTGGGCACCGGCGCCGGTACCGCGGTGGGCGCCGGCGCGGTCGTCGGCGTGGCGGGCGCCGCGGCGACGGTGGCGAAGGTGACGGCCGCCCATCTGCCGGCCGCCAGC
>NZ_VCHX02000287.1 GCF_005768555.2 Streptomyces sporangiiformans
GGCGGCGGCCGCGCGGTCCCAGCGCCCGGACGCCTCGCGGCCGGTGCCGGCCCGGTCCGCCACGGTCAGCCCCGCGGCGCGGCGGAGCAGCCGCACCAGGCGGATCGCCAAGGATCTGCTGCCTCCGATCGTCACGCGGGCGCTGGTCAAGCGCCGTCGCGCGAGGGGCTGAGGCTTCTCCCGGCGGGGCGGCCCCGGGCTCGCCCCGCCGGGTGCGGCGGGCAGGACACAGTGATCCACCAGGAGCACCGGGCAGGGGTGACCGGAGCGGCGCCTTCGGCGTGGCGCGCCCGACGCCGGCGACGCGGGGCGTCTACTTCCATCCGCACGCGTAAGGAGCTGACCTCGAAGTGCCCCGCTTCAGCATTGTCGCCCGCGACCTCAAGGTGCAGGGCCTGACGGCCGACGCGCCCGGTTCGTGAGGGTCACCGTGCGTCGTGTCCTGAGGCCGCGTACCTGGGTCCTGGTACTGGCCGCCGTCTTCGCCCTCCTCCAGCTCGCCAACGTCAACGGCCGCGACACCCCCGACACCAAGAACTACCTCTCGTACGCCTTGGATCTGCGCGGCGACGAAAAGCGCGAGGCGGCGGCCGCCACCATCGACTACGTCTGCGAGGGCCGTGCCGACATCGCGCACCGCAGGCAGAACGTGAACGTCGCACGTTTCCACGCGCCCAGTCCGGACCAGCGGGTCACCGAGGAGTGCCAGGCCGAGCTGTGGCGGGAGGTGGACAGGCGGCTGCGGGCCGGCGAGACGAGCGGCCACACCGGGCCGTTCGCGTCCGAGCGGTTCCGGCGGATCTTCGAGGCGCGGCCCGGGTATCCCGCCCTGTTGATGCCCTTCGTCGCCGCGTTCGGGGTGACCTGGGGCATCTGGCTGTCGAGCGTGCTCGTGGCCGGGGCGGGAGGCGTACTGGCCTTCCTGATCCTGCGCACGCTGAGCGCACCACCGGCTGTCGCACTCACGGGGCAGGCTCTGTTCTACGTCCTGCCGTGCGGCACGACCGCCATGCGTCCGATGTCCGAGGGGCTGCTGCTGGCCCTCACGCTGGTGGCGCTGTGGGGGTGTGCGCTGGCGGTCGGGGGACGGGTGCGGGCCGGGGGTGCGCTGGTCGGTGGGGCGCTCGTGCTGCTGTTCACGGTGAAGCACTCGCAGGCGCTGTTCCTGGGGCTCTGTCTGGCGGTGGCGTGTGCGGTGGCGGCCGTGCGGCGCAAGCGGCCCGGCCGCGCCGCTCCACGGGTGATCGGGGTGGTGGCGGCCGTCGCGGCTCTCGCCACCGTGCTGGTGGCCGAGCTGCTGCACTACCCGTCCACCACCGAGAGCCTCCAGGACCTGCTCACCGAGCACTACACGCGGCCCGACCGCGCCCGCCCCTGGCCGGAGTTCTGGCAGCTGGAGGGCAACTTCTGGGTGGAGTGGCTGCGTCGGCAGTCGCGGCAGCCGCTGTTCGTCGCGGCGCTGGCGGCGGGTGCGTGGGGTGTGCTGCGGCAGCGTCCGGCCTTCGCGGGGTTCCTGCTCGCGGCGGCCTTCAGCGGTGTCCTCAACCAGGCCGGGCACCCGGACCCCCACATCGGCGACCGGCTGCTCGTGCTGGCGTGGCTGCTGCCGGTGGTGGGGCTGCCGCTGCTGCTGGAACCGGTGATCGGCGCGCGGGGCCCGGCGGCCGACGTACGGCTGCCGGGCCCGCTGTGGGAGGGCACGCACGCCACGCGTGGGTGAAGACAGGCCGGCGTGGATGAAGGGAGCTACTCGGGGGTGAAGACCGGGGTTACTCGACGACGAGCTCGACCGGGATGTTGCCGCGGGTGGCGTTGGAGTAGGGGCAGACCTGGTGGGCCTGGTCGACCAGCTTGCGGCCGGTCTCGGCGTCGACGGACTCCGGCAGCTCCACACGCAGCGTGACCTTGAGGGCGAAGCCCTCGCCCTGCTTGCCTATGCCGACCTCGGCGGTCACCGCCGCGTCGCTGACGTCGACCTTCGCCTGACGGCCGACGAGCCCGAGGGCGCTGGCGAAGCAGGCGGAGTAGCCGGCGGCGAAGAGCTGCTCCGGGTTCGTGCCCTGACCGTTGCCGCCCAGCTCCTGAGGCATGGCCAGCTCCAGGTCGAGGCGGCCGTCGCTGCTGTAGGCCCGGCCCTCGCGGCCGTGGGTGGCGGTGGCGACAGCGGTGTAGAGCGCGTCCATGGGAACCGTCCCTCTCATCAGTGATCAAGGATCAAGGTCGTATCGGAAGACCAAGGTCATATCGGCGGGCCTGGTGAGCGCCGCCGTACGACCACGATTAGAGCACACAATTCAATTGTGCACAACTAAATGGCCCACCGGGGCTATCCTGGACGCATGACCACGACGCCGACACCGGACCCCGACCTCCATGCCGCCCCGCGCGACGAGGACTTTCTCCGTCTCGACCGGCAGATCTGCTTCTCCCTGAACGCCGCGTCGCGCGCCTTCGGCGGCGTGTACCGGGTCGTCCTGAAGGACCTGGGGCTCACCTACCCCCAGTACCTGGTCATGCTCGTGCTCTGGGAGCAGGGCGAGCTGCCCGTGAAGCGGGTGGGCGAGTATCTGCGGCTCGACTCCGGGACGCTGTCGCCGCTGCTCAAGCGGCTGGAGGCGGCGGGGTACGTACGGCGTGAGCGAAGCGCCCGGGACGAGCGGTCGGTCGTCGTCCGGCTCACGGACGAGGGCAGCGCGCTGCGCGAACGGGCGCTCGCCGTGCCGCGCCGCATCGCCGCCGCGACGGGCTTCGACCTGGACGAGATCCGCGATCTGCGGACCCGGCTCGACAAACTCACGACGGCCCTGGACGAGGCGGTGCTGGACGAGACCGTGCTGGACGAGACCGTGCTGGACGAGACCGTGCTGGACGAGACCGCGCTCGACGGGGCGACACCGGAGGGCGTGACGCCGGCCGGCGACTGATGGGGGTCCGCCCCGAATCCTTCAAGAGGCAACGGAACCGCGACGCAATTCCTGCCATCTTCCACACGGGACGCTAAGTACCACTTAACGGTAAATCGCCCCAACACCTACCATTGGTCCCGTGGAAGCCAGGGAAGCCATGCATCCTCACCAGTCACAGGTCTGCGTCGTGGTCATCGGGTACGACGACGCGGAACACGTGACGGACGCGGTGCGCTCGGCCCTCGCGCAGGGTCCGGCGGTCCGCGAGGTGATAGCCGTCGACGACTGCTCGACGGACGGCAGTGCGGACCTTCTCGACCGCCTCGCGTCCGACGAACCACGCCTGAAGGTCATACGCCGCCAGATCAACAGCGGCGGCTGCGGAAGCCCGCGCAACGACGGGACAGCCGCCGCCACGGCCCCGTACCTGATGTTCCTGGACAGCGACGATCTACTGCCGCCCGGCGCCGTAAGCGCACTGCTCGACGCGGCCGTCGGGCGCGACACCGAGGTCGCGGCGGGCCTGTGCGTACGCCGCGAAATGCCGTCGGGCCGCGAGGCCCCCTGGCAGCCCGAGCTGTACGGGAAGCCCGCGCTGATTCCCCACCCCTCGCGGCGCACCCGCCTGGTCCACGACACACTCTGCGTCAACAAGCTGTACCGCACCGCCTTTCTGCGCGAGCACGGCATCCGCTTTCCCGAAGGGCACTTCCCCTACGAGGACTTCGTCTTCACCGCGCGCGTGCTCGCCGCCGGTCCGCGCATGGCGCTGATACCCGACACCGTGTACGTCTGGCATGTGCGCCGGTCCGCCGAACGTCTGTCGATCTCACTCGACCGGGCCGGCACGGACAACTGGCAGGCCAGGATCACGGCCCACAGCATGGCGTACGACCTCCTCCTCGACGCCGGCGCGAAGCGGCTCGCGCGGGCGGCGCGCGCCAACTTCCTCGACCACGCGCTGCGGATGTACGCGCGCGAACTCGATCAGCGCGGGCCCGAGTACCGGCGCGAGTGGTGGGCCCTCACGCGCGCGTACCTCGCCACCTTCGACGCCGGCGACTTCGCGCTCGCCCCCGCGCCCGGACGGGTGATAGCGCAGGTCGTCATGGCCTCGGAGGAGCCGCGCGACCTGGACCGCGTCAAGGAGGTCGCGGCGCGCCCGGCGCGGCTGCGGCCGCCGTACCCGCAGGCCGCCGACGGTACGCCGGTCTGGTCCGCCGACCTGCCTCAAGTGACCCTGGATCACCTCCTGTTCCGGCCCGTGAACGTCCTCCCCGTCGCCGTCGACGCGGAACTGCGGCCCCGCGCGGGTGCCACCCGGCTCCGGCTGCGCCTGCACGAGCTGTACGGGCGGATGGCGGACGCGGGGCCGGACCGCGTGGACGTCGAGTTCGTGAACCGTCAGGACGGCCGGCCGGGGCTCCGCCTCACGGCCGCGTTCCTGCCCGACGACGACGGGGCGGCCCACTCACCGACCGACTCGGAGACCGACTCCCGGCCTGGCCCCCGGCCCGACTCCCGGCCCGACTCCTGGTCGGCCGAGGTGCCGGTCGACCTAGCGGCCCTCGGTGACGGCACCTGGGACCTGAGGCTGTGCGTGCGCTTCCACGACGGCACGAGCCGCGAGACCACGGCGCACGCGGTCGCGGGGCCGGGCCTGCTGCGTCGCACCGCCGTGCCGAGCGGCCGTCGCGGCGTGCTGCTCGTACAGCCGTACGCGACCCACGCCGGCTCGCTGGCAGTGCGGCTCGCGCCCGGTTGGCGAGGAGTGACCGCTGTGGCACGACGTCGACTGAAACGCCTGCTTCACTGACACGCCTGCTTCACTGCTGCACCGCACCACTGCTTCACTGCTTCACTGAAAGCGCCTGCTTCACTGATACGTGACCACCGGCATCCGTGTCCGAACGATCACCGACCACGAGGGGACGCCCGTACATGACCTGGCTGATCACTGGCGGCGCCGGCTACATCGGGGCGCACGTCGTGCGTGCGATGACCGAGGCGGGCGAACAGGCCGTGGTGTACGACGACTTGTCCACCGGGATCGCCGAGCGTGTCCCCGAGGGAGTACCGCTGGTCGTCGGCTCGACCCTGGACGCGGAGCGCGTGGCCCGCACGCTCACGGACCACTCCGTCACCGGAGTCGTCCACCTCGCGGCGAAGAAGCAGGTGGGCGAGTCGGTGGAGCTGCCGCTGCACTACTACCGCGAGAACGTCGAGGGCCTGCGGGTGCTGCTGCAGGCCGTCACGACCGCCGCCGTGCCCTCGTTCGTGTTCTCGTCCTCCGCGGCGGTCTACGGCATGCCGGATGTCGGCCTGGTGACCGAGGAGACGCCATGCGTCCCCATGAGCCCGTACGGCGAGACCAAGCTCGCGGGCGAGTGGCTGGTCCGGGCGACAGGCCGCGCGCACGGCCTCTCGACGGCCTCCCTGCGGTACTTCAACGTGGCGGGCGCGGCGGCGCCCGAGCTGGCCGACACAGGGGTCTTCAACCTCGTACCGATGGTCTTCGAGAAGCTGACCGAGGGCGCGCCCCCGCGGATCTTCGGCGACGACTACCCGACGCCGGACGGCACGTGCGTCCGCGACTACATCCACGTGGTCGACCTCGCCGAGGCCCATGTGGCCGCGGCCCGCCGCCTGGCCTCCTCCTCCGGCACGGACATGACCCTCAACATCGGCCGCGGGGAAGGCGTCTCGGTCCGCGAAATGATCGACCGGATCAACCGGATCACGGGCTACGACCTGCCCCCGGAGGTCACCCCCCGCCGCCCGGGCGACCCGGCGCGAGTCGTGGCCTCGGCGGACCGCATCGCCACCGAGCTGGCCTGGAAGGCGAAGTACGACGTCGCCGACATGATCACCTCGGCATGGGAGGGCTGGGTACGACGCCACCCGGACGCGGCCCGGGGCCACCAGGCGTAGGGCTTCCGCGAGCGGCCGGCCTCGTGGGCGGACGTCAGCCTCGTAGGCTGACGCGATGACCATGGACCCGCGCACGCGCCGCGCCGTCGGCACCGTCCTCGGCTCCGCCGTCGGCGACGCCCTGGGCGCACCCTTCGAGTTCGGGCCCGAGGGGGCGTTCTCGGCGCGGTTTCCGTCGCCGGGCGCCGACGGCGAGATGTGCGGCGGCGGTGGCTGGGACCCCGGCGAGGCCACCGACGACACACAGATGGCCGTGCTGGTCGGGGAGTCCCTGCTGGAGTGCGACGGGCTCGAACTCCCGGATGTCTTCCGGCGGTTCCAGCGCTGGGCGGCCGCCGAGCCCAAGGACATCGGCCTGCAGACCGAGGCCGTGCTGAGCGGCGGCGATCCCTGGGATCTCGCCGCCGCGCTGCACTTCCAGACCAGCGGGCGAGCGGCGGGGAACGGGGCGTTGATGCGGGCGGGCACGTCCGCGGTGTACTTCGCGGGCGACGGCACCGAGGCCACGATGGAGGCCGGCCGTCGCATCGCCGCGCTCACTCATGGCGACCGGGCTGCCTGGGAGGGGACGGCGCTCTTTCACGAACTCGTCCGCGTGGCCCTCGCCGGTGGCGACCCTCTGGAGGCGTTGCCGGGCGCCCTGGACCTCGTGCATCCGGATCACCGAGCGCGGTACTCGACCGTGCTGGCGACCGACTGGCACCCGGACAAGGCCACCGCCGGGGGGTCTGGGGGTGTCCCCCAGAAAACACAGCAACGGAGCCGTGTGGCCGTGTCTCGGTTCGGCCGTGTGGGCCTTGCGGAGCACATGCTCGTACGAGGACGCCGTGCGGGCCGCGGTCGATCTGGGCGGGGACACCGACACCGTGGCGGCCGTCACGGGCGGGCTCGCGGGGGCCGTGTACGGCGTGGAGGGCATACCGGGGCGGTGGGTCGAACCGCTGCACGTACCGCTGCCGGGGTTCGACGAGCGGACGCTACGGGCGGTGGAACTGGTGGAGCTGGCCGAGCGGTTGTCCCTGGGTACGCGGGCACCCGAGGTGGCGGGAGCTCCGCCGGGAAGGCCGAAGGCTCCGGGGGCGGGAGCGCCGCGCTCGCCGCGGACATGAATCAGTTCTCGCGCCGCGGCAAGCGCCCATCACGCACCCTTGACGGGTTTGTCAGAGTTTGTCCATACGGGTGTAGGGGCTGACGATTCGGGCCTGGCGGGAGCCGAAGTCGACAAGCATCGCGACGCCGTCCTCGACGCCGATGATCCTGCCCAGGCCGAACTGGTCGTGCGAAACCCGGTCCCCCAGGGCGAAGTGCTTCGCGACGGGGGCGACCGGAGCTTTGAAGGGACTGGTGGACAGATGGCGCCGGGGCGCTGAAGGCTTCGTCATCGTCAGACCAGTATGCGCCCCCGGGAGCCCGAGGTGTGAGGGACAGATGACAACGATCCGGTGGCCGAGCGACAACATGACCTACCGCACGACCCGCCACACGGCCTTCACACGCCCTACAAGGCCTTGAGCGCCACCGCTGTTGCCCGCGCCAGGCTCTCCAGGTAACCCTTGGGCAGCTTGGGGCTGCGGATGACCACCGAGCGCCAGTACAGCGGGCCGGAGATGAGGTCGAGGGCCAGTTCGTCGTCGATGCCCAGGCGGACCTCACCACGCCTCTCGGCCGCCGCGACGATGCCGCTCGCGACACCCTCCTGCCCCTCTCGCAGGGCCTTCTGCAGGGCCTCGGCGATGTCCGGGTTCCGGGCCGCCTCCGCCTGGAGGTCGGGGATGATCTGCGAGGCGACGGGGTGACGCAGGGCGCGGGCCGTGACCTCGTACAGCAGCCGCAGGTCGCCCTCCAGGGTGCCGGTGTCGGGCGCCGGCAGCCCCTGCACGGCTATCGCCGACACCAGGTCGAGCACCAGATGCAGCTTCGACCGCCACCGGCGATAGACCGCGGTCTTGCCGACGCCGGCTCGGCGCGCGATCCCCTCGATAGACATCCGCGCATAGCCGACGGCCGCGAGTTCCTCGAAGACGGCCGCCCGGATGGCTTCCGTCACATCCTCCCGGAGTACGGCGGCCCCGGCGGGAGCCCTGCGGCGCGGCTGTTGCGGCCTCTTCTGGGCCCCGTCGGCGTTCGTCGTCATGCGGAACAGCATAGAGCGTTACGACGATACGGTTGCGTTCCGACGTCGAATCGGCCTACGCTCACGTTGCGACGATACGGTCCCGTCCCGACGTAAAGACGAGCCCATCCCCAGGTAAAGCAAGGGTTCGCACCCCCAACCGCCCCCACCTCACCGCCCGACCGCACCCCACCCCGAGCGAAAGCAGCGGATGTGAGCCAGGTTCTCGACACACCGCCTCCGGCGCCGGCCACGCCCGAGGACGACCCCGCGGCGCTCGCCGCCCGCCACGGCCTGACGGTGAGCGGCGCCCGCCCGTCCCTGCCGGCGTACATCCGCCAGCTGTGGGCGCGGCGCCACTTCATCACGGCGTTCGCCACGGCCAAGCTCACCGCCCAGTACAGCCAGGCGAAGCTGGGCCAGGTCTGGCAGGTGGCGACCCCGCTGCTGAACGCCGCGGTGTACTACTTCATCTTCGGCTTCCTGATGGGCACCAGCCGGGGCGTGCCCGACTACGTCCCGTTCCTGGTCACCGGCGTGTTCGTGTGGACCTTCACGCAGAGCTCGATCATGGCGGGGACGCGGGCGATCTCCGGCAGCCTCGGCCTCGTCCGCGCCCTGCACTTCCCACGGGCCGCGCTGCCGGTGTCGTACGCCCTGCAACAGCTCCAGCAGCTGCTGTTCTCGATGGCCGCGCTGATCGTGATCCTGCTCTGCTTCGGCGTGCCGGTCGGCGCGTCCTGGCTCCTGACCATCCCCGCACTGGCACTTCAGTTCGTCTTCAACGCGGGCGTGGCGATGGTCATGGCCCGGATGGGCGCGAAGACGCCGGACCTCGCACAGCTGATGCCCTTCCTGCTGCGCACCTGGATGTATGTCTCGGGCGTCATGTGGAGCATCGACCGCGTGCTGAGCAACCAGCACCTGCCGCAGGCCGTGCTGCTCGCGCTGGAGTGCAACCCGGCCGCGATCTACATCGACCTCATGCGGTTCGCGCTGATCGACACCTTCCACGCGAGCCAGCTGCCGCACCACGTGTGGGCGGTCGCGATCGGCTGGGCCCTGGTCGCCGGTGTCGGCGGCTTCATCTACTTCTGGAAGGCAGAGGAGACGTACGGCCGTGGCTGACACCAGGAACGAACGCGTCCCCACCGTGATCGCCGATCGCGTCCCCACCGTGATCGCCGACCGCGTCGACATCGTCTACCGGGTCAACGGCACCGGCGCGGGCCGTGGCTCCGCGACCGCCGCCCTGAACCGCATCCTGCGCGGCAAGAAGGCCGAGCAGACGGCGGGGGTCCGCAAGGTGCACGCCGTGAAGAGCGTCTCCTTCACCGCGTACAAGGGAGAGGCCATCGGCCTGATCGGCACGAACGGCTCGGGCAAGTCCACGCTGCTCAAGGCGGTCGCGGGCCTGCTGCCCGTGGAGAACGGCCGCATCTACACGAACGGCCAGCCCTCCCTGCTCGGCGTGAACGCGGCCCTGATGAACGACCTGACCGGCGAGCGCAACGTCCTCCTCGGCGGCCTCGCGATGGGCATGTCCCGCGAGCAGGTCCGCGAGCGTTACCAGGAGATCGTCGACTTCTCCGGCATCAACGAGAAGGGCGACTTCATCACGCTGCCGATGCGGACGTACTCCTCCGGCATGGCGGCCCGGCTCCGTTTCTCCATCGCCGCCGCCAAGGACCACGACGTGCTGATGATCGACGAGGCCCTCGCCACGGGCGATCGCTCCTTCCAGAAGCGCTCCGAGGCCCGGATCCGGGAGTTGCGCAAGCACGCCGGCACGGTCTTCCTCGTCAGCCACAACAACAAGTCCATCCGGGACACCTGTGAGCGGGTGCTGTGGCTCGAGCGGGGGGAGCTCCGCATGGACGGGAACACGGAGGACGTCCTCAAGGAGTACGAGAAGTTCACCGGCGGCAAGGGCTGAGTCAGCGCTCCAGGAACCTGAACAGGTCCTCCCACCTGCGCACGATCTCCTCTGTCGTGTACCGCTGAATGTTCACCCGCGCCGCCTTGCCCATCCGGTCCCGCAGTTCCTCGTCCGACATCAACGTGCTCAGTTTGCGCGCGAGTTCGCCGGTGTTGCCGAGTGCGGCGAGCAGGCCGTCCTCCTCGTCGCGGATGATCTCGTGGACGCCGGGGGCGCAGTCGAAGGCGGCGCAGGGCACGGCCATCGCCATCGCCTCCATCAGGGCCAGCGGGAAGCCCTCGCCCCGCGAGGACTGCACGAAGACGGAGCCGCCGCGCAGCGCGCCCGGTACGTCGCTCGTACGGCCCATCCATTCGACGGAGCTGTCGAGTCCGAGCGCCGTGCACTGCTTGTGCAGCATCTCCTCGTCCTCGCCCGAGCCGTAGATCCGCAGCGTCCAGTCGGGGTGGCGCGGCGCGACCTCGGCCCAGGTGTCGAGGAGCATGTCGATGCCCTTCTGGTCGTGCAGCCGCCCCATGCTGACGACCACCTTCTGGGTGCGCGGCGAGGGCACCTCGGGCATGAAGGGCAGCGGATTCGGCATGAACGAGGCGTTGTTGAGTCCCTGTCCGATCCACAGGTCGGCGTCCTCACGGGTGAGCACGAGCATGCGGTCGACGTCCCGGTAGTGCCTCAGCACCCGCCGGAAGCGTGAGGACGCCTTCGAGTACCGGAACGACTCGTGGCTCATGCCGATGACGGTCAGGCCTCGCGTGTCGGCCAGTTCCACCCACTCCATGGCCCACACCTGCGTGACGATCACGACCGCGCCGGGGCGCGCCGCGCTGAACAGCGCCGTCAGCCTGGCCGCCTGCTCACGCATGCTCGCCGCACGGGCCCGACCGGGGCGGGGCGGTTGCCCGTCGTACAACGTCGTGGTGGGGTACGCGACTTCGCCCAGCTCCTGCGCCACCGCGGGCGGGGTGATCCCGACGACGTGCACGCGATGCCCGCGCTCGGTGAACAGCCGGGCCATCTGGTGCGACCAACTGGTCACCCCGCCCAGCTCGTCGACACTGTTGGAGACGAAGAAGATGTCCCGCTGGGCGTATCCGGTCATGCGCGCCTCCACTGGGAGAAGAACTGGTCGACGACGCCCTGCGCGGCGTTCCCCTTGTCGTATTCGCCGAAGTCCGCGGTGAACCGCTCCCGCGCCACCGCGTACTTGACCGCCTGCTCCTCCAGCGAGCCGAGGACGGCGTGCAGTTCGTCCTCGCGGCGCACGACGGGACCGGGGGCACGCTCCAGCAGGTCGAAATACGTCCCGCGCCCCTCGTACACGTACTCCTCGTAGTCGTAGGCGAAGAAGAACATCGGCCGGTCGAGGAGGGCGTAGTCGAACATCACCGACGAGTAGTCCGTGATCAGGCCGTCGGCGAGGGTGAGCAGCGGTGTCACGTCGTGGTGCGCGGACACGTCGATGACACGGCCCCGCACGGAGGGCGGGAGCACCACGTGGTTGAGGTAGTGCGAGCGGACGAGGAGGACGTACCGGTCGCCGAACGTGTCGGCGAAGCGCTCCACGTCGAAGGGCAACTCGAAGCGGCGCTGCCCCTGGTGCCGGAACGTGGGCGCGTACAGCAGGACCTTCTTGTTCTCCGGGATGCCCAGCTCGGCCGCGAGCGGCGGGCGTTCGGAGGCCTGACGGGCCCGTACCAGGGCGTCGTTGCGGGGGTAGCCCACCCGCAGCAGGGTCTTCTCCTTCAGCCGGAAGGCGCGGGCGAGGGTGCGGACGTCGTGCTCGGAGCGGATCAGGAACCGGTCGAAGCGGTCGAGCGTGCGTTGCTGGGCCTGCTGCTGCCGACGGGACTTGAGCTTCCACTCCGGCTCGTCGAAGCCCATCCGCTTGAGTGCCGAGCCGTGCCAGGTCTGGATGTACGTGGTCTCCGGCCGCTTGGTGAGCTTCAGCGGATAGCTCTGGTTGTCGACCCAGAACTCCGCCTGGGCCAGGGCCTTGAGGTAAGGCAGCGACCAGCGGCGTACCAGGGTGGCATCGGAGGGAAAGCCCGTGGGGCTGCCGGTGTACGACCACACCGCCTCGAACTCCAGCCCCTGGCGGCGCATCTCCTCGTAGATGGCCCTCGGGCTGTCGCTGTACTGCCGGCCCAGATGGCTCTCGAAGACGACCAGGCCCTTCTTCACGGGCAGTCGGCTGAACGCCTCGTGATACAGCCTGATCTTGGTGTCGCCGGAGGTCAGCCGCTTGCGCAGCGACTTCGCCTTCCGGTAGCCGGACTTGGCGAGCCGGCCCGGCGCCCCGTGCACACCGCGCGCGACGAACGCGTCCACCTTCTCGCGGGAGACGAGCCGGAAGCAGAGATGGCCGCGCGAAGAGATCTCCGGCTCGATGCGGTCGGCGACCAGCCGGGTGAGCCGGGGGCGGACCGGCAACCGCCCGGCGGCTATACCCGGTTCGGAAGCCGTGAGCCGGGTCGTGGTGCGGGCACCGTCGACGCCGAGATGGAGCCGTACGTCCCACACGGCGTCCACTATGCCGAGCGGCCGCAGCCCTTTGGTGAGGTCGGCCGAGGCCTCCCAGGCGATGGTCTCGCCCTCGTGCCGCAGGGTGGCCACGGGGAAGCGGAAGGTCTGGAAGCGCACGCCCTTGCGGCGGGCGCTGAACTCCAGCTCACCGGTGAGTCGCGCGCCGGGCGGGATGACGCCCAGGGGGTTGGTGATGCGCCCGGCCAGCCGGACCGTGCCGGCCGACTCCGCGTAGTCGGTCAGGGCGTTACGCAGGAACATCTTCTCGACCGGCTTGGTGTGGTAGCCCAGCTCGGTGACGTCCAGGACCTGCCGCGCGAAGCCGTCGCCCTCGCCTTCGCCCTCACCATCGCTGTCGCCTTCACTTTCCCCGTCGTGTCCGTCGAGGTGCTCGGCGCACCAGTAGATCCGGCCGTCCCGCTCGACGAGCGGCGAGGAGATCTTGTCGCGGTTGGTGAGCGTGTCCACGGCCGGGAGGAGGTTGTCCCAGTCGCTCTCGCGCAGCAGATAGGCGCAGATGGCGTGGATGGGCTCCACCTCGTCGAAGGCGGCGCGGTCGATCGAGTCCAGGTAGTCCCGGGCGATCGAGGCGAACTCCTGCCGATAGGACGCGTCCCGAAACGGCAGATCACGCAGATGCAGCACCAGGTCGTGCTTGAGGAACTTGACGTCCTTGTGGAACTTCAGCGCCAGCAGCCCCTGCTCCGCGAGCAGTTGGTCGACCCGGCGGTGGATCTCCATCCGGTGCGCGAAGTTGGCGATCTCGTGACGCCGGTTGCTGATCGACTTCGCGGCCGACAGCGTCGGCTTCTCCACGACGTTCCAGTCGTAGACGCGGTTGGGGATCAGCGTGATCCTGCGGGCGGCCACATACGCCTGCGCCGAGAAGAGCAGGTCCTCGTAGTGGATCCCGACCGGGAACTGAAGGCCCCGCTCCAGCAGGAACTCCCGGCGGTAGCACTTGTTCGTCGACAGCGTGTCGAAGACCAGCAGGTCGGGGAGCTCCGAGACGGACTCCAGGGTACGGGTGCGCGGGTACAGCCAGGGGTACCACTTGACCTCCTTGCCGCCCCGCGAATCCACGTGCACGCGCACGCACAGCCCGGAGACGAGGTCGGCGCCGGTGGTCTCGGCCGCCTCCAGCATGTTCCGGCAGGCGTTGCGCTCCAGTACGTCGTCGCTGTCGAGGAAGACGACGTATGTGCCGCGTGCCTGCGCGATGCCGTGGTTGCGCGGGGCCCCGCACCCGCCGCTGTTCTCCGGGAGCCGGAAAGCCCGTACGCGACCGGGATGCTCGGCGGCCAGCCGCTCGGCCACCTCGTACGAACCGTCCGTGCTGCGGTCGTCCACGATCACGACCTCGACGTTCCGCAACGTCTGCTCCAGCACGGAGCGCACGGCCGTCGGCAGGCGGGACGCGTCGTTGTAGACGATCACGACGACCGATATGTCAGGCACGCCGACAGATACGCCGGGTGGCTGGCGCAGATCCATGTTCATCCCATTAACCCTAAATGCTACGGATCGGCCCGCCTACGCGGCGTGGTCCGCTCGTGGGCCACATCGGTAGATGCGCTGGAAACCGCACGGGTTGCCTGAAGTGACCCACTCCGCACCAGCCACGCACAACGGGGGTGCCCCGGGCCATCAGGCCCGGGGC
>NZ_VCHX02000293.1 GCF_005768555.2 Streptomyces sporangiiformans
CGGAACCGTGAGGTTCCGGGGCGCCCATTGCATGTGGTCGGCTGAGCCGAGTGAGCGGCAGCGCTATCGCGCCTTCGGGCCGCCGCGGGGCATCCGCATCCCCTTGGGCATCGGGCCCTTCGGCAGCGGCATGTTGCTCATCAGGTCGCCCAGGGCACGCAGTCGGTCGTTGGTCGCGGTGACCTGAGGACCGGTCAGGACGCGGGGCAGCTTCAACATCGTCGTACGGAGCTTCTTGAGCTCCACCTGGCCCTCGCCCTTCCCGACGAGGATGTCGTGCACGGGCACGTCCGCGACGATGCGGGCCATCTTCTTCTTCTCGGCGGCCAGCAGGCCCTTCACCCGGTTCGGGTTGCCCTCGGCGATCAGTACGATGCCCGGCTTGCCGACGGCCCGGTGCACCACGTCCTGGCTGCGGTTCATCGCCACCGCCGGGGTCGTCGTCCAGCCACGCTTCATGTTGTCGAGTACCGCGGCCGCCGCGCCCGGCTGGCCCTCCATCTGCCCGAAGGCGGCACGCTCGGCCCGGCGTCCGAAGACGATCGCCATCGCGAGGAAGGCGAGCAGGAGGCCGAGAATGCCGAGATAGACCGGGTGACCGATCAAGAAACCGATCGCGAGGAAGACACCGAGGGTGACGATTCCGACAGCCGCGAGTACAAGACCGATCTTGGAATCGGCCTTGCGGGTCATCTTGTAGGTCAGGGCGATCTGCTTGAGTCGCCCGGGGTTCGCAGCGTCCGCTGCGGTTTCCTTCCTCGCCATGCGGTGAAGTCTACGTGGCGTGGGAAGTGCCGACGACGGCGGTGCCGGTCGGACTTTCGTCGTCACGGGCGGGTGGCGAGCGACTGCTCCAGGATGAGCTGCGCCTCGACCCGGTCCTTGGCGCGGCGGCGGTCCTCCAGGACGGAGGTCCAGGCGTTACGGCGGGCGGTGCGCTGGCCGCCACTCATGAGGAGCGTTTCGACGGCACGGAGTGCATCGGTGAACGACGGAATCGCTGTGGCGCGTACGGGCGCGGCCTGCATGATGGGGGTCCCCCTCGGGATGGTGGCGTAGGAGTGCGGGTGTACGTGGCGTGAGTCCAGCGTCACTGATTGGTGTTACCAGGACGTGACCGGCTGGTCAAACGCCAGTGAAGCCTTGTTATGCAGCCCCAAAACGCCGACGCGGCCCTGATCGTGCCCCCTATCTGCGGGGACGGTCAGGACCGCGTCGTATCGGCCACTACTCGGGGGTAGCTTCTTGTGCGCAGATTCACACGCCTGAATGGCACCCCGTGCCACTGCTCATGGCGTACGCCGGGTCAGACGGCCTGCGAGGCGACGTACGCGCCACGCTTCTCCACGGCCATCTGGTAGAGCCGTCCGGCGCGGTACGAGGAGCGCACCAGCGGCCCGGACATCACACCCGAGAAGCCGATCTGGTCGGCCTCGTCCTTCAGCTCCACGAACTCGTGCGGCTTGACCCAGCGCTCCACGGGGTGGTGGCGCGCGGACGGGCGCAGGTACTGGGTGATGGTCACCAGCTCGCATCCCGCGTCGTGCAGTTGCCGGAGCGTCTCGCTGACCTCCTCGCGGGTCTCGCCCATACCGAGGATCAGATTCGACTTGGTGACCAGCCCGAAGTCGCGGGCTTCGGTGATGACCTTCAGCGAGCGCTCGTAGCGGAAGCCGGGGCGGATGCGCTTGAAGATCCGGGGGACCGTCTCGACGTTGTGCGCGAAGACCTCCGGGCGGGAGGAGAAGACCTCGGCGAGCTGGTCCGGCTCGGCGTTGAAGTCGGGGGCGAGCAGCTCGACCTTGGTACGGCCGGACTCGCGGTTCGAGGTCTGGGCGTGGATCTGGCGGACCGTCTCCGCGTACAGCCAGGCGCCACCGTCCTCCAGGTCGTCGCGGGCGACGCCGGTGATCGTGGCGTAGTTCAGGTCCATCGTGACGACGGACTCGCCGACGCGGCGGGGCTCGTCGCGGTCGAGTGCCGCGGGCTTGCCGGTATCGATCTGGCAGAAGTCGCAGCGGCGGGTGCACTGGTCGCCGCCGATGAGGAACGTGGCCTCGCGGTCCTCCCAGCACTCGTAGATGTTGGGACAGCCGGCCTCCTGGCAGACCGTGTGCAGGCCCTCGCTCTTCACGAGGTTCTGCATCTTGGTGTACTCGGGGCCCATTTTCGCCCGGGTCTTGATCCACTCGGGCTTGCGCTCGATGGGGGTCTGGCTGTTGCGGACCTCCAGGCGCAGCATCTTGCGTCCGTCGGGTGAGACTGCGGACACGACCGGCTCCCTACAACTTTGATTCGTCGGCGTCCACCAGGGTACGCCCGTGCACTTTTCGGCCCCGCGTGTGGGCAACCTTCGGACCGGGGGTGACATTCCCGCGGCTTCTTCCGCCCCCGCCGCCCCTACCCGTCCCATCCCTGGGGGCTCCGCCCCCAGACCCCCGATAGGCCTGGGGGTGCCTGGGGCGGGAGGGAAGGTTCGGGTGGGTGGGTGCGCATCGGCCTGAACGGCCTCGTCCTCAAGCGCCGGACGGGCTGATGGTGCACGCGTACCCCGACCGGCCCGCAGCCGCCCACGTACCGAAGGGGACGGGGCGGGGGTGTCCGCCCGCAGCGGATGGCGCGTCGGCTCGGGGGCCTCTACCAGCTGACCGATTCCGCGCCAGACCGAGGACGGATACCCCCGTCGCGGCCCCGCCCTGCAACGAACCGGACGCGCCCGGGCTCCGGTCAACCGCCGGAGGCTCACGCCCCGCCCTACAGCGAACCGGACGCGCCCGGGCCCCGCTCAACCGCCGGAGGCAACCCGCTCGATCTCGCGCGGCCTCAGGTCCGCGTTCTCCAGTACTTCCCGCAAGTGCTTCTCGGCGACCGGCAGGACATCCGCGATCGTGACCTCGCGTGACAGCTCGTTCGTCAGGGACGTGACGCCCGCGTCGCGGATGCCGCAAGGGATGATCTTGTCGAACCAGACGTTGTCCGGGTTCACGTTCAGGGCGAAGCCGTGCATCGTGACGCCCTTGGCGACGCGGATGCCGATCGCGGCGATCTTGCGGTCCTCACGGCGCTGGCCGGCGTTGGAGGGGGCGTACTCCGGGCCGTTGAGCCGCGCGTCGAACTCCTCGTCCTGGAGGCGCGGGTCGAAGTCCAGGGAGAGGCCGCCGAGCGCGGGCCGCCGCGCCACCGGGTCGCCGAGCACCCAGACGCCGCTGCGGCCCTCGACGCGGCTGGTCTCCAGGCCGAACTCCGCGCACGTACGGATCAGGGCCTCTTCGAGGCGGCGTACATGCGCGACCACGTCCACGGGACGCGGCAGTTTCTGGATCGGGTAGCCCACCAGCTGACCCGGACCGTGCCAGGTGATCTTGCCGCCGCGGTCCACGTCCACGACCGGCGTGCCGTCGAGGGGCCGCTCCTCGGGCGCGGTGCGCCGGCCCGCCGTGTAGACCGGCGGGTGCTCCAGGAGCAGACACGTGTCGGGGACCTCGTCCTGGAAGCGGGCGGCGTGCACGCGACGCTGCTCGTCCCAGGCCTCCTGGTACTCGACGGCGTCCGCACCGAAACCCATCCGGACGAACCGCAACTCACTCACGGCAAGCGCCTCCCTGGAAGTCCCTAGAAGCCTCAGAAGCCTCGTTAGGCCAGAAGCCTGGTAAGGCGCATGCGCGCCCCGCGCCACTGTACGTCCGGTCGACGACCGTCAGCACTGGGGTCAATCCTCACACGATCGGATGAATGCGCGGAGAAACGTGTGATGGGCTGCTCACGGAGCGCTACATTCGCGCCGTTGACAAGGCCATTAGGCCAACTTCCCCAGGCCTGGAAGGCAGGAGTTCGCACCGCAGATGACGGAACGACCCGCGCAGCGCACCCCCAACCGTCAGCTCGCCGCACTGATCGCAGAAGCGGGGTTCTCCAACGCGGGACTAGCCCGTCGCGTCGACCAGCTCGGTCTCGAACATGGGCTTGATCTGAGATACGACAAGACGTCGGTGACCCGCTGGCTGCGCGGTCAGCAGCCGCGCGGGACGACCCCCGCGCTGATCGCCGAGGTGTTCACACGCCGGCTGGGGCGCAGGCTCACCGCGCAGGACCTGGGCCTCGACGCGTGCGCCCCCGTGTACGCGGGGCTCGAGTTCGCGGCCACCCCCGAGGAGGCCGTCGACATCGTCAGCGGGCTGTGGCGCAAGGACTCCGGGAGTCACGCGGAACTGCGCAAGATCGCGTTCACCCCCGCCGGGCTGGTCGTGCCGAGTCGGGACTGGCTGATCGGGCGGGCCGACGACCGGGTGGGCCGCGGCGAGGCGACGATCGGCCGGGTCCCCGCGCAGGCGCAGGGCCGCCCCGCCGTGCCCCGGCAGCGCACACAGACCGAGCGTCAGCCCGGGCAGCGGGTTTCCGCGGGCGACATCGCGGCGCTGCGGTCGGTCGGGGAGCTGTTCAGGGCCCTCGACCACGCGTACGGCGGCGGCCACGCCCGGCAGGCCCTCGTGCGTTACCTGGAGCACGAGGCGGAGCCCATGCTGCGCGGAACGTACGGAGAGCAGACCGGGCGCCGGCTGTTCGCCGCCGCGGCCGATCTCACCCGTCTCGCCGGCTGGACGTCGTACGACATCGCCGCGCACGGCCTGGCCCAGCGGTACTTCGTCCAGGCGCTCCGGCTGTCGCAGGCGGCGGGGGACCGGGCTTACGGGTCCTACGTCCTCGTGACGATGAGCCGGCAGGCCGTGTACCTGGGCCACGGCCGGGAGGCGGTGCAGCTGGCCCGGGTCGCCCAGCAGGGCGTGGGTTCGTCCGCGCCGCCCGTCGTACAGGCACTGCTGCACGCCGCCGAGGCGCGGGGCCACGGGGTGCTCGGTGAGGTACGGGCCTGCACGTCCTCCCTCGTCCGCGCCGAGCGGGCGCTGGAGGCGGCCCGGCCCACGGACGACGTCCCGTACTGGGCGCGCTTCTTCGACGAGGCGCAGCTCGCGGACGAGTTCGGGCACTGTCACCGCGACCTCCAGCAGTACCGCGCCGCCGCCCAGCACGCCGAACGCTCCCTCCAGCTCCGCGCCCCCGGCTACGCCCGCAGCCGCCTCTTCTGCCGTGTCGTCCTCGCCACGGCGCGCCTCGGCCTCGGCGAACTCGACCAGGCCTGCCAGTTGGGCGCGGAGGCGGCGGCCCAGGCCGCCGAGATGCGGTCGGTGCGCGCCGCGGAGTACGTGCGCGACTTCGAGCGGCGGCTGGAGCCGTACCGGGACGCGGCGCCGGTGCGGGGATACCGGGACAAGGTGGCGGCTCTGGGGTAGCGGCGGGCGTCGTGGAAGAGGGGCGGGCGCGGGAGCGCAGGGCGCAGGGGCACTGAGGTGGAGGTCCCGCCCCGCGACGGGGCCTCCACCTCGGTCCTCGCCCGCCCCTTCCCGGCAACGGAGAGGGCGCGTGGCGCGCGTTACGCGGCCCTGGGTAACCGGGCGGCGGCGTGTGCCGGGGTGATGCCGAGGTCCGCCAGCAGCGCTGCCGCCGCACGGTGACCGGAGTGCAGGGCACCTTGGACCGTGCTGGTGTCGCGGTGGTCGCCGCAGATGTACAGGCCCGCGAGGAGGCGGACGGGACGGCGCAGGTCGTGCGGGGGCGGCATCGCGGGAACGGCTTCCGGGGTGTGGTGGACCGCCAAAAGCTCCCAGCGGAGCGTGGACGTGCCGTAGAGGTCGGCCAGGTGGGCGCGGACGACCCGGTCGGCGTCCGGGGGCGGTGCGCCGAGGATCGTGGACGAGATCAGGGCGCGGCCCGCGGGGGCGCGGGACGGGTCGACCTGGCTGATGACGGCGGTGTGGGCCACGGGGCCGCGCCGGTCCGCGTCGAGGAGCAGCGCCGCCCCGGTCGACGGCGTCTCGTCGGCTGTGTGGTGCACCACCGTCACCGGGTGGAACGACGGCACCCGCAGGCCGGGCAGCAGCTCCGCGGCCTCGCGCGCTCCCGTCGCCAACAGGACGGCGCCACAACGGATTTCACCGTGTTCCGCCGTGCTCACGGATGTCGTGGACACGGAGGTGACATGCACACCGGTGTGGACCGTCCCGGGCGGGAGGGCGCCCGCGAGCAGCTCCGGCAAGGTGTCGGCGCCGCCCTCAGGCAGGCACAACCGCCCGGAGGCGAAGGCGCGTAGGGCGAGGTCCGCACACCGGCTGGACGTCGTCAGATCCGGGTCGCAGAGCAGCGCGGCCAGCAGCGGCCGCAGAAAACCCTCGACCGTACGAGCGGGCACCCCGCGCGCCGCCACCGCACGCCCGGCCGGCTGCTCCGGCCGCGCCAGCAGCCGATCCACCGGCGCGGCCGCGATCCGGCCGAGGACGGCCGCGAGCCGTGCCTGGTCGACGGCGCCGCCGAGCGGCGGGAAGGCCCGTGACAGGGGTGGGGTGGCGAGCGGAGGGAAGGCGGACTGCGCCGGCCACACGGCGCCGCCGCCGGGCGACTGGCCTGTCCGCCGGGCACCACGTGGCCTCCGAGGGGCCGTCACAAAGGCGCGTGCCGCGCCGAGTGCGCCCCGTGCGCCCCCGGCGCTCGCGAGTTCGCCCGCCCGGTGTGTGCGCCCGTCGGCGTGGACGAGAACGCCCGGGGCGAACGGGCGCAGGGCGAGGGCGTCGAGACCCGGAGTCAGGCGCAGCTCCGGATACGAGGTGGACAAGAGCTGACCGATGCGGTCGAGTCGGAAGCCGTCGACCTTCTCCGTCGCCATACGGCCCCCCACACAAGGGGCGCCCTCCAGAACTACGGTCGTCACTCCTGCGCTGGTCAGCCGGTGAGCAGCCGAGAGTCCCGCGACCCCGGCCCCCACGATGACGACGTCCGCCTGATACGCGGGCTCAAGCACCTGCCCCTCCTCGAGGTCGCGCGGCTGCTGGAGACTGCATGCCCCCAACGGGCATCCGGAATACCCGAGTTCTGATCGAGGGTAGGGCCGCACCGCGACAGCGGCACTCGCGCATGAACAGGGCACGGGCGCACGCTGGTCGCATACGCCCGCTGGACCCCCTGACCGCGCCGGGGCGTGACGAGCACACCGCGCCCCTTGAGGGTCGCGGGCAACTGCGCGACGAGCCACGTCCGGCCCGCAGTTGAAGTACGACCGGGTCCGGGGGCGCACCCCCAGCGCCGTCAGCCCCAGCGCTGTCAGTCCCGGTAGCCGTCAGCCCCGCTGTCCGCCGTCATTCAGCCCCCGGCCGCCCGGATCGCCTCCTCGATACCTGGGAACGCGAAGGTGAAGCCCGACTCCAAAAGTCGTGTGGGTAGCACCCGTTGGCTCACCAGTACATCCCCGGCCAGTTCGCCGAGTGCGAGCCGCAGTGCGGGAGCGGGCACCGCGAAGAGCGTGGGCCGGTGCAGCACCCGGCCCATGGCCGCCGTGATCTCCCGGTTGGTGAGCGGGCGCGGGGCCGTCAGGTTGAAGGGACCTGACAGCGCCTCCGTGTCGAGCAGATGCCGCAGCGCGGCCACCTCGTCGTGCAGAGCGATGAAGCTCCAGTACTGCCGCCCGTCGCCCAGCCGTCCCCCGAGCCCCGCCTTGAAGAGCGGGAACAGCCGCCCCCAGGCCCCGCCCTTCGCGGACACCACCAGCCCGGTGCGCGCGAAGACGGTCCTGATCCCGGCCTCCTCCGCGGGCGCCGCCGCCTCCTCCCACTCGACGGCCATCGAGGGCAGGAACCCGTCGCCGGGCGGCGTGCTCTCGTCCACCGCCCGCTCGCCGGTGTCGCCGTAGATGCCGATCGCGCTGCCGCTCACAAAGACCCTTGGCGGCCGGTCGAGAGAGGCGACGGCCTCCGCCAGCGCGGACGTGCCCAGCACCCGGCTGTCACGGATCTTCCGCTTGTACGCGTCCGTCCAGCGGTGGTCGCCGATCCCGGCCCCCGCGAGGTTCACCACGGCGTCGCACCCGATGAGCCCGGCCGCGTCGACGTACTGCCGCTCGGGGTCCCACTCGATCTCGTCCTTCGCCCGGGGCGTACGGCGCACCAGCCGTGTCACCTCGTGCCCGTCCGCGGTCAGTGAGCGGACCAGTGCCGCTCCGATGAGGCCGGACGCCCCGGCCACGGCGATTCGGGAAGCTTCCATGGCCCTATCCTGCGCCAACGTCCCCACGCTCACCGCGCCGAGGGTGACCGAAACACCGGACGGCGTCCCGTGCGTCCGCCGTACAGTGAATTCCATGCCCGTGCTGCACATACGCACCGCCCTGCCCGACGACGAGGACGAGTTGGGCCGTCTCGATCGCGCGACCTGGTCGTACCAGCACGCGGTCAGACCCCGGGACCAGCCGCCGTACGAGCCGTTCTTCGGCGATCGCTTCGGCCCCCGCGACCACCTCGTCGCGGAACTGGACGGACGCATCGTCGGCTATGTGCGCCTCGGTTTCCCCACCCCGCTCGTCTCCAACGCGCACGTACGGCAGATCCAGGGCCTCGCCGTCGCCCACGAGGCGCGGGGCAACGGCGTGGGCCGGGCGCTGATCCGCGCCGTCATAGCGGAGGCCCGCCGCCAGGGCGCACTGCGTATCTCACTGCGCGTCCTCGGCCACAACACCCCGGCCCGCAAGCTGTACGAGTCGGAGGGCTTCGTCATCGAGGGAGTCCAGCCGGGGGAGTTCTACCTGGACGGAGAGTACGTCGACGATGTGCTGATGGGGCGCGGCCTCTGAGCCCCGATCAGGGCGCGCCGACGTTCGGGACGAGCCGAGGTCCCGGACGTACCGAGATCCCGGACGTGCCGACGTTCAGGACGTGACCAAGTCGCCCGTGTCCACGGGAGCCGAGGCGTTCGCCGCCCGCCGCGCGTCGTCCGCGACCTCGCCCACGGTCAGGACATAGCCCGTCTCGTCGTCGCTCGTGGAGCGGGCGAAGACGACGCCGTACACCTTGCCGCCGGTGGTCAGCAGGGGACCGCCGGAGTTGCCGGGGAGGACCGTGGAGCGGATGGAGTAGATCTCGCGCGTGACGGTGTCGGAGCCGTAGATGTTCTGGCCCGTGGCGTTGATCTTGTTCGCGACGGTGGCCGCCTGGAGGTCCAGGCCGCCGTCCTGCGGGTAGCCCGCGACCACGGCGGCGTCACCGCGGCCCGCGCTGTCGTCGAAGGGCAGTACGGGGGCCTTCAGACCCGGTACGTCCAGGACGGCCACATCCTTGTCGGCGTTGAAGAGGACGACCTTCGCCGGGTACGCCCGGCCCGTGCCGCCCACGCGTACGGTCGGTTCGTCGATGCCCGCCACCACGTGGGCGTTGGTCATCACATGCTCGGACGCGTACACGAAGCCGCTGCCCTCGCGGCCCTGGGTGCCCGCGACGCCCTCGACCTTCACCGTGGAACGCTGCGCGGCCCGCGAGGCCGCCGCGGTGACGTTGTCCCCGGAGGGCTTGGCGACGGCCGTCGTCGGCTCGTTCTCGAACGGGTTGAAGACCTGCGGGAAACCCGCCTCCGTGAGCGCCGAGGTGGCGCGGGTGAACCACGCCGGGGTGGTCTCCGGCATGACGGACTGCACCGCGCCCAGCAGTGACGAGCTGCGGATGGCCTGGCTGACGACGGGTGAGGCGGACGCGGCGAGGACGCTCGCGGCGACCCACGACACCAGCAGCACGGCGACGGTGTTGGCCGCGGCACCGCCCACTCCGTCGACCACGCGCAGGGAGCCCTGGTCCAACTCGCGCCGCAGACGCAAGGCCAGACGCCCCGCCAGCTCGTGTCCGACCACGGCCGGCAGCAGCACCGTGAACACCGCCGTGATCGTCGCCTCCGTGGTCCCCGCCGTCACCAGGTCCATGACCCAGGGCAGCAGCCATACGCCGATGACGGCACCGCCCACGAAGCCGGCCAGCGACACACAGCCCGCCACGAGCCCGCGCCGGTAGCCGGACGCCGCGTAGACGAGGATCACCAGCAACAGCAGGATGTCGAGCAGGTCCACTGAGCACCCTTTCTCTTGGGCCCCCTAGTACGCGCGGTGCGGGCCCAGTGATCAAGGCACGTACACGGGGAGCCCGGTATCCGGCCACACGTGCGAGGGATCCGGAATCCGGCCACGTACGCGTGGAACTGTAAAAACGTCGCGGACCGGGACGTTGGTTCCACCGGGTGGCACAGCACACATCGCGGACGGCACGGGTGTCCCGGAGAGTGGATCTCATGCGTGTCTTCCGTGCACCGCTGCCCCAACGCGCCCAGGACGCGCTGCGCAAGGTCCGCGCGGAATGCGTGCGGAGCGTGCGGCGGGCGCCGGCCGCGCTGCGCCTGCCGCGGGTGCCGCGAGCGGTGCGTATCACGCTGATCTGCCTCCCCGGCCTCGCGGCCGTCGCCGGGCTGGTCCTCTGGGCCGTCGTCGGGGGCGCCGGCACGCCGTCGGGCGTCCCGCGTGCCGTCGCCACCCGGGACGTCCCGGAGCACCGGGCCGCGCGGCCCGCCATCGTGCCCAGGGACAGATGGCTGGGCGACGGCGGGTACCAGCGCCCGCCCGCCCGGTACGCCGACCATGTCCACGCCGTGTTCGTGCACCACACCAACTCGCCGAACGACTACGACTGCGCCGACACGCCCCGCATCATCCGTTCGCTGTACGTCGGGCAGGCCGGCGCCCGGCGGTGGGACGACATCGGCTACAACTTCGTCGTCGACCGCTGCGGCCAGGTCTACGAGGGCCGCGCGGGCGGGAGCGAGCGGCCCGTCGTCGGGGCGCACACGCAGGGCTTCAACGTGGGATCGACGGGGATCGCGGCGCTCGGAACCTTCACCGCCGGAGTACCGGTCCCGCAGGCCATGACCGACGCCATCGCCGCCGTCGCCGCCTGGAAACTCGGCCTGTCGGACATCGACCCGCGCGCACCGGTGCGGATGGTCTCCACGAACAGCATGAGCAAGTACGCGGCGGGCACCACCGCGACCTTCCTCGCCGTCTCGGGCCACGCCGACGGCTTCCACACCGCCTGCCCGGGCGCGGCCCTGACGGCCCGCCTCCCCGCGATCCGGGAACGAGCCGCCCGTCTTCAGGGCAGGCCGTAGCCCCGTAGCCAGGAGCCCGTAGCTCACGACGGGCACGCCGGTTCACAGGCACACCACAGGCCGCTCACGGAGCACCCCGAGGCACGCCTCCTAGCGTCGAAGCACGCACTGACCGGAGGTGGGGATCATGAACAGCCGCAAGAAGCAGCAGTCCCGCGGGACGTCCCTGTGGGTGCGGGCCGCGCGGAGCCCGTGGACCGTGGCCTGCGTGGTGACCGCCGTCGTGGTGGGACCGTCCGCCGTCACCGCGTCCGCGCTCGACCGGGCCAACGCGGCACCCCCGCTGCACGGCGCGCCGCGGACCGGCTCGCATACTCCGGACCCCGGTTCCGCGACCGTCCCGCACGCGCCCGCCTGGTGAGGACCGGGCCGGGACCGCCCAGTCGGCTCAGTCGGCTCAGTCGGCGAACCGGTCCCACAGCCGCGGAAAGCGTTCCGCCAGCACCTTCTGGCTCTCGAAGTCGAGCGGCGCGCCCAGCGGCTCCGGGGGCGCGGCCGGGATACCGAGGTCAGGGGCGACCGTGCCGGTGAGCTGCTCGTACGCCTCGTCCGCCGCATAGCCCAGCTCCTCGCCCTCCCCGTCGACCTCCATGTCGAAGTCGGGCAGGAGCTCGGCGAGCAGGTCGGGCTCGTGCACGGCACCCTCGTACACCTCCCGCCCCTGCCCGATCAGCCAGCAGCGGAAGAAGTCGAAGGCGTCGTCGCTGGCCCCGTCCAGCAGGATCCACGCCGCGCCCCACAGATCCCAGGTGTAGGCGCGGTTGTAGCGGGCCTCGAAGTGACGGGCGAAGTCCAGGACCGACTCCGGGTCGAGCTGGAGGAGCCGGTCGACCAGCACGTCGGCCTGCTCCTCGGGGTCGCCCTCGGCGGCCTCGCGGGCGGTGTCCACCAGCTCCCAGAACTCCGTCTCGTCCATCACGGCACCAGCATCGGGCCTCCACCCGGCCCGCGCACCCGGGGACGTGCAGATCGTTATGCGCGCACATGCCGAAGGAAAGCCCGACAGCAGATGTCCTCTTTCGGCGAGATGCTCGGCGTATGGAGAACACAGAGCCACTCGAAGGAAAGATTGCCCTGGTCGCGGGCGCCACGCGTGGCGCGGGGCGGGCCATGGCGGTGGAGCTGGGACGCGCCGGAGCCACGGTGTACGCCACGGGACGGACGACCCGCTACCACGTGAGCGAGGTCGGCCGGTCCACCGAGACCATCGAGGAGACCGCCGAACTGGTCGACGCGGCGGCCGGAACCAAAGGCCGGGGAATCGCCGTGCCGACGGACCACCTGGAACCGGACCAGGTGCGGGCACTCGTCGAGCGCATCGACCGGGAACAGGGCCGCCTCGACATCCTCGTCAACGACCTCTGGGGCGGCGACGTCCACCTCGACATGGGCTCGAGCGAGCAGCCGAACATGTGGGAGATGGATCTGGCCAAGGGGCTGCGGGTCCTGCGTCTCGGCATCGAGTCGCACATCGTCACCAGCCACTGCGCGCTGCCGCTGCTGGTCCGAAACCCCGGCGGCCTGCTCGTCGAAGTCACCGACGGCACCGAGGAGTTCAACCGCCAGTACCGCAAACCGTTCTTCTACGACCTCGCCAAGACGACCCCGATCCGTATGACACACGACCTCGGGGAGGAGCTGAAGGAGTACGGCTGCACGGCCGTCTGCCTCACACCCGGCTGGCTGCGCTCCGAGGCCATGCTCGACAGCGCCTTCCATGTCACCGAGGAGAACTGGCAGGACGCCTGCGAGCAGGCCCCGCACTTCGCCATCTCCGAGTCGCCCACCTACATCGGCCGGGCCCTGGCCGCTCTCGCCGCCGACCCTGACGTGGCGCGCTGGAACGGGCGGTCGCTCTCCAGCGGTGGACTCGCCCAGGAGTACGGCTTCACGGACGTCGACGGCTCGGCCCCCGACGCCTGGCGCTACCTCACGGAGGTCGATCAGTCGAGCGGGTCCGCTGACGTCACGGGCTATCGGTGACCCGCGTGTAGTACCCCGCCGTCCGGGCCGCCGCCTGAGCGAAGCGCTCCCGCAGCGCGGACGGCTCCAGGACCTCCACCTCGGGTCCCAGGGCGAGGAGCTGGGTGTACGCCACGTCGTGCGACTCGACCGGCAGCGTGAGCGTCACCCGGCCCTCGTCGTCGGGCGGCCCGGCATCGGCCAGCGCCTCCTGGCCGGAGACCGGATCGACGGCGTACTTCAACTGCCGCACTCCCGCCTCCGACAGCCGGATCACCACCGTCGCCCGCAGGATCGAGCGGGCGAACTGCGCCGCCCGCTCCTCCCAGAAACCCGGCAGGTCGAAGCCCTCGTCACGGACGAAGCGCTCGTCCCCGGACTCCACCGCCGTGAACCGGTCGATGCGGTAGACGCGGAAGGAGCCGGGGTCGGGGACCCGGGCGCACACATACCAGACGCCCGCCTTGAGCACGAGGCCGTACGGCTCCAGCTCCCGCTCCACATCGGCCTCCTGACGCCGGTAGCGGGCGGTGATCCGGCGGTCGTCCCACACCGCTTCCGCGACCGCGGGCAGCAGCTCGGGAGTCTTCGGCTCGGCGAACCATGCGGGCGCGTCCAGGTGGAAGCGCTGCGCCGCCGTGTGGGAGGCGTCCCGCAGGGAGGGGAGCAGGGCGGCCGACACCTTGAGCCGGGCCGCCGAGGCGGCGTCCTCCAGCCCCATCTCCCGCAGCGCCCCCGGCACCCCGGACAGGAACAGTGCCTCGGCCTCGCTCCGGGCGAGGCCGGTGAGACGGGTGCGGTAGCCGCCGATGAGCCGGTACCCGCCGGTCCGGCCCCGGTCCGCGTACACCGGGACGCCGGCCTCCGACAGCGCCTGCGCGTCCCGGGTGACCGTCCGCTCGGACACCTCCAGCTCGCGGGCGAGTTCGGCGGCGGTCATGGAGGGACGGGACTGGAGCAGCAGCACCATCTTGATGAGCCGGGCAGCACGCATGGAGACATGATGCCCGGGCGGGGCGGGATGGGTTCTCGCCCCCGCCGCCCCTACCCTTTCCCGTCCCCTGGGGCTCCGCCCCAGACCCCGCTCCCGGGGGCC
>NZ_VCHX02000290.1 GCF_005768555.2 Streptomyces sporangiiformans
GTCTGGGGCGGAGCCCCAGAAGGATGGGACGGGTAGGGGCGGCGGGGGCGAGAAACGCCCTGGTCAGCCAGGGATCAACCCGTCGTCGCTCAGCATCTCGCGAACCTCTTCCAAGGTCGCTTCGGGGGACGGGAGGATCAGTTCGGAGGGTTCGAGGGAGTCATCCGGGAGAGGCGCGCCGAGACGATGCACCGCCTCCAGGAGCGCCGCCAGCGTGCGCCGGAAGCCCTCCTCGTCACCGGACTCCATCTCCGCCAGAAGCTCGTCGTCCAGCTTGTTCAGCTCGGTGAGGTGGTCGTTGTCCAGCCTCACCTGCCCCTCCCCCATGATCCTTACGATCATGACGCCCTCCTAGGCGACGGGACTACTGCTTGTCGAAGCGAGGAGTGTCCTGCGGCTGGTCCTGGGACTGGCCCTGAGCCTGATTCTGGCCCGGACCGCCTTCGATCGCCTGCTGGGACGAGGAGGAACCGCCGGCCAGCTCGGCCTTCATGCGCTGGAGCTCCAGCTCCACGTCCGTGCCGCCGGAGAGCCGGTCCAGCTCGCTCTGGATGTCATCCTTCGCCAGCCCGGAGGAGTCGTCGAGGGCGCCGGAGGCGAGCAGCTCGTCGATGGCGCCGGCCCGGGCCTGCAGCTGCGCCGTCTTGTCCTCGGCGCGCTGGATGGCCATGCCGACATCGCCCATCTCCTCGGAGATCCCGGAGAAGGCCTCGCCGATCCGGGTCTGCGCCTGGGCAGCGGTGTACGTGGCCTTGATGGTCTCCTTCTTCGTACGGAAGGCGTCGACCTTGGCCTGCAGCCGCTGGGCGGCGAGCGTGAGCTTCTCCTCCTCTCCCTGGAGGGTCTGGTGCTGCGTCTCCAGGTCGGTGACCTGCTGCTGGAGCGCGGCACGGCGCGACAGCGCCTCACGGGCCAGGTCCTCACGACCGAGGGCGAGGGCCTTGCGGCCCTGGTCCTCCAGCTTCGAGGACTGGCTCTGGAGCTGATTGAGCTGCAGCTCCAGGCGCTTGCGGGAGGTCGCCACATCGGCGACTCCGCGGCGCACTTTCTGCAGCAGCTCCAGCTGCTTCTGGTACGAGTAGTCGAGGGTCTCGCGCGGGTCCTCGGCCCGGTCAAGGGCCTTGTTCGCCTTCGCGCGGAAGATCATCCCCATACGCTTCATGACACCGCTCATGGGCTTCGCGCGCCCCCTTCTGACGGACTCCAGCTCCAGCGACTGCATCAGAACCCACAGTACGGGCCCTGCATCCATTACCGCACTGTTCGGGGACGGATGCGCTCATCCCCAAGGACGACTGTGGGCGACACCGCTCCCGCGTAGGGAGTAGGTGCCCCCCAGGGTTGGATACGGGACAACGTCGGGTTTGCCTCAGGCCCACTCGGGCGAACCGTCGGCAACGCCCTCTCTGTCCCCCTACAGACGACCGGTGTTGCCGGATCGTTCCCCATTGGGCTGTGGTCCATGCGCCCGCACCCCGTACCCTTGGGTTTTGTGTTCCGTAGCCGTGCCAAGGATGAGAAGGCCCCCGCCGACAAGGCGCTGACCGACTCCAAGCAGCCCCGTGACCCGCAGGCCCCCAAGGGGCGCCCCACGCCCAAACGCAGTGAGGCCCAGACCCAGCGCCGCAGCGTCGCCAATACGCCGACGTCACGCAAGGAGGCGGCCAAGCGCGGCCGCGACGAGCGGCGCGCCGCGCTGGCGAAGCAGCGCGAGGCGCTGGCCAGCGGCGACGAGCGCTATCTGCCCGCCCGTGACAAGGGTCCGGTGCGCAAGTTCGCGCGCAACTTCATCGACTCGCGGTTCAGCGTCGCCGAGTTCTTCCTGCCGCTGGCCGTGGTCATCCTCGTACTGAGCATGGTCCGGATCCCGCAGCTGCAGAACATCGCGCTGCTGCTGTGGCTTCTCGTGATCGTGCTGATCGTGGTCGACTCGATCGGCATCGCGATCCGCCTGAAGAAGCAGCTGAAGGAGCGCTACCCGGACGAGTCCAAGCGTGGCGCGGTCGCCTACGCGCTGATGCGCAGCCTCCAGATGCGTCGCCTCCGGCTGCCGAAGCCGCAGGTCAAGCGCGGAGAGCGGCCCTGAGCGCGGCGCCTTTCACTGGAGGGGCCGCGGACGCGTGGCTGAGCAGGCTCGGCGCACTGCGTGATGTCGTACGCCAGGAACTGGTGGCCCGGCAGCTGGATGAGCAGATAGCCGGGCGGTTTCCCGTGGGGCAGCGGCTGCGCGTGCTCGACGTGGGCATGGGCCAGGGCACGCAGGCGCTGCGCCTGGCGCGGGCCGGGCACAAGGTCACCGGGGTCGAGCAGGACTCGACGATGGTCGCCGCGGCCCGCGAGGCTCTCGCCACCGAGCCGGAGGGGATCCGCAGCCGGGTGCGGCTCGTCGAGGGCGACGGGCGGGACACCGGCGTCCACTTCCTGCCGGGCAGTTTCGACGTGGTGCTGTGCCACGGCGTGCTGATGTACGTCGAGGAACCTGACGCGCTGCTCGCCGGGCTGGCCCGGATGCTGGCCCCCGGCGGGCTGCTGTCCCTGCTCGTACGGAACGGGGACGCGCTGGCGATGCGGCCGGGCCTCACGGGTGACTGGGCCGGTGCGCTGGCCTCGTTCGACACCATCGGCTATACGAACCGCCTCGGCCTCGACGTCCGCGCGGACCGGCTCGACACGCTCACCGGCACGCTCGCCGGGATCGGGGCGCCGCTGTACGCCTGGTACGGAGTGCGGGTCTTCACGGACACGGCCGCCGACGACGCGGCGGTCCCGGACGACCTGGAAGCCCTGCTGGCCGTCGAGGAGCGGGCCGGGCGGACCGATCCCTATCGTGGCGTGGCGGCGCTGCTGCATCTGTGCGGAGTACGCGGCTGACGCCGTGGTCGCACACACGCGCATACACAGTGGCCGCGACCGTTCGTACGGTCGCGGCCACTGTCCGTAGGCCTGTTTCCCTCTACGAGGCCTCGGCGTGCAGGCTCATCGGGCCGTAGATCTCGGTGGCGTCCTCGAACAGCCGCACCTGGTCCACTCCCCCGTCGGCGAGTTCCTTCCAGTGCTCACCGACCCAGGACTCGGCATCCCCCTGCGTGGTGAACTCCTCGGGCAGCACCGCGGGCTGGACCTCCGCCCCGTCGGCCTTCTCGAACCGCCACGTCCATGCCGCCATGTCAGCCTCCCAAACGTACCGAGCAAGATCGGACTCGTCCTAGCCCGAAGCCTAGGCGCTCCGCTGGGGGTTCGGTGTTCAAAGGTGCAGGTCGGTGAAGTGTGTGTGTTGGGTGCGGGTTGGTGGGGGCTGGTCGCGCCCACGCGGCGGAGCCGCACAGTGCCACAGCCCCGCGCCCCTACGGGGCGCTCTGGATCTCCGCGGCGCTGAAAAGGGGGCCCTGTCGCGCACGAGGCGTGCGGAGGCGGAAAAATCGGCCTCGTGGACATAACTCTGCTCGGCACCGGTGCCCCCGCGGGACTGCCCCGTCCCGACTGTCCGTGTGCGGTCTGCGCGGCCGCGCTCGGTGGGGAGGCGCGGGCGGCGACCGCGCTTCTCGTGGACGGCACGCTGCTGCTCGACCTCACGCCCGGCGCCGCGTTCGCGGCCGCCCGTGCCGGGCGCTCGCTGGGCGGCGTACGTCAGGTGCTGCTGTCGCATCCGCACGACGGGCCGGCGGTCGAAGTGCCGGCGGGGCTGCCGCAGCCCGTGCGGGTCCCGGACGGGCGGGAGCTGGCGCTGCTCACCGGCCATCGGGTGCGGGCGATGCCGATGGACGCGCCCGGCACCGGGTACGAGGTGACGGGACCCGACGGGCAACGCCTGCTGTATCTGCCGCCGGGCGCGGCGCCGTCGGGGCTCGACGGGACGGGCGGGGCGTACGACATGGTGGTGGCCGATGTCGTCGGGCGGCCGGACGCGCTGGCCCGGCTGCGCACGGTCGGGGCCATCGGCCCCACGACGGACGTGATCGCCGTGCACATCGACCACGACGTGCCGCCGGGCCCGGAGCTGCGGCGGCGGCTCTCGGCCGCGGGGGCGCGGGCGGTGCGCGACGGGGCGACGCTGATCGTCGGGGTGTACGAGAGCGTGCCCGACGTACCGCGCCGGACGCTGGTGCTCGGCGGGGCGCGGTCCGGGAAGTCGGTGGAGGCGGAGCGGCGGCTGGAGGCCTTCCCTGACGTGCTGTACGTGGCGACCGGCGGAGCCCGTGACGGGGACACCGAGTGGGCGGCCCGCGTGCACGCCCACCGCGAGCGACGCCCCGGCTCCTGGCAGACCACCGAGACGTGCGACCTGGTCCCGCTCCTGAGGAAGGACGGTCCGCCCCTGCTCATCGACTGTCTGTCCCTGTGGCTGACCGACGCGATGGACGCCGTCGGCGCGTGGGACGACGACGAGTGGGCCGGCGGCGGCGAACGCGCCCTGCGGACACGGGTCGAGGAGCTGGCGTCCGCCGTCCGCGAGACCCACCGCACCGTGGTCGCCGTCTCCAACGAGGTCGGCTCCGGCATCGTCCCCGCGACCTCCTCCGGCCGCCGCTACCGCGACGAACTCGGCCGCCTGAACACGGCGTTCGCGGCCGAGTGCGAGCACGTGCTGCTGGTCGTGGCGGGGCAGGCGCTCGCCCTCAAAGGCTGAAGGGGTCACGGGGCCACAGGGCCAGGGCTACAGGGCTAGGGCTACCGGGCTACGGGGCTACAGGGCCGGCGGCGCCTGCGCGTTCCGGCGGGCGATGATCCTGTACGCGTTCGAGAAGCGGGTACGGCGCAGGAGCGGGGCCAGCGCGTGGTCCAGGGCGAGGGTGGAGGCCAGCAGGGGCGTGCGGGCCAGGGTCGTCAGGCGGCGGCCGACGGCCAGGGCGAGGGCGCCGGTGAGGTCGTACGGGACGTGCGGCTCCCGGCGGTCGGTGGCGACGACCGTGCAGCCGAGGCCGTCGAGTTCGTCGAGCAGCTTGCCCAGCGGCATGAGGTGCAGATCTCGCGACCGGCCGTAAGGCGCCCACCACTTGCCGAGAAGCGCGCCGAACGCGCAGTCCGGGTCCGGGGCCTCGATCAGCAGATGCCCGCCGGGGCGCAGCACGGCGAGCGCGGCGCGCAACTCCTCGCGCGGGTCGGGGCTGTGTTCCAGGTGGTGGAGCATGCTCACCACGTCGTAGCGGCCGCGCAGCCGGTCGACGAGGTCGGGCAGCCGGCCCCGGTGGGCCTCCTCGACCCGGCCCGCCGCCTGTGCCTTCTCGACCCGCGGGGTCGGGTCGAGGCCGTCGAAGGACGTGTACGGGTGCACTTCCTTGGCGACCGCCGGGAAGTGGCCGTAGCCGGTGCCGACGTCCAGCCAGCTCTCGGGCTCGGGGTACGGGAGCATCGCGCGAGCCGCGGCCTCGTGGCGATAAGGGTGGTGGGCGCATTCCTCGCCCTCCTCGACGACGAAGGCCGAAGTGCCGGTCTTGTGCGGGAGCCGGGCCGAGGAGCGCAGCCGGGTGCGCAGGCGCTGTGATCCGCACCGCGGGCAGTCGGGTCTGCGCGATGCGTGGACCCGCGGAGTGGGAGGGGACGTGGGGGGCATGGGCTGCTCCTGCCGGTATGACAATCCACTACAAACCGGAACGTAGGGGATCACGATCACGGATGCAATGACGCCATGGAATCGGTTATTCACACCGCGTGACGCGCGTGGCTGAGGGGGCAGACGAAGGCCCTTGCATATGACCGCCCGTCACGGACCGGGTACGCCCCCTGCCGGTACTGTTCGGCGAATGAGCTCGCTTAATCTCGACGATTTCTCCGACCTGATCGAGCGCCCCGACGGTGCCGTGCGGCGTGACGCCGAAGCGCGCCGGGAGCGGCAGATCGTGCCGCCCGGGTCTCTCGGACGCCTCGACGAACTCGCTGAGTGGCTGGCTGCCGCCCAGTCCGCCGTGCCGGTGCGGGCGATCGAGCGGCCGCGTGTGGTGTTGTTCGCGGGTGATCACGGGGTTGCCGAACTCGGCGTGTCGGCGCGGCCCGTGGGCACTGCCGACGAGCTGGTGCGGGGCGTACTCGACGGCGCCAGCCCCGTGTCGGTGCTGGCCCGGCGGCTCGGCGTGCCCGTGCGGGTGGTGGACATGGCGCTCGACTGCGATCCCGGGACACTGCCCGACGAGGTCGTACGGCACCGGGTGCGGCGCGGCTCCGGACGCATCGACGTGGCGGACGCGCTGTCCGCCGAGGAGGCGGCGGAGGCGTTCCGCGCGGGGGTCGCCGTCGCCGACGAGGAGGCGGACTCCGGGACCGATCTGGTGGTCCTCGGGGATGTGAGCGTCGGGGGGACGACGGCCGCGGCGGTACTGATCGCCGCGCTGTGCGGGACCGACGCGTCCGTGGTCACCGGGCGCGGGGGACGCCCGATCGACGACCTGGCCTGGATGCGCAAGTGCGCGGCCGTACGCGACGCGCTGCGGCGCGCCCGGCCCGTCCTCGGGGACCAGCTGGGGCTGCTCGCGGCGGTGGGCGGCGCCGATCTCGCCGCGATGACCGGCTTCCTGCTGCAGAGCGCGGTACGCAAGACACCGGTGATCCTCGACGGCGTCGTGGCCGCCGCGTGTGCCCTGGTCGCGCAGCGGGTCGCCTTCCGCGCACCCGACTGGTGGCTCGCGGGCCACAACAGCGGGGAGCCCGCCCAGGCGAAGGCCCTCGACCGCATGGCCCTCGAGCCTCTGCTCGACCACGGGGTCACGGTCGGCGAGGGCATGGGCGCGCTGCTCGCCCTGCCCTTGGTGCAGGCCGCCGCGGCACTGGCGGCAGAGCTCCCGGAGATCTCCGGCCAGGAAGAGCCGAAGGACGCGATGGACGCGGTGGACGCGGTGGAGTCAGACGACTCCAAGGGCTCCGAGGGCTCCGCGAACGCCGAGGACTCGAAGAATTCCGAGGGCTCGAAGGGCTGACAGTACGCACGGCCCGCCCCCGAGATCGGGACCACTCAGGGGGCGCTCAACTTCGCCGTGCTCCGCTCCGTCTTCGAAGGTGGCGCACGCCGCGAGCACCCGGAGCCGACGAGATGAGCACCTTCCCGACGACCACCACCGCCCTCCTGGTGCGGACCGAGTGGGGGCCGCTGTACGACGCCGTACGGGCCGGAGGAGCCGACTGGCGACGCAGGGCGATGCCCGTGGCCGTGGCCGCGGTCTTCCTGACGGTGCTCCTCCACTACCTGGACACCCAGCCGTGGGGGCACGGGTTCGTGCAGGCCGTCGGCGGCGTACGGGCCGAGGACCCCCTGTGGCTGTCCCTGCTGCGCACCCCGCTGTCCCTCTTCGTTCCGGCGCTGGATCTGCCCGCCTGGGGCGGGCTGCTGCAGATCCTCGTGGTGTTCGGGATCGCCGAGCTCTGCCTGGGTAGGCGGCGCACTCTGCTCGTCGCGTACGCGGCGACACTGGCCGGCACGCTGTATGCCCGTGTGGGCATCCGGCTCGGCCCGGACGTCCCGCTCGGCCTGCCCGCCTCGGACGCGCATGTCGTGGACACCGGCCCGTCGGCGGCGGTGGTCGGACTGGCCGTCTTCATGTGCTGTCGCTACCGGGCGTACGCGACGGCGGGGCTGGTCGTCGCGTCGATGGTCGCCGAAGTGACCCTCAAGGAGAACCTCGCGGGCAAGGAACACCTCGCGGCCATCACGGCGGTGCTCGTGATGTGCGGGGTCATGGAGTCGCGTCAGCGGCGTTCGGGCACGCGGGCGGGTTCCTGGTCCGGTCTGCCGCCGATCAAGTCCTGAACCCGGCGGCTGAGTCCGGTCCAGCGACGGTCGTGGTGGAAGGCGCGCAGCCGGGCGCGGGCCCGGGCGCGCGGGCGGCTCCGGTAGAAGCGCTTGGCCCACGGGGAACCGGGCCGGGCGAGACGGATCGCTCCGACCAGCGCGACGAACGGGACGACGACGCCGAAGATCGCGGTACGCGCCTTGCCCTTGGTCAGGGCGAGCAGCGCGAAGAAGAAGTTCACGGCCACGGTCAGCGCGACGCCCCCGCGGCCCTGCGTTTCGTCATCGTCGACACCGTTGACCCCGAAGGGCAGGAAGCCGCCGAGCAGCAGAGTCACCATGGCCGCCGTGACCACCACGACCTCGACGCTCTTGCGGCCCTGCTCGGTCCAGTAGACGTCGTCGAGGTGCAGGATCAGCGCGAACTCGTCGAGCACCAGGCCCACGCCCATCCCGAAGATCACCGCGCACACCATCGGGCCCACTCCGCTGCGTCCACTGGCCACGGCGCCGAAGCCCCCGGCGACGGTCAGGAGCACTCCGGGGACCACGTGGTGAACGTGCACGCCGCCGGTGCTGACGTTGCGGAACGGGCCCTTGCCCGCGCGGATGAGCCGGGTGATGACCCGCGTGATCACGAACGTCAGCACGAACGACCCGAGCGCCAGCAGCAGCGGCAGCTTCCCCGGCTCGACGATGTTCCGATACCACCAGTCACCCATGGAGCCATCTTGCGACCGGATCCGGTCCGCCGCCCGCCGTGGCATACCCTGCGCCCGTGTCCGATACCTCTGCGACTCCCTGGCCGGACGGCGTCCGCTTCGCTTTCGGCACCCTCACCGTGCTCCCCGTGACGGTGTCCCGCTGGGACCGTGAGGCCGCGCGCGCGGGCATGCTGTGCGCGCCCGTCGCCGGTGTGGTCGTGGGCCTGTGCGCGGCCGCGGCGGGCGTACTGCTCCTGCTCCTGGGCGCCGGCCCGCTGCTCGCCGCCGTGGCCACCGCGGCGATACCCGCCGTGCTCACACGTGGACTTCACCTCGACGGCCTCGCCGACACCGCGGACGGCCTCGGCAGCGGCAAGCCCGCCGAGGACGCGCTGCGCATCATGAAGCAGTCGGACATCGGCCCCTTCGGCGTCATCACCCTGCTGTTCGTCCTGCTCGCCCAAGTAGCGGCGCTCTTCCAGGCGTACGAGACCTCCTGGACCCGGGGCGCCTGCGCGGCCGTCGTCTCGGCGGGCGCCGCCCGGCTCGCGCTCACCCTCGCCGCCCGTACCGGAGTGCCGCCGGCCCGCCCCGACGGCCTGGGCGCCGCGGTCGCGGGCACGGTCCCCGTTCGCGGCGCGTTCCTCGCGGCGGCCGTCGTCACGGGCGCCGCGGCGGGCGCGAGCGCGCTCTTCGGGGCTTACGGCATCGGGGCGTACGGCATCGGGACAGACGGCATCGTCCGTGGTGCGGTCGCCGTTCTCGCCGCCTGTGCCGCGTCCGAACTGCTGCTGCGGCACTGCGTGAGTCGGTTCGGCGGTGTCACGGGCGATGTGTTCGGCGGGCTGGCCGAGACGGCGGCGACAACTTCCTTGCTCGTTCTGGCCCTGAACTGAAAGCAGACCCCTTAGCTTGTTCTGTCGACCGGATGACTCGACCGGACAACTGATGCTGATCGGGGGAGCGCTGTGCCCACATTCCGTCGCGCCTTGGCCTGGTTGATCGACTTCGCGCTGGTGCTCACGCTCGCGACCGCGCTCGCCGTGTTCACCTTCAACCGGATATCGGCACTCGTGACGGAGGTGCCCGACCTCGCGACGGCGAGCGGCTGGGAGATCCTCACCTCCCGCGGTGATCTCGTCGACGCCTCCGAGGACTTCGGGAACTCGCTCTGGCGGAAGTCCGTGCTGTACGTCGAGCAGGCCTTCGGGCTGCTGGTGCTCGTCACCTTCCTCTACCAGTGGGCGGCGCTCGCCCTCTCCAAACGCACCCTCGGCAAGGCCCTGGTGGGCCTGAAGGTCACCGAGTGCCCGCCGGGCCGGGCCGCCGTGCGCGCGGCCGTGACGACCACGGCCGACGTCGGCCTGTACGCGCTGGCGTGCTGTCTGCTGGTCGAGGGCATGTTCGTGCTCTCGTTCCTGTGCTGGACCGTCGCCGTGGCCGTCTTCCTCCTGAACTCGCTGCCCGTCCTCTCCCCGGCCCGCCGTTCCCTCGCGGACCGTGTGGCCGGGACATCGGTCAGCGGCCTGCGGATCGCCCCGCCGCCCCCTCCCGCACCCGCGCCCACCTGGTGATCCTCAGGCCGGCTCCAGGTGGCACAGGCGGGTGCGGCCGCTGCCCGGCCACGGCTCCGACCGCAGCGCGCGATACGTCTCCCAGGTGCCCTCGAAGGTGACGAGGACGTCGGCGAGGCGTCCGTACGCGGGGTGCGGAGGCGTCCCGTGGTTGAAGGTGAGGGTGGCGCAGCCGGCGCCCCAGGCCTCCGTGGCGAGCCGCTGGTAGTGGCCGAATTCGTCCGCCCCCGAGGCGACTTGGTCGAGGATGGCGCCCTCCGCTCCGTACCGGTCGCGATGCCGGTTCAGATCGCGGACGACCTCGGTCAGGAACGCCTCGTCGATCGTCGGACTGCCCGGGTCGCCGAGGTCGACCCTGGTGTACGGAATGCCGGTGCTCTTCAGCTCCTCGGCGATGGGCCTCGAGCGGGCTGTCGCCGTCGTCGACGACCAGGACCGCGCACCATGGGGCTCCTCCCCCGAGAAGCGCCTCTCGTGGTCATCGGGAGGAGGATCCGTGGAAATGACGCAAACGGCGAGCCGCCTCCTCCCGGCAAACCCAAGGAGTGTGACTCAGGTCACCAGAGGTGACGGTGAGAAGTGGCCACACCGCGAAACCGGGATGAACGGCCGCCTGTCGCGGAGGAACGGCCGCCCCAATGAGCGAAACCCGCCACCGCGCGTAGGCTCGTGCACGGCACCCCTCCGGTCCGGTCCGGCCTGTGGATCCGCCGCGTTCCAGGGTCTGCCAACGGGCCCGGCCGACCCACCGTCCTCGGCCGTAGCAGCAACTCAATGAAAGCGAGATTTCACCACCGTGACTGCTCTCACTCTCAGCACCGCCGCAGCGCCCGGCCTGCGGGCCGACGCGATCGTCGTCGGTGTCGCCAAGGCCGCTGCCTCCAAGTCCGGGGACCTGGTTGTCGCGCCGGGCGCCGAGGCCGTGGACAAGGCGTACGACGGCGGGCTCGCCGGCGTTCTGAAGACCCTCGGCGCCTCGGGTGGCGAGGGCGAGGTGACCAAGCTGCCGGCGCCGTCCGGCTTCAAGGCACCGGTCGTGCTGGCGGTCGGTCTCGGTGCGCAGCCCGACAAGGACACCTCCTTCGGCACCGAGACGCTGCGCCGCGCGGCCGGCGCCGCCGCCCGCGCGCTCGCCGGCTCGAAGAAGGCCGCGTTCGCCCTGCCCGTCACGGACGCCGCGGCCGTGGGCGCCATCGGCGAGGGCGCGCTGCTCGGCGCGTACGCCTTCGACGCGTACAAGGAGAACGGCAAGAACGGCAAGAACGGCAAGGCCCCGCTCGCCGAGGTCGCGCTGCTCGGCGCGAAGCCCCGCGACAAGGCCTGCAAGGCGGCGGTCGAGCGTGCCACCGCTGTGTCCGAGGAGCTCAACCGCGCCCGCGACCTCGTCAACACCCCGCCGAACGACCTGAACCCCGAGTCCTTCGCGGCCGTAGCGCAGGCCGCGGCCAAGGAACACGGCATCAAGATTCAGGTGCTCGACGAGAAGGCGCTGGAGAAGGGCGGGTACGGCGGCATCCTCGGCGTCGGTGCCGGGTCCGCGTCCGCGCCCCGCCTGGTGAAGCTGTCGTACACGTCCTCCAAGGCGAAGAAGCACCTGGCCTTCGTCGGCAAGGGCATCACCTACGACTCGGGCGGCATCTCGCTCAAGCCCGCCGGGCACAACGAGACGATGAAGTGCGACATGAGCGGCGCCGCCGCCGTGTTCGCCGCGGTCGTCGCCGCCGCGCGCCTGGGCCTGGAGGTCAACGTGACCGGCTGGCTGGCCCTGGCGGAAAACATGCCGTCCGGCTCCGCCACCCGCCCCGGCGACGTGCTGCGTATGTACAGCGGCAAGACCGTCGAGGTCCTCAACACCGACGCCGAGGGCCGTCTGGTCCTCGCCGACGCGCTCGCCAAGGCCTCCGAGGACAAGCCCGACGCGATCGTCGACGTGGCGACCCTGACCGGCGCGATGGTCCTAGCGCTGGGCAACCGCACCTTCGGTGTCATGGCCAACGACGACGCGTTCCGCACCGCGGTCGTCGAGGCCGCCGAGGAGGTCGGCGAGCCGTCCTGGCCGATGCCGCTGCCGGACCACCTGAAGAAGGGCATGGACTCCCCCACCGCGGACATCGCCAACATGGGAGAGCGGATGGGCGGCGGCCTGGTCGCCGGCCTGTTCCTGAAGGAGTTCATCGGCGAGGGCCTCACCTGGGCACACGTCGACATCGCGGGCCCGGCCTTCAACGAGTCCGGTCCCTTCGGCTACACCCCCAAGGGCGGCACGGGCTCCGCGGTCCGCACCCTGGTCCGCCTGGCCGAGCTGACGGCGAAGGGCGACCTGGGCTGAGGCCCGCGTGGTTGTGACTGCCCAGTAGCTCGGTGCCCAGTAGCTCGGTCCACGCCGTTGACCGTTGACGGCGAGTGCGGGCTGTCTGTGGCTGATCGCACAGTTCCCGCGCCCCTGACGGGGCGCGGGGACGGACAGTGGGACGTCTCACACAGCGGCCCGGCGTCCCAGGTCCCACAGACAAGTGCAAAGATGGGTTCTCGGCAGGACAGGGCCCCCACCACAGGGCCGAAGAAAGAGCGGCCGGACACCAGCCGACCGACCGGACATCCCCGGAATGCGACACAGGGGCCCGGCGTTACGGCGCACATGCATGGAGGACGTGACGTGGCGAACGACGCCAGCACCGTTTTCGACCTAGTGATCCTCGGCGGTGGTAGCGGCGGTTACGCCGCGGCCCTGCGCGGAGCGCAGCTGGGCCTTGACGTCGCCCTGATCGAGAAGAACAAGCTCGGCGGCACCTGCCTGCACAACGGCTGCATCCCGACGAAGGCCCTCCTGCACGCCGGCGAAATCGCCGACCAGGCGCGCGAGGCCGGCCAGTTCGGCGTCAAGGCCACCTTCGAGGGCATCGACATCGCGGCCGTCCACAAGTACAAGGACGACGTGATCAGCGGCCTCTACAAGGGTCTGCAGGGCCTGGTCGCCTCGCGCAAGGTGACCTACATCGAGGGTGAGGGCCGGCTGTCCTCGCCCACCTCCGTCGACGTGAACGGGCAGCGTGTCCAGGGCCGCCACGTCCTCCTGGCGACCGGCTCCGTGCCGAAGTCGCTGCCGGGTCTGGAGATCGACGGCAACCGCATCATCTCCTCGGACCACGCGCTGACGCTGGACCGCGTCCCGCAGTCCGCGATCATCCTCGGCGGCGGTGTCATCGGCGTCGAGTTCGCCTCCGCCTGGAAGTCCTTCGGTACCGATGTCACGGTCATCGAGGGCCTGAAGCACCTCGTGCCGGTCGAGGACGAGAACAGCTCCAAGCTTCTTGAGCGCGCCTTCCGCAAGCGCGGCATCAAGTTCAACCTCGGCACCTTCTTCGAGAAGGCCGAGTACACGCAGGACGGTATCCGCGTGACTCTCGCCGACGGCAAGACCTTCGAGGCCGAGGTGCTGCTGGTGGCCATCGGCCGCGGCCCGGTCTCCGCCGGCCTCGGCTACGAGGAGCAGGGCGTCGCGACGGACCGCGGCTACGTCCTGGTCGACGAGTACATGCGGACGAACGTGCCGACGATCTCGGCCGTCGGTGACCTGGTCCCGACGCTCCAGCTCGCGCACGTCGGCTTCGCCGAGGGCATCCTGGTGGCGGAGCGTCTCGCCGGTCTGAAGACCGTGCCCATCGACTACGACGGCGTGCCCCGGGTGACGTACTGCCACCCCGAGGTAGCCTCCGTCGGGATCACCGAGGCCAAGGCCAAGGAGATCTACGGCGCGGACAAGGTCGTCGCTCTGAAGTACAACCTCGCGGGCAACGGCAAGAGCAAGATCCTCAAGACCGCGGGCGAGATCAAGCTCGTCCAGGTCAAGGATGGTGCCGTCGTCGGCGTCCACATGGTCGGTGACCGTATGGGCGAGCAGGTCGGCGAGGCCCAGCTGGTCTACAACTGGGAGGCGCTGCCCGCCGAGGTCGCGCAGCTCATCCACGCCCACCCGACCCAGAACGAGGCGCTGGGCGAGGCCCACCTGGCTCTGGCCGGCAAGCCGCTGCACTCGCACGACTGACAGCCCTCGGGCGCGACGACACAGACTTCCGCAATTCCTAAGGAGCAACAGAAACCATGGCGGTTTCCGTAACCCTTCCGGCGCTCGGCGAGAGCGTCACCGAGGGCACTGTCACCCGCTGGCTGAAGGCCGAGGGCGAGCGCGTCGAGGCCGACGAGCCGCTGCTCGAGGTGTCGACCGACAAAGTCGACACCGAGATCCCCTCGCCCGCCGCCGGTGTGCTCGCCTCCATCAAGGTCGCCGAGGACGAGACGGTGGAGGTCGGCGCCGAGCTGGCCGTCATCGACGACGGCTCGGGCGCCCCTGCCGCCGCTCCGGCCCCGGCCGCCGAGCCCACTCCCGAGCCCGCTCCCGCGGCCGCTCCGGAGCCTGCCCCGCAGGCCACCCCGTCCACCGAGGCCGCCGCCCCCGCGCCGGCCCCCACCGCCGAGGCC
>NZ_VCHX02000289.1 GCF_005768555.2 Streptomyces sporangiiformans
TGGGCGACGACCAGCGGCTGGTCGTCACCCACCGCGGCGTGAGCGGTGGGAGTGGAGAGAGCGAGTGCGGCGGCTCCCATGAGCGCGGTGGTCGTGGCGGCTGCAACGCGCACGGGCATGCGTACTCCTTGTGTCTGGCTCATCACTGACCGCTCCAGAGTGACAGCAGGGGGCCAACAGAAGGGGGGTGCAGGATGGCCATAGATTGAATGGAGTTGCCCATGAGCGGTCACGTGTGCCGCACAACTGAGGTAGGGGCGTGTTTCTTTGCCGGATAATCGTTCGAGCGCTCCGGCGGAGTCATACTCTCTGCGTCACCCCCGACCGCCGCCGCGGCGGTTCTGGGACGGGGGTATGGACACGGAATTCCGGGACGCAACAGGGCGGAAGGGCAACCGCGCATGCAAGGCACGGTCGACGGCTTCAGCTACGGACTCGTCACGCCGTTGGTGGCGTACCTCATGGCCTGCCTCGGTGGTGCGCTGGGCCTGCGCTGCACCACGAGATCGATGCTGGTCACCCACACGTGGAGGCCCGGCTGGCTGGCGCTCGGCTCGGCGGCCATCGGTTCCGGCATTTGGACGATGCATTTCATCGCCATGATGGGTTTCTCCGTGCAGGAGACCCCCATCCACTACGACAAACCGATCACCTTCGCGAGCCTCGGCGTCGCGATCCTCATGGTCGGGATCGGGATCTTCATCGTCGGCTACAAGGGCGCGTCCGGGACGGCCCTGTTCACCGGAGGCACCATCACCGGCCTGGGCATCGCCTCGATGCACTACCTGGGGATGGCCGGAATGCGACTCAACGGAAAGCTCGAGTACAACACCCTCACTGTCGCCGCCTCGGTCGTCATTGCCGTCGTGGCCGCGATCACGGCGCTCTGGGCGGCGGGACGGGTCCGCGGTTTCCTCTGGAGCGTGGGCGCGAGCCTCGTCATGGGCCTCGCCGTCAGCGGCATGCACTACATGGGCATGGCCGCGCTCAGCGTCCATCTGCACGGCAGCACCGCCGGCGGCGGCCCCGCCGACTCGCCCGCCTCCGTGCTGGCGCCCTTGATGATCGGCCCCCTCGCCTTCCTGCTGCTGGCCGGTGTCGTCGTGATGTTCGACCCGCTGATGGTCATGGGCAAGCCCGACCGGATCCCCGCCGAGCGCAAGCCCGGGATCCCGGCCCACATGGTCCGCCACACCGGCCGTCGGCCCCTGCCCCGCCCGCGTCAGCGCTCAAGCCGCCCCGGTTCCCGCACCCCGCAGAGGTGGTGAGCCGGCCCCGTTGTCAGTGCGGAGTCGTACGGTGGATTCCATGCGGCCCGTTTCCAAGATCGAACGCACGGTGGCGCCTTTCGAGGTCGTCAGCCCGTACCAGCCCAGCGGTGACCAGCCCGCTGCCATCGCCGATCTCGACCGGCGTATCCGCGCAGGTGAGAAGGATGTCGTCCTCTTGGGCGCGACCGGCACCGGTAAGTCCGCGACCACGGCGTGGATGATCGAGAAGCTTCAGCGCCCCACCCTCGTGATGGCGCCGAACAAGACGCTGGCCGCCCAGCTGGCCAACGAGTTCCGCGAGCTGCTGCCGAACAACGCGGTCGAGTACTTCGTCTCGTACTACGACTACTACCAGCCAGAGGCGTACGTCCCGCAGTCGGACACCTACATCGAGAAGGACTCCTCGATCAACGAGGAGGTCGAGCGCCTGCGCCACTCCGCGACCAACTCACTGCTCACCCGCCGCGACGTCGTCGTGGTCGCCTCGGTCTCCTGCATCTACGGCCTCGGTACGCCGCAGGAGTACGTGGACCGGATGGTCCCCCTCAAGGTCGGCGACGAGATCGACCGGGACGACCTGCTGCGCCGCTTTGTGGAGATCCAGTACACGCGCAACGACGTGGCCTTCGCCCGGGGCACCTTCCGCGTCCGCGGCGACACGATCGAAATCTTCCCGGTCTACGAGGAACTGGCCGTCCGCATCGAGATGTTCGGCGACGAGATCGAGGCACTCTCCACGCTGCATCCGCTCACCGGCGAGGTCATCAGCGACGACGAGCAGCTCTACGTGTTCCCGGCGTCCCACTATGTAGCGGGCCCCGAGCGCCTGGAGCGCGCCGCCAACGACATCGAGAAGGAGCTGGGAGAGCGCCTCGCGGAACTGGAGAAGCAGGGCAAGCTCCTGGAGGCCCAGAGGCTGCGGATGCGCACGACGTACGACCTCGAGATGCTCCGCCAGATCGGCTCCTGCTCCGGTGTGGAGAACTACTCGATGCACTTCGACGGCCGCGTGCCCGGATCCCCGCCGAACACGCTGCTGGACTACTTCCCGGACGACTTCCTGCTCGTCATCGACGAGTCGCATGTCACGGTGCCGCAGATCGGGGCCATGTACGAGGGCGACGCCTCCCGTAAGCGCACGCTCGTCGACCACGGCTTCCGGCTGCCTTCCGCCCTGGACAACCGCCCCCTGAAGTGGGAGGAGTTCCAGGAGCGCATCGGACAGGCCGTCTACTTGTCGGCCACCCCGGGGCAGTACGAACTCTCCCGCTCCGACAGCTTTGTCGAGCAGATCATCCGCCCCACCGGCCTCGTCGACCCGGAGGTCGTCGTCAAGCCGACGGAGGGGCAGATCGACGACCTGGTGCACGAGATCCGCAAGCGTTCCGAGAAGGACGAGCGCGTCCTGGTCACCACGCTCACCAAGAAGATGGCCGAGGACCTCACCGACTACTTCCTCGAACTCGGCATCCAGGTGCGCTATCTGCACAGCGACGTCGACACGCTGCGCCGCGTAGAGCTGCTGCGAGAGCTGCGCGCCGGTGAATTCGACGTCCTCGTCGGCATCAACCTCCTGAGGGAGGGCCTCGACCTGCCCGAGGTCTCCCTGGTGTCGATCCTCGACGCCGACAAGGAGGGCTTCCTGCGGTCGGGGACCTCGCTCATCCAGACCATCGGCCGCGCGGCGCGCAACGTCTCCGGCCAGGTCCATATGTACGCCGACAAGATCACCCCGGCGATGGAGAAGGCCATCGAGGAGACCAACCGCCGTCGGGAGAAGCAGGTCGCGTACAACAAGGAGAGGGGCATCGACCCGCAGCCCCTCCGCAAGAAGATCAACGACATCGTGGCTCAGATCGCCCGCGAGGATGTCGACACGGAACAGCTGCTCGGCTCGGGCTACCGCCAGTCGAAGGATGGCAAGGGAGCCAAAGCCCCGGTGCCCAAGGCCGCCAAGGGAGCCAAGGCTGCGAAGGGCAAGGCCGAGCAGACCGTGCCCACCGACCGCCCCGCGGCCGAACTCGCCGAGCAGATCGAGGAGATGACGGAGCGGATGCGCGCGGCGGCCGCCGACCTGCAGTTCGAGATCGCCGCCCGGCTGCGCGACGAGGTCTCGGAGATGAAGAAAGAACTGCGCCAGATGAGGGAGGCGGGCATCGCCTGACAAGCCCGTATGGCGCGCTGTGTTGCAAGAACGACACAAAGTGCGGAGCAGGGTTCGGCACTGTCGGTGCCCCTGCGTAGGGTGCTGGTCAACCGCAGGGTTCTGCGGCAACAGGGGACAGTCCGAGAGGGGAACAGCGCGTGACGGTCAACATGACCAAGGGTCAGGCCATCAGTCTGCAGAAGAACGACGGAGGCACCCTGACCGCGGTGCGCATGGGGCTCGGCTGGCAGGCGGCCCCGCGCCGTGGCCTGTTCGGCTCGCGCACCCGGGAGATCGACCTCGACGCGTCCGCCGTGCTGTTCGCGGACAAGCAGCCGGTCGACGTGGTGTTCTTCCGTCACCTCGTCAGTGACGACGGCTCGGTACGGCACACCGGAGACAACCTCGTCGGCGGTGTCGGGCAGGGCGGCGACGACGAGGCGATCCTCGTCGACCTGCAGCGCGTGCCGGTCCACATCGATCAGATCATCTTCACCGTGAACTCCTTCACGGGCCAGACCTTCCAGGAAGTGCAGGACGCGTTCTGCCGGCTGGTCGACGAGACCAACGGTCAGGAACTCGCCCGCTACACGCTGGCGGGCGGCGGCCAGTACACGGCGCAGATCATGGCGAAGGTGCACCGTGCGGGCGCGGGCTGGCAGATGACGGCCCTCGGTACGCCGGCCAACGGCCGCACCTTCCAGGACCTGATGCCCGCGATCCTGCCGCACCTGTAGGCAGCCCGGCGCACACGAAACAAGGGGGAGGCAGGCGATGACGGCCGAGCTGGTCCGGGGACAGAACCATCCGCTGCCCCAGGTCCGCCTTGAGGTCCGGGTGTCGGCCGGAAAGCCGGTCGTGGCGGGAGCCACGCTCAGCGACGAGAACGGCAAGGTGCCCGGCATCGAGTGGGTGGCCCATCCCGGCTCTCCCACTCTGCCCGGCCTCGAGGTCTCCAAGCAGGCGGCGGCCGACCACCGCCTCGCCTTCGACCTGGGCGCCCTGCCGGAGTCCGTGCACCGGGTCAGTGTGCTGCTCGCACTGCCCACCGGCGTCGGCGGCCCGGTCCGGTTCGGTGCCGTCGCCGCTCCCTTCGTAGCGGTCACCGGACTCGACGGGTCCGAGGTCGCCAGCTACACCATCACGAGCCTCGACTCCGAGTCGGCCGTGGTCGCTCTCGAGCTGTACCGCAGGCAGGGAGCCTGGAAGGTGCGCGCCGTCGGCCAGGGGTACGCGGGCGGCCTCGCCGAACTCCTTGCCGACCAAGGCCTGCCCCAGGCCCACCAACTCGCGGGCAGCATCAACGAGGCGGTGGCCCAGGGGCTGGCGCGTTCCGTGGCCGCGCCTCCGCCGCGCACGGCCGACGGCGAGCGCTCCCGGCACGCCGCGACACCGGCGCTGGGCCCGGACCAGGGCGGAGCCACGCCCCAGGGCACCCCCGGACACACGGGACACACGGCCGCGCCGCAGGCCGGCTCCCCAGGAGGGCCCGCGCAGCCGGATCAGTCCGCCGTCACCCAGCCCGCGATGCCAGGAGCCGGTGGCTCCGTCAACTACAGTCACCCCGGCCGACAGACGGCCGCGCCTCCGCCGCCCCCGCCCACCGCGCCTCCGGCCCAGCCCGGCCAGTCCGCGCAGCCCGTCGCGGGCGACGCGACCGGCTGGTCCATGGACGAGCGGCTCTACAACCAGGTGTGGGGCATGTTCGAGGACCTGGCGCGCACCACGGCCGCGTACCGCAGTGCCGTCGACTTCGCCGAGTCCCGTATGGAACAGGAGCTCGACAAGGTCCTGTCCGACCCGCGCAGCCGCATCGGCGGACAGGGGGATGCCGCGCGCGAGGCGGCCCGCGCCAAGCACGGCCTGCTCGTCGACCAGGCCCGGGTCGCACTCGACCGCGACCTCGCCCAGCTCACCGCCGAGTCCGAAGTCGTCGAGCCCGCGCTGCCGCCCGCGTTCGCGCGCTGGGACAACCCGGTCTGGCACGGCTACCGGGTTCCGATGGAGATCCCCATGGCGCTGCGACTGGGCGACCTCCGGCTGCCCGAGAGCTCCACCCTCAGCATTCCGATGCTGGTGCGGCTGCCGCTGGAGCGCGGCCTGTGGATCGACAGCGGCCGCGGATCTCTCGACGGCTCGCTCGCCGACTCCGGGGACCTGCGCCGCCTCGCCATGGACACCGCGGTGGCAAACGCGGCCAGGCTGCTCGCGGTCTATCCGGCGGGCGAATACACGGTGCACGTCATCGACCCGGCCGGCTCGGGCGCCTCGGCACTGGCACCGCTCGTACAGACCGGCGTACTGCACGCCCCGCCCGCCGTCGGCGCCGCAGGAGTGAACGACGTCCTGGCCAGGCTCACCCAGCGCGTCGACCTGGTACAGATGGCGATTCGCGGCGGTGCGGCCGACGCACTCCCGCCGGACCTCGACACGGCCGAACAACTGCTGATCGTCAACGACTTCCCGCACGGCTTCGACGACCGAGCGGTGACCCAGCTGCGCTACCTCGCGGACGAGGGCCCGGCCGTCGGCGTCCATCTCATGCTGGTCGCCGACCGGGAGGACGCCGCCGCCTACGGCCCGCTGCTCGACCCGCTCTGGCGCTCGCTCATGCGCCTCACCCCGGTGCCCGACGACCACCTCGCCGACCCCTGGGTCGGGCACGCGTGGACGTACGAGCCCTCGCTCATACCGCCCGGCAGTCAGGTGCTCCACCACGTGCTCAGCCAGGTCGCGGCGGCTCGCCGCTCCTGAATCCGCTGACAAGCTGACACTCCGAAGGGCCGCTCTCGACGCGTTCGAGGGCGGCCCTCTGCGTTGCACCAAGGCTTGGTCAAGGCGTCTGACCAGGGTATTTGGTCTTTCTTTTGCCAACTCCTTTACCTTTCCTTGGTGATTGGGGTACTGTCGTTCATGCGGAGGGGAGTACTCCCTACCTACTGCGGCGTACCCGTCAATACGGATCTGGCCAGATCCCGGGGCGTCGGCCCGAAGGCACCAGGCGTGTCAGACGCCCCGGATGCCCGGGTGGAAGAGACCTCCGGCAGCGACGACGCTGACATTTGCCGTTACGTACTGCCGGAGGCGCAGTGGATGTCTCGACGACCCTTTGGGTCCTGACCATCGTGGGCCTTGCCGCCCTGATCGCGGTCGATTTCTTCATCGGCCGCAAACCCCACGACGTATCGATCAAGGAAGCCGGAATCTGGACCATCGTCTGGATCGTCCTGGCCGGACTGTTCGGACTCGGACTGCTCGTCTTCGGCGGCGGTCAACCCGCAGGCGAGTTCTTCGCGGGCTTCATCACCGAGAAATCGCTGAGCGTCGACAACCTCTTCGTCTTCGTCTTGATCATGGCGAAGTTCTCGGTGCCCTCGCAGTATCAGCAGCGGGTGCTGCTGATCGGTGTGCTGATAGCGCTCGTGCTCCGCGCGATATTCATCGCCGCGGGTGCGGCGATCCTCGCCAGCTTCGCCTGGGTCTTCTACATCTTCGGCGCGTTCCTGATCTACACCGCCTGGAAGTTGATCCAGGAGGCCAGGGCCGACGAGCCGGAGGAGGACTGGGAGGAGAACAAGCTCCTCAAGGCCGCCGAGAAGCGCTTTGGTGTCGCCGACCGCTACCACGGCACCAAGCTGTGGATCGAGCAGAACGGCAAGCGCGTCATGACGCCGATGCTCGTCGTCATGCTCGCGATCGGCACCACGGACGTACTCTTCGCGCTCGACTCGATCCCCGCGATCTTCGGCCTGACGCAGGATCCGTACATCGTGTTCACGGCCAACGCGTTCGCGCTGATGGGGCTGCGACAGCTGTACTTCCTCATCGGCGGGCTCCTCAGGAAGCTGGTCCACCTCAGCTACGGACTGTCGGTCATCCTCGGCTTCATCGGCGTCAAGCTGGTGCTGCACGCGCTGCACGAGTCCGGCGTCCACGTCCCGGAGATCTCCATCCCGGTCTCGCTCGGCGTGATCTGCGCCGTCCTGATCGTCACGACGATCACCAGCCTCATGGCGTCCAAGAAGCAGGCGGCAGCCGAGGCGGCGCGACAGGAGACCGAAGGCACTCCGAAGGACAGCATCGAGGCCTGATCGGCCGAGGGCTGACTGCGGAGGCCTGACGGGTCACCCTCTCGCAACAACCGGCACCGGGAGCGAAGTTCGGCACATCGCCGGCCACCGCTCCCGGTGCTTGCTCGTGCCGTCAAGAAGCCCTGCCGTCGCCCATGATGACGGGTTCCGTCGTCTCGACCCGTGCGGGCCGGGTCTCCGGAAGCAGCGCGAAGCAGGCCAGGCTGAGCAGTGCGATGCCCGTCAGATACGCGGCCACGCCCCAGGGAACCCGCCCGCCCTGCTCGCTCACCGCCGTCGCCACGATCGGGGTGAGCGCGCCCCCGAGCACCCCGCCCAGGTTGTAGCCCACCGCGGCACCCGTGCAGCGCACCCTCGGCTCGTACAACTCAGGCAGGTACGCGGCGATCACGGCGAACATCGTGATGAACGCGACCATCGCCACCAGGAAGCCCAGGAACATGAGCAGCGGTTCGCCGGTCGACAGCAGCGCGATCATCGGGAACATCCACAGCGCGGCGGCCGCGCAGCCCGCCAGACACAGCGGTCGCCGCCCATAGCGGTCGCCGAGATGGGCCGCCAGCGGTGTCAGAGCGCCCTTCACCACGACGGCGGCCATGATGCAGCCCAGCATGACCGTTCGGCTCACACCGAGGCGCTCGGTCCCGTACGACAGGGACCAGGTCGTCACCGCGTAGAACACCGCGTACCCGACCGCCAGTGCCCCGGCCGTCAGCAGGACGAGCCGCCAGTGTCCGCGCACCACCTCGGCGAGTGGCACGCGCGCGTGCTCCCGCAGTTCGAGGAACCGCGGGCTCTCCGTGAGCGACGAACGCAGCCACAGCCCCGCCACCGCGAGTACGCCCGCAGCCCAGAACGGCACCCGCCAGCCCCAGGACGAGAACTGCGCGTCGGAGAGCGTCGCCGACAGCACCAGCGTCACACCGTTGGCGAGCAGGAACCCCACCGCGGGGCCGATCTGCGGGAAGCTCGACCACAGCCCGCGCCGCTCGGCGGGGGCGTGCTCCGCGGTCAACAGCACCGCCCCGCCCCACTCACCGCCGAGCCCGAGCCCCTGCAGAAAACGCAGCACCAGGAGGAGCACGGGGGCGGCCGTTCCGATCGCGTCGTACGTCGGTACGCAGCCGACCGCGACGGTCGCGGTGCCCGTCAGCAACAAGGAGACGACGAGAACGGGCCGTCGCCCGTGCCGGTCCCCGATGTGCCCGAAGAGGATCGAGCCCAGCGGCCGCGCCACGAAACCGACACCGAAGGTCCCGAAGGCGGCCAGCGTCCCGGCCACCGGCGAGAACGTCGGGAAGAACAGGGGCCCCAGGACGAGCGCGGCCGCCGTCCCGTAGATGAAGAAGTCATAGAACTCGATGGCCGTCCCGGCGAGCGAAGCGGCCGCGAGCCGCAGCATGGAGGGTGCCCTTACGGGGCGTACGTCGTGCATGCCGCGTCAACTACCCACCGTGACGGGCGGTTACGGGGGCGTGCGGGGGCTCGGGTCTTCATCATCGGGTGACCGTGATGCGCCGGGCCGGACCGTCCAGGCGCGCACCGTGATAAACCGGGTCCGAGCAGCGGTCCTGAACGGGCCGGCAGACCTGAACGGACCGGAGGAACCGTGCCCCGCACCCTCGCCAACGCCCCGATCATGATTCTCAACGGCCCCAACCTGAACCTCCTGGGTCAGCGTCAGCCGGAGATCTACGGCTCCGACACGCTCGCCGATGTCGAGGCGATGTGCGCCAAGGCGGCGGCCGCGCACGGCGGCACGGTGGACTTCCGGCAGTCCAACCACGAGGGCGAGCTGGTCGACTGGATCCACGAGGCGCGCCTGCACCACGTCGGCATCGTGATCAACCCCGGGGCCTACTCGCACACCTCGGTCGCGATCCTGGACGCGCTCAACACCTGCGACGGCATGCCGGTGTTGGAGGTCCACATCTCCAACATCCACCAGCGCGAGGAGTTCCGGCACCACTCGTACGTATCGCTTCGCGCCGACGGCGTGATCGCGGGCTGTGGCGTGCAGGGGTACGTGTTCGGGGTGGAGCGGGTCGCGGCGCTGGCGGGAGCGGGGCGGGCGGAAGCCTGACTCCGGCCATCCGGGCACCTCGGTGGCGGTGGTCGGTCGCCGGACGTCGACCGACCGCCGCCGTGGCGGGGCCGCCTGCCGAGGGCGGGGATCGGATGGCCGACGGCCCGTCCGCTCAGGAGCCGTCTTCCTGCGCGGGCCACCTTCCAGTGGACCGCTCGGCCGCGTGCGCCGGGAGCGCGCGCGAGACACCGGCGCGTGCGCTCGGTTCACACGGGGCGCGCAACTGAGCGGATGCCCCGTGGAAGTCCTGTATGCCGCGAGAGAACTGACGGTACGTCAATCGCATCCGGACGCAGGAAGGTTCACCAGCCCCGCGCGTGCCACTCCGGCAGATGCGGCCGCTCCGCGCCCAGCGTCGTGTCGTTGCCGTGGCCCGGGTAGACCCAGGTCTCGTCCGGGAGTACATCGAAGATCTTCGTCTCGACATCGCGGATCAGGCTGGCGAACGCCTTCGGATCCTTACGGGTGTTGCCCACACCGCCCGGGAAGAGGCAGTCACCCGTGAACACGTGAGGGTGCCCGTGCGGATCGTCGTAGACGAGCGCGATCGAGCCCGGCGTGTGCCCCACCAGGTGGCGCGCGGTCAGCTCCACGCGCCCCACCCGGATCGTGTCACCGTCGTCGACCAGGACGTCGGTCGGTACGGGGATGCCCTCGGCGTCGTTCCGGCCCGCGTACGTACGCGCGCCCGTGGCTTCCACGACCTCCGCGAGCGCCTGCCAGTGGTCGCCGTGCTGATGGGTGGTGACCACGGAGGCGATCCCGTCTGCGCCGATCAGCGTGAGCAGTGTCCCGGCGTCGTTGGCCGCGTCGATCAGCAGCTGCTCGTCCGTGGCCCGGCAGCGCAGCAGATAGGCGTTGTTGTCCATCGGGCCGACCGCGACCTTGGAGATCATCAGGTCCTGCAACTCGTGCACATCCGCAGGGCCGCCGACCTTCACTGCTCCGCTGTACGTCATGTCGTCCAGCCTATAGCGGGGGGAGTGCGGGCAGCGGTCCGCCTTCGGTGCTCAGCGCGGACCCGTCGCGACGCCCGGCGAGCCATCCGAGGATGTCGGCCCGGCGGCCCGTGACGGTGACCTCCGGCCGGCCGGCCGCTCTTCCGGTGCTCCACGCGCGCGTGCCGTCCGTGACATGTGTGGGGGGCACCTCGGGGTGTCCCGTGAAGCGCTCGGTGAGGAAGTCGACCTCCCGTTCTGTGAACTCCTCCGACAGGTCCTCGAGCTCGTATCCGATCCCGAGATCCACGTGATGCAGCTCGACCTCGATCCACCGCCGGAACGGCACCGCGGACGCCGTGTCGGTGACCTGGTTGCGCAGTTCCACCGTGCGCGACCAGTCCGCGGGCACGGCCCCCGCCGCCTGGAAACGGGCCGCGCTCTCACGCAGGTCGGCGAGCTGGATGTCCAACGGCCGTGGTGCGTCCCGCTCGATGTCGACGTCCCGGGCCTGTGCGGAGGCGTACATGGGGCGGCCCTCGAGGACGTTCACGAGGGCGTCCGCGTTGCGGGCGAGATGGGCCAGGACATGGCCTCGGCTCCAGCCGGGCAGGCGTGACGGCTCGGCCACGGCGGCGTTGTCCAATGAGGCGGCTGCGGTGAGCAGCCGCTCGGTCGCTTCACGTACAGACTCCAGGTCGCGCACATGATCAATCATGGGCCGACGATAGCCCCGCCACACGTTTGGGTGAAGGTGGTGGACCACCGCCCAAAATCGAATGCGCGTGCTATAGGCTCGTGCGCGGCGTCGGGCATGCTGGATGGCCCGGGATTGTTACCAAAAAGGGAATCCGAACCGGCGCTGTCAGTGGCTCCCCCTAGTCTGAGAAAGACGGGGGCCCCGCCCCTGTCACTTCTCTCAAGAAAGGTGCGGACCGGCGTGGCCGACCGTCTCATCGTCCGTGGCGCGCGCGAGCACAACCTGAAGAATGTCTCGCTCGACCTCCCGCGCGACTCGCTCATCGTCTTCACGGGCCTGTCCGGGTCGGGCAAGTCCTCGCTCGCGTTCGACACCATCTTCGCCGAGGGGCAGCGCAGGTACGTGGAGTCGCTCTCCTCGTACGCCCGGCAGTTCCTCGGACAGATGGACAAGCCGGACGTCGACTTCATCGAGGGCCTGTCGCCGGCTGTCTCCATCGACCAGAAGTCGACCTCGCGCAACCCGCGCTCGACGGTCGGCACGATCACCGAGGTCTACGACTACCTTCGCCTGCTCTTCGCGCGCATCGGCAAGCCGCACTGCCCCGAGTGCGGCCGCCCCATCTCGCGCCAGTCGCCGCAGGCCATCGTCGACAAGGTGCTGGCGCTGCCCGAGGGGAGCCGTTTCCAGGTCCTGTCGCCGCTGGTGCGTGAGCGCAAGGGCGAGTTCGTCGACCTCTTCGCCGATCTCCAGACCAAGGGATACAGCCGGGCCAGGGTCGACGGGGAGACGATCCAGCTCAGCGACCCGCCGAAGCTGAAGAAGCAGGAGAAGCACACCATCGAGGTGGTCGTCGACCGCCTCACGGTGAAGGAGGGCGCCAAGCGCCGCCTCACGGACTCCGTGGAGACCGCGCTCGGCCTGTCCGGCGGCATGGTCGTACTCGACTTCGTCGATCTTCCCGACGACGACCCCGAGCGCGAGCGCATGTACTCGGAGCACCTCTACTGCCCGTACGACGACCTGTCCTTCGAGGAGCTGGAGCCCCGCTCCTTCTCCTTCAACTCGCCCTTCGGCGCCTGCCCGGACTGCACGGGCATCGGCAGCCGCATGGAGGTCGACCCCGAGCTGATCGTCCCGGACGAGGACAAGTCGCTCGACGAGGGCGCCATCCACCCCTGGTCGCACGGGCACACCAAGGACTACTTCGGCCGCCTGATCGGAGCCCTCGCGGACGCGTTGGGATTCCGGACCGACATTCCCTTCGCGGGCCTTCCGCAGCGCGCCAGGAAGGCCCTCCTGCACGGGCACAAGACGCAGATCGAGGTGCGGTACCGCAACCGCTACGGGCGCGAGCGGGTCTACACCACGCCCTTCGAAGGCGCCGTCCCCTTCGTGAAGCGGCGGCACAGCGAAGCCGAGAGCGACGCGAGCCGCGAGCGCTTCGAGGGCTACATGCGAGAGGTGCCCTGCCCCACCTGTGAGGGCACGCGTCTGAAGCCCCTCATCCTCGCGGTCACCGTCCTGGGGAAGTCGATCGCCGAGGTCTCGGCGATGTCGATCAGCGACTGCGCGGACTTCCTGGGCGAGATGACGCTCAACGCACGCGACAAGAAGATCGCCGAGCGCGTCCTGAAGGAGGTCAACGAAAGGCTGCGGTTCCTCGTCGACGTCGGCCTCGACTACCTGTCGCTGAACCGCGCGGCGGGCACCCTCTCCGGCGGCGAGGCCCAGCGCATCCGCCTGGCCACCCAGATCGGCTCCGGACTCGTCGGCGTCCTCTACGTCCTCGACGAGCCCTCCATCGGCCTGCACCAGCGCGACAACCACCGCCTCATCGAGACCCTGGTCCGGCTGCGCGACATGGGCAACACGCTCATCGTCGTCGAGCACGACGAGGACACCATCAAGACCGCCGACTGGATCGTCGACATCGGCCCCGGTGCGGGCGAGCACGGCGGCAAGGTCGTGCACAGCGGTCCCCTGAAGGAGTTGCTGGCGAACCCCGAGTCGATGACCGGGCAGTACCTCGCCCGCAAGAAGGAGATCCCGCTCCCGGACGTCCGCCGTCCCGCCGACCCGGGCCTCAGGCTCACCGTGCACGGCGCCCGTGAGAACAACCTCCAGGACATCGACGTGTCGTTCCCCCTGGGCGTCCTCACGGCCGTCACGGGCGTCTCGGGCTCCGGCAAGTCGACGCTGGTCAACGACATCCTCTACACACACCTGGCCCGCGAGCTGAACGGCGCCCGGAACGTTCCCGGGCGGCACACGCGCGTGGACGGCGACGACCTCGTCGACAAGGTCGTGCACGTCGACCAGTCGCCGATCGGCCGGACTCCCCGGTCGAATCCGGCGACGTACACGGGAGTCTTCGACCACGTCCGCAAGCTGTTCGCGGAGACGACCGAGGCGAAGGTCCGCGGCTACCTGCCCGGCCGCTTCTCCTTCAACGTCAAGGGCGGCCGCTGCGAGAACTGCTCCGGCGACGGCACCATCAAGATCGAGATGAACTTCCTTCCGGACGTGTACGTCCCCTGCGAGGTCTGCCACGGGGCGCGCTACAACCGGGAGACCCTGGAAGTCCACTACAAGGGCAAGTCCATCTCCGAGGTCCTGGACATGCCGATCGAGGAGGCCCTCGGCTTCTTCGAGGCCGTGCCGGCGATCGCCCGCCACCTGAGGACCCTCAACGACGTCGGTCTCGGCTATGTACGGCTCGGCCAGCCCGCGCCGACCCTCTCCGGCGGTGAGGCCCAGCGCGTGAAGCTGGCCTCCGAACTCCAGAAGCGGTCGACGGGACGTACGGTCTACGTCCTCGACGAGCCGACCACCGGTCTGCACTTCGAGGACATCAGCAAGCTGATCTCGGTCCTGTCCGACCTGGTCGACAAGGGCAACACGGTCATCGTCATCGAGCACAACCTCGACGTCATCAAGACCGCGGACTGGGTCGTCGACATGGGTCCCGAGGGCGGCAGCGGCGGTGGCCTCGTCATCGCCGAGGGCACGCCGGAGGAGGTCGCCGGGGTGCCGACCAGTCACACCGGCAAGTTCCTGCGCGAGGTCCTCGGCGCGGAGCGCGTCAGCGACGCCGAGCCGGTGAAGGCCCCGCGCAAGGCGGCGGCCAAGAAGGCGGTGGCCGCCAAGTCGACGGCGAGGAAGACGGCGACGGCCAGGACCGTCAACAGCAAGGCCACCACGAAGGCCGCCGCGGTCACGAAGAAGGCGAGTGCGGCGAGTCCGGTGAAGAAGGCGACACGGACCCGGAAGGTGCAGGGCGGCTGACCGATCGACGCGCCGCGCCCCACGGGAACTCCCCGTGGGGC
>NZ_VCHX02000292.1 GCF_005768555.2 Streptomyces sporangiiformans
CCCGCACGCTGTACCAACACCGGGCCGTACGCCCCCGCGGCGACGGGCGGACGCACCGGCACACGACCCCGACCCACCCACCAACCGGGCGGCCTAAGGCGAAACCCCGACCAGCCGCACCACCACAACCGCCGGGGCCGCAGGCAGAACGACCCGCACCGCCGCCCCGTCCCATTCCACCGCGGCCCCACCAGCCCCAGCCGGATGCAGGATCTCCACCCGTACGCCCTCCTGGCCCGCCAAGTGCGGTACGGGCAGCATCCGTTCAGGCTCGCCGCCCCTGCGCCAGACCGAGAGATACGTGGCCCCCGTGCCCGGCCACGCCCTCAACCCCAGCGCCACCCACTCGTCCGTCCACCCCGGCAGCCCGAGCGGCCAGAACGGTACAGCCGACCGCAGGTCACCCCGTATCGACTTGTACGTGGACACCGCGTCCCGCACCAACGCGAGCTGCTCCGGCGCCATCCGATCCAGGTGGCCGGACAGATGGACCCGCCCGAGCAGCGCCGAACCGAGCGTGAAGTTGATCTCCTCGTCGGTGAACGACGGCTGCGGGTACGCCCACACGGCCCCCTGCTCCGGCGGCACAGCCGTCGGCGCGGCGGCCGCGATCGGCGGACAGCGCAGCGCGTCCTGCTGGTCGGACGTGGACTGGAGCTGGGCGACGGCCAGGGACGCTCCGTCCATCCGCATCCCCCCGGACGCGCAGTTCTCGATCACCAGCGAAGGATGGCGGTCCAGCACGGACGACAGCCAGGACAGCCAGGCCCGCGAGTGGCCGAGCAGCCCCGCCACGGACGTGGTGATGTTGTAGTCCAGCTTCAGATAGCCCACGCCCCATTCGCCCACGATCCGGTCGACCGTCCGGTCGAGGTGGGCGCGAGCCGCAGGGTGGGTCAAGTCCAGCTGATGGCGGCCCTGTTCGGTGACCCGGATGCCACCCTTGTGGCGCAAGAACGCCTCGTCGGGCAGCTCGCGCGCGACGGGACTGCGGACCCCGACGACCTCCGGCTCCAGCCACAGCCCCGGCACCATCCCGCGCGACCGAATACGGTCGAGTACCGCCTCGATCCCCCCGCCGGGGAAGCGCCCCGAGGACGGCAGCCACGCCCCGACGCTGTCCCACCAGCCCGCGGAGTCGTCGTCGTACCAGCCGGAGTCGACACAGAAGTACTCCGCACCGGCCGCAGCCGCAGCGTCGATCAGCGGCAGCAGCTTCTCGGTGGTCGGGTCGCCCATCAGCGTGTTCATGTAGTCGTTGAAGACGACGGGCAGCCGCTCATGGTCCGGGTGCGGGCGCCGGACGAGACGGCGGTACGACGTCATCGCTGCCAGCGCTCCGTCGAAGCCGGTGCCCAGCGCCAGCGCCGCCCACTCGCCGCTGAACTCCTCACCGGGTTCCAGGACTTCACACCATCGATGCTCGTCCGCCGTCGGCCCGCTCAAGGACAGATACGTGTGCCGGCCGGCTTCTCCCGCCTCCCAGGACCAGCTCGCCGCGGACTCGATCTGCCACAGCCAGCCGCGCTCGTCCGTACGGTCGACGAACGCGCCCATGGCCAGGTGCCCGTCGGTGGGCCAGCTGCCGCGCCCGGAGAGCCGTACGGCCGCCCGGCTGTCGTGCTCGTGGAAATCCCGGCCGATGTCGGGCACGGTGGCCCGCAACGGCTCGGCGTACCAACGGCATTCGGCGAGCCAGTCGTTGCGCGCCCGGTACACGAGCAGGTCGTCGGGGGAGGGCAGTCCGCCCAGCAGCAGACTGCCGACCGAGCGCACGGTGACCGGCGCGGGGCCGTCGTTGCGCAGCCGTACCCGGGAGCGCAGCACGGGCACCCCGTCGGGTGAGGCGTACTCGGCGAAGACGGCCAACCCGCTTTCCGGGTCGTGGAGTTCGACGGTCAGACGGTGCCAGCCGTCACCGTGCGTCGCGTCGTGCCTTGTGTCGTGCGTCCCCTCGTGCGTCGCGCCGTGCGTCCCCTCGTGCGTCGCGTCGTACCTCGTGTAGTGCGTCGCGCCGTACGTCGCCTCGTGCGAGCGGTACTTCAGACGCGGCCCGAGCGCCGTCCCCGTGAACCGCGGCCCCGACCAGCCGGTGCCCTCGCCGGCCAGGGTCAGGTCGGCCAGCGGCAGCGCGGCACCGCCGACGTCCTCCGGGGCGGACCCGGGCTCGGCCGGTCGCCCCACCCGGAGCAGCCGGGGCGTGTCCCCGCCGAGGTCGAATTCGACGGTGAGCCCGAAATGGCCCCACCGATAGCTGTGGTCCTGCGTCACCCGATCCCCCCACGATGCGGCCCCGAACTCTCGCGCACGATCAACTCCGGCTCCGCGCACGGCTCCTGCACGGGGGCCGCCGCATCCAGCAGCCGGTGCAGCAGGCCGAAGCAGGTCCGGCCGAGCCCCTCGAAGTCCAGCCGTACGGTGGTCAGCGCCGGTGCCAGATAGGCGGACGCGGGTGTGTCGTCGAAGCCCACGACACTCAGCTCGTCCGGCACCCGGCGCCCCGCCTCACGTGCCGCCCGGAGCACCCCGAGCGCGAGATCGTCGTTGCCGCACAGCACGGCCGTCACGTCCGGCCGGGAGAGCAGTTCGCGGGCGGCCAGGTATCCGGAGCGCGGCGTCCACCCGCCCTCGACCGGAGGCGGCACATCGACTCCCGCCTCCCGCAGGGCGTCCAGCCACCCTTCCGTCCGCTGCGCGTTGCGTGCGGTGGACGACGGCAGCGCGAGACAGTGCACGGCCCGGTGCCCCAGGCCCAGCAGGTACCGGGTCGCGCGCGTTGCCGCCAGCCGGTCGTCGAGCCACACGTGCCGGGGATCGGCGTCCACACCCGGCGGCCGCTCCACCATCGCCGCCACCGGCACATCCGGCGGCAGCAGTTCCAGGGCGCGTGCCCCGGCCGCGTCGAAGGCGATGACGACGACGGGCTCACCGGGGCGCGTAAGCCGGGCCCGCAGCTGTTCGGAGTCGAGCGTCGCGTTCCGGTCGAGCACGCTGATGGACACCGTGAACCCGGCCGAACGCGCGGCCTCCTCCACCCCGCGCAGCGCCGTCGCGTTGCCGTACAGCGAAGTGTCCGAGGTGAGCACGGTCAGCGAGCGGACCGCCTTGCCGGCGAGTTCGCGCGCCGCCTGGTTCGGCCGGTATCCGAGCTCGTCGATCGCGGCCATCACCCGCTGCCGGGTGGCGTCGGCGACGCGTTCGTTGCCGTTGATGACCCGCGAGACGGTCTGGTACGAAACGCCGGCGGCGCGGGCGACGTCCCGGATGGTCACGGAGGTGACGCCCACGGCGTCCGAAGTGGTGTGCATCAGCCCTTCATCATCGTTCACGAACATGGTTCACGGAACCGGCGACCGCGGCTCGTCGCCCCGACGACCTCACATCGACAGCACGGCACCGGCATATGTGAGCGGTCACCTCACTGTGTGCGACGCAAGTGGTCGCGGTCATCCAGTAATTACTGCTGTGACAGCTGTTGACACTCCTTGCCGCAGCGGGAGAATCATGCGCTGATGTGACCGTTCACACAAGAGTCCAGGAGCCGATGCATTGACGCGCAGAACGCGCACGAGACGTTGGACCGGCGCGATCCTCGCCCTGGGGCTGATGGGAGGTGCGATGTCCGTCGCACAAGGGGCCGCCGCGCAAGAGACCGAAGCCCGGGGGACCGAGGCCGCACCCTCCCGGCTCGCCAACGGCTACGCCGCCTCCGGCACCAAGGACGTCGGATCGCTCAACACCGCGTCCAGCAAGGTGGACTTCGAGGTCTCGGTCCCGCGCCCCGGCAGCGAAGTGGCGCCAGTATTGGGTTAGTCGGCGCGCTCCACGCGTACCGCGCACGCCTTGAACTCCGGCATGCGTGAGGTCGGGTCGAGGGCCGGGTTGGTCAGTGTGTTGGCCCGGCCCTCGCCCGGCCAGTGGAACGGCATGAAGACGGTGTCGGGCCGGATGGACGTGGTGATCCGCGCGGGCGCGACCGCGCGTCCGCGCCGGGACACGACGGCCAGGGAGTCCCCGTCAGCGGCCCCGAGGCGTTCGGCGAGCCTCGGGTGCAGCTCCACGAAGGAGGAGGGGGCGGCGGCGTTGAGCTCGTCCACACGACGGGTCTGGGCACCCGACTGGTACTGGGACACCACGCGTCCGGTGGTCAGCAGCACCGGATACTCGGCGTCGGGCTCCTCGGCGAGGGGCCGGTGCGTCACGGCGACGAAGCGGGCGCGGCCGTCAGGGGTGGCGAAACGGTCGAGGAAGAGCCGGGGCGTACCGGGGTGCGCCTGCTCCGTGGACTCGCCTGCGGGGTCGTCCGGCAGCACGTCGAGCGCGGAGTCCTCGGCATCGTCGGCGTCCGTGGCGTCTGCGGCGTCCGCGGATCCCTCCGGTGAGCCGGGCGCCGGGCACGGCCAGAACACCCCGTTCTCCTCGGCCAGCCGGCGGTAGGTGATGCCCGAGTAGTCGGCGGGGCCACCCGCGCTCGCCCTGCGCAGCTCCTCGAAGACCTCCTCCGGGTCCGTCGGGAAGCCCTTCTCCACGCCCAGGCGGGCAGCGAGTTCATGGAGGACGTCGAGGTCGCTCCGTACGCCGTCCGGGGGCGTGATCGCCCGGCGGCGGAGCAGAACGCGTCCCTCGAGGTTCGTCATCGTGCCCGTCTCCTCCGCCCACTGGGTGACCGGGAGGACGACGTCCGCGAGGGCGGCCGTCTCCGAGAGGACCACGTCAGCGACCGCGAGGAAGTCCAGGGAGCGCAGGCGCTCCTCGATGTGGGCGGCGCGCGGGGCGGAGACCACCGGGTTCGAGGCCATCAGCAGCAGCGAACGGATGTCCGTCCCCAGGGCGTCCAGCAGCTCGTACGCGCTGCGCCCCGGGCCCGGCAGCGAGTCCGGGTCGACGCCCCAGACCTCAGCCACGTGGCGGCGGGCCGCCGGGTCGTCGAGCTTGCGGTAGCCGGGCAACTGGTCGGCCTTCTGGCCGTGTTCACGGCCGCCCTGCCCATTGCCCTGTCCGGTGAGGCAGCCGTATCCGGAGAAGGGACGGCCCGGACGGCCGGTGGCCAGACAGAGGTTGATCCACGCGCCGACCGTGTCCGTCCCCTTGGACTGCTGCTCGGGCCCGCGCGCGGTGAGCACCATCGCGGACTCCGGCTCGCAGAACAGCCGTACGGTCTCCCGGAGTTCGGGCACGGACACGCCGGTGATCCGCTCCACGTACTCCGGCCAGTGCGCCATCGCCGCCGCCCGCGCCTCCTCCCAGCCGCTCGTACGCTCCTGGATGTACGCCTCGTCCGTGCGCCCCTCCGCCACCACCAGGTGCAACAGCCCGAGGGCCAGGGCGAGATCCGTCCCGGGGCGCGGCGCCAGGTGCAGATCCGCCTGCTCGGCGGTCCGTGTCCGGCGGGGATCGATGACGACCAGCTTCCCGCCGTTCTCCTTGAGTTCGGTGAGATAGCGGAGCGCGGGCGGCATCGTCTCGGCGAGGTTCGAGCCGACGAGGATGACACAGCCGGTCTTCGGAATGTCCTCCAGCGGGAAGGGCAGCCCCCGGTCCAGACCGAAGGCCTTCATGCCGCCGGCGGCCGCGGACGACATGCAGAAGCGTCCGTTGTAGTCGATCTGCGAGGTGCCGAGCACGACGCGGGCGAACTTCCCCAGCGTGTACGCCTTCTCGTTGGTCAGCCCGCCGCCGCCGAACACGCCGTTCGCGTCCGGGCCGTGCTCCGCGCGCGTGCGGATCAGCCCGTCGGCGATCCGGGCGAGGGCCTCCTCCCAGGTGGCGGGCTCCAGAACACCGGCGTTCCGGACCAGCGGGGAAGTGAGCCGGACCCGGGAGGAGAGCAGCGCGGGCGCGGTACGGCCCTTGCCGCACAGTGCGCCCCGGTTCACGGGGAAGTCCGCGCGCTCCACCACCTCGACCACGCTGTCGGCCCCTTCGGGCGCGGGCGTCAGGTTCATGCCGCACTGCAGGGCGCAGTAGGGACAGTGGGTGGGCGTAACGGAGGTCTGCATACCCTTCAGCGTGCGTCGGACGTGTTACGCACCGGAACGCGTCCCGTTACGCGGCAGGCACGGGGACCTCTTCGCGCGGTCCGGGCGGACGTGAGGGCTGCCGGACCAGGCGTGGCGGGTCCGGAGTGATCCAAACGACGTCCCTGGGCCCGGCCTCGGTTCACCGGCCGTCGGCCAGCGCCGCCGCGACCCCTGGTTCCTTCGGCCCGAGGAACCGGGGGTCGGGCTCGAACAGCGCGTCCAGCGCCGCCTTGTTCGCCGCGATCAGCTCACGGACGCCGCCGTAGTACCAGGTCGCGTCGTGCCGGTCGTCCACCCCGACGCCGTACGCGGTGACACCCGCCTCCTGGCACAGCGCGACCGCCCGGCGGATGTGGAAGCCCTGGCTGATGAGCACGGCCTTGTCGACGCCGAAGATCTTCTTGGCGCGGACGCAGGAGTCCCAGGTGTCGAAGCCCGCGTAGTCGCTGACGATGCGGGCGTCCGGGACGCCTTGTCGCGTGAGGTACGTACGCATGGCGTCCGGCTCGTCGTAGTCCTCGCGGCTGTTGTCGCCGGTGACCAGGACGACCTCGATACGGCCCTCGCGATACAGTCGCGCGGCCGCGTCGAGGCGGTGAGCCAGGTAGGGGGAGGGCTCGCCCTGCCACAGACCGGCGCCGAAGACGACCGCGACCTCGGTGCGCGGCACGTCCGCCGCCGTACGCAGCCGGTCACCCGTCACGGTGAACATCCAGGTGGCGGGCAGCAGCGCGAGCACGCACAGCAGCATCAGCGCCTGCACGGCCCGCCGCTGTCCGGCACGGGTGCGCGGCAGCCGCGGTCGACGGACGGTCAGCGGCAGGTGCGGCAAATGCGGCAGATGCGGCAGGCGCATGCGGTGTCCCCCAGGTCCCCGGGACGGTCGGCCGAGGCCGCCGTCCGGTTCGGCGATACGACCATCAGGGACGCCGCGCGAGGCGATCCGGTTCACGGCGCACGGCGTGACCGGTCTCACAGGTAGAGGCATAGGCGCAGGTCAGAACACCTCACACACCCCTGACAGGGCGCCGTGAACCCCCGGAAAACACTCGTCATTCCCGCGCAACGGGACGGCAACGTCGTACCGCCACCATCGGTGCATGACGGCGTCGAACCCTCTTCGCGACGAGTCCCAGCCCCGCCCCGGCGGCCAGCCGCTCCGTGGCGGTCACCTCGACAGTACGGCGCAACTCATGAACCGGATCACCAGCCAGCTCGGCAGCCAGCTCAGCCTCGTCTCGCTGGACGGCAGGCGGCGCGGCACGCCGCCCGCGCTCGTCCTCGTGGGCCACGGCAGCCGTGACCCGCGGGCCCTGAGCACCATCCGCGCCCTCATCGAGAAGGTCCGCGAGCTGCGCCCCGAGGTGCCCGTGCACCTCGGACACATCGAGCTGAACGAGCCCCTGCTGCCCGACACGCTCGCCTCCCTCGGCACCGCCGAAGCCGTGCTCGTGCCCCTCCTGCTCAGCCGCGGCTACCACGTCAAGCAGGACATCCCCGAAGCCGCGGCAGCCTCGGCCGCACGCACCCGCGTCGCCGCGCCGCTCGGCCCGCACCCGCTGCTCGTGGAGACGCTGTACGCGCGACTCGTCGAGGCCGGCTGGCGGTCCCGGATGAGCGAGGCCGCCCGCCGCTCCAGCGGTGTCGTGCTCGCCGCCGCCGGCTCCCGGGACCCCGACGCCGCCGTCGACACCCGGCGCACCGCCCAGCTCCTCGCCGAACGCCTCGGCGTACCCGTTGTCCCGGCATACGCCTCCGCCGCCGCGCCCACCGTCCCGCACGCGGTGCGCGCGCTCGCCGCCCGCGGCCGCGACCGGGTCGCGGTCGCCTCGTACTTCACCGCTCCCGGACGCTTCGCCACCGAGTGCGCCGAAGCCGCCCCCTGGATCGCCGCGGCCCCGCTCGGCGCGCACCCGGCGATGGCCCGCCTCGTCCTGCACCGCTACGACCAGACGGTCGCCGCCCCCGCGTCCGCACCGGAGCGCCGGCTGGCCTCGGCCTGACGGGTTGACGGCCTGACGGGTTGACGGCCTGACGGGTTGACGGCCTGACGGCCTGAAGCAGGCGCTCGACCCGGCGCTGTGCGTCCCGTTTGTCGCTGCCTGCGTCTACTGTCGGGGCATGGCAGGCACCGCACCGAACGCACCGAAGGCACCGCAGACGTACGAAGACCATGCCACGCCGGACGCGTACGACGAGACGGCCGTCGAGCGGTGGGCCGTCGAGCCGGACAAGCGGCCCGGGCGCACCGCCTTCCAGCGCGACCGCGCGCGTGTGCTGCACTCCGCCGCGCTGCGCCGCCTCGCGGGCAAGACCCAGGTGGTCACGCCAGGCACCCTCCCCCAAGTTCTCGACTTCGCTCGAACAGGGGGGACCCCCAGTCAGGTGTGGGACGCCAGCCCCCGTACGCGGCTGACCCACTCCCTGGAGTGCGCCCAGGTCGGCCGTGAACTGGGCGCGGCCCTCGGCTGCGACCCGGATCTCGTCGAGGCGGCCTGCCTCTCGCACGACCTGGGACACCCGCCCTTCGGGCACAACGGTGAGCAGGCGCTGAACGAGTTCGCGGAGGACTGCGGCGGTTTCGAGGGGAACGCGCAGTCGCTGCGGCTGCTGGCCCGCATCGAGCCCAAGCGTTTCGTACGGGCCCCGGCCGCGACATCGGACGCCGCCGCCGCGAGCGGCGGTGACCTGGTCAGTGTGGGCCTCAACCTCACGCGCGCCGCCCTCGACGCCGCCACCAAGTACCCCTGGCCGCGCGGCGGCCACCCCGCCGACCCCAAGTCATCGAAGTTCGGGGTCTACGAGGACGACCGGCCGGTCTTCGACTGGGTCCGCAAAGGCGCCCCCGCCCACCGCACCTGCTTCGAGGCCCAGGTCATGGACTGGGCCGACGACGTGGCGTACTCCGTGCACGACGTCGAGGACGGCCTGCACGCGGGCCACATCGACCCGGGCTGCCTGCGCGCGGAGCCCGAACGGCAGTCGGTCTTCGCGGTGGCGATCGGGCGGTACGTGCCCGAGGACACCGACCCCGCCGCGCTCGCCGAGGCCCTCGACCGGCTGCTGGCCCAGGAGTGGTGGCCGCACGGCTACGACGGATCGGCCGTCGCGCAGGCCCGCCTGAAGGACGCCACGAGCCAGCTCATCGGCCGCTTCTGCCTGGCCGCCGAGGGGGCGACACGGGCGGCGTACGGCAGCGGGCGGCTCACGCGGTACGCCGCCGAACTGGTCGTACCGAGCGGCGCGCGCCTGGAGTGCGCGGTCCTCAAGGCCGTCGCCGACCGGTACGTCATGCAGCGCGCCGAGCAGGAGCGGTTGCGCGCCGACCAGCGGGTCGTGGTCGCGGAGCTGGCCGGGGCGCTCACCGCTCGCGCGCCGGAGGGGCTGGACCCGCAGTTCCGCGCGCTGTTCGACGAGGCGCCGGACGACAGGGCCCGCAAGCGTGTCATCGTCGACCAGATCGCCTCGCTGACGGACGCGTCGGCACGGTCGCTGCACGCGCGGTTGACGGGTGGCTGAGCTGGGGGTTCTTCTTCCTCAAGCCCACCCCTTCCCGAAACTGGGGACTGCGCCCCCAGACCCCCGATCGGCCTGAACGGCCTCGTCCCCAAACGCCGGACGGGCTGATCGATGCCGCCCTCGGCTGAAATGATCAGCCGCGGAAATGGCAGGGGCGGCGGGGGCGAAATCACCCACCGTGGAGGCAAGCGGGCGCACGAAGGTGACCCTCCGTGGCCTGAACGGGCCACTCCCTCTTCCCGCATCACGCTGCGTGCGGGACGCTCACATGTGGCGGCACTGTTATGAGGAGGCATCACGTGGTCGACGCGGATCAGACATTCGTCATCGTCGGAGGAGGTCTGGCCGGCGCGAAGGCGGCCGAGACGCTCCGTGCGGAGGGCTTCACCGGCCGCGTGATACTGATCTGCGACGAACGCGACCACCCGTACGAGCGCCCGCCGTTGTCCAAGGGCTTTCTGCTCGGCAAGGAGGAGCGCCACAGCGTCTTCGTGCACGAGCCCGCGTGGTACGCGCGCAACGACATCGAACTCCACCTCGGCCAGACCGTCGACGCGATCGACCGGACGGCGAAGACGGTCCGCTTCGGCGACGACGGCACCCTCGCCCACTACGACAAGCTGCTGCTCGCGACCGGCGCCGAGCCCCGCCGCCTGGACATCCCGGGGACCGGCCTGGCCGGCGTGCACCACCTGCGCCGCCTCGCGCACGCCGAGCGCCTCAAGGGCGTCCTCGCCGCCCTCGGCCGCGACAACGGCCACATCGTCATCGCGGGCGCCGGCTGGATCGGCCTGGAGGTCGCCGCCGCGGCCCGCGAGTACGGCGCCGAAGTCACCGTCGTCGCGCCACAGCCCACTCCGCTGTACGGGGTCTTCGGCCCCGAGATCGGGCAGATGTTCACCGACCTGCACGCCGAGCGGGGCGTCCGCTTCCACTTCGGCACCCGGCTCGCCGAGATCACCGGCCAGGACGGCATGGTCCTGGCGGCCCGCACGGAAGACGGCGAGGAACACCCCGCCCACGATGTGCTCGCCGCGATCGGCGCGGCGCCCCGCACCGGCCTCGCCGAGGCCGCGGGCCTCACCCTGGTCGACCGCTCGCAGGGCGGCGGCATCGCCGTCGACGAGCGGCTGCGTACCTCGGACCCCGACATCTACGCGGCCGGCGACGTGGCCGCCTACCACCACGCCCTCTTCGACGTCCGGCTGCGCGTGGAGCACTGGGCCAACGCCCTCAACGGCGGCCCCGCGGCGGCCCGCGCGATGCTGGGCCGCGAGCTGACGTACGACCGGGTGCCCTATTTCTTCTCCGACCAGTACGACGTCGGGCTCGAGTACTCGGGCTGGGCGCCCCCGGGCGCGTACGACCAAGTGGTGATCCGGGGCGACGCGGGCAAGCGGCAGTTCATCGCCTTCTGGCTGAAGCAGGGGCGGGTCCTCGCCGGGATGAACGTGAACGTGTGGGATGTCACGGAGCCGATCCAGCGGCTGATCCGGTCGACAGCTCAGGTGAACACGGAGGCGCTGGCGGACCCGCACGTCGCGCTGGACAGCCTGGTCCCGTGACCGACGGCGTACGCCACTGTCACACCACCCCCGCCGTTCACCTCGCCCAAGGAGTGTCAGTTCTGCCCCGTAGAATCACCTCGTGGCCGGAAGGATCAACGACGAGGACGTGAAGGCGGTTCGGGACGCGGTTCCGATCGACGCCGTAGTGTCCGAGTACCTCCAGCTGCGTAACGCGGGCGGGGGAAACCTCAAAGGCCTCTGCCCGTTCCACGACGAGAAGTCGCCCTCCTTCACGGTCAGCCCGAGCAAGGGGTTCTTCCACTGCTTCGGCTGCCAGGAGGGCGGCGACACCATCACCTTCGTGATGAAGGTCGACCACCTCTCCTTCTCGGAGGCGGTCGAGCGCCTGGCCGGCCAGGCGGGCATCACCCTCCGCTATGAGGAGGGCGGCTACAACCCCTCCCACCAGCGTGGCGAGCGCATCCGGCTGGTGGAGGCCCACAAGATCGCCGCCCAGTTCTACCTCGAGCAGCTCGACACCAGCCCGGAGGCCGACACCGGTCGTAAGTTCCTGGCCGAGCGCGGCTTCGACCAGGCGGCCGCCGCCCACTTCGGCGTCGGCTACAGCCCTCAGGGCTGGGACCACCTCTCCCGCTATCTGCGCGGCAAGGGCTTCAGCGACAAGGAGATCCTCCTTTCCGGCCTTGCCCAGGACGGCCGCCGCGGCCCCATCGACCGCTTCCGGGGCCGCCTGATGTGGCCGATCCGCGACATCGGCGGCGAGGTCGTCGGCTTCGGCGCGCGGAAGCTGTACGAGTCGGACAACGGGCCCAAGTACCTGAACACCCCCGACACGGCGATCTACCGGAAGTCACAGGTCCTCTACGGCATCGACCTCGCCAAGAAGGAGATCGCCAAGACCAGCCGCGCCGTCGTGGTCGAGGGGTACACGGATGTGATGGCCTGCCATCTCGCGGGCGTGACGACGGCCATCGCCACCTGCGGTACGGCCTTCGGCGGCGACCACATCAAGATCCTCCGCCGGCTCCTGATGGACAACGGCTCGGCGCGTGTCATCTTCACCTTCGACGGCGACGCGGCCGGCCAGAAGGCGGCCCTGCGCGCCTTCGAGGACGACCAGAAGTTCGCCGCCGAGACCTACATCGCCATCGCGCCGGACGGTATGGACCCCTGCGAGCTGCGCCTGGCCAAGGGCGACGAGGCGGTCGCCGACCTGGTCGAACCCCGTATGCCGCTCTTCGAGTTCGCGCTGCGCCAGATCGTCGCCCGCTACGACCTGGAAACCCCGGCGGGCCGCGCCGCCGCGCTCGACGAGGCGGCGCCCATCGTGGCCCGCATCAAGAACAGCGGCGCCCAGCACGAGGTGGCCGTGGAACTCGCGGGCATGCTGGGCATTCTGGACACGCAGTTCGTGGTCAAGCGGGTGGCCCAGCTGGCCCGTTGGGCACGGGACCGGGGCGGCAAGGGCCCGGCTCCGGCCCGGCAACAGGGCGGCCCCGCACAGTCGTACGCCGCGGTGAGAGCACCGTCGGGCCCCGCCCTGAACCTCCGCAACCCCGTGTTCGCCACCGAGCGCGAGCTGCTCAAACTCGCCCTCCAGCGCCCGGAGTTGGTCTCCCCGGCCTTCGACGCGTACGGGATCGACGAGTTCACCGCCCCGCCGTACGCGGCCGTACGGCAGGCGATCATGGACGCGGGCGGCGCGGAGTACGGAGTCCAGGACCCCCAGGAGTATCTGGTCCGGGTCCGTGAGGCCGCTCCGGACAACGCGGTCCGCGCCATGGTCACGGAGCTCGCGGTCGAGGCCATCATGCGCCGGACCGTGGACGAGGTGTACGCCGGCGATCAGCTCGTCATGGTCCGCCGCCGCGCCGTCGACCGCCGCATCCACGAGGTCCAGGGCAATCTCGCCCGCCTGGGCGCGCACGGCGACCCGGCCCACCTGGCCGCCGTGCAGAACGAGTTGTGGGTGCTCCAGCAGTACGGGCAGGCATTGCGCGAGCGAGGCGCGGAAGCTCTCTGACGGTGGTTTCGTGCCCGCTGACCGGGCACCCGTACGTCAGGGTAACCACCCGGTCACGGACGGGACTCAAAAAGTCACCGCACGCCCCTCGTGGCGAGGATGTGTCGTACTCCACACTGGGTTCCGGTGCCTGAGTCCTCGGAGCGCGGCCGACCCGAACGCGACGGGTCCTCCATCCCCGCGGTTCCGCTCAACGTGTACGGGACGGATGGCGGCGCGGCCGTCGAGTCCGTTCGCGAAGTACCGCTGCCGCATGCCTCAGCAGCGATCACCCTGGAGGTCGCCCCCGTGCAGACCCAGACCCTCACAGAGACCGACAACATCACGGACGCGGACGTCATTTCGGCGGTGCCGCCACAGAGCCGTGTCGCGCACCATCCCGAAGCCGGGCCGGAGAGCCCGCCCGGCCTCGACGATCCGCCGGCCGGCGTCATCGAGACCGAGGCGCCCGAGCCCGTCGAGCCGCTGCGCCGTGCCCGGGTCACCGACACCGGAGGCCCGTCCTCCGACCTGTTCCGCCAGTACCTGCGCGAGATCGGGCGGATCCCCCTGCTCACCGCCGCCGAGGAGGTGGACCTCGCACGCCGTGTCGAGGCCGGCCTCTTCGCCGAGGAGAAGCTCGCGGGTACCCCCGACCTGGACAGCCAACTTGCCCTGGATCTCGACAAGTTGGTGGTCATGGGCCGGGTGGCCAAGCGCCGCCTGATCGAAGCCAACCTGCGGCTCGTGGTCTCCGTCGCCAAGCGGTATGTGGGGCGCGGCCTGACCATGCTCGACCTGGTGCAGGAAGGCAACCTCGGTCTCATCCGCGCCGTGGAGAAGTTCGACTACGCCCGCGGGTACAAGTTCTCGACCTACGCGACCTGGTGGATCCGCCAGGCCATGTCGCGCGCCCTCGCCGACCAGGCCCGGACCATCCGAGTCCCCGTCCACGTCGTCGAGTTGATCAACCGTGTCGTCCGCGTTCAGCGACGCATGCTCCAGGAGCGCGGCTACGAGCCGACGCCCGAGGAGGTCGGCCTCCAGCTCGATCTGCCGAGCGAGCGGGTCAGCGAGGTGCTGCGGCTGGCACAGGAGCCCGTCTCCCTCCACGCCCCGGTGGGCGAGGAGGACGATGTCGCCCTGGGCGACCTGATCGAGGACGGCGACGCGACGTCGCCCGTCGAGTCGGCGGCCTTCCTGCTGCTCAGGGAGCACCTGGAGGCCGTCCTCTCCACCCTCGGCGAACGCGAACGCAAGGTCGTCCAGCTCCGCTACGGGCTCGCGGACGGGCGTCCGCGAACGCTGGAGGAGATCGGCCGTATCTTCGGCGTCACGCGTGAGCGCATCCGCCAGATCGAGTCGAAGACGCTGAACAAACTCCGGGACCATGCGTTCGCGGACCAGCTGCGGGGGTACTTGGACTAGGTTTTTCGCCCCCGCCGCCCCTACCCATTCCCGTCCCCTGGGGCTCCGCCCCAGACCCCGTTCCGGGGGCCAGCCCCCGGACCCCCGCTCCTCAAACGCCGGAGGGGCTGAATTTTCGCAGCCCGGGCCAGCATCAATCAGCC
>NZ_VCHX02000291.1 GCF_005768555.2 Streptomyces sporangiiformans
CATCGCCGCGGACCTCGCCCTGGAAGGCCGCACCTCCCAGCCGATCGACTTCGTCACCACAAACGGCCGCACCGCGGCCTGAGCCCGAACGAGGAAAGCCATGACGCTGACCATCGGCCCGCTGCGGGCCGAGCCCGGCCAGAAGACCCGCGGGAGCCTGCCCGCCGACCTCGGCACCACGACAGTGGAGGTGCCCCTGATCCTCGTCAACGGATCCCGCCCCGGCCCCCGGGTCGTGATCACCGGTGGCGTCCACGGCGGCGAGTTCATCGGCGTCGACGCCGCCACCCGCCTGGCTGGGCTGCTGGAACCGGACGAGGTCGCCGGCCAGGTGGTGATCTGCCCCGTGGCCAACCCGCCGGCCGTCTACGGGGGCAGGCTCAACATCTCCCCGCTGGACGGCGTGAACATCAACCGCGTGTTCCCCGGCGACAAGGACGGCGGCCCCACCGACCGGATGGCGGCCTGGCTGTTCGAGCACCTGATCGACGGCGCCGACTCCTACGTGGACCTGCACAGCGGCGGCATCGACCAGCATCTGCTCGACTTCGTCGGCTACCGTCTGACCTCCGACGACGAGCTGGGCGGGAAGATCAAGGCGATGGCCCACGCGGTCGGATACGAGCGAGTCATCTTCGGCAACAGCCCGGACGGCGGCAACAGCCACGCCGCGGCGAACCGGCAGGGTGTCCCCGCGATCCTCGTCGAGACCGGGCAACTCGGCGACCGTGACCCCGCCACCGTGCGCAGGCTGCTCGACGGCCTGTACCGGCTCCTGCACCACCTCGGCGTCATCGAGGCGCCGCAACACCTCGCACCGGTGACCGTGCAGCCGCGCGACTGGATCTGGACGGGCGAGGTCGAGTCTCCGGTCGCAGGCCTCTGGTACCCGGACGCGGCCACCGGTGACGAGGTGACCGAGGGGCAAACCATCGGCCGCATCATCAACCCGGTCGACGGCACCGAACACAAGGTCGCCGCCGTCTCCACCGGAACCATCATCTACTGCATGAACGGGCTCTCCGTCCGCCCCGGCACACACCTCGCCGCCATCGCGACCCCCCACGACTGACGGGCCTCATACCCGCCCACTGAACCGCCCCCATCCCACTGAGCTGGTCCCCATGCCCTATTTCCAGGAGATTTGTCATGAATAATGCCCAGATCGGTCGTAGAGCGCTCCTGCGCGGAGCCGGCGGCCTCGCCGCCCTCGCCGCCGTGCCTTCGCTCGCCGCCTGCGGCACCGGCACCAACCGTGTCCCGTCCGGCGAAGGCAAGGGCGGCAGCAAGACGGTGGTCGTCCGCGACAGCGGCGGTTCGTATGGCGCGGCGCTGCAGAAGGCGATCTACACGCCGTTCACGCAGGAGACCGGCATCAGCGTCAAGGTGCTCAACCTGGACGACGCCCCGCTGCTCGCGCAGATCAAGCAGGGCCGCCCGCAGTGCGACCTCATCAACAACGCGATGATGTCTCACTACAAGTACGTTGCGCAGGACGCCCTGGAGGCGCTGGACCTGGACCGGGTCAAGAGCGTGAAGAGCGCGAAGATCCCCGACAACCAGATCACCGAACACGCCATCGGCAACAGCTTCTACGGCCAGTGCATCGCGTACCGCACCGACGCCTTCGGCGGCCGCAAGCCCGACTCGTGGGCGGACTTCTGGGACACCAAGGCCTTCAAGGGCGACCGCTCGATGGTCCACCCCGACGGTGACCTGCCCGAGCTGGAGTTCGCGCTGCTCGCCGACGGCGTCCCCATGGACAAGCTGTACCCGCTGGATGTGGACCGCGCCTTCAAGGTGCTGACCCGGCTGCGGGCCGACATCAAGAAGTTCTGGGACAGCGGCCCGCTTCCCGGTGTGCTCCTCAGCCGCGAGGAGGTGACGATGTCGACCGTCTGGGACGGCCGGGTCGCCGATATGAAGAAGCAGGGCACCCCGGTCGAGCGGCAGCTCAACGGCATGCGCCGCCAGTTCCAGGGCTACGCCATCGCCAAGGGCGCGGCCAACGCCGACAACGCCTACAAGATCATGGACTTCTCACTGCGTGCCGAGACCCAGGCCAACCTGGCCAAAACCTTCCCCTCGAACCCGTCTTCCCCGCTGGCCTACGAAAAGCTCACCGAGGACGAGCGCAACGCACTCTCCGGTGCGCCGAAGTACTACGACAAGGGCTTCGACGCTGACATCGACTGGTGGCTGAAGAACGAATCGGCCGTCACCAAGCGCTGGCTGGAATGGGCTCGTGGCTGAATTCGGTGTCGCCACACCGACCGTCAAGGTGGCCGGCCCCAAGTCGGCCACCGCGACCGGCAAAGCACTGTCGGTGGTGGGCCTGCGCAAGAACTACGGGGACGTCGTCGCGGTCGACGAGGCGTCCATGGAGCCGGTGTGTCAGTCATCGCGTCCACCCGGGGCATCATGCCGTGACCTATGGCCGAACCACAGCCGAGTATCGCGGACGTCGTCATGCCACACACCCACATGCAGAACCGCTCAACGCCCATGCCGAAGCCCGAGTTCGGCTCCTAGGGTTCCGGCTCGAACCGGTCAGGCCGACTGCTGTTGTTCAGGCGTGTTCCGCTCTGCTGAAGAAAGGCGAGCATGAGTTCACTGCGTCCGCTGGTTGTGTTCTTCGTTCGCGTCGCCGCATGCATCCAGCAGCTGAAGTCCCACGCCTAGAACCGCACGGACCGTAGGCCGGCCAAACCGCTTCCGTTTCCGTGCTGTGCCCGGCCGAGCGGGATCGTCGCTGTCTTCGCAGCGGATCGGCTCCATCACGAGCCTCTGGGTGCGCAGAACGGGTCCACTTAACCGGACCACTCAGCAACTCCTCTCGACCAAGGACTGCAGGAGCGTACCCGGCGACTCTTTGGAACGATCGAAGGCAACCGGTGAACCTATCCGGTCACGGCACTAGACGTCCGGGGTCCGGGGTCCGGCGTCAGGCGTCAGGCCACCGTCCCGATCCGCCTCGTCGTCGCAGGCGCCGTCGCAGGCGCCCGCGACGACGCGACGTCGTGGTGGATAGGGGTGTGCGCCCCGGTCAGTGAGACCCCGCTGCCGCCGCGCCGGTCGGCGACGATCTCCGAGGCGATCGACAGGGCTGTCTCCTCGGGCGTACGCGCCCCGAGGTCGAGGCCGATCGGGGACCTGAGCCGCGCCAGTTCCAGCTCCGTGACGCCGGCTCGGCGAAGGCGTTCGTTGCGGTCGAGGTGGGTCCGGCGCGAGCCCATCGCGCCGACGTACGCGACCGGCAGCCGCAGCGCGAGCCGGAGGAGCGGTACGTCGAACTTGGCGTCGTGGGTCAGCACGCACAACACCGTCCGGGCGTCCACCTCCGTGCGCTCCAGATACTGGTGCGGCCACTCGACGACGATGTCGTCCGCCTCCGGGAAACGGGCCGCCGTGGCGAAGACGGGGCGCGCGTCGCACACCGTCACGTGGTAGCCCAGGAACCTGCCGACGCGTACGAGGGCCGACGCGAAGTCGATCGCGCCGAAGACGATCATCCGTGGCGGCGGCACCGATGACTCGACCAGAACCGTGAGCGGCGCTCCGCAGCGAGAGCCCTGCTCTCCGATCTCCAGGGTGCCGGTGCGGCCCGCGTCCAGGAAGGCGCCCGCCTCGGCCACGACCGTGCGGTCCAGCTCCGGATGGGCGCCGAATCCGCCTTCGGACGAGCCGTCGGGCCGTACCAGCAGGGCGCGGCCCAGCAGTTCCCCGGGCCCCGAGACGATCCGCGCGACCGCCGCCGCCTCCCCACGGGCCGCGGTGGCCAGCGCCGCCGCGAACACCCCGCGGGCCGGCGAGGTCGCGCGGACCGGCGTGACGAGGATGTCGATGATCCCGCCGCAGGTCAGGCCGACCGCGAAGGCGTCCTCGTCGCTGTAGCCGAAGCGTTCGAGGACCGGTTCCCCGTCCTCCAGGACCTGTTGGCACAGTTCGTACACCGCGCCCTCCACGCAGCCGCCGGAGACCGAGCCGATCGCCGTGCCGTCGGCGTCGACCGCGAGTGCGGCGCCGGGCTCTCGGGGCGCGCTGCCCTCCACTGCAACCACGGTGGCCACGGCGAAGTCGCGCTCCTGCTCGGCCCACCGGTTCAGTTCCTCGGCGATGTCCAGCATGTCTCGGTCTCCGTCAGATGCTCCGGCCGTACCGGTGTCCTGTTGAGCTCCAGACCCGTCGCGTCCCGGATCGCAGCGAGGACGGCCGGGGTCGACGACAGGGTCGGCGCCTCGCCGACGCCGCGGAGCCCGTACGGGGCGTGATGGTCGGCGAGTTCGAGCACGTCGACGGGGATGGTCGGCGTGTCGAGGATCGTGGGGATCAGGTAGTCCGTGAAGGAGGGGTTCCTGACCTTCGCCGTCTTCGGGTCGACGAGGATCTCCTCCATGACGGCCACGCCCAGGCCCTGGGTCGTGCCGCCCTGGATCTGGCCGATCACGGACAGCGGGTTGAGCGCCTTGCCGACGTCCTGGGCGCAGGCCAGTTCGATGACCTTCACCAGGCCGAGCTCGGTGTCCACCTCGACGACGGCGCGGTGCGCGGCGAAGCTGTACTGGACGTGCCCGAAGCCCTGTCCGGTGCGGAGGTCGAAGGGCTCGGTCGGCCGGTGCCGCCACTCCTCCTCGACCTCGACACACTCGCCTTCGAGTACGTCCGTCAGGCCGGCCAGGACCTCACCGCCGTCGGTGACCACCTTGCCGCCCTCCAACAGCAGCTCGGCGGTGGCCCAGGCGGGGTGGTACGTGCCGAACTTGCGGCGCCCGATCTCCAGGACCCGCTCACGGACGAGCTCACAGGCGTTCTTGACGGCGCCCCCGGTGACGTACGTCTGACGCGACGCCGAGGTCGAACCCGCGGAGCCCACCTGGGTGTCGGCCGGCTGGATGGTCACCTGGGTGACACCGAGTTCGGTGCGGGCGATCTGGGCGTGGACGGTGACTCCGCCCTGGCCGACCTCCGCCATGGCGGTGTGCACGGTCACGACGGGCTCGTCGCCCACAACCTCCATACGCACTCGGGCGGTCGAGTAGTCGTCGAAGCCCTCGGAGAAGCCGACGTTCTTGATGCCGACCGCGTACCCGACACCGCGTACGACGCCTTCGCCGTGCGTGGTGTTGGACAGACCGCCCGGCAGCTGGCGGACGTCCGCACCCTCGGAGCTCGCCCACTGGCGCTCCGGCGGCAGCGGCATCGCCTTGACGCGGCGCAGGAGTTCGGCGACCGGGGCGGGCGAGTCGACGGGCTGCCCCGTCGGCATGAGGCTTCCCTGCTCCATCGCGTTGAGCCGCCGGAACTCGACCCGGTCCATGCCCACCTTGTCGGCGAGCTTGTCCATCTGCGCCTCGTACGCGAAGCACGCCTGCACCGCACCGAAGCCGCGCATGGCGCCGCAGGGCGGGTTGTTGGTGTAGAGCGCGAGGGCCTCGATGCCGACGTCGTCGACGACGTACGGACCCGCGCCGAGCGAGGCGGCGTTGCCGACGACGGCCGGGGAGGCGGAGGCGTACGCGCCGCCGTCAAGGACGATCCGGGCCTTGAGATGCGTCAGCTTGCCGTCCTTCGTCGCCCCGTGCTCGTAGAAGAGCTTCGCCGGGTGGCGGTGGACGTGGCCGAAGAAGGACTCGAACCGGTTGTAGACCATCTTGACCGGCTTCCCGGTGCGCAGCGCCAGCAGGCACGCGTGGATCTGCATCGACAGGTCCTCGCGGCCGCCGAACGCGCCGCCGACACCGGAGAGCGTCATCCGGACCTTGTCCTCGGGCAGACCGAGGACGGGCGCGATCTGACGCAGGTCGGAGTGCAGCCACTGGGTGGCGATGTAGAGGTCGACCCCGCCGTCCTCGGCGGGGACGGCCAGGCCGGACTCGGGGCCCAGGAAGGCCTGGTCCTGCATGCCGAAGGTGTACTCGCCCCGGACGATGAAGTCGGCCTTCTTGGCGGCCTCTTCGGCGTCGCCGCGGATGATCGGCTGGCGGTGCAGGATGTTGGGGTGCGGGACGTGGCCCACGTAGTGGTCCGTGCGGTTCTCGTGGACCAGGGGCGCGTCCGGGGCGGTGGCGCTCGACTCATCGGTGACGACGGGGAGTTCGCGGTATTCGACCTTGATCTTCGCGGCCGCTCGGCGCGCGGTCTCCGGGTGATCGGCGGCCACGATGGCGACGGGTTCGCCGTGGTGGCGGACCTTGCCGTGGGCGAGGACCGGGGTGTCCTGGATCTCCAGGCCGTAGTGCTTCACCTCGGTCGGCAGGTCGTCGTACGTCAGGACGGCGTACACACCGGCCTGCGCGAGGGCCTCGCTCGTGTCGATGGAGACGATCTCCGCGTGGGCCACCGTGGAGCGCAGGATCTGACCCCACAGCATGTCCTCGTGCCACATGTCGGACGCGTACGCGAACTCGCCGGTGACCTTGAGGATGCCGTCCGGCCGGAGCGTGGACTCACCGACGCCACCCCTGGTCCGGGAGCCCTGCGTGATGTTGGTGGGCGTACCGGTCGTACCCATGCTCAGACCGCCTCGGACTGCCGGGCGGCCGCCAGACGGACCGCGTCCATGATCTTCTCGTAGCCGGTGCAGCGGCAGAGGTTGCCGGAGAGTGCCTCGCGGATGTCCTCGTCGGACGGGTTCGGGGTGCGCTCCAGCATCTCATCGGCGGCGACCAGAAGCCCCGGGGTGCAGAAGCCGCACTGCACGGCGCCGGCGTCGATGAACGCCTGCTGGATCGGCGAGAGCGTCGCACGCGGGACGGTGCCCGTGCCTTCGCCGGTCCGGGAGTGCGTGCCGCCCGCCGCCCACCGCCTGGCTTCGTCGAGCGGCGTTCCGCACGACCCCGTCCCGCATCCCTCGGCGCGCTGCTTGGCGTAGTCCGCCAGGCCCTCGACCGTGACGACCTCGCGCCCCTCGGCCTGGCCCGCCGCGACCAGACACGCACACACCGGTACGCCGTCGAGCCGCACCGTGCACGATCCGCACTCCCCCTGCTCGCAGGCGTTCTTGGAACCCGGCAGGCCCAGGCGCTCCCTGAGTACGTACAGCAGGGACTCGCCCTCCCACACGTCGTCGGCTTCCTGCGGACGGCCGTTGACCGTGAAACTGACGCGCATTACGCAGCGCCCCCCATCTCGTGTGCGTCGCGGCCGGTGGCGCGGTACGACTCCCAGGTCCAGGTCAGCGTGCGGCGGGCCATGACGCCGACCGCGTGGCGGCGGTAGCCCGCGGTGCCCCGGACGTCGTCGATCGGATTGCAGGCTGCGGAGCACAGGTCCGCGAACTGCCGGGCGACCGAGGGGGTGATGATCTTGCCGCTGTCCCAGAAGCCGCCCTCGTCGAGCGCCGCGTTCAGGAACTCCTCGGCGTCCTTCGCCCGCACGGGTGTGGGCGCGGCCGAGCCGATGCCGGTGCGGACGGTGCGGGTCTCGGGGTGCAGGGCAAGGCCGAAGGCGCAGACGGCGATGACCATCGCGTTGCGGGTGCCGACCTTGGAGAACTGCTGCGGGCCGTCGGCCTTCTTGATGTGCACGGCCCTGATCAGTTCGTCGGGGGCGAGCGCGTTGCGCTTCACGCCGGTGTAGAACTCGTCGATCGGGATGAGCCGGGAGCCGCGTACGGACTCGGCCTCGACCTCGGCACCCGCCGCGAGGAGGGCCGGGTGGGCGTCACCGGCCGGGGACGCGGTGCCGAGGTTGCCGCCGACGCCGCCGCGGTTGCGGATCTGCGGGGAGGCCACGGTGTGGGAGGCCAGGGCGAGTCCCGGCAGCTCGCCCCGCAGCCTCTCCATGATCGTGGTGTACGGGACGGAGGCGCCGAGCCGGACCGTCTCCTCGCCGACCTCCCAGTCGCCCAGCTCGCCGATGCGGGTCAGGTCCAGGAGGTACTCGGGCCGGCGGTGGTCGAAGTTGATCTCGACCATCACATCGGTGCCGCCCGCGATCGGCACAGCGGTGGGGTGCTCGGCCTTCGCGGCGAGCGCCTCCTCCCAGCTGGCGGGGCGAAGGAAGTCCATGACCGGCTCTCTGCTTCCTGTCGTGGGCATTGTGTTCGAGCCAGATCGGGTGCGGCGGGCCCGGCTCGTTCCTGTGCTGTTCACGTCGATTGAGATCAGTAGACAGCGCCGCCCCTCACCAAGGTCAGTCACCGAAAACATGAAGGAGTTGGCTGGCCAGGGCGATCGTCTTGTAGATTCGTATGAATGGGGGGCACCGGTAACCTCCTCGCTTTCCTCCTGAAACGTCCACCACAGTCCTCGGGAAGCAAGGGCACGGCCCAGGAACCGGCCATCAGGTCCGGCCACCCGCTCGCCGGGCCCGCGCCCAGGATTCATCGTAGATTTCCGGACAAAGAACGGCGGCGACGAGAATGCGGCTGCGCGCACTGCTGGACTCCGACGCGCTGGGCCTGCGGCTGCTCGGCGGCGAGGACGAGCTGGATCGCAGTGTGCGCGGGGTGATGACCACGGATCTGCGGGATCCCAGCCGCTATCTCTCCGGCGGTGAGCTCGTCCTCACGGGTCTCGCGTGGCGGCGCGACGCAGCGGACTCCGAGCCTTTCGTACGGATCCTCGTGGCCGCCGGGGTCGCGGCGCTGGCCGCCGGTGAGGCCGAGCTGGGCACCGTCCCCGACGACCTGGTGGTGGCCTGCGCCCGGCACCGGCTGCCGCTGTTCGCCGTCAACGAGTCGGTGGCCTTCGCGACGGTCACCGAGCATGTCGTACGACAGGTCTCGGGTGAGCGGGCCGGGGATCTGGCGGCCGTGGTGGACCGGCACCGGCGGATGATGACCTCCGGTCCGGCGGGCGGCGGCCCGGACGTGGTGCTGGACCTGCTCGGCTCCGACCTGGACCTGCGGGCCTGGGTGCTCTCCTCCACCGGACGCGCGATCGCGGGCTCGAACCTCTCGGGGCCGGCGCTGCCGGCCGAGGTCCGCGCCACACTGGCCGCCGAGCACCTGGCGGCGTCCCGCGCCGGCCGGCGCGGACCGTACCGTGCGACGGTCGACGGCACGGCGTACTCCCTCTTCCCGATCCACGGCTGGGGTCACCGCCCGGCGGCGTCGGGGGGAGGCCGGGGTTCCACGGTGGCCTCGCGCGACGTACGCGAGACGGTGCTCTCGGACTGGCTGCTCGCGGTGGAGGCGGATGCCGGGGACTGGCCCGATGAGCGGCTCGATCTGCTGCGGGGCGTGGCGCAGCTGATCGCGGTGGAGCGGGACCGGCGGGACGCGGCGCGTACGGTGCGCCGCAGACTCGCCCAGGAGGTGCTGGAGCTGGTACAGACCGGCGCCGCGTCCGCCGAGATCGCGGCGCGGCTGCGGGTCGCCGCGCCGGTGCTGCTGCCGGGGCTGGGCGCTGCCCCGCACTGGCAGGTCGTGGTGGCCCGCGTCGAGTGGGACGAGGTAGGAGGCAGGCCCGCCGGCCCCTCGGCCGAGGAGGTGCGCGGGACACGGGCGGGAGAGATCGACGGCGGGCCGGTGGCCCAGACGCTGCTGGAGGAGATCCTCGTCGCCCCTCCCCCAAGCTCTTCGGACAGGGGGCACCCCCAGTCGTCCGGCCCCGATCAGTCCGACCGGATCGCGGTCGCCCATACGGGTGAGGAGGCGATCGCGCTCGTCCCCCTTCCGGCTGTATCCGCGGAGCACGACGGGTCCGAGTCCGGGCTGCACGCCGAAGCGCTGCTGGAGGCCGTGCGCGGCCCGCTGTCGGCGGGCCTCAGCGACGACGGGCGGCTCACGCTCGGCGTCAGCGCGGCCGTTCACTCGGCGGAGGGGCTGCGCGGCGCCCTGGAGGAGGCGCGGCACGCGCGCCGGGTCGCGGCGGCCAGGCCCGGCCGGGTGTGCGCGGCGGGCCACCAGGAGCTGGCCTCCCATGTGCTGCTCCTGCCCTTCGTCCCCGACGACGTGCGCCGGGCCTTCACGGCCCGCCTCCTCGACCCGCTCCGGGACTACGACCGCCGGCACCGCGCCGAGCTGATCCCCACCCTCGAGGCCTTCCTCGACTGCGACGGCTCCTGGACGCGCTGCGCGAACCGTCTGCACCTGCACGTCAACACGCTGCGCTACCGGGTGGGCCGTATCGAGCAGTTGACGGGACGCGACCTGTCCCGACTCGAGGACAAGCTGGACTTTTTCCTCGCGTTGCGGATGAGCTGACGTCACGGCGCTGTGGACGGGTGGCACCAAGTGCCGTTCGCGTCCCATGACTTTGTGAAATCCTTCACCCACCCTCTTGGCCGGGCGCGCCGATTCGTGCTGAGATGCGGCCACCACTCAACAGCTCAATGGCGTGCTCGGGGAGGGCAACGTGGCGTATCCCGCCATGTCTGATACCGGAACGGCTGCAGGGGACGATCCGCTCCAGATCGCGGTATGGCGGCTGCGCTCGCGCGCCTGCTGGACCGACGCGGCCGCGCTTCTCGCATCACACACGGCGGGCGCCGCTCTCCAGCGGGCCTCGCTCCTCGTGGAGCGGTGTCTGTACACCGCGGAGGGCTGGGAGGAGGCCGAGGACGCGCTGCGTACGGCGGAGGCGCTGGCCAGCAGCGACGACGAGCGGGGAGCCGCGGCCTGCGAGCGCGGGCAGCTCGCATACGCCGCCACGATCCTCGGCGTGCGCGACCGGGCGGACGAAGCGCGGGCCGCGCTCGGCCGGTCCGCCGCCCTGATCGCACCGGGCTCCCCCGGTCGGGCCCTCCTCGACTTCCGGCGCGGTCTGCTCGCCGAGAACCTCGCCCACTCCCCGCAGTCGGCCCGTGCCGCCTATCGCCGTGCCCATGCGGGCGCCACCGCCCACGGCGACCCGCTGCTGCTCTCCTTCACCTGGCGCCACCTCGCCGGACTCGCCCTCCGCGAGGGGGAGTTGGCAGAGGCCCGGCACGGCTTCGGCGAATCCCTCCGGATCCGCGAGGAGCTGGGCTACCTCGTCGGCACGGCACCCGCGCTGGCTTCCCTCGCCGACGCCGAGACCGAACCGGAGGCGTCCCGGCTGCGGGCCGAGGCGGGGCGGCTGTTCCGGCTCCTCGGGGGCGTACCGACGTGGCTGGCACCGCAGCTGGCCCCGGCTCCGCCGGCGGCAACGGCTTGATTCCTGTCCGGCGCTGATCCGCCGGACGGACCCTGGGCCGACAGGGCCTAAGCCCTGTCGGCCTGGGAGGCGCCCGCGAAGTGTCCTTGGACGAGGGACTGCACGACCGGCAGGTCCTGGGCGATCAACGCGTCGAGCAGCGTCGTGTGTTCGGCGGCGTCCGCCACCAGGTCTCGGCGGCGGGTGGCGGGGCCGCCGACGAGGGGCCACTGGGCGCGGCGGTGCAGGTCGTCGACGATCCGCACCAGCTGCTCGTTCCCCGCGAGGTCGAGCACGGCGCGGTGGAAGGCGCGGTCGGCTTCGGCGTAGGTCGCCCGGCAGCCGGTGGCCGCGGCCCGTGCCGTCGACTCGGCGAGGGGGCGCAGCTCCGCCCAGCGCGTGGCGGGCACCGTACGAGCCAGCCGCAGCATCACGGGGACCTCGATCAGCGTCCGGATCTCGGCGAGCTCGGCCAGCTCACGCGCGCCGCGCTCGACGACGCGGAAGCCCCGGTTCGGTACGACCTCCACGGCGCCCTCGGTCGCGAGCTGCTGCATCGCCTCGCGCACCGGGGTCGCCGAGACACCGAAGCGTTCGCCCAGCGCGGGGGCGGAGTAGACCTCGCCGGGCGACAGCTCGCCGCCCACGAGAGCGGTACGGAGGGCGTGGAGGATCTGGCCTCGCACGGAGGAACGCTGGACGACGGGGCGGGGGGTGTCGTCGGCCGCTTCCACACCCTGCGCGCCGCCCGGCAGGTGTTCGCCCGGCAAGCGTTCGCCCGGCAAGCGTTCGCCCGGCAAGCGTCCGTCCGCCGAGCGCGGTCGCGGGAGCGGGGGCTCGCTGTGGGTGTGCTCACCGCGGGCCGCATCCGAGTGCGCGGCACCGTCCCGGCGCCCGCCGCCCTCGCGGCCCGCCCCGCGCTCCCGGTCCTCGGCCACGGCCGCCGCCCGCGCCTGCGGAGGCACCTGAGGATCCTTCCCCGGACGGGCCCGATGGGTCCGACGGGCCTGACGGAGGACCTGACCGGCCTCCTCCGGCACGTCCCCGGCGGAGCCGTTCGCCACGTCCCCGGCGGAGCCGTTCGCGTCACGCGGGCCGGCCTGCTCCACGGGGGCCTCCTCCGGGCTTGGCGGTACTTGGGGGCATTGCGGCCGATGTGGCCGTAACTCTGCACGATAGGCGGCGCGAGCCGTAGTTCAAACCTCGATAATGTCGAGTAAGGTAAGCCTTACCTACAAACGATCGTGAATCGGTGGCCCCCGCATGTCCGCTCCCGCTCCGGCCGCAGCCTCTCCCGTCGGCGCCTCGCACCCGGCTCGCTCAGCCGTCGCGGATGCCTACGACCGCATGACCGAGGCGTATCCCCACCTGGGCGTCATGGAACTCGGCCCCGGGGAACCGGCCCCCGTCGGCGCCGGCTGGGTCGCCGTCGCGGGGCTCGCGGCGGGCGGAGCCGACCTCGACAGGTTTCTCGCGTGGGACGACGCACAGGTACTGAGCGACTACGGGCAGCGGGCCCGCCCGGACGTCGTCGCGAGCTTCGGCCTGCACCGGTACGCCTGGCCGGCCTGCCTGCTGTTCACGATGCCGTGGTTCCTGCTGCGCCGCGTACCCCGCTTCCCCGTGGAGCACGTCTCCTTCCAGCGCACCCTCGGCCGCATGGCCGTGCGGGTCGGGGACTTCGCCTGCCTCCCGGGCGACCCGGCCGCCACACTTCCCGGCGCCCGCGTCGTACCGGACGAGGACGCCCTGCGCGCCGAGGTACGGGCCGCCGTGGCCGAGCACATGGAGCCGGTTCTCGGCGGCTTCGGGCCGCGCATGCGACGCCGGGGCCGCGCCCTGTGGGGCATGGCGACCGACGAGATCGTCGAGGGGCTCTGGTACGTCGCCCAACTCCTCGGCGAGGAGCGGCGGGCGATGGCCGAGCTGGAGCGGCTGCTCCCGGGCGCGACCCGGCCGTACGTCGGCACGGCCGCGTTCCGCGAGCTAACCGGCCCGAACGGCGATGCCCTGACCACCCGCGACCGGGCCAGCTGCTGCTTCTTCTACACCGTGGACCCCGAGGACACCTGCGCCAACTGCCCGCGCAACTGCGACGCGGTCCGCATCGAGAAGCTGACGGCCGCCGCGGCCTGCTGACCGCCCCCGAGCCAAATCGGCCACCTCCACGAGGAGTTCAGGCCACCCCGGGTGAACCGGCGCACCGGGCATCACCTAAGGTCAACTCGGACCGAGACACCCACCGGGACACTCTTCGAGACACCCCGCGCATTACAGGCGCTTCACAATTTCCTCACTTGTCGCGGGAACTTTCCGGGGAACCACCCGTACGGGTATCTTAATCGCACTCAACTCCCGTCCCTCGCGCGGCAGTTCGAGCAGAACGTCGCCGTGCGCATCCCCTTGCACTCCCTTGGCGGCCTCTTGCCCCGAAACCCCCCTGAGGGCCGATGGGTTTGGGCCACTATGGCGGGCGTTACGCCCTATCCCAATGCAAGGGACCCCAGATGAGACTGACCGACATATCGCTGAACTGGCTGCTTCCGGGCGCCGTACTGCTCCTGGGCATGCTGGCGGCGGTAGCGGTACTCGCGCGCGGCAAGCGCTCCGGGGAGAACGCGAACGCGGACGACTCGTGGGAGCGCAGCGAGGAGCGACGCCGGCGCAAGGAGGCCATTTACGGTACGGCTTCCTATGTGCTCCTGTTCTGCTGTGCGGCGGTCGCCGCCGCGCTCTCCTTTCACGGCCTGGTCGGCTTCGGCAAGCAGAACCTGAACCTCTCCGGTGGCTGGGAGTACCTGGTTCCCTTCGGCCTCGACGGCGCCGCGATGTTCTGCTCGGTGCTCGCGGTGCGCGAGGCCAGCCACGGTGACGCGGCACTCGGCTCCCGCATACTCGTGTGGACGTTCGCGGGCGCCGCGGCCTGGTTCAACTGGGTGCACGCTCCCCGGGGCGCGGGCCACGCGGGTGCTCCGCACTTCTTCGCCGGTATGTCGCTGTCGGCCGCGGTCCTGTTCGACCGCGCACTGAAGCAGACCCGCCGTGCGGCGCTGCGCGAGCAGGGGCTGGTGCCCCGGCCGCTGCCGCAGATCCGGATCGTACGGTGGCTGCGTGCCCCTCGTGAGACCTTCGGTGCCTGGTCGCTGATGCTGCTCGAAGGGGTGCGCACCCTGGACGAGGCGGTCGAGGAAGTGCGCGAGGACAAGCGGGAGAAGGAGCAGAACCGGCGGCGCCGGCGCGATCAGGAGAAGCTGGAGCGGGCTCGTCTGCGGGCGATCACGCGCGGCCAGCGCGGGCTGATCGGACGCTCCCGGCAGGTCGAGGTGCAACAAGTGCCCGCCGCTCCGGCGCCCGCCCAGGTCACCGCGGAGCCTGCCATATCGACTCCGGAGCCACTGCCCGTGCGCGCCCGTCCCTCCCTCACGGCCGTCAGCCACACTACTGAGCCGGTCACCGTCGACCTCACCGCCGAGGACGACACGATGGCCCTGCCGCGCCTGGACTCCCTGGAGCGCAAGCTCAAGGACCTGGAGCAGCAGTTCGGCTGAGGCCGAGGGCCTGAGCAGTTCGGCCAAGGCCGAGGCCCAGCCAGGCAACCCAAGCCGCAAAAAGAGGGCGCCCTACGGCGAGTGAGCCGAAGGGGCGCGCCGGTGTCGAGACGGCGATCGCGCGGAGGCCCGACGAAGGAGGGCCGAGCACGATCGCCGTCTCGACACCGGCTTTTGCGCCCCG
>NZ_VCHX02000294.1 GCF_005768555.2 Streptomyces sporangiiformans
ACATCGACGGATACACACCACGCGTGTAGGGATACGAACCCGGCTCCCCCAGCTTCTCCGCCGCGTCCCAGCCCTCCAGGGCCCCTGGCCCGTAAACCGACTCGATGGGAAGTCCGGACTCCGACTCGCGCACGACGGTTCTCCTTTATCGCATTCCAGGTTGGACATCCCAGGGGTGGCCCGACTTCTGTCACTGCGGCGGGTTCCCCTGTTTCCGCAAGGGCAGGTCGCGCGCTCTGTACGCGGCGTGGAAAGGGACTCGACCGGTGCTTCTCGAGCCCGGCTCCAGCAGGAGCTCGATGCGCTCCCAGGCGGTCAGCCTGGCCTTGGCGTGCTGCGGGCGCATGCGGCCGACGGCAGGCGATCTCCGGCGGAGACGTCATGTCGTCTCCCGCACGGCGTCGCTCGTGACGGCTATCGCTGTGACCACCAGCCCCTCGCGGGCCAGCCACGCGCCGTTGAAGCCTGTCAGGCGAGTGCCGGCCCACACGGGTCCGGGCACGAGCAGACGGGCGAAGAATCTGCCCGATGTCGGATCCACTGTGATGAGGGCCTCGTCGAAATTCAGCGGACGCCCGGTGAGGGGATACCACGCCTTGTAGACGCTCTCCTTGGCGCTGAACAAGAGCCGGTCCCAACGCACGTCCGGCTGTCGGGCGGCAAGCCCGGCGAGCATCGTCCGCTCCTCGGCGATCGTCACCGCCTCCAGCACGTCCGCGTCGGGCAGTGGCCGGTTGGGCTCGGCGTCCACGCCCACGGTCACCAGGTCCTCGGCGAACCCCACGGCGGCCGCGCGGTACCCCGCACAGTGCGTCATGCTGCCGACCACCGATGTCGGCCATCGGGGAGCGCCACGGGTTCCGGGCAGGATCGGCACCGGACCCATCCCAAGCTGTCCCAGCGCCTCACGGGCACAGGCCCGTACCGTACGGAACTCCGCTTGCCGTGAAGGCACCGAATTGGCCACGCATGCCGCCTCCTCGGCGAACAGTGCGGGCGGGACAGCGGGGTCACCGAACGCCTCGGCGACGGCCACCGATTTGGGCAGCAGTTCCTCGATCATTCGGCGGCCGATCGGGCCGGGTGACTTCTTCCGGCAGGTTTCTGCATTTCTCTGACGATAGGCAGCGGGCCCGCGCAGGTGTACCCCTACCGACCCCTCCAGCGCACACCCCAGTCCGATTTCGATGACCTGCCCCAATTACTGGTTCCATAGGGGGAGTTGAGGGGTATCCGGGCGGGCCGTCCCGAAGAAGAATCATGGCGAGACGAGAGGAGGCCCATGCGTAGAGTCGCCCAAGATTCCTCCGCCATGGCGATGAGCTCGGTGCAGCTGGAAGGCGGGCCCAGCGGGTTGTCCGGATCAGTCAAGCTGACCGAACTGGACGAGGTGATCTTCTCCGAGGAGAAGATCAAGATCCGTTACGGCAATGGATACGAGCATTTCGAGTCCATCCACGCTCCGCTGCAACGGACCAGCAGCGGGGCGGAATCCGAGCTCATGACCTTTCGGTGGGTCGGCCGTACCAAGATCGCCGAGTAGGCGGTAGCACCCCCTCCCCCACCCCAGAGAACTACGCCCCGCCGGAACCGTTGACGTTGGTGGTTGATCCAACGGCATCCCCCCTTCGGCGGGGCGCAGCGCTGTGCGCAGGGGGCGGCGCGAAGAGCACGACAGCGACCCCGAGCTCAGGCTCGGGGTCGCTGTCGTGAGCCGTCTCAGCGGGTCTACGGCATCGTCAACCGCGCCGCCCGGATGGGGAGTTGCCCGCCACCGGAGCTGCCGGTGACCGCGCGACTCGGACGGCGTCCTGTGGACGTTCCCCGGGGTACGCGAAGGCCGGGGTCACGGATGATCCATGACCCCGGCCTCAGCCGTGTCGGGTGCGGGCCGGTCGGGTCAGTCCCGCCGGTCGCCGGAGCCGTGCGGCGCGTACGGGCTGCCGCCCTGGACGGATACCTGGTGCTGGTCCGCCCGGTATTGCGCACCCTCGAGCGGTACCTGCGGCCTGATGCGGCGCGGCCACCAGGCGGCGCGGCCGAACAGAGTGGTGAGGGCCGGCGTGAAGAACATCGCCATGACGAACGAGGCGATGACGATGCCGAAGGCGACCGCGAAGCCGGTCTGGGCGAGCGTGACGTCGTTGGCCAGCGTCATCGAAGCGAAGGTGCCGGCGAGGATTACGCCGGCGGCCGCGATGGTCGGGCCCGCGTGCTGGATGCTCTTGGCGGTGGCCTCCCGGGGGCCGAGCCCTTCCTTGGCCTCTTCGCGTAGGCGGGCGACCATCAGGATGTTGTAGTCGGTGCCGATGGCCACGACGAACAAGTACATGATGACCGGCAGGAAGAAGGTCAGCCCGGCCTCGCCCTGGACCTTCTGGAAGAGCAGCACCGTCGCGCCGAGCGTAGCTCCGAAACCGAGCACCACCGACACCATCAGATAGATCGGTGCGACGAGGCTGCGCAGCAGGAGGGCGAGGATCAGCATGATCAGCGCGGCCGCGGTGGGGAACACCACCGAGAAGTCACGGTTGACGGCCTTGTTGATGTCGACGAAGACGGAGGTCACCCCGCCGACCTTGGTCTCCGTACCGGACGGTGCGGCCTCGTGGGCCGTGGTGCGCAGCGGGCCGCGGACGATGTCCATGGCCTTGCTGCCGACCGGGTCCGCCGTCAGGACCACGCTGAACTCGGCGGTCTTGCCGTCCTTGCTCAACTGCGAGCGCGAGACGGAACCGACGCCCTCGACCTTCTTGAGGCTGTTGATGTAAGCCGTCATCTCCTGCTGCCCGAGCTTCTCACCGTCGGTGGAGCGCATCAGGACGGTGCTGGGGTTGGTGCTGCCCGCCGGGAGGTCCCTGCGCATGTCGTGCGTCGCCACGGAGGACTCGTTGGACGTGTCCACCTTCTGCTCCGGGGAGAACACCGGCTTGTAGCCGAGTGCGCCGACCGCCAGGGCAGCCATGAGCAGGCCGGAGGCGACCAGGAACAGGCCGGGGCGGCGGGCGACGGCCCGGCCCATGGCGCCGAAGCGGGCCGCGCGCGGCTCGTGACGCCAGGCCTTGGAGGGCCAGAACACCTTGGTGCCCATCAGGGACACGATGGCCGGGATCAGGGTGAGACAGGCGAGCAGGGTCACGGCGATGGCGATGGCGAGTGCCGGGCCCATGGAGATGAGGAAGCTGAGCGAGGAGAGCAGCAGCGCGAGGAAGCAGACGATGACGGCGCCGGCCGCGGACGCGATGGCCTCGCCGACCCTGCCGACGGCGGAGGCCATCGCGGTCTTGGGGTCCTCCCCGACGCGCAACCGCTCCCGGTAGCGGAACATCAGGAACAGGATGTAGTCGGTGCCGACGCCGAAGAGCACCACGATCAGCAGCGAGGACACCGAGCTGTCGGCCTTGAGGTGGAAGGCCTTCGCGGAGATCGCGATGAGGCCGTTGGCCACCTGCGAGACCAGGGTGATGCCGACGATGGTGAGGATCGTGATGGTCGGGCTGCGGAAGATGACCGTCAGCAGCAGGATGATCAGGATGATGGTGCCGAGGAAGATCAGCGAGTCGGCGCGCTTGGCCGCCTCTTCGGCGTCCAGTTGTGTGGCGGCGTCACCGGTGATGCCGGTTTTCAGACCCGTGCCCTTCATCAGGGGCTTGAGGTCGTCCCGCATGTCCTCGACGGTGTGCTGCTGGCTCTTGTCGCCCGCCTTCACGTCGGCCATCGACACCAGCACCGTCTGCACCTTCTTGCGTGGGGACGGCGGCGCGGTGATTACCTCTTCGACCTTGTCGTACTTGTTGGCCTTCAGGGTCTCGCCGACCTTGGCGATCCGCGCCGAGTCGGCGTCCTGAAGAGGCTTGCCGTCGTCGCGCGTGAACACCACGATCGCGGACGGGCTGAAGCCCTGCGGGAAGGCGCTTTCCTGGATCTTCTGCGCCTGGATCGACTCGTACTGCTTGGGCAGAAACTCCGCCTGGTCGGATGTGGTGGTGAGGGCCGGTGCCGTGGCGATCACGGCTGTCGCGGCGATGAGCCAGCTGATGATCACCAGCCATCGGTGGCCGACGACGAATCGGCCCAGTGCACTGAACATGGTTCCTCCGCTCCGGTCCACGCCGGAGTGCTTGATCTTCCAGGGGCTGGGGTGTGGTGCTGCACATCTCGGCCGTGGCGCTCCGGGGCACGCCCCGTCCACCTCACGAGCTGTTTCCGCCGATCACAGCCAAACAGCCGGCCCGGCGGGGGCGGCAGAGCGCTTCGTGGGAAGTGGAAGCGACCAAGGTCGCTATCTACGGGGCGCGGTACCGACTTTCGTACACTCCGCAACGACCTGTGGCTGGTCCTGGAGCGGGACGTATGGCCGCTTTCCTCGTGAACTGCCTTGCGGCGCCCAGCAGCTTCAGCGGCTGATCAGGCCGGCATCGTAGGCGAGCAGTCCCGCCTGGGTCCTGTTGGTGCACTCCAGCTTGACGAGCATGTGCGAGACATACCCCTTGATGGTCGCTTCGCTGAGGAACAGCTTCGTGGCGATCTGGGCGTTGGACAGGCCCTCGCCCACGCAGGTCAGCACGTCCGCCTCGCGCTCGGTGAGCCGCCCGACGAGTTGCTTGGCGCGTTTGCGGGCCTCATCCTCGCCGGACGCGGCGGCCACGATGCGACGGGCGGCGACCGATGAGAGCACCGTGTGTCCGTCCGCGGCGACCCGTACGAGCCCGATCAGGTCCTCTGGCGGCGTCGACTTGACGAGGAAGCCACTGGCCCCGCTGCGCAGCGCCCGCAGCACGTACTCGTCGGCGTCGAAGGTGGTCAGCGCCACGACTCCGGGCGGCTGATCCATTTTCACGATGGTCTCGATGGCGGTGAGCCCGTCCACTCCGGGCATGCGCAGATCCATCAGGACGAGGTCGGGGCGGTGGCGCAGCACAGATTCCACCGCGGCCGCTCCGTCGTGTGCTGCGTCGACGACCTCGATGTCCTCGGCGGATCCGAGAATGGTCTTCAAGTGCGCGCAGACCATCGGCTCGTCGTCGACGACCACTACCTGAATGACTTCACGCCCCATGCGGCCCACGATACCCATCGGTCGGTTCGGCGGGCAGTACGGAATCCACCTGGAAGCCACCGTCGGGGCGTGGCCCGAACTCGAAGGTCCCGCCGACGAGTTCGACACGCTGGCGCAGTCCCTTGAGGCCACTGCCCGAACCGCTGGAGGCCAGCTCCGTGTCCAACGGCTCCGTCGGCGCCGTGTTGCGCACCCACAGCCGCACCCGGTCCACCTCGTAGCGTGCCTCCACCACCACCGAACTCCCGGGGGCGTGCTTGCGTACGTTCGTCAGTGCCTCCTGGACCAGCCGGTACGCCGTGCGCGCCGCCACCACGGACAACCCCGAGCAGTCCCCGGACTCCCGCAGCCGCACGTCCACGCCCACGGACCGGGACTCCTCCACCAGTCCCGCGAGCCCCCACGCCACCTCGTTCATGGTCTCTTCGCCGCCGCACAACCCACCCGCGATCCGCACGGCACTCTCCGGCGACCTCAACACTCCCACCAGGTCCCGCAGTTCTTCCAAGGCCTGGCAGCCCGCCGCGCGCAGCTCCTCCGCCGCGCCGCGTACGCGCTCATCCTGCGCGGTCACCCGCAGGGCCCCGGCCTGCAGCACCATCAGGCTCACTTGGTGCGTCACCACGTCGTGCATCTCGCCCGCGAGCCGCACCCGTTCCTCGGCCCGCGCCTGCTCGGCCAGAAGGTACTGCTCGCGCTCCGCCCGCTCCGCCCGCTCGGTGAGCGCCGCGATCAACCCGCGCCGCGCTGCCACGTACATGCCGAGCAGCGCAGGAACCGCCATCAGTACGAGTCCGCTCGCCGTCACGGCGAACGACAGCTCCCACGGCCGCGCGGCCACCGTCACCAGCGCGCCCGTCAGCACCAACGACATCCGCATCCGCCCCGCGTACACCAGGGCGCTGTACGCGGCGAAGGGGGCCGCCAGCGGCACCCACATCCCCGCCCCGTCGACCGACGTCATCAGCAGCCCGGGCGCCAGCCACACCGACAGCGACATCAGCACCGCCGCCGCCGTGGAAGCGCCGAGCACCGCCACCGGCCGTGTCCTGCGCGCCATGAGCGCGAGCGTGACCACCATCTGCAGACCGAGTCCCACCCACGGGCCCACGGTGCGATGGCCTTCGTTGCGATAGCAGTTCCACAGGGCACCGCACACCAGGAGGACCACGAGCACGCCGACCATCAACAGGTCGGAGCGCGGCGGCAGGCGCCGGGCGAGGGCGTGGGTGGAGGAGTCCGGAGGGTGCGCGGGCGGATCCGATAACTCCACAGACGTATCCGAGCGCGGTTCTCCGGCAACACTGACTGCCTGCACGCCAAGCACACCCCCGTAGATGCTGGCTTCACGCCTTCGTATTGGACGGGAGCTTAATAGGAATCCCGCGTCAGCCCCAACCATGCGTCTGACCTAGGGATTTGACGCACTTCAGCAGCGACCGGAAGGAATCTGCGGAGTATTGGGACGCTCACCAGGTACGGAAGTGCCGTGCCGCCTAGGTACATGAGTACGGAGCGCGCCGCACTCCCGCATACTTTCGTCGCTTGCGGACTCTTCCGGACCGGTCGGAACAGGCCGACTCGCGCACCGCTGTCGCGCCGAATATGGCTGAATACCGCTCAGTCTCCTGGCCGTTGGCGGTGGAGGGCATTGCGGCGCCGCAGCCTGATCATTACCTTTGCACATGCCTTGTCAGGGATCGCGTTCAAGGACCAGGCTGTTGACTGTTCCGCCCTACCGAAAGGCCCCCGTGAAGTTCGACCTCCTCCAAGGCCTCGGTGTGCTCCTCCTGGTGCTCGGCGCCCAGGGAGCGATCCGCCTGTTGATCGACCACGACCAGCTGGGTCTGCTCGGCGGGCTCGACGCGGGCTTCGGCGGCACCGTCGCCATGTACGTGGTCGCGGTCGTCGCCGGTGCCGTACTCGCGGGCTGGGCACGCGATCGGGCAAAGGCGCTGGGTCGCCGGAAGTAGCCCGACGGCGCAGACGTTCGAGCCGGTCGCATGCGGAGCCTTACTGGACGCCGCTCAGAGCGTCGTTGACGAGTCCGCCGATCTCGCGCACGTGGTCGTTGAGGAAGAAATGCCCGCCGGTAAAGGCGCGGACGTCGCACGCGGACGCCGTGTGCGTGTGCCAGCCGGCCGCCTCCTCCGCCGTGACGCGGGCGTCGTCCTCGCCCCTGAGCACCGTGACGGGCGCGCGCAGTGTGCTGCCGGGCTCCGCGCGGTACGTACGCACCGCTTCGTAGTCGCCGCGGACGGCGGGCAGCGTGAGGCGCAGCAACTCGTCATCGGCGATCAGCGTCGCGTCGGTCCCGCCGAGGGCCCCCATCTGCGCGATCACTCCGTCGTCGTCGAGGTGCCTGAAGTCCTCGATTTCGCGAAGTGACGAGGGCGCGCGGCATCCGGAGGCGAAGAGCCGCTCCAGGCTGAAGCCATCGCGCCGCTCCAGACGCCGCGCCACCTCGAAGGCGAGGATGGCGCCCATGCTGTGCCCGAAGAAGGCGACCGGCCGGTCGAGCCACGGGCCGAGTTCCGCGGTGACCGCGTCGGCGAGCATCCCCATGTCCTGGACCGGAGGTTCGAGGCGCCTGTTCTGCCGCCCCGGGTACTGGACGGCCAGGACGTCCAGGTCCGCGGAGAGACAGCGCGAGAGCGGGAAGTAGGCGGATGCCGCGCCGCCCGCGTACGGGAAGCAGACGACGCGAACGGCGCCCGCCGGGCCCTGCGTCAGCGGGAGAAACCACGGACTCGTTGTCGTCGGCTGTTGCATCGGTTGCTGTGCCCTCGCTCCCAGCGATCGTCAGGCCCGGACACGGCGCATCGTAAGCCGCGGGCCGTCCCCGGCCGGTACCCCTGCCTCGCCCCTGCCGCCCCCGCTGGGGAAGCGGTGGAGAAGACAAGGGACCGTAGGGGCGCGGTCAGGGTTCCACGCCGGGCCCATGGCTCCCAGACTCTCTGTCCAGGCCCCTGGACTCCCTGACTTCCACCCCTTGGGCCCTGGGGCCGCTCGCTCGGCGCGGCGCCCTTGTCCGGTGCGAGGAAGGAATCGTGCGACCGATGAGCGCGAAGATCTTTGCCCATGACTCGGTACGGACCCTCGACGACTTCGAGTACGAGGCCCTGCAGCTCGCACAGGTGCTCCGTGAGCACGGAGTCGGTCCCGGGGACCGCGTCACCCTGAAGGCCGGGAACTCGGCACCCTGGGTGGCGTCGCTGCTCGCGCTGATGCACATCGGGGCGTCGATCGTCCTGGTCGACCAGCAAGAGCACATCGAGGAGACCCGGCGGATCGTCCTGCGCACCGGCTCCAAGCTGGTCCTGTGCGACGAGGACGCCCCGTTGGAAGAGGGCCAGGAGGCTCTGTACCTCTACGAGTTGCTCGCTGCCTCCGTCGGCCGGACCCCGGTCGACAGACGGCTCGACGTCGAGGCCTGGTGTGACCTGCCGGACGCCCTGATCATGTGGACGTCCGGTTCGACGGGCTCACCCAAGGGCGTCGTCAAGTCGGGCCGCAAGTTCCTGAAGAACCTGGAGCGCAACGCCGACCAGGTCGGGCACCGCGCCGACGACGTGCTGCTGCCCCTGCTGCCGTTCGCCCACCAGTACGGTCTGTCGATGGTTCTGATCGCCTGGCTGCGGCGGTGTTCGCTGGTGATCGCGCCGTACAAGCGGCTCGACCGTGCCCTGGTGATGGCCGGGCTGACGGGGGCGACGGTGATCGACGCGACGCCCGCCAGCTACCGCAGCATGCTCAACCTCGTGTCGCGCAAGCCGATTCTGCGTCCCGTCCTCGCGGGAGCGCGCATGTTCTGCGCCGGCGCGGCCCCGCTGGACGAGCCGCTGGTGGAGGCGTACGCCGAGGAGTTCGGCATGCCGCTCCTGGACAGCTACGGCAGCACAGAGCTCGGCAACATCGCCTTCGCGACGCTCGAGAACCCGGTGGCCTGCGGGCGGGCCATGGAGGGCATCCGGCTGCGGGTCGTGGACGAGGAGGGCCGCCCGGTCGCCGCGGGTGCCGTCGGCGAGTTGGAGGTCGACACGCCGGACGCGCTGGAGGGCTGGCTCGACGAGTCCGGCACGCTCGAAGCGGTGCCGCCGGGCTGGCAGCGCACGGGCGACCTGGGGTACCTCGACGAGTGGGGCAACGTCTTCGTCCTGGGCCGCAAGTACGCGGTGCACCGCATGGGATACACCCTCTATCCCGAGCTGATCCAGCGGTCCGTGGAGGCCAAGGGGTGCTCGGCGAGGATCGTCGCCCTGCCCGACGAGCGGCGCGGCGCCCAGCTGGTGTTCTTCGTCGAGGACGGCGAGGGCCGCCCGGCGGCGTACTGGCGCGAACAGCTGCGGAACATGCTGGCGGCGTACGAGCGGCCCGACCGGGTCGAGGTCCTCGGCAGCTTCCCCCTCAACCGCAACGGCAAGCCCGACATGCGGGCCATGGAGAAGCTGGCGAAGGAGGCGCGCGCCGCATGACCACCGCGATCGTCTTTCCCGGCATGGGGCCGTCACGGTTCGCCGACGCGGGCCGCTTCATGCTCCTGAACCCCTATGCCCGCAAACGTCTCGCGGTGGCCGACGAGGTGCTCGGCTACCGGGTGACCGAGCGCTTCCGCGACGGCGGGGCCGACTACTCCGAGTACGCGCAGGTGGCGTTCCTGGTCAACTGCCTCGCTCTCGCCGACCGCGCGGCCGACCGTGCCGACGAGGAGCCCGCGGCCTGCGTGGGGCCCAGCTTCGGGCAGAAGGCCGCGGTCGCGTACGCCGGCTCCCTGTCGTACGAGGACACGCTGCGGATGACCGTGGCGATGGCGCGATGCGAGGAGGAGTACTTCCGCGAGCACCACAAGGACGTGGTGACGCACTCCTTCACCCGGCTCCCCGAGGACCGGCTCAAGGAGGCGCTGGCCGAACTGGACGCCGACGGCGAGTGGTACGAGTTCTCCGGCTACCTCGATGACGGCTTCCATCTGCTGTCGCTGCGCGCGGGCCGCCTCGACCGGTTCAAGAAGCGGATCAGCGAACTGGGCGGGTACTCGATGTACTCGATGCGGCCGCCGGTGCACGCCCCGGCGTTCGCCGAGTTGCGCCGGACCGTGGAACGCGAGGTCCTCTCCGGTCTCACGGTGCGGGCGCCGCGTGTCCCGCTCGTCGCCGACCAGGACGGCACGGTGCTGGACTCGGCCGAGGGCGTGCGCACGATGCTGCTCGACACCTTCGACCGACCCGTCGACTGGCGTGCCGTCGTCGACAGCCTCACCGGACTCGGTGTGACCCGGCTGCTGTTCAGCGGCGCCGACAACCTCTTCCGCAGGCTCGATCGCACCAAGCGCGCCTTCGACGTGCACAGCCTCACCCCGAAGTCGGCCGTCGCCGCTCGGAGTTGAAGCCCACCGTCCCGCCGCCGCGCACGTCCGCCGGACCGGGGCCTGCCTCTCGGACATCGCTACCATGAGCCGGGTGGAACGGTCTGAGTGGATGCCCGAGCGCACACGTATCTCGTACTCCTGGGGCGACCGCGCAGTCGACCTCGTCCTGTGTCTCCTGGTCCTGGCGGCGCTCGCCGCGATCCTCCGGTCGACCCAGTCGACCAAGGACTGGATCTCGCCGATGCTCCAGGCGTTCGCCGCGTTCTCGCTGCTGTTCCGCCGCACGGCACCCATGTGGATCACGGGTCTGATGCTGGTCGCCGCGATGCCCCTGTTCGTGGAGGGCGTGTTCCCCGGCACGATGCCGGAAGTGGACCGGGCCGGGGTGTGGGTGCCGCTCGCGGCGCCGTTCGCCTGCTACAGCGTCATGGTGTACGGCGCCGACCTGGCCCGCGGCTGGGGACTCACGGGCGTGCTCACGCTGATCGCCACCCGGCCGTGGACGCCGGAGGTCGACATCATCGCGCCCGGCCTGCTGCTCACGGCGGTGCCGGCGCTGGCCGGAATGTATGTACGGTCCCAGCGCAGGCTCGCCGACGTGCTCAGGGACCGCGCCGAGCGTGCGGAGCGGGAGCAGCACCTGCTCACGGAGCAGGCCAGGTCGGAGGAGCGGGCGAAACTGGCGGTGGAGATGCACGACATCATCACGCACCGGGTGAGCCTGATGGTCCTGCACGCGGGAGCCCTGGAGCTGAGCACCCGTGAGGACTCGACCCGGGTCGCGGCCGGGGAACTGCGCTCGGCCGGCCACCAGGCCCTGGAGGAACTACGCGAGTTCCTCGGCGTGTTGCGCTCGCCGCCGGCCACCGCCGACGACGAGGCCGGCGACAGCGGTGGCAACGGTGCGTCCGGTCGGCGGGACGGCGGCCCCGAGCAGGCGGCCGACGAGCCCCCCGGACCCGATCTGGCCCGCCTGGTCGAGGAGTCGACGGCGGCGGGCATGCGGATCGAGTTCGTCCGTACCGGCAACCCCGGTGTGGTGTCGCCGGTGATCGGCCGTACCGCGTACCGGGTCGTCCAGGAGGCCTTGTCCAACGCGATCAAGCATGCGCCGGGCGCTCCCGTCGAGGTGCGCGCCCGCTACGACGCGGAGCAACTGCACCTGACCGTGCGCAACGCGGCACCGGCGCGGGGGCCCGTCGTCGAGCTGAGCCGCAGCGGCTCCGGTGTGGGCCTGATGGGTCTGCGCCAGCGAGTCGGGCTCGTGGGCGGCGAACTGAACGCCGGGCCCGGGCAGGACGGCGGCTTCGAGGTCGACGCCCGGCTGCCGGTCTTCGTCCCGGCCTCGGAGGCTCCACACCGCCGCTGAGACTGAGCCCGGCCCGCCGTCGTACGGGGCGGTACGAGGGCGGGCCGGTGGAGAAGGGGCCGGAGCCTGTCAGCTCACGGCGAGCGGGAAGCTCTCCAGGCCGCTGATGACGGGCGAACTACGCCGCCTGCGCGGGCCGTTGAAGCGCAGCTTCGGCAGCCGCTCCGCGAGGACCCGCAGCGCCACGTCGCCCTCCATGCGGGCCAGCGGTGCGCCGATGCAGTAATGGATGCCGCCGGAGAAGGAGAGGTGGTCCGGCTCGCCCTCGCGCAGGATGTCGAAGCGATCCGGGTCCCGGAACACCTCGGGGTCGTGGTTGGCCGCGCCGACGAGGACGACGAGCGCCTCGTCCACCTTCACCCGCTGCCCGGCCAGCTCGATCTCCTCGTGCGGGATACGGGTGGCCTGCAGGGCCGGCGAGTCGTACCGCATGGTCTCCTCGACGACCTTCGGGCCGAGGTCGGGGTCGTCGCGGAACAGCTGCCACTGGTCGGGGTTCTCCAGGAGGGCCAGGGTGCCGTTGCCGATGAGGTTGGTGGTGGTCTCGAAACCGGTCACCGCGAGCACCGCGCACAGGGCGAGCAGTTCGTGCTCGGTGACCTTGCCCTCGCCGTGTGCGTCGGCGAGCACGCTGACGAGGTCGTCGGCGGGCTCGGCACGGCGCAGCTCGATCAGCTCGGCGAACAGCTTCAGGTACTCGCTGTGCGCGCGCCTGAAGTCCCGGGCCATGCTCAGGGACTTGACGCCGTCGATGACCGAGCCGATGACCCTGCCGTGCCGGTAGAACCGCTCATGTTCGCTCTCCGGAACGCCCAGCATGTCGCCGATAACGGCAATGGGCAGTGGCCCGGCATAGTCGCGGATCAGGTCGAACTCGCCCTGCTTCTCCGCCTTGTCGAGCAGTTCGTGGCAGATCCGCTCCACGGCGACGCGGTACTCGGCGATCTTCCGCGGTGTGAACGCGGGCTGGGCGAGGCGGCGGATACGGGTGTGATCCGGCGGGTCGAGGTTGAGGATGGATCCGTCCCAGCCGATGCGCTCCATCAGCTGCATGCCCGGTGCCCTGCCGTTCGTGTGGCAGATGTTCAGACGCCGGTCCCGCAGGATCTCCGTACCGAGCGTGTGGCTCGTGACGACCAGGGCGTTGCCCTTGCTGCGGTACAGCGGGCCGCCCTCGCGGATGATGGCGTACTGCGGGCGTGGGTCCTGGACACCGAGCAGGATGTCGATGTACGGGTCGCCCTTCATCGCCGCTTTGAGCAGTGGGCGCCCGACCTTGAGTTGAGCTCCGAGGAACAGGTCGCCGAGTCGCGACCCCGTTGCCGTGGTCATGCCGGCCCCTCATCGATGGTCATGTGAAGTGCCTTCCATTGAACGTGGGCGGCCTCACCGGCCAGTACCCCTAGCCGCCCCTAAAGAGGGGCGGCCAGGTCCCGGTCAGCCGAGGCCGCGCAGCCACTCGTCGATGGCCGCCGCGGTGGTGGCGGAGTGGTCCCGGGTGATGGTCCAGTGGTTGCCGGGGACGTCGATCGTGTCGTGCGGCAGCTCCCAGTCGGTGCGCCAGTCGTAGTCCTCCGTCCACTCCCCCACGGGGTCGGACGCGCGCACCATGAGCGTCCTGCCGCTGATCTCGCCGGGCGGCATCCAGTTCATCTTGCAGTAGCGGCCCATCGCGGTGAGCCACTCCTCGCCCCAGATGTCGTCGCCGCTGTCGCCGAACGCGCTGGTCTGGTCCTCCACGACGCTGTGCAGGATTTTCGGCCCGAAGTGCCGGTAGATCGCATCGTTGCGTGTGTAGGTGTCCAGGAGTACGACGGCGGCCGGCGGTAGGCCGATGCTCTCCAGGTAGTGGGCGACGTAGAAGGCCACGGTGCCACCGGACGAGACGCCGCCGAGGGCGAACGGCTTGCCGTCCACGTACCGCGCGATGCTCTCGGCGTGCAGTTTCGTCGCGGCCATCAGGTCCGCGGGCAGCGGGTCGCCTGCGAGGAAGCCGGGCTGGAACAGCGCGGACACGTCGCGCTTGCCTCGGAATCCGGCGGCGAGGCCCGAGTAGTCGTACGGCCCGGCCTTGCCGATGAACGCGGACAGGAGGATCAGGCTCGGCGTCTCGTCGCCCCGGCACAGCCGCACCGGGCTCGGCACCCGGTCGGCCTCGGACGGGTCGCTGAAGGTCCTGCGGAAGTTCGCCGCGGAGTCCAGGACGTTGATGAAGTCGTCGATCCTGCCCTCCGCGACGGCCTGTTCGAAGAGCGTGTTGAGCGTGCCCTCCGAGCGCTTTCGCGCGGCCGGGGCGGCCGACGCGCCGGGGGAGCCCGGGGCCCCCTGGGTGCCTGCTGCGGCGTCCCCGGTGAGCTCCGCGGCGAGGTACTCGGCCAGCACCTGCGGCGACGGGTGGTCGAAGACGACGGTGGCCGGAAGCCGCAGTCCCGTGGCTGCGGTGAGCCGGTTGCGCAGTTCGACAGAGGTGAGCGAGTCGAAGCCGGATTCCATGAACGGCCGCTCGGGGTCGACCTCTTGAGGGCTTCCGTGACCGAGGACCAGGGCGACGTGGTGGCGCACCACACCGAGCAAATGCTCGGTGCGCTGGGCACCGGTCAGGGCGGCGAGCTGCCGCAGCAGCCCGGCGGCGTCCTTGTCGCCCGCCGTTCCGTCCATGGCACGCCGGCTCCGCGGCCGCACGAGGCCGCGCAGCAGCGCCGGCACGGCCCCGGACCGCGGTGCGGAGGTGTCGAGGTCGATGGGGACGAGCACGGCCTCGTCGACCCCGGTGGCGGTGTCGAACAGCGCCAGCCCCTGTTCGGCGGACAGCGCCCGGCCCAGCCTGCCCACGCGCCGTACGCTCGCGTCGTCCAGATGCTCGGTCATCGTGCTGCGCTGCGCCCACATGCCCCAGGCCAGCGACTGTCCCGCCAGCCCCCGCGCGCGGCGGTGCTGGGCGAGGGCGTCCAGGAAGTGGTTGGCCGCCGCGTAGTTGCCCTGCCCCGGTCCGCCGAACGTACC
>NZ_VCHX02000295.1 GCF_005768555.2 Streptomyces sporangiiformans
CATCGCCGCGGACCTCGCCCTGGAAGGCCGCACCTCCCAGCCGATCGACTTCGTCACCACAAACGGCCGCACCGCGGCCTGAGTTCGAACGAGGTAAGGCATGGCCCTGACCATCGGCCCGCTGCGGGCCGATCTCGGTCAGAAGACCTGCGGGAGCCTGCCCGCCGACCTCGGCACCACGACAGTGGATGTTCCCTTGATTCTTGTCAACGGCTCCCGTCCCGGCCCCAGGGTCGTGATCACCGGTGGCGTCCACGGCGGCGAGTTCAGTGCCTGCTGTCGGTCAGTGTGGCCCGTTCATCGGAAGGTGGCAGCCGAGCCCCGGTGACAGCGAAGTCGGGCGAGGCCATCAGATGCGAGGCCAGCACCACGCTCTCTGCCCCGGCCGCCTCAGAGCGCAGCCGCACCGAAGTACCGGCCAGGCCCACGACCTGGTGGTCGCCGTCGTCGAAGGTAATCCAGTCCCCGGGCCGCAGCACCGAGTCGCGCCTGTGGGCAGTCACCGCCCCTCCAGCGACACCTGGGAAGCAGCGTGCAGCGGCATCGACACATCCACCGCCAGCTCGTGCCGCCAGGGCAGATGGAACAGCACCGGAAGCACCATGATCGGATCCCCGACCAGGAAGGCCCCGTCCATCAGCGGCCGAGGCTCCGCGAACACCTCTCGGAGTACGATCGCGACTCTCTCCAGGCCGTGCCAGGGATGCCGGTAGCCCGCCAGCCACCGCACGTTAGCCACAGAGAGATGCTCTTGCCCTTATCCGAAGCCCAGAACAGCCAGAAGGGTTGCGAGGACAACCCCACCACCGAGGGGTCGAAGTCCAGCAGCATCACGTGATCGCGTTCCAGCCAGGACTCGTAACCGATGTGCCCACCAGCCGTTGGCGGCCACCACAAACCTGGCAGATGTCGCTGCCCCTTGTACGACTTGAACTCGCGTACAGGCGGGACGTCCTCGAACCGAACGGCCCACACGTCCGACAGCGAGCGCCGGAATTCTGAACCACCGGGGTCCAGGTCCCACCTCGAACCCCTCGGCTGGAGGTCCAGACGCCACTACATGTGAGGGTCGATTCGCTCGGCATCTGACCTTCCGTCAAATTGGAACACGTTCTAGTCTGTCGCCGCATGGGGATCGGGATCACACGGGAACAGCGGGAGCTGGCCGAGGCCGTGCGCGGGTGGATCGCGCGGGCGGTACCTCCTGAGGAGGTGCGCAAGCTTCTCGACGCGCCGGGGGAGGGCAGACCGCCCTTCTGGGACGGACTCGCCGCGCAGGGGTTGCTCGGCGTGCACCTGCCCGAGGAGTGCGGTGGCGGGGGCGGTGATGTCCTCGACCTCGCCGTGGTGGTGGAGGAGGCGGCACGGGCCGCGCTGCCGGGGCCGTTCGTCTCCAGCCTCCTGGCCTCGCTGGTGCTGGCCCGCGCGGAGGCGGACGCCCTGGTGCGGGCACTGGCCTCCGGGGAGCGGACCGCGGCCGTGACGTGGGAGGCGGGATCGCTGATGGCGCGGGCCGTGCCGGGTGGATACGTGCTGGACGGGATCGCGCCGCCGGTGCTGTCCGGGGCCGAGGCGGACCTGCTCATCCTGGCGGCCGGGACCGAGACCGACTCCGAGGCGGGCGGCACGATATGGGTGGCCGTCGACGCGGCCGAGGTGGCCGTGCGGGCCCACGAGAGCGCGGACCCGACGCGGGCGACCGCCGAGGTGAGGGCGGACGGAGTGCGCGTGCCCGCCGAGCGCGTACTGCCCATCGGCTCCGCGCCGGTCCGCGACCTCGCCGCCGTCGTCCTCGCCGCGGACGCGTGCGGTACCGCCGCGTGGGCGCTGCACACCGCGGCCGAGTACGCCAAGGTCCGCGAGCAGTTCGGCCACCCCATCGGCCGCTTCCAGGGCGTGAAGCACCTGTGCGCCGACATGCTGGTGCGGGTCGAGCAGGCGCGGGCGCTCACCTGGGACGCGGCCCGCGCCACTCAGGAGCCGGACGGCGTACGGGAGTTGGCGTCGGCCCTGGCCGCCGCCGACGCCCTGGACGCCGCCTACTCCTGTGCCAAGGACTGCATTCAGGTCCTCGGCGGGATCGGGTTCACCTGGGAGCACGACGCCCATCTGTATCTGCGGCGGGCGGTGGTGGCGCGGCAGCTGTTCGGCGCCGGTGACGTCCACCGGCTGCGTGCCGTACGGCTCGCGGCGAGCGGCGTACGGCGGGAGTTACGGCTGGATCTGCCGGCGGAGGCCTCGGTGTACCGGGCGTCGGCCCGCGAGTTCGCTGAGGGCGTGCGCGGACTCGAACCGGACGCCGTGCGGCGGGTGCTGGCGCCCACCGGGTACGCGGCGCCGCATCTGCCGCCGCCGTACGGACTCGGTGCCGGGCCCGTCCAACAGCTCGCTGTGCAGGAAGAGTTGGCCGCCGCGGGCGTACGGGTGAGTGAACTGGGGATCGCCACCTGGGTCGTACCGTCGCTCATCGCGTTTGGGACGCGGGAGCAGCAGGAGCGCTATCTGCTGCCGACGTTGCGCGGGGAGGTGCTGTGGTGCCAGCTCTTCTCGGAGCCGGAGGCCGGGTCGGATCTCGCCTCGCTGCGGACGCGTGCCGAGCGGACCGCGGACGGGCGCTGGCGGATCAACGGGCAGAAGGTGTGGACGAGTTCGGCGCGCTGGGCGGACTACGGGATCCTGCTGGCCCGTACGAATCCGGACGCGCCCAAGCACAAGGGGCTCACGTACTTCGTCGTCGACATGAAGAACACCGAAGGCATCGACATACGTCCCCTGAAGGAGATCACCGGCGAATCGCTGTTCAACGAGGTCTACTTCGACGACGTGGTGCTGCCCGCGGACGCGGTGGTCGGCGCCGTCGACGACGGCTGGAAGGTCGCACGCAACACGCTCGGCAACGAACGCGTCCACATGGCCGACCAGTTGACCTTCGGTACCGGCATCGAGGCTCTCCTCCTACGGGCCGCCGACCACGACGACGCCGTGCGCGTACGCATCGGGGCGCTGGTCGCACAGGCACACGCGCTGGCCTGCATCGGGCTGCGGACGACCATGCGGCAGGTGTCGGGCGTGGAACCGGGGGCCGGCGCGTCCGTACGGAAACTCGTGCAGACCGTGCATCAGCAGAAGGTCGCCGAGCTGGCGCTCGAACTCCTCGGTCCTGAGGGGGCGTTGTGCGAGGGAGCCGGGGAGCGGGCCGTGCACGGATTCCTGCTCTCCCGGTGTCTGACCATCGCCGGCGGTACGACGCAGGTGCAGCTGAACGTGGTCGCCGAGCGCATCCTCGGCCTGCCACGGGACTGACGGCCGACGAAAGCACCGGGGACTACTTGAGGACTACCGAGGGCTTGGGGAGAGCGAATGATGAAGGCATACGTCGTCGGTGTGGGCATGACGAAGTTCGAGAAGCCGGAGACGCGGGAGTGGCAGTACTGGGACATGGTGCGCGAGGCGGGCACCAACGCCCTGGAGGACGCCGGGATTTCGTACGCCGAGGTGGAGCAGGTGCCCGTCGGATACTGCTTCCAGGCCTCCACGGCCGGACAGCGGGCGGCGTATGAACTGGGGCTGACCGGCGTGCCCGTTTACAACGTCAACAACAACTGCGCGACCGGCTCGACCGCCCTGATGCTCGCCCGGCAGTTCGTCGAGGGCGGCGCGAGCGACTGCGTACTGGCTCTCGGGTTCGAGAAGATGGCGCGCGGGGCGTTGGGCGGGGGAGCCGACGGAGGTGACTTCGAGACGTCTCCCGTCGCCCGGCATTACGGCGTGATGGCGGCGCGGCACGGCTTCGAGATGACCCCGCCGACCGCCCAGATCTTCGGGAACGCGGCGCGGGAGCACATGGAGAAGTACGGCACGACCGAGGCGCAGCTGGCGGCGGTCGGGGCGAAGAACCATCGGCACTCGGCCGGAAACCCGTACGCCCAGTTCCAGGACGTGTACTCCGTCGACGAGATCCTCGCCGCGCGGGTCGTGCACCGGCCGCTGACCAAGCTCCAGTGCTCGCCCACCTCGGACGGTGCGGCCGCCGCGCTCGTCGTGTCGGAGCGGTTCGTGGAGCGGCACGGGCTGGACGGGAAGGCCGTGGAGATCGCCGGTCAGGCGATGACCACGGACACCGGGGAGTCCTTCGCGTCCGGGGCGTGCGTCGATGTCGTCGGACAGCCGATGTCGCGGGCCGCGGCCCGGCAGGTGTACGAGAGGACGGGGCTCGGCATCGAGGACGTCGATGTCGTCGAGCTGCACGACTGCTTCTCGATCAACGAACTGCTGACGTACGAGGCGCTCGGGATGTGCGCGCCGGGGGAGTCCGGGAAACTCGTGGAGTCGGGGGCGACGACGTACGGCGGGCGGTGGGTGGTGAACCCGTCCGGAGGGCTCATCTCCAAGGGGCATCCCCTGGGGGCCACCGGTATCGCGCAGGTCGCCGAACTGGTGTGGCAGTTGAGGGGGGAGGCGGGGGAGCGGCAGGTGGAACGCGCGCGCGTGGGGCTCGCGCACAACATCGGGCTCGGGGGTGCGGCGGTGGTGACGCTGCTGCGCGCGGTGTAGCCGCCTGGCCGCGAGGCCGTAGGTCGTCCTAGGTCGTGAGACGGAGGGGCCGTGCGCCGAAAATCCCATGTACGGGGCACCCGGTGGTTGAGAGCATGACTCCCATGCTCAGAGCCGCCGCAGAGGTGCCCGTGTCCCGCCGTTCCGCGCCGCCCACCTGGGTGGTGGTCGCGCTTGCCTGCGCGGGGCAGTTCCTCGTCGTCCTCGACATCTCCGTGGTCAACGTGGCGTTGCCCTCGATGCGGGCCGACCTGGCGCTGAGCGCGCCGGGGCTCCAGTGGGTCGTCAACGCGTACACGATCGCCTTCGCCGGCTTCATGCTGCTCGGCGGGCGGGCCGGGGACCTGTACGGGCGCAAGCGGATGTTCCTGGTCGGGCTCGCCCTGTTCACGCTCGCCTCCCTCGGGGGCGGGCTCGCCCAGGCGGAGTGGCAGTTGCTGGCCGCGCGGGCCGTGCAGGGGCTGGGGGCGGCGGTGCTCGCGCCCTCGACGCTGACGATCGTCACCTCGACCGTTCCGGAAGGGGCGGCACGCGCGCGGGCCATCGCGACCTGGACCGCCGTCGGCGGGGGCGGTGGCGCGGCGGGCGGGCTCGTCGGCGGACTGCTGGTCGACGGGCTGTCGTGGCGGTGGGTGCTGCTGATCAACGTGCCTGTCGGCGTGGTCGTGCTGGCCGGCGCCCTGCTGTGGCTCGTCGAGAGCCGGGCCGGCGAGCGACGGCGGCTCGATCTGCCGGGGGCGCTGCTGGTGACGGCCGGGCTGGCGACTCTCGCGTACGGGATCGTGCAGACCGAGATCGAGGGCTGGACGTCGTCCGCGACCCTTGCCCCGCTGGTCGGCGGGGCGGTGCTTCTCGGGCTCTTCCTGTTCGTCGAGACGCGGACGAAGGCGCCGCTGATGCCGCTGAAGCTGTTCCGGCTGCGGTCCGTGTCGTCGGCGAACGTGGCGATGTTCCTGTGCGGAGCGGCCATGTTCTGCATGTGGTTCTTCATGACGCTGTACGCGCAGAACGTGCTCGGATACACGCCGTTGGAGGCCGGGCTCGCGCTCATGCCCAGCTCGCTCGCGGTGGTGCTGGGCTCGCAGGCCGCACCACGGTTCATGCGGGCCGCCGGGGCGCGCACGGCCGCGGTGATCGGGACGCTGGTGGCCGCCGCCGGGTTCGGCTGGCAGTCGACGATGAACGCGGACGGGACGTATCTCACCGCGATCTTGTTCCCCGGGATCCTGATGATGCTCGGCGCCGGACTGGCCGCGACGCCGCTCGCCTCGCTGGCCACGTCGGGGGCGGCGCCGGGGGATGCCGGGCTGGTGTCGGGGCTGGTCAACACCTCGCGCACGATGGGCGGTGCGCTGGGGCTCTCGGTGATGTCGACCATCGCGGCGGCACGCACCGCGGGCGGAACGTCGGCCGCGGAGCTGACGGAGGGGTACGCGCTGGCCTTCCGGACGGGGGCGGGCGTGCTGATCGTGGGTGTGGTGCTGATGCTGCTGTGGCTGCCGCGGCGGGTGCCGGCGCAGGCCGCGAGCGCCTGAACCACGGACGTACGAGAAAGAGAGCGCGAGCGGAGGCAACGGAATCCGAGGTCCATGGACTCTATAGGGCATCTAGGAGGTGCCCATGGGGGATCGGAAGCAGGCTCTGGACGAGGAATTCCAGAGCTTTGTCATCGGCCGATGGCCGCGGCTGATGCGTACGGCATTTCTCCTCACGGGGGAGCAGCACGCGGCGGAGGACCTGGTCCAGTCCTCGCTGGAGCGGGCGTACGTGGCGTGGCGCAAGGTCAGCGCGGCGGACGACCCTGACGCGTATGTGTGGCGCCTGATGATCAACGCGCATGCGAGAAAGCACCGCAGGCGCCTCAAGGAGTTCCTGGCCCCCAGGTCCGACGCGGATTTCACACCCGAGCTGCCCGACACCGGAGACCGGATCGCCCAGGCCGACGACCGCTCCACGTTGCTCAAGGCGCTGTCCCAACTGCCGCCCCGGCAGCGGGAAGCGGTGGTGTTGCGCTACTGGGAGGACCTGAGCGAGGCGCAGGCGGCAGAGGCGATGGGCTGCTCGGCGGGGGCGGTGAAGAGCAACGCGGCGAAGGGGATCGCGAAGCTCCGCGCCATACCGGGCCTGGCCGAGACGGTGACGCACGGAGGGCGGAAGTGATGAGCGCGGACCGGGAGACGAACCACGACATGACGCACGGCGACGTGACGCACGGCGACATCGCCCTCCTGCTGGCGGACGCCGCGGACGAGGTCGAAATCGGTATAGCCCCCTATCAGTCGGTGGTACGAGGCGGTCGGCGCCGCAAGGCGCGGCGCTGGGCGGTGGCGGCCGCGGCTGCCCTGGTGATCGCGGGCTCGACGGGATCGCTGGCGCTGGCCGGAGCGCTTGACGGCGACGGAGACCGGGGTGCGCCGGTGGCCACACAGCCTTCGACGGTCGAGGAGCGGCACCTGTACGAGCCAGGGCGGACCACGCTCGCGACCGGCCGTGACCAGGGCGAGGAGTGGCGGGTCGTCATCGATGTGTGGGGAGCGCCGAAGGACAAGGTGGAGGCACAAAGCCAGCTGGACGCGATGGCCTTGTACGGCGTCAAGCCGGCGGACGTACGCGTGGCCGGGGACCTGGTCGGCAAGGGCTGGGTGTTCGTACACCTGACGGTGGGCGACGGCGCCCAGTCGACGGTGGTGCAGGGGGCGGTCGAGAAGGGCGACTCCATGTCGGGCAGGGACATTCAGGCGTACTCGATGCCACTGAAGACCGGCGGCTCCGACCGCGCCGACGCTTCCCGCGACCTCGTCATCGGCAAGGTCGCCCCGACCGCCCGCCAGGTCATCTGCACCTGGGACAACGACACGGCGACCGTCGTCGACCGAGCACCCCAGGGCACGGAAACCAGCACGGACGTCCTCTCGATCCGCCCGGTCGACGGCTCCCAGCCGAGCTGGTTCGTCTGCCTGTCACCGAAGGGAGTGGGCTACGAGTCGGCGGATGTGGCGGGCTCCGTGGGGGGCTGACTCGAGGGGCGGGCATGGACCGGCGGACCCGTGCGACAGGGCTTAGAGCCACCCTTGCTGCCGGGCCTCCCGCATCGCCTCCATGCGGTTGCGGGTGCCCGTCTTGCCGATCGCGGAGGAGAGGTAGTTGCGCACGGTGGACTCGGAGAGGTGCAGCTTGGCCGCGATATCGGCGATGGTCGCGCCGTCGGCGGAGGCCTTCAGGACGTCGCACTCGCGGGCGGTGAGCGGACTGGGCCCCGCGCTCAACGCGGCCGCGGCGAGCGCTGGATCGACGACCGTCTCGCCGGTCAGCACCCGGCGGATGCAGGTGGCCAGCTCCTCCACGGGGCCGTCCTTCACCAGGAACCCCGCGGCTCCCGCCTCCATGGCCCGCCGCAGATACCCCGGTCTCCCGAAGGTGGTGAGGATCAGCACCCGGCAGTCGGGCACCTCGTCGCGCAGCAGCGCGGCGGCGTCGAGGCCGCTGATCCCCGGAAGCTCGATGTCCAGCAGCGCGACATCGGGACGCGACTCCAGCGCGGCGTCCACGATCGCGTCCCCCGCCGCCACCTGCGCGACCACCTCGATGTCCTGCTCCAGCCCGAGAAGCAGAGCGAGCGCGCCCCGCATCATCCCCTGGTCCTCGGCGAGCAGTACGCGGATGGACTTGGCAGGCCGGTAATCCCGGGGCATCTCGGTCACGGCCCAAGAGTAGAGCGGGGAGGCCGGTTCGAAGTGCGTGGTGGCCTGGGAGTTCACGAGCGCGCACCGGGGACCTGGCCGGCGCCGGAGCGGTCGCCCGGCAGTTCCCCCGCTCAGGTCACCGCTCAGGCCGCCGCTCAGGCCGCCGTGCCCGGCAGCGCGGCGGAGTCGGTCGCCTCCGCCGGATCGGTCACCTCGGTAAGCTCCGCCGGTTCCACCGGCAGTTCCGCCGTCACCAGGAAGCCGCCTCGCGGTCCCGGCCCCGCCTCCAACGAGCCGCCCGCCGCCGCCAGCCGTTCCGTGAGGCCCTTGAGGCCGGTGCCACCGATCCCGGCGGCGGACGAGGACGGAGACGGGGACGGGCACGGGGCGGACGAGGGCGGGGCGGACGAGGGCGGGGCGGAGGGAATGCCTCGGCCGTCGTCCAGGACGCGCGCGCGGACGCGTTCCGACGAGCCCTCCACCGAGATCTCGCACCGGCTCGCACCGCTGTGGCGTACGGCGTTGGTGACGGCCTCGCGGATCACCCAGCCCAGCAGCGCCTCGGTCTGGGCGGTGAGCGGCGGGCCCGACTGGCGGACGACCGGATCGATGCCGGCGGCCCCCAGGGCCGAGCGGGCCCGGTCCAGTTCCATGGCGAGGCTGCCCTCGCGGTAGCCCGTCACCGCCTCGCGGATCTCCGTGAGCGCCTGGCGGCCCACCGATTCGATGTCCCCGACCTGGACGAGCGCCGCGTCCAGGTCGCGGTGGGCCAGGCGCCGGGCCGCCTCCGACTTCACCACGATCACGGAGAGGGTGTGGCCGAGCAGGTCGTGGAGGTCGCGGGAGAAGCGGAGGCGTTCCTTCTCGACGGCGCGACGGGCCAGCTCCTCACGGGCGGCGCGGAGTTCGCGTACGGCCTCGGAGAGGGAGAGGATCGCCGCCGTCACCATGGTGGAGATGAAGGTGCCGTACGCGATGTTCACCGCGTCCCAGCCGTCCCGGACCGCGGAGACGAGACCGGCGAGCACGCTCAGGCCGATGCCGGTCCTGCCGAGCCACCGGCCCCGGACGATCGCGCCCGTGGCCAGGCCGAGGAGAGGGAAGAAGAGCAGCCAGCTGCCGCCGTAGGCGATGGCGAGCGTGCAGGTCACCACGCCCAGCGAGATCAGCATCACGCGGGTGGAGCGTGCCTCGCGTGCCTCTTTCACGAAGGCCCTGAACACCACACCGATGTAGAGGGAGTTGAAGGCCACGATGCCGAGGCCGCCGATCCAGGGGTTCGGGGTCTTGCCCTGGAAGAGGTTGGAGAATGCCCCCATACCCATCAGCAGCCAGGGCAGCAGGGAGAAGCCGTTGGGCGGCGGGCCCGGTTCCTCGGGTGACTTTCCCGTCTTCCCCACGGCCCGCGCCGACCGCCACGCGTCCAGCCGGCAACTGGCCGTGCTCATCCTGGACATGCCCTGCCCCCGTTCAGACGGTCCGCGCGGTCATGCGGTACGAGGTCACAGCGTACGAGCCGAAGGCCAGCAGCCAGAAGGTAAGTACCAGTAGGGCCCCGAGAGTCGGCGCATGTCCGTCGGCGACTGCCGTGCCGAGTTGCGCGAAACGGTTCGTCGGCATGTACGGGGACACAGAGCGCAGCCACTCAGGGAAGAGGCTCAGCGGGAACCACAGACCGCCGACCACGGCCATCACCAGATTGCAGCCCAGGTTCGCGACGCCCGTGGTCTGTGCGGTCAGCCGGTAGCCGTTGCCGAGACCGAGCAGGGTGAAGGGAATCGAGCCGAGCCACAGCAGCAGCGCGATAGCCGCCCACTTCCAGGCGTCCAGGCGTACGCCGTTGACCACACCGCCCGCGGCCAGCACCGCGAGGATCGCCGGCAGCACCGTCACCGCCCCGGTGAGCGCCCGGCCGGTCACGACCTGACGTGGGGTCATCGGCGTGACGCGCAGTTGCCGCAGCCAGCCGTTCGCCTTGTCCTCGGCGACTCCGCCGCCGGTGTTCAGGGCCGAGCCCATCGCACCGTAAGCGGCCATGCCGACCATCGAGGCGGTCTTCCAGCTGTCGTCGTCGCCACCGCCGAGATTGGTGAACAGCAGGTACATCGCCACCGGCATGACGACACCACCGATCACAAAGCCGGTGTCCCGCAACGTCCGGCGCACCTCGAGCCGCAGATAGCCGAGCATCACACCGCCTCCAGATTCGCGGAAGAAGAAGGAGGAGGAGAAGGGGGAGAAGAGGGGGCGGAAGCAGCATCGGAGGGAGAGGTCAGGGCCAGGAACGCGTCGTCCAGCGACGCCGCCACGACCTCCAGACCACGGATCGCGCCGCGCTCGGCGAGTGCGATCACCGTCGCGTCCGAGTCCTCGGTCCGCAGCCGGGCCCGGTCCCCGCGCACCTCCACGGAGACCACGCCGGGCAGCAGCGTCAGCCCCTCCGTGCCGGCCCCGGCCAGGTCGAAGGAGACGAGGTTGCCGCCCGCCGCGCGCCTGAGCTGCTCGCCGCTGCCGTCGGCGACGATCCGGCCCCGGTCGATGACGACGATCCGGTCGGCGTTGGCGTCCGCCTCCTCCAGGTAGTGGGTGGAGAAGAGGACGGTGTGGCCGCGCCGCGCGTACGCCCGCATCGAGACCCAGAAGGCGTGCCGCGCCTCCACATCGAGCGCGGCGGTGGGCTCGTCGAGCACGATCAGCGCGGGATTGCCGATGAGCGCGACCGCGAACCGGACCCGCTGCTGCTGGCCCCCGGAGAGCCGGTCGACGCGCCGATCGGCGAGCTCGGCGACGCCCGCGAGCTCCAGCGCCTCGGCGACGGGTATCGGCCGCGGATACGTACGGGCCACGAACCCGACCAGCTCGCCCACCGTCACCCGCGGCACCGGCCGGCCGTCCTGCAGCATCGCGCCCACGCGGCCCGCCCGTACGGATTCTTCCGGCGTGCCGCCGAAAAGCCGTACGACACCCTCGTCGGGTTCGTGCAGGCCGAGGAGCAGCGAGATCGCCGTGGACTTGCCGGCGCCGTTGCGGCCGAGCAGCGCGACCGTCTCGCCCGCCGCCAGCTCCAGGTCGACGCCGTCCACGGCGCGCACCGCGCCGAAGGTCTTGACCGCTCCCGTGAAGGACACGGCCTGGTGTGTCCCAGCTGTCTGCCCTGCCCGCCCTGCCTGCCCGTTCTGCCCTGTCTCGCCTGTGTGTCCTGTCTGTGTCGTCTCTGTCGTCCTTGTCATGGGAACGACGCTACGAATCCGGGAGCGCGGTGCGGCAGATGCGCATGTACGGAGTCGGGCAGGACAAATGTCACGGTTCACTCATCTGACGTACCGTCAGGAGTCTTCACATGTGCGGAGGGCTGGGTTATACAGGGGGTCGCGCCGGACTGGAACGCGTTCTAGAGCGGACGTGTTCCGCGGCCCAGTGTCGACCTCGGTGCGGCCGACGGTGCGGACGGCCGCACCGAGGTCTTTTCCGCCGGTAGTCAGGAGCCCCATGCCCATCGACGTTGCCCAGGCCCTCGCCGCCGAGCCCCGGTCCGCCGGGATCGCCTGGGGTCACAAGGACGTCCAGCTCTACCACCTCGGCCTCGGCGCCGGCGTTCCCGCGACCGGCCCCGACGAACTGCGCTACACCCTGGAGTCCAGGCTGCACGTCCTGCCGAGCTTCGCGACCGTCGCGGGCGCGGGGTCGCCCGGCGTGATCAACGGCCTCTCCATGCCGGGCGTCGACGTCAACCTCGCCCACGTCCTGCACGGCGGCCAGACCATCGCACTGCACCGCCCGATCCCCGTCGAGGGCGCGGCGGTCGCCACCACGCGCATCGCCGCCGTGTACGACAAGGGCAAGGCGGCCATCCTCGTCGTACGCACCGCAGTCGCCGACGACGAGGGCCCGTTGTGGACCAACGACGCCCAGATCTTCGTACGCGGCGAAGGCGGATTCGGCGGCGACCGGGGGCCCTCCAGCCGACCCGAACCGCCAACAGGCGGTCCGGACAAGACAGTCGAGCGCGCGATCCGCGAGGACCAGGCGCTCCTGTACCGGCTCTCCGGCGACTGGAACCCGCTGCACGCCGACCCCGAGTTCGCCAAGCTCGCCGGCTTCGACCGGCCCATCCTGCACGGGCTGTGCACCTACGGGATGACGCTCAAGGCGGTCGTGGACACGCTCCTCGGCGGTGACGTGGCGCGGGTCCGCTCCTACAGCACGCGCTTCGCCGGGGTCGTCTTCCCCGGTGAGACCCTCCGCATCCGGATGTGGCGGAAGGACGGCAGGGTCCAGGTGACGGTGACGGCGGTCGAGCGGGAGGACGCGCCGGTGCTGGCCGACACCATCGTCGAACACTCATGAGGGGAGCCGCACCATGCGCGCAGCCGTACTGCACGAGATCGGCCAGGACAAGCTCGAGATCTTCGACGACGTCGAGGCGGCGGGTTTCGGCCCCGGCCGGGTGAGGGTGCGGGTACGGGCCACGGGCCTGTGCCACTCGGACCTCTCGGCGATGGCCGGAGTCCTGCCGCAGCCCGCGCCGTTCGTACCGGGGCACGAAGGGGCGGGCGAGATCCTGGAGGTGGGGGAGGGCGTCACCAACGTCAAGCCCGGCGACCGGGTCGTCGTCTGCTGGCTGCCGGCGTGCGGCGCCTGTCCCGCCTGCAAGCGCGGCCAGACCGAACTGTGCCTGGCAGGGTTCATGAACGCGGGTACGCCCAACTTCAAGCGGCCCGGTGGCGATGTGTTCGGCATGGCGGGCACCGGGACCTTCACCGAGGAGGTTGTCGTCGACGCGGGCTGCGCCGTGCCCATCCCGGACGACGTGCCCTTCGACATCGCGGCCCTCATCGGCTGCGGGGTCACCACGGGACTCGGCGCCGCCCTCAACACCGCCGATGTGGAGGCCGGTTCGTCGGTCGCCGTCATCGGCTGCGGCGGCGTCGGCATCTCCGCGATCCAGGGCGCGCGGCTCAAGGGCGCCGCCGAGATCGTCGCCGTCGACCCGGTCCTCTCGCGCCGTGAGGCCGCCCTGAAGTTCGGCGCCACCAAGGCGTTGTCACCGGACGAACTCCCCGACGCCAAACAGGCGATGACCGGCGGCGAGGGCTTCGACTACGTCTTCGAGGTCGTCGGCCGCTCCGCCACCGCCCGCACCGCCTACGAGAACACCCGCCGCGGCGGCACGCTGGTCGTCGTCGGCGCGGGCGCCATGGACGACTTCCTCCAGCTCAACATGTTCGAGCTGTTCTTCGACGAGAAGCGGATCCTGCCGTCCATGTACGGCGGAGGGGACGTCCTGCGTTCGTACGAGCGGACCATCGCGCTCTGGCGTGCCGGGCGCATCGACCTGGAGGGCCTGATCACCCACAGGGTGCCGCTGAGCGAGATCAACGAAGCCCTCGACCAGATGCGTACGGGTGTGGCGCTGCGTACGTGCATCGAGATCTGACCCCCGCCTGCTTGTGCGGCGGCCGCACAACAGGCTTCCGAACCACTGCTCAACCGCCGGTCAACTGCCGCTTTTCGAAGGGACCTCGATGTCACTGCCGCTTGAGGGTCGGTCCGCGATCGTCACGGGTGCGGGCCGCGGGCTCGGCCGGGCGGAGGCGCTGGAACTCGCCCGGCTGGGTGCCGCCGTCGTCGTCAACGACTTCGGGCAACCTGGCAGAGACGGCTCCGGGGACGCGTCGACCGGGCCCGCCGAGGAGGTCGCGGACGAGATCCGGCTGGCGGGCGGCCGCGCGGTCGCACACACCGGCGACGTGGCCGACCACCGACAGGCCCAGGGGCTCGTCGAGTTGGCGGTCGACACGTTCGGGCAGCTGGACATCCTCGTCAACAACGCCGGCATCCTGCGCGACAGGATGGTCTTCTCGATGAGCGAGGAGGAGTGGGACTCCGTCATCCGCGTGCATCTCAAGGGGCACTTCAACACGACTCACTTCGCCTCCGCGCATTGGCGGGCCCGTTCCAAGGCGGCGGGCGGCCCGGTGTACGGGCGGATCGTCAACACCTCCTCCGAGGCGTTCCTGGCGGGGTCCGCCGGGCAGCCCAACTACGCGGCCGCCAAGGGCGGAATCGTCGGCCTGACGACGTCCACGGCACTGGCGCTCGCGAAGTACGGCGTCACGGCGAACGTGATCTGCCCGCGCGCCCGCACTCGGATGACCTCGGACGTCTTCGCCGGTTTCGCGGAGCCGGACGGCGACGGACTCGACCCGCTGGCCCCCGAGCATGTCGCCCCACTCGTCGGCTACTTGGCGTCCCCGGCAGCCGGCCGGATCAACGGCCAGCTGCTGGTCGTCCACGGCGGCATGGTCGCGGTCGTCGAACGCCCGCGGGTGGCGGCCAAGTTCGACACCAAGCAGGACGCCTTCACGTACGACGAACTGGAGGCGCTGCTCACGCCGCACTACGCGGACCGCCCGGCGGGCGAGACCTTCGCTGCGGCGGAGGTGCTGGGGCTCAAGCGGGGACAGGCGTAGCAGCACACGGCCCCGCCCGACGAGCGTCGGGCGGGGCCGTGTGGCGTGGAGCCTGTGGTGTGGTCAGGCCGCCGCGTCGGTCTGCTCCGCGGGCTTGCGGTGCCGGCCGCGAGG
>NZ_VCHX02000299.1 GCF_005768555.2 Streptomyces sporangiiformans
GCGCTTGAGGACGAGGCCGTTCAGGCCGATGGCGGGGGTCTGGGGGCGCAGCCCCCAGGAAGAGGATGGGACGGGTAGGGGCGGCGGGGGCGAGGAAACCCCCTGGTCAGCCGAGGCGTCGCGCCCCCGCCGACGGCACCGCCGTGAACGACCGAGGCGCCTTGAAGCCCGCCGCGGCGAAGGCCTCCTCCACCGCCTTGGTGATCGTGTCCACATCCGCCGCCTCCGCGAGCACGATCGCCGAGCCCCCGAAGCCGCCGCCCGTCATACGGGCACCCACCGCACCGGCCGCCAGCGCCGTGTCGACGACCAGGTCCAGCTCCGGGCAGGAGATGCGGAAGTCGTCCCGGAGGGACACGTGCCCCTCGTTGAGCACCGGCCCGATCGCCCGTGTGTCGCCCGCCTTCAGCAACGACACGACCCGCTCCACGCGATGGTTCTCCGTCACGATGTGGCGCACCAGGCGGCGTACTTCTTCCTCGTCGCCCAAGCGCTCCAGCGCCGCGTCCAGCTCGTCGTACGCCACGTCCCGCAGGGCGTCGACACCGAGCAGCGCCGCGCCCTTCTCGCAGCCGGCCCGCCGCTTGCCGTACTCGCCGTTGCTGTGCGAGTGCTTGACGCGCGTGTCGACGACCAGCAGCCGCATGCCCTCGGCCGCCAGGTCGAAGGGGATCTGCCGCTGGGCGAGGTCACGGGTGTCGAGGAACAGGGCATGGCCGTCCGTGCAGCAGGCGGACGCCGTCTGGTCCATGATCCCGGTGGGTGCCCCGACGTACTCGTTCTCGGCGCGCCGGCACAGGAGGGCCAGCTGCGGGCCCTCGATGCCGAGCCCGTACAGCTCGTCGAGGGCCAGGGCCGTGACGACCTCCAGGGCCGCCGAGGAGGACAGGCCCGCGCCCGTGGGGACCGTGGAGGTCAGGTGGATGTCCGCGCCGGTCACGGCGTGGCCCGCCTCGCGCAGTGCCCACACCACGCCCGCCGGGTACGCCGTCCAGTCCTGGTCGGACCGCGGAGCGAGCTCGTCGACGCGCAGTTCGACGGCGCCGCCCTCGACGTCGGCCGAGTGCAGGCGCAGCACGCCGTCCTCGCGCCGGGCCACGGCGGCGACCGTGGTGTGCGGCAGCGCGAAGGGCATCACGAAGCCGTCGTTGTAGTCGGTGTGCTCACCGATCAGGTTGACCCGCCCCGGCGCCGCCCAGACACCTTCGGGGGCGCGCGCGTACAGCTCCTCGAACCGCTCGGCGAGCTCGGCGATGCTCACGATCCACTCTCCCTGTTCTGCGCGAACTCCCACGCGTCCGCCACGATGCCCGCGAGGTCCGCGCGGGACGGGTTCCAGCCGAGCCGTTCACGGGCCGACTGCGCCGAGGCCACCAGCACCGCCGGGTCGCCGCCGCGACGCGGGGCCATCACCTCGGGGATCGGGTGGCCGGTGACCTTGCGGACGGTCTCGATGACCTCGCGAACAGAGAAGCCGTTGCCGTTGCCGAGGTTGCAGATCAGGTGTTCGCCCGGCGTGGCCGCCTCGACGGCCAGCAGGTGGGCCTCCGCCAGGTCCGCCACGTGGATGTAGTCGCGGATGCAGGTGCCGTCGGGCGTGGGGTAGTCGTCGCCGAACACCGAGATGGCCTCCCGGCGGCCCTGGGCGACCTGGAGCACCAGCGGGATGAGGTGCGACTCGGGGTCGTGCCGCTCACCGCAGCTGCCGTACGCGCCCGCCACGTTGAAGTAGCGCAGCGACACCGCGCCCAGGCCGTGCGCGGCCGCCTCGCCGGTGATCATGTGGTCGACGGCGAGCTTCGAGGCGCCGTACGGGTTCGTCGGTGACGTCGGCGCGGTCTCGACGATCGGGGTTTCCTCGGGCTCGCCGTACGTGGCGGCGGTGGAGGAGAAGACCAGCTTGCGGACGCCCGCCGCGCGCATGGCGGCCAGCAGCGCCATCGTGCCGCCGACGTTGTTGTCCCAGTACTTCTCGGGCTTCACGACGGACTCGCCGACCTGCGAGAAAGCGGCGAAGTGCAGCACCGCGTCGAAGGAGGAGTCCAGCCACTTGGCGGCATCGCGGATGTCGCCCTCGATGAAGGAAGCACCCGCCGGGACGCCCTCGCGGAAGCCGGTCGACAGGTTGTCGAGGACGACGACCTCGTGGCCCGCCTGAAGCAGATGCTGCGCGACCACGCTGCCGACGTAACCCGCGCCGCCGGTGACCAGGTACTTCCCACTCATGAACTCGCTACCTCTCGCAGTCGCTGGGCCGCGGTTTCCGGCGGCACGTCGTTGATGAACACGTTCATGCCGGACTCGGAACCCGCGAGAAACTTCAGCTTGCCGGAAGTGCGGCGGATGGTGAAAAGCTCGAGGTGGAGCGCGAAGTCGTCACGGCTGACGCCCTCGAACTCCTCCAGCGTGCCGAACGGCGCCTGATGCCAGGCGGCGATGTACGGCGTCGGAGGCTCACTCTCACCGAAGATCCGGTCGAAGCGCCTCAAGAGTTCCAGATACACCTGGGGGAATTCTGTGCGTGCCGCGTCGTCGAGCGCGAGCAGGTCGGCGACCCGGTGCTTGGGGTAGAGGTGCACCTCGTACGGCCAGTGCGCCGCGTACGGCACGAAGGCGACCCAGTGTTCGGCGTCCAGCACGATCCGGTCGCCGTCGGACAGCTCGCGGGCGACCACGTCGTCGAAGAGGTTCGCCCCGCCCGTCGCCTCCTTGTGCGCCGCGAGCGAGCGCAGCATCAGGGCCGTGCGCGGCGTGGTGAAGGGGTAGGCGTAGATCTGGCCGTGCGGGTGCCCGAGGGTCACGCCGATCTCGGCGCCGCGATTCTCGAAGCAGAAGACCTGCTCGACGGAGGGCAGGTGGGACAGCTCGGCGGTGCGGTCGGTCCACGCGTCGAGAACCAGGCCCGCCTGCTCCTCGGTGAGGTCCGCGAAGGACGCGTCGTGGTCGGAGGTGAAGCAGACGACCTCGCAGCGGCCGGAGTCCCCGGCCAGCGAGGGGAAGCGGTTCTCGAAGACCGCGACGTCGTACGAGGAGTCCGGTATCTCGCTGAGCCTGTCACCGGACGAGGGGCACAGGGGGCACTCGTTCGCCGGCGGGTGGTAGGTGCGGCCCTGGCGGTGGGAGGCGATCGCGACCGAGTCGCCGAGCAGCGGGTCGCGGCGGGTCTCCGAGGTGGTGACGGTCGGGTCGAGCGGCCTGCGGTCGACCGCGTCGCGGACCGCGTCGTCACGCGCGTCGTAGTAGATGAGCTCGCGACCGTCGGCCAGCCGGGTCGAGGTCTTCTTCACTGTCGGGCTCCCTGTGCTGCACCCATCAAACAGAACCAAACACAAGAAAGCACAACTCACCACGTCAGTCAACATCACAATCAAACAAAGAACACCAAACCATGTGTTCAGTTCTTGAATCTGGAGGCGTAGCTTCCGCACTGATCCGGTTCGGGCGGGCATCGGGTCAGCACGACTGAGGCTGAACCCGGCGACATGGGCGGCGCCGGTAAGATCACCTGCTCATGGACGCGGGTGCAGAAAGCGAGATGGTCGCTGTCCCTCCGGGGCAGGTAACGCTGTCGGACCGGCGGACACAACGCAGTTGGTCGGTCGAGCTCGCGCCCTACCGACTCACGGCGTTCCCGGTCACCCAGTCGCTCTACACACAGATCACCGGCCGGCGACCGGGCACCACCCAAGGGGACCGACTGCCCGTCGGGGAGGTCAGCTGGAGCGACGCGGTCCGGTTCTGCAACGCCCTGTCGCAACGCGACGGGTTCATGCCCGCCTACCACTTCCATGCCGACGGCGAAGGCATCGAGTGGGACGCGTCCGCCGATGGGTACAGGCTGCCGACCGAGGCCGAGTGGGAACATGCCTGCCGTGCCGGGACGACCGGACCGCGTTACGGGTCACTCGACGACATCGCTTGGTACCGCGGCAATTCGCAGGAGCGAGTCCACGACGTGGGCGGCAAGCGGCCCAACCCATGGGGCCTGTACGACATGCTCGGCAACGTCTGGGAGTGGTGCTGGGACCTCTACGACGCCGAGGTCTACGGCGCCTACCGGGTGCTCCGCGGCGGCGGCTGGTTCGACGAGCACTGGAGCTGCCGGGCGTCCGTGCGCCGCCGCAGCCACCCGACCTTCCGGGTCGACGACGTGGGGTTCCGCATCGCGCGATCTCTCCCGGGCTGATTCGACGGCTGCCTGTGTACGACCGGCTGAGGCAAACCCCCGGCGAGACGTGGGGGTTTGCCGGATGGTGGGCTTGGAACGGGCGTTCCTACGGTGATCCCATGCCCATGGCCATCCCCCACACCGCCCGCCGAGCCACCGCGGCGGCGGCCGTCGCCCTCGCGCTCCTGGCGGCCCTCGCCCCGGCCCGCGCACACGCGGAGTCATCCAGCCTGCAACGAGACGCCGACGCGGTGCGCGACTCCGGCGTGACCGGGGTGTCCGTACGCCTCGAAACACCCCGCAACACCAGAACCGTCCGCAGCGGAGTGGCCGACCTCGCCACCCAGGCCCCGGTACCTCCCGCCGAATACATCCGCATCGGCAGCACCACGAAGACGTACGTCGCGACCGTCCTCCTCCAACTCGTCGGCGAGCGGCGGATGTCCCTCGACGACACCGTTGAGAGGTGGCTGCCGGGTGTGGTCCGCGGCCACGGCAATGACGGCCGCCGTATCACCGTCCGCCAGCTCCTCCAGCACACTAGCGGTCTGCCCGACTACATCGCGGACGTCCTGCCCGAGATGAGCGCGGCCGGATACCGCAAGCACCGCTGGACGACGTACACATCGGAACAACGCGTCGCGTTCGCCATGACGCACCCGCCGGCCTTCGAGCCGGGGACACGGTGGGAGTACTCCAACACCAACTACATCCTGGCCGGGATGGTGATCAAGGCGGTCACCGGCAGGTCCTGGGACCAGGAGGTGAAGTCACGCATCGTGCGCCCGCTCCACCTCACGCGCACCCACCTGCCGGGCGGCAACCCCTATCTCCCGCGCCCCCACGCCCGTAACTACCAGCAGTTCGACCAGTCCGGACCAGGCTCCGGCACGATGACGGACACGACCATCGCCTATCTCCCCTTCGACGGAGACGCCGACGGCTCGATCATCAGCACGACCGCCGACACCAACCGCTTCTTCTCGGCCCTCCTGAGCGGCAGGCTTCTCGCCCCCGCCCAACTCGCCGAGATGCGACGCACGGTCGACGTACCCGACGCCCCCGGAGAAGTGCCGGGCGAGCGCTACGGGCTGGGTCTCGAATGGACCCCGCTGACCTGCGGCGGCGGCTACTGGGGCCACAGCGGCAGCGGATTCGGTTACCTGGCGTGGCCCGCGACCACGCCCGACGGCCGGACCTCTGTCACGGTCGCCGTCCACAGTCGGCCCGCCGACGAGAAGACGGCCGTACGCCAGATCCAGGGCATCACCGACCTGATCGACCACGCCCTGTGCGCGCGGTCGCGCGAGTAGGCACGGAACGTTGCCACGACTACGGACAGTTGCTACGACTCCGGCCCTGTGCCCGTCTCCGGAGGTGAGTGCGGCACCGGGCCGGCCCGGTCCAGCAGGCCGGTGCGGGCCGCCAGTGCCGCAGCCTCCAGGCGTGAGCCCACGCCCAGCTTCATCAGGACCCGCTGCACATGTGTGCGCGCGGTGCTGGGGGCGATGCCCATGCCGGCCGCGATGAGGCGTGTGTCCTCGCCGTCCGCGACTCTCACCAGCACCTCGACCTCCCGCGGCGTCAGCATCTGGAGCAGCCGCTGGCCCTCGTCGTCGGGCTGCGCGGCCGGATTGAGCAGCTCACTGAAAGCCTGCTGCAGAAGCTGCGGCGCCACGGCCGCCTCCCCCGCCCGCGCCTTCATGATGGCGCGCTCGACGCCCTCGATCCGCTCGTCGTGCCGTACGTAACCGGAGGCGCCGGCGGCGAAGGCCGCGGCGATGCCTCTCGGGTTGGGTACCGGGCCCAGCACCAGTACCGCGACCTGCGGCCGCTCCCGCTTGATCCGCACCACCGGGTCGAAGATGCCCGGTTCGGCGGGCGTGGCCGTGCCGATGAGGCACACCTCGGGCGCCCTCGTGATCACCAGTTCCGCCGCCCCCGCGGCGGGCGCCGCCGCGGCCAGCACACGGTGCCCGCGCAGCTTCAACGCCGAGGCCAGCGCCTCGGCGAGCAAACGGTGGTCGTCGACCACCATGAGCCGCACTCCCATCGAGCCCAACCCCCCAGTCCCCCCAAGGATCCCTACGGGTACCCCATGGATAGGAGCAGCCCCCCGGCTCTCCATCCCCGGAAGCTACACGCTTGTTCGACGTTGCGCTTCCCCTACCGGTGAGAAGTGCCCCGGATTGCCGAAATTCCTCGCATTCCACAGCAATGGACGGTACGGGTACGGCCCCGCCCCTGAGCAGGGACGGGGCCGTGATCGACGTGCGGCCTCTTGATCGACGCAGGGCCTACTGTGCGCCGAATCCGATCGCCGTGTAGTTCTCCCTGTCTGAGGTCGACGGCTTGCTGATCAGGTCCTGGCCCATGAAGAGACGGCCATTGGTGTAGAGCATCTCGGAGCGCATCGGCGACATGCTGCTGATCGCGTCACGGACCGGCCTGGTGGCCGGCGTCTCCAGGAGCTTGGTCTGCTTGAAGCTGCCGCCGTCGATGGAGACGACCTGGGAACCCTTGTCGTAGGGGCCCTGCTTGTACGCGATGATGTTGCCGCCGTCCATCCGGATCGGGAAGATCTCGTAGTCGTCACCGGCGTCGGCGCGGTCACCGGTGGTCTTGCCCGTGGCCAGCGAGAAGGCGACGACCTCGTTGGTCTGGCTGTACTCCTTGGTGCCGTCGTGCCGCTTGGTCGGGACGTACAGCTTGTCGTTGCCGACGGTGATCCCCTTGCAGCCGTGGATCTCGCCGTAGTCGCAGTCGTGCTCGTACTGTTCCTCCGGCATCGCGATCTTGACGCGCAGCTTGCCGTTGTCGTCCAGCGAGAAGATGTCCGAGGTGCCGGTCAGGGTGGGCTCGCTCCCGGAGTCCACGCCGAAGACGACCGGCTTGGTGGAGATCACCTTGGCGTTGTCGATGCCCGAGGGGAGCTTGTACGTCCACTTGACGGTGCCCGTCTTCGGGTCGAGCAGCTGGACCTCGTACTTCTCGTTGCCGTACTCACCGCACTTGCGCACGGCGACCAGCTGCTCACCGCCGCGGTAGCCGACGTCCTCGCATTCCTCGACCTTCGGCTGCCACAGGATCTTGCCGGACGTGATGTCGAAGGCCGCACCGCCGTTGAGGCCGGAGCCCACGGCGGCCGTGGTGCCGGTGATGCTGGCTTCCTTGAAAGTGGCCTTCTGATCACCATTGGAGGTGACGGACTTCGTCCAGAGCTTGTCGCCGGTGTTCAGGTTGAAGGCCGTGACCTCGGTGCACTGCGGGTACTTGTTGGTCTTGCTGCGCTTGGACTCCTCGGCGACCACCACGGCCACGCCGTCCTTGGTGACCTCGGGCGAGCCCGCGCAGGTCTGGCCGGTCAGCGGCAGCGTCCAGGACTTCTTGCCGGTGGCGGCGTCGTAACCGATGACCTCGTTGATGCCCGACTTGGCGTACACCTTGTCCGTCAGCCAGGAGCCCTCGACGCTCCAGACGTCCTCCTTGGGCACCTCGGCCGCGGGCACCTGGAAGAGCAGCTTGGCGCTCGTGTTGGACGGCACCTTCTCCGAGCCGCCTCCGCCCGGAGCGTCCTTGCCGCCGTTGTCGTCCTTGCCGCCGGTTCCGCCGGACGAGCCCGAGGCGTTCTTGTCGTCGTCCTTGCCGGACGAGGACGCGTACCAGACGCCGCCGCCGACGATGAGGGCGATCGCCGCGACGGCCGCGACGATGATGACCATCTGCGCGTTGAGCTTCCGCCCGCCGCCGCTCCCGCCCTGGGCCTGCGGCTGGAGCGGCATGGTCGCCTGCGGGTAGCCGTACTGGGGCGGCTGGCCCGGGTAGCCGTAACCGGGCGGCTGGCCCGGCGGCTGCATCTGCGGCTGCTGTTGCGGGTAGCCGTACTGCTGCGGCGGGGCCGCCGGAGGCGGGGCCTGGGGCGGAGTCTGCGGTGGGGTCTGCGGCGGCGTCTGCGGCGGGGGTGCCTGCGGGTAGCCGTAGCCCGGTCCCGGCGGGGGCGGGCTGTTCGGCGGCGCGGCCGGCGTGCCGTAACCACCCGGCGGCGGGCTCTGCGGAGCCCCGAAACCACCGGGCGGCGGGTCCTGGGGAGCCCCGAAGCCACCCGGCGGCGGGTCCTGGGGAGCGCCGAAACCACCTTCCTGCGGCGGCTGGTTGGGCGGCGGGGGCGGCGGCTGACTCATGACGGGTTACCTCGGAGAACTGGGAGAAGTCGGAGAAGACAAGGGATGCCGGACGAGCCGGCAGACGGGGACGGCAGGCGGGGACGGCAGGACGGCCAGGGGGTGATCGAACGACACCCCCTGGTCATCCGGTCACTTGCCGAAGGCCAGCATCAGCTTTTCCTTCGACTGGTCATTGCCGTTCAGCCGGGTGGTGGAGATGTAGAAGCGCCCGTCCACGTAGTCCACGGCCTTCGAGTAGAAGCCGTTCTCGATGTCCGCGGTGCCCTGCGGGTTCTGCAGCAGCTTCTTCGGCGTGTGTGAGCTGCCCGTCGTCGGGATGGAGACGATCCGGCCGCCCGCGTCGTACGACGGCTGTACGTACGCGATGAGGTTCGTGCCATCCATCTTCAGCGGCAGCATCGACTCGTCCAGCGGGGACTTGGTCCGCCACTTCTCCTTGCCGGTCTCCAGGTTGATCGCGACGACCTCGTTCGCGCCGGTCGTCGCCTCGGTCGGCAGGTAGAGCGTGTTCGCGTCGACCGCGACGCCCTGGCAGCCCTGCAGATCACGCGAGAGGATCGCCCAACCGCACTCCGGCGCGAAGGACTCGTCGACGTCGACCTGCGAGCGGACCGTGCTGCTGCCGTTCTTCAGCGTGGAGATGTTCCACTGCTTCTTGTCCTCGTTGGTGAGGTAGAGAACGACGGGATCTACGGAGTAGGTCCGCGCGACCTGCCAGCCCTTGGGGATCTTCTTGGTCCACTTGGCGCTGCCCGTCGCCGGGTCGAGCTCCTGTACCTCGTCGTGCTCGTTGTCGGTGCTGGCCGCGCACGACGAGACGGCGATGAGCTTGCTGCCGCCCGCGAACGCGGACGGGAAGCAGGCGGAGCCGTACTTCTTCTTGTCCCACTTCTTGGCGCCGGTCTTGACGTTGTACGCCGTCCCGGACTGCGAGCGGGCCACCATCAATGTGTCGCCGCTGATGGTCAGCCCGAGCTGCAGCGTGCTGTCGAAGAGCTCGCCCTCCGCGACCTCCTCCTTCCAGCCCTTCTTGCCGGTGTTGAGGTCGATCTCCTGCAGCTGGTTGCAGTTGGCCCGCTCGCTGACGCCGTCCATGTACGCCACGACGATCTTGTTGTCGGCCGTCTTCTGCGGGGTGACCGCGCAGATCTTCTGCGGGAACGTGATCTCGGGCCAAGTCGGCTTGCCGTCGCTGACGTTGTACGCGAAGAGCTGCTTGTACGCGGCCTTCACCGCGGTCTTGTCGGTGACCCACTGGCCGGGGGCGTCGGCGCCGGAACCGGGCGCGTCGGGCGCCTCCTTGTACCAGAGCACCTTCGACTCGCCCGCCTGACGGCCCGCGTTGAGGTCCTCGGGGTCCGAGTCGCCGTTGCCGTCACCGTCACCGGGGTTGACCGGTTCGTCGTCGGCGGAGGGCTTGGCGTCCTTGCTCTTCCCCACGACGGGCTTCTTGTCGTCGTCACCGCTGCCGGAGACCGCCCACACGGTGCCGCCGATGACGAGCGCCGCGGCCAGCGCGGCCCCGATGATCATCGCGGGCTTGCCCTTGAAGGGATTGCGCGGGCCACCGCCCGGCGGAGTGCCGGGCGCGCCCGGGAACTGCGCCTGCTGCGGGTACCCGTAGCCGGGCTGACCGTAGGGACCGGGCTGCTGCGGCTGACCGTACGGGCCGGGCTGGGCGTACGGTCCCGGCTGCTGGGGCTGTCCGTACGGGCTGGGCTGGCTGTAGGGGCCGGGCTGCTGGGGGTAGCCGTAACCGGGCTGGGGCGCGGGCGGGTTCTGCGGCGGTGCACCCTGCGGAGGCGGTGGGCTCTGCGGCGCGCCCTGCGGAGGCGGCGGCGCCTGCGGCGGCTGCGCCGGCGGTGGAGGCGTCCCCTGGCCGGCGTTCTGCGGGTCCGGGTTCTGTGGGGCGCCGAAACCTCCCTGCGGTGGCTGGTCCTGCGGAGCTCCGAACCCGCCCTGCGGCGGCTGGTTGGGCGGCTGAGTCATCAGCGCGTCTCCCCCTCTTCACTGATTTTTAGCCACGCCTAGAAGTACGTAGAGAACACGGAGTTGTACTCAGCGTCGTACTCAGACGGTTCTCAGACGGCCTTTCTATCACCCTGTCGTTCTCGAACTGAGGGCCGGTCGACCCCTGTTCCCAAGGGAGGACCGGCCCGTGATGCCCTCGTTACGCTCCTTCACGCACTCTTCACGCGTCGTCTGCCAGCTCCAGCCAACGCGTCTCCAGGTCCTCTCGCCCGGTGGCCAGTTCCCGCAGTTCGGCGTCCAGTTCGGCCACCTTCTCGAAGTCCGTGGCATTCTCGGCGATTTGGCCGTGCAGCTTCGTCTCCCGCTCGGAGATCTTGTCCAACTGCCGCTCGATCTTCTGGAGTTCCTTCTTGGCGGCGCGGGTGTCGGCAGCGGAGGCCGCCTTCGCCGTCCGCTCGGCAGCGGGTGCCGGAACCGAGGCCGCCGCGGCCTCCTCCATCCGGTGGCGCCGCTCCAGGTACTCGTCGATCCCGCGCGGCAGCATCCGCAGGGTGGCGTCGCCGAGCAGCGCGTACACCTTGTCGGTGGTCCGCTCGATGAAGAAACGGTCGTGGGAGATCACGACCATCGAGCCGGGCCACCCGTCGAGAACGTCCTCGAGCTGGGTGAGCGTCTCGATGTCGAGGTCGTTGGTGGGCTCGTCGAGGAAGAGGACGTTGGGCTCGTCCATCAGCAGCCGCAGGAGCTGGAGCCGGCGGCGCTCACCACCGCTCAGGTCTCCGACGGGCGTCCACTGCTTCTCCTTGCTGAAGCCGAAGGTCTCGCACAGCTGCCCCGCGGTCATCTCGCGCCCCTTGCCGAGGTCGACCCGGTCGCGAACCGCCTGAACGGCTTGCAGGACACGCCAGTTCGGGTCGAGCTCGGCGACCTCCTGGGAGAGGTAGGCGAGTTTGACGGTCTTACCGGTGACGACCCGGCCGCCCGCCGGCTGCCGCTCGCCCTCACTGCGCGCCGCGTCGGCCATGGCGCGCAGCAGGGAGGTCTTCCCGGAGCCGTTCACACCGACCAGGCCGATCCGGTCCCCCGGGCCGAGCTGCCAGGTCAGATGCTTGAGCAGCACCTTGGGCCCGGCCTGCACGGTGACGTCCTTCAGGTCGAAGACGGTCTTGCCGAGCCGGGTGGAGGCGAACTTCATCAGCTCGCTGCTGTCGCGCGGCGGCGGTACGTCCGCGATCAGCTCGTTGGCGGCCTCGACGCGGAAGCGCGGCTTGGACGTACGGGCGGGAGCGCCTCGCCGCAGCCAGGCCAGCTCCTTCCTGACCAGGTTCTGCCGCTTGACCTCCTCCGTCGCCGCGATGCGCTCACGCTCGGCGCGCGCGAAGACGTAGTCGGAGTAGCCGCCCTCGTACTCGTACACGTCGCCCTTCTGCACGTCCCACATGCGCGTGCAGACCTGGTCGAGGAACCAGCGGTCGTGGGTGACGCATACGAGCGCGGACCGGCGCTCGCGCAGATGCTGCGCGAGCCAGGCGATCCCTTCCACATCCAGGTGGTTCGTGGGCTCGTCGAGGATGATCAGGTCCTGCTCCTCGATGAGCAGCTTGGCCAGCGCGATGCGGCGGCGCTCGCCACCGGAGAGCGGGCCGATGACGGTGTCGAGCCCCTGCGGGAAGCCGGGCAGGTCGAGCCCGCCGAAGAGTCCGGTCAGTACGTCCCTGATCTTGGCGTTGCCCGCCCACTCGTGGTCGGCCAGGTCCCGGATGACCTCGTGACGGACGGTGGCCTCGGGGTCCAGCGAGTCGTGCTGCGTGAGCACGCCGAGGTGCAGCCCACCGGAGTGGGTGACGCGACCGGTGTCGGCCTCCTCCAGCTTGGCGAGCATCCGGATCAGCGTGGTCTTGCCGTCACCGTTGCGGCCCACCACCCCGATCCGGTCCCCTTCGGACACGCCGAGCGAGACGCCGTCGAGCAGGGCACGGGTGCCGTACACCTTGCTGACGTTCTCGACGTTGACCAGGTTGACGGCCATTTCTCTCCTGACAAGGGGGACGATCGACCCTCCAGGGTAGTCGCCCCGCCGCCCCTAACTTTTCCCGTCCTCGGGGGCCGGCACCAACCAGCCCGTCATGGGGGTCCCCCTGCTCGAGCGAAGCCGAGAGCTTGGGGGAGGGTAGGGGCGGCGGGGGCGAGGAAACCCCCTGGTCAGCCGAGGCGGCAAGCTCCCCGCGCAGGTCCCGAGGCCACCCGCGCCATGCGGCACGTGCCGGAGGCGCCCAGGGCCTCGGCGACCTTCGCCGCCGAGGCCGCGTCCACCGTCAGGAACGCCGTCGTGGGCCCCGAGCCGGACACCAGCCCGGCGAGGGCACCCGCCGCCGTACCCGCGGCCAGGGTGTCGGCCAGGGACGGACGAAGGGACAGGGCCGCGGCCTGCAGGTCGTTGGAGAGGGTGGCGGCGAGCGCGGCCGGATCGCCCTTGGCCAGGGCGTCCAGGAGCGGCTGGGACGCGACGGGTTCGGGCACCTCGACGCCTTCGTTGAGGCGGTCGAACTCGCCGTACACCGCCGGAGTCGACAGCCCGCCGTCGGCCACGGCGAACACCCAGTGGAAGCCGCCGCCGACCTCCAGCGGGCGCAGCTTCTCGCCCCGGCCCGTACCCAGAGCGGCACCTCCCAACAGGCTGAACGGCACGTCACTGCCCAACTCGGCGCAGATGTCGAGAAGTTCGGCCCGCGAGGCCCCCGTACCCCAGAGCGCGTCACACGCGAGGAGCGCCCCCGCGCCGTCGGCGGAGCCGCCCGCCATGCCGCCCGCGACGGGGATGTCCTTGGCGATGTGGATGTGCACATCGGGGGCGAGACCGTGGCGCTCGGCCAGCTTCTGAGCCGCGCGGGCCGCCAGGTTCGTACGGTCCAGGGGGACCTGACCCGCATCCGGCCCGTCGCACGTGATGCGCAGCTCGTCCGCCGGGCTCACGGTGACCTCGTCGTACAGGCCGACGGCCAGGAAGACGTTGGCCAGGTCGTGGAAACCGTCGGGGCGGGCGCCGCCCACGGCCAGTTGCACATTGACCTTCGCGGGGACGCGTACCGTCACACTCACTGCTGCCCGAGCTCCTTGTTCCGCGCGACAGGCGCGTTTTCCGCGATCCGTGCGAACTCCTCCACCGTCAGCGACTCCCCCCGTGCCTGCGGAGAGACACCCGCCGCGACCAGCGCGGCCTCGGCCGCGGCGGCCGAGCCCGCCCAGCCGGCGAGCGCGGCCCGCAGGGTCTTGCGCCGCTGGGCGAAGGCCGCGTCGACGACGGCGAAGACCTGACGCTTGGACGCCGTCGTCTTGACGGGCTCCGCGCGCCGGACGAGCGCGACGAGCCCGCTGTCCACGTTCGGCGCGGGCCAGAAGACGCTCCGCCCGATGGCGCCGGCCCGCTTGACGTCGGCGTACCAGTTGGCCTTCACCGACGGCACCCCGTACACCTTCGAACCGGGCGCCGCCGCGAGCCGGTCGGCGACCTCCGACTGCACCATCACGAGCGTCCGCTCGATGCTGGGGAAGTTGTCGAGCATGTGCAGCAGCACGGGGACGGCGACGTTGTAGGGCAGGTTCGCGACGAGGGCGGTCGGCGGGGGGCCCGGCAACTCGGTCACCTGCAGGGCGTCGGAGTGCACGAGCGCGAACCGCTCGGCCCGCTCCGGCATGCGCGCCGCGATCGTCGCGGGCAGCGCGCCGGCGAGCACGTCGTCGATCTCGACGGCGGTGACCCGGTCCGCGGCCTCCAGCAGCGCCAGGGTCAGCGATCCGAGCCCCGGCCCGACCTCGACGACCACATCCTCGGGGCGCACCTGAGCGGTACGGACGATCCGGCGGACCGTGTTGGCGTCGATGACGAAGTTCTGGCCGCGCTGCTTGGTGGGGCGAACGCCCAGGGCTGCCGCCAGCTCACGGATGTCGGCGGGCCCGAGAAGGGCCTCGGGATCGGTGCTGCTCACGCCCCAAGGGTACGGGGCCCGATCACCCGTGCAGTCGGGGCCCGCAGTGCGGCCACGGGGCGGTGCCCCGCTGCACGTACAGCTTCTTCGCGCGGTACGTCTGCTCGGCGGCGGACGCGTCCTGGGGCCGGCCGGAGCCGCCGACGCTGTGCCAGGTCCGGGTGTCGAACTGATAGAGGCCGCCGTAGGTTCCGGAGGGGTCGACCGCGCCCGGACGGCCGCCGGACTCGCAGGCGGCGAGGCCCTGCCAGTTCAGGTGGTCGGCGCCCTGGACCGAGGACGGCCGTGACTTCGTGCCGACCTTCACGATCTGTGTGCGGGGCCGGCGCACCACCTCGGACCTGAGCCGGCGAGGCTTCTGCCGGACACCGTTGACCGTGCGCAGGGCGTACGTGACGCGTCGCACGCCCGGCCGGCCGGCGCGCTCGACGACCTCCGTGCCCTTGGCCAGCGACGAGTCCTTGGTCCGCCGCTCGTCGAAGGGGATTTGTTCCTCGCGGACCTTCTGGCCGCCCTCGATCCGCAGGACCGTCACCGTCTGACCGTCGCGCGGGAAGCTCCCGGGCGGCACGGACGTGGTGTCCTCTCCGCGCAGGGTGATCCCGGCGTCCTGCAGGGCCTCGCGCACGGTCGCCGCGTTCGTACGGACCGTCCGGGCCCGGCCGTCCGCCATGACCGTGACGGTCCGCTCGGTGCGGACGTCGAGTTCGAGCCCCCGGCCGCTGATCCGCCGGGAGCGCGAGGCGGACAGGTACGCGCCCTCCGCGCGCACCCCGAGCTGCCGGAGCGCACCGTCCACCGTGAGCGCCGTCGTCCACAACCGGCGCCGCTGCCCGTCGAGGGTGAGACGCATGGGCCGGCCGTGCCGCACGGCGACCTCGTCCCCACTGGCCAGCGCGGTGCCGAGCGGGGGCGCCACGATGTCGTGGGTGCCCGCCTCGACGCTCTCGTCCGCGAGCAGTTCGGACACGTCGTCGGCGAAGGTGTGCAGGGTGCGGGTCTCGCCGTCGACGCTCAGCACGATCGCCTTGTCGTCGGCGACGAACGCGGTGGTGCCGCCCGCGAGGAACGCCACGACCAGCGCCTGCGGCAGCAGCCGCCGCACCGCGTCGGGCCGCCGGGCGGCTGCCTTCCGTCGCCGCGCGGCCCGACGGGCCTCGGCCCGGCC
>NZ_VCHX02000296.1 GCF_005768555.2 Streptomyces sporangiiformans
CAGCGGGGGTCTGGGGGCGCAGCCCCCAGGGACGGGGTCGAAGGGGCGGAGCCCCTGGGGGATGGGAATGGGTAGGGGCGGCGGGGGCGAAGAACCCAGGTCGCCGAACGGATCAGGACCCGCCTTCCGCAGCCCGGCCCGGCGAGGGCAGAACCCCTTCCGACACCTCCAGCACACTCCGCAGCGCGGCCGAGGGATTGTCCCGCCGCCACGCCAACGCCGTCCGCAGCACGACGGGTTCGCCCCGCAGCCTCCGGTACACCAGATCCGGCTGCTGGATGTGCATGCAGGAGGAGAGGGTGAGAGTGACACCGACCCCCGTGGCCACCATCGCCAGAATCGTGTACGAGTCCGGCGCCTCCTGCACGACGCGCGGATAGTGCCCCGCCCGCTCGCAGGCCTCGACCATGGCATCCCGCAGGCTGGACCCCGCGTTCGCGGGAAAGCTGACGAATGGCTCCCCCGCCAGATCGGCGACGTCGATCCGCTCCTGACCCGCGAGCCGATGGTCCGAGGGCAGCGCGCAGACCAGCTCCTCCTCGTAGATGACCCGCGAATCGACGAGCGGCTGGGTGGCCGGCAACCGTACGAAGCCGAGGTCGAGCGTGCCCTCCACGACCCGGTCGAGGGCACGGTTGCTGTACGTCTGGCCGTGCATGACGAGCTCGATGCCCGGATGGGCCGCCCGCACGGCCCGCGCGAGCCGCGGAATGGCGGAGTGGCTGGAAGCTCCGGCGAAGCCCACACTCACCCGCCCGAACTCACCGCGGCCCGCGGACTTCGCCGCTCGTACGGCGAGGTCCAGGTCCTCCAGCACCTGGCGCACCGGGCCCAGGAAGGAGTCGCCCGCACTGGTGAGCCGCACGGAGCGGGTGCTCCGCTCGAAGAGCTGGACGTCCAGTTCCTTCTCCAGCTGACGGATCTGCTGGCTGAGTGGCGGCTGGGCGATGTGCAGCCGCTTCGCCGCCCGGCCGAAGTGCAGTTCCTCGGCGACCGCGACGAAGGCGACGAGATGACGCAGTTCCACAGCGGCTCCCCAGAACCCCTTGACTTTTCTCTCTCCCGTCTCAAATTAACTCGAATTCGGTATTGGACTCAATCAATCCCCGCTGCCAGCGTAGGAGCGCACCGGTCGTCCGAGGATGAGGAGCCGTCATGGATACCCAGACCGACGCCACTGGCAGGACCACACGTGCCAGGACGACACCCGGCACGACCGCTCCCGACAAGACCATGTCCTTGCGGGACGCGATCGCCCGCTATGTCCACGACGGCGACACGGTCTGCGTAGAGGGCTTCACCCACCTCATCCCCACCGCGGCCGGCCACGAGATCATCCGCCAGGGCCGCCGCGGCCTCACCGTCGTCCGGATGACCGCGGACATCGTGGTGGACCAGATGCTCGCGGCGGACTGCGTCACCACACTGGTGTCGTCCTTCGTGGGCAACTCCTCGGCCGGCTCGCTCGGAGAGCTGCGCCGCCGCGTCGAGGACGGCCGGCTCACCTTCGAGGAGTACAGCCACTACGGCATGGTGTGCCGCTACCTCGCGGGAGCCCAGCGCCTGCCGTTCTACCCGCTGCGCTCCTACGGCGGCAGCGACCTGCCCCGCGTCAACGGCCAACTCCGCAAGGTGACTTCGCCGTATCCCGGACCGGACGGCGAACCGGAACACGTGTACGTGGTCCCACCCGTGAACCCGGACGTCACGATCGTGCACGCCCAGCGGGCGGACCGGTCCGGCAACACCCATGTGTGGGGGCTGACCGGGGTCCAGGCCGAGGCGGTGTACGCGGCCCGCACGGCGATCGTGGTCGTCGAGGAGATCGTCGACGCGTCGGTCGTCCGCTCCGACCCGAACCGGACGCTCATACCCGCCCACGCGGTGGACGCCGTGGTCGTCTGTCCGCGCGGCGCGCACCCGTCCTTCGCGCAGGGCTACTACGACCGCGACGGGGCCTTCTATCGCGAGTGGGCGCACATCAGCAAGGACCCGCGGCGGCTGGCCGCCTGGCTCGACGAGTGGGTGTACGGCACCGAGGACCACGCCGCGTACGTGTCGAAGCTCGGCCGTGACCACTGGGAACGCCTGGCGGTGGACGAGGCCCTGAGCATTCCCGTGGACTACGGCCGACGCCGCTGAGCGACGCTGCACACCGCGCCCCACCCAGCACGTCCCGTCCCGAGAAAGGCCCAGCCCCGTCATGACCGTCCCCGCGCTCGCCCCCACCTCCTCCGAAGTGCTCGCCGTCGTCGCCTCGCGCGAACTCGCCGGAAAGCGGACCGTCTTCGCCGGCATCGGCCTGCCCACCCTGGCCGCCTCCCTCGCCCATCTCACCGTCGCTCCCGGCCTGGAGGTCGTCTACGAGTCCGGGGTCTGCGGTGCCCACCCCTCCCATCTGCCGGAGACCATCGCGGACTCGGTGCTCATCACGGATGCCGAGGCCGTGATCTCCATGCCCGCCCTGTTCGGCTACGTGCTGCAGGGCGGCCACATCGACGTCGGGTTCCTCGGCGCCGCGCAGATCGACAGATGGGGCAACCTCAACTCGTCGGTGATCGGAGACTGGCACCGTCCCGATGTCCGGCTGCCCGGCTCGGGGGGTGCCATCGAGGTCATGGCCAACTCCCGTGAGGTCTTCGTGGTCATGCGCCGTCACGAGCCGCGCTCGCTCACCGACGCCCTGGACTTCTGCACCTCCCCCGGCCCGGACCGCGCACGGGCGGACGGCATCCGGCCGCGAGGCGCGGGCGTCACACGGGTCATCACCGAACTGGGCCTCCTGGCCCGTGGCGGCCCGGGCGAAGAACTCCGCCTGACCGCCGTCCACCCGGGTGTGACCGTGGACCAGGTGCGGGCCGCCACCGGCTGGGAACTGGATGTGGCCGACGGCCTCGCCGTCATCGAACCACCCACCATCGCGGAACTCCGCCTGCTGCGTGACACGGTCGACCCCGACCGGATCTATCTGCGCTGACCTGTCTGCGCTGACCTGTCTGCGCAGACCTACGGGTGCAGGTCAGTCCGAGTGAAGCCCGGCCCCCCGCGCGGGCCCGCGTTCAGGCAGGTTCGTCCCCCTGCCGGTCCGAGCGTGCCAGTGCCAGGACGGCCGATCCCGCCACCGTCGTCGAAGTGAGCATGGCCACGGCCATGGGGACGGCGGTGTCCTCACCGCCCAGCCCGACGAGCGGGGCGAGAACGGCTGCAAGGCCGAACTGCAAGGCCCCGAGGATCGCCGAAGCGCTGCCCGCCGCCTGTGGGGCACGGGCGACGGCGAGCGCCGTGGCGTTGGCGGCGACCAGCCCCAGGGACGAGACCGTCGCGAAGATCAGGGGTACGGCCACGGCGCGGACGAGCAGCCCCGTGCCGGCCAGGACGCAGAGCGCGGCGGCGAACACCGTCATCGCGGTGAGGCCGGTGCGCAGCAGGAACCGTATGCCGAAACGCCCGACGATCCTGCGGTTGACGGCGCTGGTGGCGGTGAAACCGAAGGCATTGACCGCCAGGGTCACCGCGTACCCTCCGACGGAGAAGCCGTAGACGTGCTGATAGACGAACGGCGATGCCGCGAGGTAGCTGTACAGCGCGCCGAACCCGAACCCGAAGGCGATGGCGTAGCCGAGGAACGGCCGGTCGGACAGGAGCGCGCCCGCGCTGCGGAAGGTGGTGGCGAGCCCTCCGCCGTGCCGTAGCTCACGGGGCAGGGTCTCGGGGACGAGGAGAAGCGCGCCGAGGAACATCAACGCCGCGAGTCCCGCCAGGACGAGGAAGATCCCGCGCCAGCCGACGGCGCCGACCAGCGCTCCGCCGGTCAGTGGGGCCAGTACGGGAGCCACCCCACCGATCACCATGAGCAGTGCGAACGCCCGGGCCGCCCCGGTCCCGCGCGCCCGGTCGCTGACCACGGCGCGCGCGATGACGATCCCCGCGGCTCCGCTGAAGCCCTGCAGGAAACGGGCGGCGACGAGCAGTTCGGCGGAGGGCGCCGCCGCGCAGAGCACTCCCGCCACCACGCTCACTGCGGTTCCGGTCAGCAGCGGGCGGCGCCGGCCCCAGCGGTCGGACAGCGATCCGGTGACGAGTTGCCCGAGGGCCAGGCCGGCCATGAACGCCGTCAGTGTCAGCTGGATGCCCACGGCCGAGGTGCGCAGCTCGCGTGTCATCCGTGGGAACGCCGACAGGTACATGTCCGTGGCCAGCGGGGCGACCGCGTAGGCAAGAGCCAGGGCGAGCAGCATCGGCGTCGGCACGTCGGCGCTCTGCTTCGAGGGGGTGCGCGGGGGCCGGCCGGCACGAGGGCTGGTCTGACTGCCCATCAGCTGCCGACACGAAGGACGGTTCCGGCCATCACGCGGTCTCCGCCGTTTCCGTGGGCGACGAGGACGGCGAGGACGGCGGCGGCGCAAGGGAGTCGAGGAGCCGCGGCGAGGCCTGGAGTGCGGTGCGCTGCATCAGGTCCACGACGCCGCGGGTGCCCGCCATCTCCGATCCTCCGCCGGCGCGGCCGGGTCCGCCGTGCCTGAGGGCGGGCAGCGGCGATCCGTGTCCCGTGGTCTGGTTCATGTTCGTCGTGTCCAGCAGGTGCAGCCGCCCGTGCCAGGGTGCCGCCTCCCGGACGAAGGCGGCCGTCCAGGCGAGGTCGTCGCCGACCACGGAGGCGGCGAGGCTGCCGCGGCCGCGCGCCAGCAGGTCCGTGGCGTGCCGCGTGTCGCGGTAGGCCAGCACGGTCGCGGCCGGTCCGAAGGGTTCGACCTCGTGGGGCGCCGCGGCTTCGGGGTCGGCGGAGATCAGGAGGGTGTCCAGAAAGGCCCCGCGCTCGGGGTCGGCGCCGACGACCCGCACCTTGTCGGGGTCGCCGTGCACGAAACGGCCGGACTCCGCGATCCGGCGGACGGACCGGCGTACGTCCTCGCGTTGCGCGAGACTGACGACCGCTCCCATCCGGACGCCCTCCGCGGCGGGATTGCCGATGGTCACCCCGGTCAGTTCGGAGGAGATCGCGTCCAGCGCCGCGAGTTCGTGCTCCCGGGGGACGAGGACGCGTCGGATCGCCGTGCACTTCTGGCCCGCCTTGACCGTCATCTCGGTCACCACCTCGCGTACGAACGCCGCGAACAGCGGTGACCCCGGCCGTACATCCGGGGCCAGGACGATGGCGTTGACGGAGTCCGCCTCCGCGTTGAACCGGACGGAGCGGGACACCAGGTTCGGGTGTGTGCGCAGCACCTCGGCGGTGGCGGCCGAGCCGGTGAAGGAGAGCACGTCCTGTTCCCGGAGGAGGTCGAGCGCGGGCCGCACCGATCCCACGACCAACTGCAGCGTCCCCGGCGGGAGCACACCGGCCTCGGTGACGATCCGCACGAGACGCTCGGTGAGGTACGCGGTCGGGGTGGCCGGCTTCACCACGGTGGGCAGGCCCGCCAGCACCGCCTGCGCCAGCTTCTCCAGTGGGGCCCACACGGGGAAGTTGAAGGCGTTCACCTGGAGCATCAGACCTGGGGACGGCGTGCAGAGGTGGACGCCCAGGAAGTCCTCGCCACGCGCCAGGCGTTCGGCGGGCCCCTCGACCAGGAACGGCGCGTTCGGCAGCTCGGCCCGGGCGCGGGTGGAGGAGTCCCGCAGGACGCGGATGCCGCCGTCGATGTCGTACCGGGCGTCCGTCAGGGTGGCGCCGGCACGTGCCGACAGCGCGTAGAGCTCCTCGCGGCGGGCGCGGACGGCCGCCGCCACCGCGTCCAGGAGGTCGGCTCGCTGATGGAAGGTCAGGTCGCGCAGTGCCGGGCCGCCGACGCGCCGCGCGTGGTCGAACGCCCCCGCGAGGTCGAGTCCTTGGGAGGAGACACGGCAGACCAGTTCTCCGGTGACCGCGTCGCGTACGTCGTCCGCCGTTTCGGGCGTTGCCGTGGGAGCGACCCACGTGTCCTGCAGATGACTCTGGAGCATGGGGTGCGGACCCGCTTTCGGGGAAAGGGCCGCCTCGAGGGTGGTCGAGACGGGACAGGCGATACGGGACAGGCAATACGGGACTGGCAATACGGGACTGGCGATCGGGACAGACGATCGGCGCAGCCAAGACAGAACGCGCTGGAACCGGCGGGCCGTTACCCGACCGGGTGGTGGCCCCAGATGTCGGCGGTGTAGGTGCGGCTCACCCAGGTTTCCTCGTCGACCTGCACACCGCCCGCGCCGATCTCGATGCCGAATCCGGCCGGGGAGGTCATGTAGAAGGAGAACATCCCGTCATTGGCGTGCTTGCCGAGCGTGGCCATGAGCGGCACCTCGTGCTCGCGGGTCCGGTCCAGTGCCCGGCCCACATCCTCCGGCGTGGTCACCTCGCACAGGATGTGGTGGGTGCCCTCGTTCTTGTACGACCGGATGAAGGCGACGCTGTGGTGCCTGGGATTGCAGCCCAGGAAGTAGAAGGTGCCCCACGGGTAGTCGGCGGTGTCGCTGAGCCGGAACCCCAGGACGTCGCAGTAGAAGTCCACCGCGTCCTGCACGTGCGGTGTCTTCATGACCACGTGGCCGAGCCCCTGGTCCCCGGTCACGAAGTCGACGCCGAGAGGGGAGACGAACTGGCCGGCCGCCAGACGACGGCCGCAGAACAGTTCGGTGCGGATGCCCAGCGGGCCGGAGAAGTGCACCATCCGGGCCACCTGCCGGTCCTGGCACTCCTCGTCCGTGCCGACGGACACGTCGATGCCCGCCTCCTTCAGACGGACCGTCATCTCGTCGATCGCCGACCCGTCGCGGACCTCCCATCCGATGACGGTCACGCCACCGGTCCGGGCCGGGGTCAGCCACATCCGGAACGGGTGCTGGTCCATGCGAAGGCGGTAACTCACCGGATTCCCGGGGGTGATGGCGCAATCCCCGGCAGGAGCGGCGGTGTCCCCGGCGGGAGCGGAACCCGCCGGCTCGACCGCGAGGCCGATCACGTCGCGAGCGTACGCGGCCCACGCCGACGGGTCGGGGGTGCCTATACCGAGGTAGCCAAGGCTCTGGATCGTCATGGCCGCAACCGTATTTGTCAAAGCCTTGACGGTCAAGATTCGTACCAATACGGTGGCGCCATCGAGACGAGGAGATCTCCGATGCCCGAGAAAACCCGCGTACTGCCGGTCGACGAGGCCGGCCTGCAGGAGAAGACGCTGGCGTCGCTGGCGCCGTACCGCGACCAGGACGGCCGGATCTACACGATCTGGGCCACGCTGGCGCACCACGAGGACGCACTGCGCCGCTTCCTCGTCTTCAGCAACCACGTACTGGGCAAGAACACCCTGCCGCTCAAGTCCAGGGAGCTGATGATCCTGCGGATCGCCGCCCGCGCCCAGGCGGCGTACGAGTGGGACCAGCACGTGCGCATCGCCCGCCGCGCGGGCCTGAGCGACGAGACGATCCTCGACGCCGCGACCGGCGCGTGGGACAAACTCGACGCGCTCGACCAGATCCTGCTCGCCGCGACCGACTCGCTCATCGACCGCCAGGGCGTGGACGACGAGCTGTGGGACCGGCTCCAGGCGGAGCTGGGCGTCGAGCAGGTCATCGACGTCCTCTACACCGTCGGGCAGTACCTCACCATCGCCACGGTCATCAACACCCTCGGCGTCCGGACGGAGGGCGAGCTCGCGCTCGGCCTGCCCCGCGTCGAGGCCGCCCAGAAGGAAGCACACGCATGAAGCTCGCCAACCTCGCCGGCCGTCCCGTCGTCGTGCGCGAGGACCGCGCCCTGGACATCGCCACCGCCAGCAAGGGAGCGATCGAGCCGCGCCTCGACGTACTGTCCGACCTCTCTCTCCACGACGAGCTGCGCACCCTCGCCGAGCGGGCGGCGGAAGCGGACTGGCAGGTCTTCGAGCCCCGTGACCTGGGCCGTGTCTCCCGCCCGTACAAGGCGATCGGGGTCGCGCTCAACTACCGCGAGCACGCCGAGGAGTCCAACCTCCCCATCCCCGACGAGCCGTCGGTGTTCGCCAAGTTCGCCACCTCCGTGATCGGGCCCTACGACTCCGTCGTGGTACCGGCCGGCTACGACAAGGTGGACTTCGAGGCGGAGGTCGTGGTGGTCATCGGCAGGACCGGCAAGGACATCTCCGAGGCCGACGCCTGGTCGTACGTGGCGGGTGTCACCGCCGGTCAGGACATCAGCGACCGCAAGGAGCAGTGGCGCAAGCCGATCAACCAGTTCACGCTGCCGAAGTCGTACGACACCTTCAGCCCGATCGGGCCCTTCCTCGTGACCCTCGACGAGTTCGACGACCCCGACGACATCGAGGTGGCCGGCTGGGTCGACGACCTCGAGGTGCAGCGGGGCCGCACCTCGGACCTCATCTTCAGTGTTCCGCAGCTGATCGCCTGGCTGTCGAAGCGGGTGACGTTCGAGCCGGGCGACCTGATCTTCACCGGTACCCCCGCCGGCTGCGGCGTCCGCCGCACCCCACGGCTGTACCTGGACGAGGGTAAGGTCCTGCGGACCGAGGTCACGGGCGTGGGCACTATGGTCAACCCGGTCATCGCCGGCTGACACGGCACGGCCCGGGCGTACAGGCAGCAAGGCCCGTCCGGCCGCGGACATCGTCCGGCCGGGCAGAGGGGCCGGACAGAAGGGTGGGAGATCGTGACGGACACAGTGCGCGGATCGGAGGCCACGAGCCTGCACCGGACCCGGGAGCTCTCGGAGCTGCTGCGCCACCACCACCGCGAGCTCGGAACCACCGACCCCAAGGTGCTCGACGCGATCGAGATGGTCACCGATCTCACCCGCCTCGAAGCGCGGCTGATCAAGGACTTCGAGCGGCATGTGCACCGGCCACTCGGCCTGACCTGGGCGGGCTTCCGGATCCTGAACGCCCTGTGGGCCTATGACGGGCTCGCCCAGCAGGACATCGGACGGGTCTCCGGCTCCACCCGGGCCAGCATCTCCAGTGCGCTTACCACGCTGGAGAATCGCGGGCTCGTCACGCGCCGGCGCGTCGAAACCGACCGCCGCCAGCTGATCGTCGAACTCACACCGGAGGGCCGCGAGACACTGCGTCGCGCCATCGAGGCCCAGACCCGCCGTGAGCAGGCCTGGACCGCCGTACTGCGCGAGGACCAGATGAGTGAGCTGGTGCACCTGCTGCGTACGCTCGTCAACCAGGAGACCCCGCCCGTGGACTGACCGTCCACCGGACTGCCCCTCCACCGGACTGCCCCTCCACTGGACCGACCCTCCCCGCGAGGCCCGCCCCGGACGTATGCCCCCGTATCCGGCGGCATCGACATCGCAAAAATCGTCAGTACCTTTACTGTCACAGCTCTGACGTTTTCGGCCGCGAGCGCTTTAAGGTCTCAGCCACCGTCACACGTGACGCCCCCCGGTAGTTTCTCAAAGGAGAGAACAATGGTCCGCCGTGTCGTCACCGGTATCAGCGCCAGCGGCAAGCCCGTCGTCGTCAGCGACGGCGAGCCGCCCCGCACCCGTCAGTACACCCACACCCCGGGCTTCGCGAACTCCCTGGTGTGGAGCACGGCGGCGCCCGCCGCCCCCTCCGCCGACCCGACGGCGGCCATACGGTCCTGGGTGCCGGGACCCGGCGAAACGATAGCTCTGACCGTCACTTTCCCGCCGGCGAGTGTCTACGCCGACCCCAGCTTCAACCCGGCCGCCGCGGGGGCCGAGCAGCTGGAGGCCACCCCGGGGCTCGCCGAGCTCTTCGAGCCCGACGCACCCGGCATGCACACCACCCCCACCGTGGACTACGGAGTGGTCCTGCAGGGCGAGATCGTCCTGGACCTCGACGGCGGGGAAGTCGCGACCCTGGGCCCCGGTGACATCGTCGTGCAGAACAGCACACGGCACGCCTGGCGCAACCCCGGTACCGAGCCCGCGACGGTCTTCTTCGTCCTGATAGGTGCGGGCGGGGCCTCGTGAGCGCCGTCACCACCGCGGCACCCGGCGCACCGGTCGTCGAGCTCGACCTCGCCGAGCTGCGGCGCGATCCGTACCCGGCGTACGCGCGGCTGCGGCGCCACGCCCCGCTGGCGTGGGTCCCCTCGATCGGTCGGCACCTGCTCACCCGGTACGACGACATCGTCCGTGCCGAGAAGCTGCCCGAGGTGTTCAGCTCACGGGAGGAGGGGTCACTGCTGCTGCGGGTCGTCGGGCCCAACATGCTCCGCGAGGACGACCCCCAGCACCGGCGGCTGCGCAGCGCGGCCGAGCCCCCCGCCCGCCCCCGCCAGGTCCGCGATCGGTGGGGCGAGGCGTTCGAGCGCAACGCGCGGCGGCTGCTCGACCGGATCGCCGGGCGCGGTGCGGCGGACCTCGTCGGGGACTTCGCGGAACCGCTCGTGGCGGCCAATCTGGCCCTCGTGCTGGGCCTGCGCAATGCGAGCGCCGACGATGTCGCCGCGTGGTCGCGGGCGATGATGGCCGGCAACAGCAACTACGCCGACGACCCCGGCGTATGGCAGCGCGCCGAAGAGGCCACCGCCGCCATCGACACGGCGGTGGCCGAGATGGCCGAGATCGCGCGACGCGAGCCCGACGGCTCGGTGATCTCCTCCATGGTCCACGCTGCCGAGCCGGTGGAGCTCGCCGAGATCCAGAACAACGTGAAGGTCATCATCGGCGGGGGCGTCAACGAGCCGCGTGATGTCTTCGGAGTGGGTGCGTGGGCGCTGCTGCGGCGTCCCGAGACGCTGAACCGGGTGCTGAAGGACCCGGCGGCCTGGAAGCGGGTGTTCGAGGAGACGGCCCGCTGGGTGTCCCCGATCGGCATGTACCCGCGCCAGCTCACCCAGGACTACGAGATCGCCGGGGTGCCCCTGCCCGCGGGCAGCCGGGTGGCGCTGGTGATCGGGTCGGGGAACCGGGACGAGTCCGTGTTCGACCGGGCCGACGAGTTCGACATCGACCGCCCCCACCAGCCGCATCTCGCCTTCGGCGGCGGTCCGCACTTCTGCATGGGCGCCTGGGTCGCCCGCCACGAGGTGAGCGCGATCGCCTGGCCCCTCGTGTTCGGCCGTCTCAAGGGACTCCGCCTCGCCGACAGCGCGGAGGACCGCCTGGAGGGCTGGGTGTTCCGGGGGCTCACCTCCCTCCATGTCACGTGGCAAGCAGCCTGAGCCGTCCCCACCAGGAGGACTTCATGCCAATCGTCATCTTCCAGTCGCCCGACGGCACCCAGCGCAAGGTCAGCGCCGCGTCCGGGACCGTCCTCATGCAGGCGGCCGTGTCGAACGACGTCGAGGGCATCGTCGCGGAATGCGGCGGCAACGCCGCCTGTGCCACCTGCCACGTCTACGTCGAGGCGACGCATGCCGAGCGGGTGGGGCCGCCCGGCGACGTCGAGGACGAGATGCTGGACTTCACCGCCGCCGAACGCCGCCCCACCAGTCGGCTCAGCTGCCAGATCGAGCTCTCCGACGCACTCGACGGGCTGGTCGTCCAGGTGCCCGAGGAGCAGGTATGAGCGGCGGATCATCCGGGGCCGGCGTGGTCGTCGTCGGCGGCGGACAGGCCGGGTTCAGCGTGGTCTCCACCCTGCGGAACGCCGGGTACGAGGCCCCGGTCACGGTGCTCGCCGAAGAGCGGCACCTGCCGTACCAGCGGCCGCCGCTGTCCAAGAAGCTCCACACCGAGCCGGAGGACATCCGCGCCGGCCTGGTGCCGGAGTCCTTCTACCGCGAGCGGAACATCGACCTGCGCCTGGGAGACGACGCGACGGCGATCGACACCGCCGCGCGCACGGTCAGCACCCGCACGGGCGCGCGTGTCCCCTATGACCACCTGGTACTGGCGACCGGCGCACGCAACCGGCCGCTGCCCGTCCCCGGTGCCGAACTGGACGGCGTACACGCGCTGCGCTCGATCCCCGACGCCCTGACGATCGGACGGGCGCTCGCGGCGGCGCGCGACGTGGTCGTCGTGGGCGGCGGATTCATCGGGCTCGAACTGGCGCAGGTCGCCGTCACTCACGGTGCCCGGGTGACCGTGGTCGAGCTGGCCGACCGGCTGCTGAGCCGCGCCGTCTCCCCGCAACTCCAGGAGCATCTGCGGGAGCGACACGAGCGCGGCGGCGTCAGGATCCTCACCTCGACGGCCGTACGGTCGATCGAAGGCGCGGGCCGCGTGCGCGAGGTCGTCACCGACCAGGGTGTCCTGCCCGCCGACCTGGTCGTCTACGGCATCGGAGCGGCTCCCCGGGACGAACTCGCGCGGGACGCGGGCCTGGCCGTGGACGACGGAGTCGTGGTGGACGCGCACCTGCGCTCGGTCACCGACCCCCGGGTCTCCGCCGTCGGTGACTGCGCACGCCATCCGCACCCCCACGCGCACGGCCTGGTCCGGCTGGAGTCCGTGCAGAACGCGACCGACCAGGGGGCGCTGGTCGGCCGGCGTATCGCCGGCTCCCCCGCCCCGTACGAAAGCCTGCCGTGGTTCTGGAGCGATCAGGGCGCCGTCAAACTGCAGATCGCCGGGCTCCGCGCGAGCACCGACGAGGTGCACATGGTGCCGGGCGACTCGCCGGAACGGCTGGCCGCGTACGCCTTCCGCGACGACCGGCTGGTGGCCGTGGAGACGTTGAACTGGCCCGCCGAGCACCTGGCGGCCCGTCGGCTGCTGGAGCGTCGGGTGCCGGTGCGTACGGCCGATCTCGTGGGATCCACTCTCGGCGCCCTCGCGCGCGCCAGACGCACGTCGGAGGTACGGACATGAGCGCGGCATCCACGGCCCCGGCCGGGGCGGACACCTGGTTCGGCGCCCACCTCGTGGCGAGCGCCGCCGAGGTTCCCTCCCGGGTCGCCCTGGTCTTCACGGACCGGTCGTGGACGTACGCGGAGCTGGAGCTGGCGATCCGGCGCACCGTCGCCCGCCTCGAGAAGGCCGGGGTACGCGGCGGCGACCGCGTCGTGATGCAGGGGGCCGCCCGGCCCGAGGCGCTCATCACGCTGTTCGCCGTGACCAGGATGGGAGCCGTCCTCGTCCCCGTCCATCCTCAGGTGACCGGCGGCGAACTCGCCGTCGTCTGCGAGGAGACGGCGCCGCGCGCCGTCGTCGCCGACGAGGGCTTCTGGGAGCACCGACCGGCCGTGGCCGCCGACTCCGCCCCTTCCGCCCCGCTTCGCCTGACCTGGGACGACTTGCGCCCCGGGGACGGGCCGTCCGCCGCCGTCGCCGAAGGGCTCCACGTCGAGCCCCCGGCCGGCTCGGACATCGCGGTCATCGCCTTCACCTCCGGAACCTCGGGCCGTCCCAAGGGCGTCGCGCTGACGCACGACAACCTGCACTGGAGCATGGTGGCCGGGCTGTCCCGGCTGCCCGTCGGCGAGGACGACGTCGCCCTCGTCGCCACACCGCTGGCCCATGTCGCCGTACTGGGCGGACTTCCCCAGTGCACCTGGGCACGTCGCGGGACCGTGGTACTGGCCCCGAAGTTCGACGCAGGCCTGTTCATCGACCTCGTCCGTGACCACGGCGTCACCTGCGCCTTCGCCGTGCCCGCCATGGCGGCCCTGCTGGCCCGCCACCCCCGCTTCGGCGACGGCGGCCTGAACACGTTGCGGTGGGTGCTCTCCGGAGGAGCACCCGTCCAGACGGCGACCAGGGCACGGCTCGACGAGCGCGGAATCGGTGTGGTCAACTCCTTCGGCCTGACGGAGACCAGCGCCGGCGTGACGTACTCCGCGCTCGACGCGGCGGGTGAACCACCGACCTCGGCGGGGCGTCCCGCGCCCGGCGTCGAACTGCGCGTCGTGGACGAGGCCGGGTCGCCCGCCCCCGTGGAAGCCCCGGGCGAGATCTGGGTACGAGGGCCGTCGGTCGCGTCCTCGTACTGGACCCCCACCGGACCTCGGTCCACCACCGACCCCGACGGCTGGTTCCACACCGGAGACCGGGGGCGGATCGACGCACAGGGCCGGCTGGAGGTCGTCGGACGCGTCAAGGACACCATCATCACCGGCGGCGAGAACGTCGACCCCGCCGAGGTCGAGAACGCGCTGACCGACCTCCCGGGTGTTGTGGAGGTCGCGGTCTCCGGAGCGCCGGACCCTGTCTGGGGAGAGGTCGTGACCGCCTTCCTGGTCACGACCGACGGCGAACCGTCCCTGGACGACCTCCGCGACCACCTCGACGGCCGGCTCGCCCGGCACAAGTGGCCCCGGCGCCTTTGCGTCGTACCGGCCCTGCCCCGCGGAGCGACCGGGAAGCTGCAGCGGGCGCGGCTGACGGCCCTGCTCCACAACGACTGATCCAGTTCGGTCAGTTCAACCTTCACCACCCGAGATGCGGGCCGGCGTCACCGGTGGCATCTCCATCACCCACACCCAAGGAGAGGCCATGACTGCGACCATGCGCGCCGCGCGGATGCACCACGTCGGCGAGCCGATGAAGCTCGAGGAGCTCCCGATCCCCGAGCCGGGACCCGGTGACGTCCGGGTGACCGTCCACGCCGTCAACATCGTCCCGAACCTCGCCAACATCCTGAACATGTGGACGACGTGGTTCCCGCACAGCCCCCTGCCGACCCTTCCGGCGGTCTTCGGGCTCGACCCGGCCGGAGTGGTCGAGTCCGTGGGCGAGGGCGTCCAGGCGTTCAAGCCGGGCGACCGGGTGTACGTCAACCCGGGCCGTTCCTGCGGGTCGTGCCGGTCGTGCCGCAACGGCGACTCGATCAACTGCGCCAGCTACGCCTTCGCCGGATATTTCGGCTTCTCCGCCACCGCGATCGACCTGCTGGACCGCTACCAGGGCGGCCTGGCCGAGTACATGGTGGCGCCCGCCCACTCCCTGGTGAAGCTGCCCGACTCGCTGTCCTTCAACGCCGCGGCCCGCTTCGGCTACCTCGGCACCATGTACTCCGCGCTCCGCAAGGCCGGTGCCGGTCCGGGCAAGACGATCCTGATCAACGGCATCAGCGGCACCCTCGGCATCGGCGCGGCGCTCCTCGCGCCCGCACTCGGCCTGACGCACGTGTACGGCACCGGCCGCGACCAGGGACTGCTCGACCAGGTCGCCAAGCTCGGGAACGGCCGACTGCGCCTGCACTCCCTCAACGACGGTCCGGTCGACGACTGGGTGCGCGAGGAGACGGACGGCTACGGCGCCGACATCTACATCGACGCGCTCGGCCCGGGCGCACCGCACGAGACGTTCCTCGCCGGCATGCGTGCGATGGCGCGCGGGGGCATCGCGGTGAACATCGGCGCCGTCGCCGGCGATCTGCCCATCGACATCCACCGGATGATGGACCAGCAGCTGCGGCTGATCGGTTCGGCGTGGTTCACCTCCGGCGAGGGCCAGGCCATGGCCGACATGGTGGAGGGCGGCCTCCTCGACCTCGGGCCGCTGGAGCACCAGGTGTTCCCGCTGGAGCAGGTCAACGACGCCATCGGCGGAATCGCCCAACGCAACGGCGGCTTCAGCAACTTCATCATCAGCCCGACGGCCACCTCCTGAGCGGGGCGACTTCGGCCGGTGCACGAAGGGGCCGGGCGGCCGCGGCCGCCCGGC
>NZ_VCHX02000298.1 GCF_005768555.2 Streptomyces sporangiiformans
CCCAGCCACCCACCACCCCGCGCCGTAAAATCCGCATGTCAGGGCCACTCCAGAGCCGCAGGGGCCCGTCTCGCACCGCCCCACGAGGAGCCGCACCGCCATGGCCGAAAACCCCGCCTACCCCGTAGGCCTCCGCCTGACCGGCCGCCGCGTAGTCGTCCTCGGCGGCGGCCAGGTGGCCCAGCGCCGCCTCCCGGCCCTGATCGCGGCGGGCGCGGACCTCCACCTCGTATCCCCGGAAGCCACTCCCTCCGTAGAGGCGATGGCGGACGCGGGCGAGCTCACCTGGACGAAGCGCGCGTACCAGGAGGGCGACCTCGCCGAGGCCTGGTACGCCCTGATCGCCACGAGCGACCACGACGCGAACACCCGGGCCTCGGCCGAGGCGGAGGCCCACCGAGTGTGGTGCGTACGCTCCGACGACGCCGATGCGGCCACAGCCTGGACCCCGGCGACAGGCCACAGCGAGGGCGTCACCGTGGCCGTCCTCACCACGAACGCCCGGGGCCGCGACCCCCGCCACACCGCGGCCATCCGCGACGCGGTCGTGGAAGGGCTCCGCGACGGCACTCTCGTGGCCCCCCACCACCGCACCCGGGCCCCCGGCGTCGCCCTGGTCGGCGGCGGACCCGGCGACCCCGACCTGATCACGGTCCGCGGCCGCCGCCTCCTCGCCGAGGCGGACGTGGTCATCGCGGACCGCCTGGGCCCGCGCGACCTGCTCGCCGAACTCCCGCCCCACGTCGAGGTGATCGACGCGGCGAAGATCCCGTACGGCCGCTTCATGGCGCAGGAAGCGATCAACAACGCGCTGATCGAGCATGCCAAGCAGGGCAAGTCCGTGGTGCGCCTGAAGGGCGGCGACCCCTTCGTCTTCGGCCGCGGGATGGAAGAGGTCCAGGCTCTCGCGGAGGCGGGCATCGCCTGCACGGTCGTGCCCGGCATCTCCAGCTCGATCTCGGTGCCCGGTGCCGCGGGAATCCCTGTCACGCACCGCGGCGTGGCCCACGAGTTCACCGTCGTCAGCGGCCATGTCGCCCCCGACGACGACCGCTCCCTGGTCGACTGGCCCGCGCTCGCCAAGCTCCGCGGCACCCTCGTCGTACTGATGGGCGTGGACAAGATCGGCAAGATCGCCGAGACGCTCGTCGCGCACGGCAAGGCGCCCGACACCCCCGTGGCCCTCATTCAGGAAGGCACGACGGCCGCGCAGCGCCGGGTGGACGCGACCCTCGAAACGGTCGCCGAGACCGTACGCGCCCAGGACGTGAAGCCGCCGGCCGTCATCGTCATCGGCGACGTGGTGAACGTGGGCCCGGACGCCACCACGACCGGGCGCCCGGCGACCTCCGCGTAACCGGGGGTAACACACACGGTCCCAGCCGTTGGCAGCACACTCAGGACAAGGCAGTATCACCCCTGTGGCCGATCTCATCACCGTTGAGGATCCTGACGACCCGCGTCTGCGCGACTACACGGGGCTGACCGACGTGGAGCTGCGCCGTAAGCGCGAACCCGCCGAAGGCCTGTTCATCGCCGAGGGCGAGAAGGTCATCAGACGGGCCAAGGACGCCGGTTACGAGATGCGTTCGATGCTGCTCTCCGCCAAGTGGGTCGACGTCATGCGCGACGTCATCGACGAGCTGCCCGCCCCGGTGTACGCGGTCAGCCCCGAACTCGCGGAGCAGGTCACCGGCTATCACGTGCACCGCGGAGCGCTCGCCTCCATGCAGCGCAAACCGCTGCCCACCCCCGACGACCTGCTCCAGACGGCCCGCCGGGTTGTCGTCATGGAGTCGGTCAACGACCACACCAACATCGGTGCGATCTTCCGTTCCGCCGCCGCTCTCGGCATGGACGCCGTGCTGCTCTCACCGGACTGCGCGGACCCGCTCTACCGTCGCAGCGTGAAGGTCTCCATGGGCGCGGTCTTCTCCGTCCCGTACGCGCGTCTAGACTCCTGGCCCAGGAGCCTGGAGTCGGTCCGCGAGGCGGGCTTCGGCCTCCTGGCGCTCACCCCCGACGAGAAGGCCAAGACCCTCGACGAGGTGGCCCCGCACCGGATGGACCGCGTCGCCCTGATGCTCGGCGCGGAGGGCGACGGCCTGTCCACCCAGGCGCTGGTGGCCGCGGACGAATGGGTGCGCATCCCGATGGCCCACGGCGTCGACTCACTGAACGTGGGCGCGGCAGCCGCGGTCGCGTTCTACGCGGTGGCGACGGGCCGCCCGCAGACCTAGCGCTCGACTGGTCGACTGGGCGGCCCGCAGGCCTGGCAAGTGTCGGACACCACCCGGCGCGCCCCGCCGTCTCACCTCGAGATGTCCAGCGTCGAGTCGTACCGCTCGGACATCAGCGGTCCGTCCAGCGGTTTGTAGTCCGGCGCCACGCGCTCCTGCTTCCGCTGCTCCGACACGCCCGCACCGCCCGCACCGCCGAGCCCGCGCTCCGTAGCCTGGCACCCCTGCGCGGCCGCGATCCCGAGCGCCACCAGCAGCGTCACCACGACGAACACGAAGAGCCGCTGCCGCAGCAGCCGGGGGTTGGCGGGCCGCCGCCCGGCACCGGTGGTGCGCGGCGCCGTACGCCCGGCCCCACTGCGTACCGGTGTGGACCTGCCACCCGTCGAGCGGGCCGAGTTGCCCCGCGACGGCGTCGGCCGCGACCCCGAGCGCGACGGCGTACCGCTCCGCGAAGGCGGGGGAGTGCCCTGGGTACGCCGCTGGGTGCGCTGATCCGAGTAGCTCTCGGTGACCCGGCCCGCCGGCCGGTCGCCCTCGCTCGTGCGCGGCGCGGGCGGCCGCGCGTCGCCCAGCCCGTGCGTCTCACGGGCCGCGATCTCCTTGAGCCGCAACGACAGTTGGAGCGTGCTGGGCCGTTCCTCCGGATCCTTCGCCAGACATGCCTGTACGAGCGGAGCCAGCGCGTCCGGCACTCCCTTCAACTGCGGCTCCTCATGCACCACTCTGTAGAGCATCACTTCGGAACTGCCGTGCCCGAAGGGCGAGTCGGAGGTCGCTGCGTACGCGAGCGTCGCCCCGAGCGCGAACACGTCGGTGGCCGGTGTGACGGCGGCACCCCGCACCTGCTCGGGCGCGAGGAATCCGGGCGACCCCACCGCCGTACCGACGTGGGTGAGCGTGCTCGCCCCCGTCGCCCAGGCGATGCCGAAGTCGATGATGCGCGGCCCTTTCGGGGACAGCAGGATGTTCGACGGCTTGAGATCCCGGTGCACGACCCCGGCCTCGTGCACGGCGACGAGCCCCTCGGAGAGGGCGGCGCCGACGGCGGCGACCTCGGCCGCGGTGAGCGGCCCCTCCTCGGCGATCTTGTCGTGCAGTGAGGGCCCGGGGACGTACTGCGTCGCGAACCAGGGCCGGTCCGCGTCCAGATCGGCGGCTACGAGCCGCGCGGTGCACCCACCCCGGATCCGCCGCGCCGCCGACACCTCGCGGGCGAACCGCGACCGGAACTCCTGGTCCTCCGCCAGATCCGGCCGGATCACCTTCAGAGCAACCCGCTGGCCACGCCGGTCGGAGCCCAGATAGACCACGCCCATCCCACCCGCGCCGAGCCGTCGGTGAAGCCTGAACGAGCCGACGACACGCGGGTCCTCGCGCCTCAGGCGCATCATCGCCATGTCCATCCCCGCTGCCCGGTCCGTTTGACGAGCCACAGCTTACGTTTCCGCGGCCGGGCGCGCGCAGAGGCCGCGCCCTCGCCGCCCGATCGATTGTCAGTGCCCGGTGGGAAACTTGAAGGACGGTCAGGGGACGGGGGAGCCAGGGCGCGTTGAGCTCCCCGGATGCCCAACCGTCCGTCGCGGAAGGGGGATTGGATCAGTGAAGGGTGATCGCGTGGAGATAGTCGTGGACGCGGGGGACACGACGCGCACCTACGAGGTGGTGGCGAGCCGAGCGGGCCGACGGGTGGAGACGGCGGTCCGCAGGGGAGTGGTGGAAGTGAGCGAAGTCACTCGCTCCGGATCCGTGGTCCGCACGGCCCGCTTCATGGCGAACCGGGTGCTTGCCCTGGTCGAACAGCCTGTCCCCCGGGAGGACAGTTCGGAGCAGACCGGGTAGATCGGGCGTCCCCTCCGGGAAGACCCCGAGACCTAGGTCCTCGTCTCCACCCAGGGGAGTACTCACCAGGTCACCGCTCATCCTCCGGGAGGCCCGGCAATCGGTACGAGGGCATGACGCCCCGCGGGCCCCGCCCGCCTAGATTTGAGGTCAAGCGGCGGGTGCAGCACTCGTCCCCCGAGGTCAGACACCCGCCGCTGCCAGACAACAAGAGCTTTCAACAAAAGGTCAGGAGAGGGGCCATGGCGGACACGGCATCGCAGACGATGACCCGCACGCGGGGACGCAGGGCGTACATCGCCGCGTTCGGTACCCGCCGGTCCGGCCAGCGCCACCCGTTGGTGGCGACGGCCATGGTCCTCCCCCTGGCAGCCCTGCTCGTGGTCGTCTTCGGCGGCTGGGAGGCAGTGGTCACACAGGCGTCGTCCGTGGGCGTGATGCTGGGGCGCTGAGCGGCGCCCCAGGCCCGGAAGAGCGGTCCGGGCGGGGACATCCGGCCATGAAACCCCGTGGGGACGGGGGTGCGGCGGACGGCACAAATGCCCGCGCAGCTGGGGAGCTGCGCGGGCATTGCTCTTGTCTGCGTACGCTCGCGGGGCAGATCCGGCGACGTACGACCTCAGGAGGATCCGAGTGACCGCAGGCGTTGTGCCCGCGCTGACCGCGAGAGTGCGAGCCGCGGTCCACCCGGCAGCGGACCGGTGCGGCTGCGGTACGGACACCACCGTCCTGGCCGACCGCCCCGACGGCACCGTCGTCCGGCACGCCGACACCGTGGCGAAGGCGCACGCCCCCGGCACCGACACCGACGAGCTGGCCGCCCGTATGGCCGTCGCCGCGCACCCGGCCCTCAACGGCGTCCTGCTGCCGCCCCTCGGCGAGAGCGCCGTCGACCTGCACGGCCGCCTGGTCACGTTCTGGCCCTACGGAACCCCCGTGGACCCCGACACACCTGAGGCCGCCCCCTGGGAGGACGCCGCCACTCTCCTCGCCCGCCTCCACCGGACACCTGAGGCCGTCCTCCCGCCCGGCCTCCCTCCGATGCGCGGCCCGGCGAAGGCGGCCCGCGCCGTCGCCCGCCTCCGAGCCGCGGGCCCGCACCCCGCGGCCGCCCCGGTCCTGCGTGCCTGGTCCGTGCTGCCCGCCTGGGCCAGGGGTGAGGCATCGATGCCGCACCGCCCCACGCTGTGCCATGGCGATCTGCACCTGGGCCAGCTCGTTCGCGCCCCGGCCGGCGAGTGGCTGCTGATAGACATCGACGACCTCGGGTGGGGCGAGCCCGCGTGGGATCTCGCCCGGCCCGCCGCCTGGTTCGCCTGCGGCCTCCTTCCGCCCGACGAGTGGACCCGGTTCCTGGTGGCGTATCAGAAGGCCGACGGCCCTGCCGTCCCCGCGGACGCCGACCCCTGGCCCGCGCTGGACATCCCGGCCCGCGCGCTCAGCGTGCAGACCGCGGCCCTGGCGATCGCGAAGGCGGCGGAGGCCGGCCGTCCGCTCGACGAGGTGGAGCAGGCCGTGATCGACGCCTGTGACCGAATGGCCGCTCACCCGCCGGAGTTGTCACCGGGTCCGTCGAAGTAGGGTGCAACCGACCGAAGCCGGGCAGTGTCTGTCCTGGCGAAGCAGTACCGACCGGCGAGGAGTTGAGCCGACATGCAGTGTCCGAAGTGCCGAGCGCCCATGCACACGTACAACCGCAACGGCGTCCAGATCGAGCAGTGCAGCGGCTGCCGCGGCATTTTTCTCGACTATGGCGAGCTGGAGTCGCTGACCCGCATGGAGTCCCAGTGGCAGCAGCCCGCGCCGCCGCCCCCGGCCGCCCCTCAGGCCTACCCGTCCGCTCCCGCACCCGCGTGGGGCGCCCCGCACGGTGGCCACGGAGGCCATGGCGGTCATTACGGTCACAAGCGCCACAAGAGCTTCGGCCACATGCTCTTCTCCTCCTGAGCACCCCTCGGGAGCAGGACTTGAGCACCACAAAGCCCCCGGCCGTACGAGACGGCCGGGGGCTTCGGCTGGTGCGCGATACTGGGATTGAACCAGTGACCTCTTCCGTGTCAGGGAAGCGCTCTCCCGCTGAGCTAATCGCGCGGGATGGAACCGCATACGGGACCCGTCGGTCGTGCGACGGGGCCCGCTGGTAGTGCATGGTGCGTGCGCGATACTGGGATTGAACCAGTGACCTCTTCCGTGTCAGGGAAGCGCTCTCCCGCTGAGCTAATCGCGCGGGATCCGGTGAGCCGGACCAGTGGACGATACTGGGATTGAACCAGTGACCTCTTCCGTGTCAGGGAAGCGCTCTCCCGCTGAGCTAATCGTCCTTGGAGGTGGAGACGGGATTTGAACCCGTGTAGACGGCTTTGCAGGCCGTTGCCTCGCCTCTCGGCCACTCCACCAGGTATGCCGGGGGTCGGGAAGATCCCCTGCTCCTGCGAGCGGACGACGAGGTTCGAACTCGCGACCTCAACCTTGGCAAGGTTGCGCTCTACCAACTGAGCTACGTCCGCCTGTCGTTTCGGTCGGCTTGCGCGTCCCGACGACGTGTTGAACTCTAGCGGATTCCGGGGCCAGTACAAAAACGCGTTTGTGCAGCGTGCTGCGGTGCGACCGCGAGGAGACGCGGCCGAGGCGCCGGGAGGTCACCCACCATAGACTCACAGCCGTGCACGACCTCCCTGCTCTCGCCCGCTTCGGCGGCCTGGTCGCGACCGGCCTCCTCGATGTGACCAGCGACCCGGCGGCCCTGGACTCCCGTGGCTTCTGGGCCGTGTCCGCCTCCTTCGAGGGGCGTCTCGTGTGCGCCCGCTTCCGTGACGTACGTCACGAGCCCGTGCCCGCGCCGATGCCGGGGCAGTGGCGGGGTCCGTCGGTGGACGACTGGACGTCCTCGCTCGACCACGCCGCGTACACGGCGGGCGTGGGCCGTATACGGGAGTACATCGCGGCCGGTGAGGTCTACCAGGCGAACCTCTGCAGGGTCCTGTCGGCACCGGTCGCCGAGGACGCCGACGTGGACGCGCTCACCGCGCTGCTCGCCCGTGGCAACCCGGCACCCTATGCCGGAACGATCCGCCTCCGCGATCATGGCGTCGAGACGGCCACCGCTTCCCCCGAACTCTTCCTGCGCCGTGCCGGCCGGATCGTGGAATCCGGCCCGATCAAGGGCACCGGACACACCGAGGCGGACCTCCTGGAGAAGGATCACGCCGAGAACGTGATGATCGTGGACCTCGTCCGCAACGACATCGGGAAGGTCTGCGCCACCGGCACCGTGACCGTCCCCGACCTGTGCGTCGTCGAGAAGCATCCCGGCCTGGTCCACCTCGTCTCGACGGTGCGCGGCGAGCTGCGCGAGGACGCGGGCTGGCCGGAACTGCTGGAGGCGACGTTTCCGCCCGGCTCCGTCACCGGAGCCCCCAAGTCCAGTGCTCTGCGGATCATCGAGTCTTTGGAGACCGCGCCCCGCGGCCCGTACTGCGGTGGCATCGGCTGGGTCGACGCCGACCGGGGGACCGGGGAGCTGGCCGTCGGCATCCGCACCTTCTGGATCGACCGGTCCGCCGAGGGCGCCGCCGTGCTGCGCTTCGGCTCCGGCGCCGGTATCACCTGGGGCTCGGACCCCGAGCGTGAGTGGCAGGAGACCGAGCTGAAAGCCGCGCGACTGCTCGCTGTAGCGTCGGGGGCGTATACGTCGCGGACGTATACAGGGGCGTACGGTGCAGCAGGGGCGTACGACGCTGATGAAGGGACCCCTAGGTGAAGATCTGGCTCGACGGCGGGTTGCAGGACATCGAGTCGGCCCGTGTCTCCGTCCTCGACCACGGACTGACCGTGGGCGACGGCGTCTTCGAGACCGTGAAGGCGGTCGACGGCCGGCCGTTCGCGCTCACCCGTCACCTCGACCGCCTGGCGCGCTCGGCCGGCGGACTCGGGCTGCCCGAGCCCGACCTCGACGAGGTGCGCCGGGCCTGCGCCGCCGTCGTGGAGGCCAACCCGATGCCGCTCGGGCGCCTGAGGATCACGTACACCGGCGGTGTCTCCCCGCTCGGCTCCGACCGCGGCGAGCACGGTCCGACCCTCGTCGTCGCCCTGGGCGAGTCCCCGCGCCGTCCCGACTCCACCGCCGTGATCACCGTGCCCTGGACCCGTAACGAGCGCGGCGCGCTCACCGGCCTCAAGACCACGTCGTACGCCGAGAACGTCGTCGCCCTCGCCCGCGCGCGCGAACAGGGGGCGTCCGAGGCGTTGTTCGCGAACACCGTGGGGCAACTGTGCGAGGGCACCGGGTCCAATGTCTTCGTGGTCGTCGACGGCGAGCTGCACACCCCGCCGATCGCCTCCGGCTGTCTCGCGGGCATCACGCGTGCCCTCACCGTCGCGTGGACCGGCGCCAAGGAGACCGACCTGCCGCTGGATGTGCTGGAACGCGCCGAGGAGGTCTTCCTGACCTCGACACTGCGCGATGTGCAGGCCGTGCACCGGGTCGACTCGCGCGAACTCCCGGGTGCACGGGGGCCGGTGACCGCCAAGGCCATGCGGATCTTCGACGAGCGGGCCGGGAACGACCTGGACCCGTGACGTGCACGCCGGCGGCCTCAACCGGATGACGTGAAGGCGTTCCGCGGGTAGAACACCCCTGATGACCACGACCCTGCGGCCGACCGAGCCGCTTCAGCGCGAAGCGCACGGGGCGCTGTCACGCCACTACACGGTGTGTGTGAACAGCCGTCCCGTCGGTGCGATACACCTCGCGACCCACCCCGCCTTCGGCCCGTCCGTCGCCCAGATCCGTGAGCTGGGAATCGACGAACCGGACCGCCGTCGGGGACGGGGCACCGTGGCCGCGCTCGCCGCCGAGGAGGTGGCGCGAGGCTGGGGCTGCCGGCGGATCGAGGCGGCGGTGCCCGCCGCCGCGGAGGCAGCTCTGCGGCTGGCCACGGCGCTCGGTTACGTGGTGCGCTCCCGCAACATGGAGAAGCCGCTCGGCGACACCCCGCCCGCGCTGCCCGCCGGCAGCCGGAGCCGCCCGATGACGGAGGCGGAGTTCGCGCCCTGGCTCGAGCGCGGCAAGGAGGCCTACGTCCGCGACCTCATCGACCGTGGCGTGCCCGAGGCCGAGGCCCGCGCCAAGGCAGAGCCGGACCATGCCACAGCGCTGCGGGGCGGGCTCGCCACCGAGGGCAAGGTGTTCAGCGTCCTCGAACACGAAGGCACACAGGTGGGCACACTGTGGCTGGCGGCACGCGACGGCATCGCGTTCGTCTACGACGTGGAGGCCGACGAAGGGTACCGGGGCCGGGGGCACGGCCGTGCGCTGATGCTGCTGGCGGAGGCGCAGGCGATCGCCGCCGGACGGACCAGGATCGGCCTGAACGTCTTCGCGGGGAACACCCCGGCCGAGCGGCTCTACGAGTCACTCGGCTACGAGACGACCACTTACCACGTTTACAAGAGCCTGGTGTAGAGGCCGTAGGGGGCAGTGGAGGTCGTGGAGGCCGCCCGAGCTGGTGGCGGCCGCCCAGCGTCCGTGGAGGTCAGGCCTTCTGCCCGGCCAGCAGCCGGTCCACGATGGCCTCGACGCGCTCGCGCAGCCCCTCCTGGCTCTTGCCGCCGTCGAGGCGCTCACCGTCGATGACGTACGTCGGTGTGCCGGTCACGCCGATGGCCTTGCCCTCGGCCTGGTCGGCGTCGACGATCAGGATGTGCCGGCCGTCCACCAGGGCGGTGTCGAACTCCTCGGCGTCCAGGCCGAGTTCGCGAGCCACCTCCACCAGGAAGGCTTCGCCCCCGCGGTCCAGTTCCTCGACGCGGCCCAGCACCGCCTCCACGTACGGCCAGGCCTGGCCCTGTGCCGCGGCCTCCTCGGCGGCCTGCGCGGCCGCGAACGCGTGCTTGTGCTTCTCCAGCGGGAAGTGCCGCAGCCGCAGCTCCAGCCGGTCACCGTAGCGGGCCCGCAGCGCGCGCAGGTCGTCGAGGGCGCTGCGGCAGTCGGCGCACTGGAGTTCGCACCACACGTCCAGGACGGGGACGACGGGGCCTGTGGGGGAGGAGTCACTCATGGGGACCAGTGTCCTACAGCGCCCCTCCGAGCCTTGCAGAGCAGACGCCCATCGGCCTTGCAGACGCCTACCGGGCCTTACAGCCCCCTACCGAGCCCTGAGGAGGAGGCGACCCGGAGATGACCCTAGGGTCTGCTCGGACCATGGCATACCGGGCACGGAGCGGTGCAGGATGGAAGGGACGCAGCAAGCCGCTCGACCCATCCCTGCCTGGAGGACCGGATGATTGCCGAGACCGTCTGTTCCGCCGTCTCCGCGGCCGGCCTGGGCATCGCCGCGGTCACCGCGTATCGCAAGCGCTTCCTCATGGCGGCCCGCCTGGTGGCGTACTCGCTGGTCCCCCTCGGCCTGGTGATGACCGGGGCCGTCGAGTGGGTGGCTGAAACCGCCTTCAGTCCGGTGGCCTGGGCGGGCTTCGGCGTGCTCGGCGCCTCCTGGCTGCTGTTCGTGACGACGCGCGCCGTCGAGCGGCGTGGCGGCGGGACACGAAAAGAGCGCAAGGCGGCCGCCCGGGCCGCACGGCGCGAGGCGGTCGCTCCCGCGGCCTCGGCGCCCTCGCTGGGGCCGGCGAAGCCCCCGGCGACCCGTCCCGAGCCCAGGGCCAAACCCCGCGCGGCCGACTCGGCGGACGACTTCAGCGACATCGAAGCCATCCTGAAGAAGCACGGCATTTGACGCCGACGGGCACCGGATATGCCGTTCTGAAACGACACAGTCAGCCGGACGGCGCACGGAAGGCGCCCCACGTCGCGGCCCTCTATCCCAGATGCTGGACAGTCGCGTCACGGATTTCGGCTAACTACCCCATTTTCCGGGCGTGTTGATCGCCTCGGGAGTCTCAGCTGCGCCATCATCGCCCGCGAGATGCTGGACACAACACAGAGCGACGCCGCCGTGCCTCCCGAGGAGCGGCGAGGTTGTCTCTTCGCACTTTCCCAGCCACCGCTGATGATCTTCCTTGCGGTGATCGGCTGTCTCCTGCTCATGGCTTCGCTGCACGATCTGCTGCTGCTCTGAGCCGTATGCGGAGTCCCTGGCGTCACCCGCCAAGGGCTCCGTCAGCCGGCCGCCTCCTTGCGCCGCGCCCGGTAGGCGGCCACGTGCAGGCGGTTTCCGCAGGTCCGGCTGTCGCAGTAGCGGCGGGAGCGGTTGCGGGAGAGGTCGACGAAGGCACGCCGGCAGTCGGGCGCCTCGCAGCGCCGCAGGCGCTCCTGTTCCCCCGCCACCACGAAGTACGCCAGAGCCATTCCGCAGTCGGCCGCCAGATGGTCCGCGACGGACGCACCGGGCGCGAAGTAGTGCACATGCCAGTCGTAGCCGTCGTGGTCGGTGAGCCGTGGCGTGGTGCCCGCCGCGGCGACCAGCTCGTTGATCAGTGCGGCGGCGGTGCGGGCGTCGGACGCCGCGAAGACCCCGGCGAAGCGCCCGCGGATCTTGCGCACCGCCGAGAGATCGAGTTCGGACAGCGTGCCGACATCGCTGATCTCGTGGGTTCGTACGAAATCGTTCAGGGCCGCGATACTCGCGAGCCCGTCCGTCGTGTCGTCCTCCGGTGCGGTGTTCACCAGATCGACCACGGTGTCGAGGGAGCACCGGGTGTCGTGGGTGATGAGCACGTTTCGCTCCCTGGCCTGGGGGGTCGGGCGGACGCCCGCCGATGCTCGCCGATGCTAGCGGCTGTGCGACACGAGGCCTCGGCGCCGGCCGCGTCGAACAGCCGGACCTGCGGAGCGGCTGGCACAGGTGATGGTGTCGAGCGTACGTCCGGTGGAGTCGAACATACGTCGAGCCGGCGCACCGGCACCATGCACCACGCACCGGCACTGGGACCGGCACCACGCACCGGCGCCACGCACCGGCACTGGGACCGGCACCACGCACCGGCACCACGCACCGGCACTGGGACCGGCACCGCGCACCGGCGCCGCCTCCGCGGGAGTCCGCGGCGACGGCGCCGGTGTGTGCCATATGCGGTTGTCTGAGCCCGAGCCGTCTCCCCGAGTGGACGGCGCCGGGCGGCTTTGTGCGGGGCCTCGCCCTAGCTTTCCGCCAGGATGTGCGAGAGCTCCGTGTCGAGATCGAAATGGCGGTGTTCCGTGCCTGGGGGCACGGCGGCGTCCGTTCGCTTCAGGAACGACTCCAGGGCCCGCGCCGGGGCCTCGAGCAGAGCCTCCCCCTCCGGGGAGCTCAGGGCGATGCAGACGACGCCCTGACCGTGACTGCGGGACGGCCAGACGCGGACGTCGCCGGTACCCGTGGGCCGGTGCAGGCCCTCGGCGAGGAGGTCGCGGGCGAACACCCACTCGACGGTCTCCTCGGCTCCGGTGTGGAAGGTGGCGTGCACGGCGTAGGGATCGGCCGTGTCATACCGCAGTCCTGCGGGAACAGGCAGTGAGGACTCGCTCGACACAACGAGGCGCAGGTGCAGCTCGCAGCTGACCGTGGTGTTCATAAGCGCCAGGGCCTTTCGCTCAGTGTGCGCTCGGGGATTCGCACGTCGGCGAAATCGACATGCCACCTACGGTGCCGTTGTAAACCCCTCTGAGTGTTTTGCGTGTCTTTACGTAGCTCATCCGGCCGAGTATGCGTTCGTCGCGTACGACCATTCCGGTGACTGGTTTCTGTCCGGTAGGGTTTGGCCGTATGAATACGGGGAGTGACGAAACGGGGAAGGTCGTGACGGCGGCCGACGAAACAGCACGCGAGCGGGCGCTCGGGTCCCGTGCACCGGAATTCATCAAGGCCCGGCGCATGCTCCACCTGAGCTGGCAAGTGGGCGTCTTCGTGGTGGGGCTGGCCATCGTGGTGGGTGGCGTGATCATGCTGCCGCTGCCCGGGCCGGGCTGGCTGGTCATCTTCGGCGGCATGGCGATCTGGGCGACCGAGTTCGTCTGGGCGCAGCTGGTGCTCCGCTGGACGAAGCGCAAGGTCACCGAGGCGACACAGCGGGCGCTCGATCCCAGGGTGCGGCGCCGGAACATCATCCTGACGACGATCGGTCTGGTGATCATCGGGGTCCTGGTCGGGATCTACCTCTGGCGCTTCGGTTTAGAGATGCCGTGGAAGATCAAGGAATAGCGGCTCGGTTCCGCGTGCTCGGTGGGCGGTCGGAAGCACGTCCTGACATGGGGTAATGTTCTTCCTGCGCCCGGGCGATTAGCTCAGCGGGAGAGCGCTTCGTTCACACCGAAGAGGTCACTGGTTCGATCCCAGTATCGCCCACGTATGACTGGCGGCCTTCGCCTGCGGAAACGCAGCCGGGCCGCCTTCGTCGTCTCCGGCCGGCCTGACCCCGGCCCAAGCCCCGGCCTCGGTCGCCACCCAAACCCCGCCCCCCCCGGGTATCGGCGCAGGTCGCGTCGGCGCCCCGCCGAGCGCCGTGGGGCCTTCGCCAACCGCATCCGGGTCCGGTCGGCCCGGTCTCGTCCGGTCCGGCTCTCCGGCTGCCCCGCCTCCGAGCTGTCAGCCGATACGGCTGTTTGCGGCTGTTCATGTTTGCCGGGCGACGGCGGCACGGCTTCCGCCATGATCGGCGCGGCCGAGAACTTCGTACGACCGGACCACTTCGCTGGGGCGCGATCGCCGCCGGGGCGCTGCGGCTCTCCGAGCCTGTGATCTGCGGATTCTCCTGCGCGCCCTCCTGCGTCCGGTGCGGTAACCGGTGCTCTTGCCTCGCGGGAGCCCTGCCCCGTCCCGGGTAGCTCGGGGCGGTCTCGGGGACCCGGCGCGCAGTCCACGCCGTTGCCGCAACCTGGTGCCTTCGCGTGCGCTTCCCATCCGCACACGCCGAGCTCGCCTCAGCACGGCACCGCCGGACGTTGCCCGCCTCGCCATGGCCGCCCCGGCAGGTGGGCCCGCCCTTCTGTCATCTCACCGTCCCCCCGAGCTGTCACTGCCTGGGCCCCTCGCATCCCTCAACTCCCCACTCCCTCATCAACAATCTGTCCGACACCACATCAACTTCCTTCCCTCGACTCCCGTTCGACCGGTCGACCCCATCCACCCCACCTGCGCAGTCGCCCAACTCCCCTGGCAAATCAGCCAGGTTGACACCCTCGTGCGAGCGGGCCCGCCCACATCAAATCCTGTCCGAATCATTGACGTCCCCGGAGGGCCTCCGTACCTTGTGCCAGCAAGCGCTTACTTGAAACGATTCATGGAGCGGTCGAGAACGTCGCGGGGAGGGCCCTACTGTGGGTAACAACGGGAGTGTCGAGAGGCGGACGGTCCTCAAGGCGGGCGGGGCGTCGGTGGCGGCGCTGGGGCTGGCCGCGACCACGGGCTGCGGGGGAGACGGCGGCGGCTCGGGGGGCGGGCCCGTCGAGATCCGCTTCGCCTGGTGGGGCGCGGAGGAGCGGGCCAAGCGCATCAACCAGACCATCGCGCTCTTCGAGAAGAAGTACCCGAAGATCAAGGTGAAGACGGACTTCCAGGATTACGTGGCCTTTTGGGAGAAGTTCCAGACCCAGGCCGCCGGTGGAAATCCGCCGGACGTATTCCAGAACGCCGTTGCCTTCCTGCAGAAGTACGACAAGAGAAGTGTCCTCCTCGACCTCAAATCCCAAGTCGATGCGGGCAATCTGAGCCTCAAGAACTTCAGAGCCGGAGTCGAGAAGGTCGGCGAGGTGAACGGAAAACTGCTCGGCGTACCCGTCGGCTCCAACACCATGTCGCTGGTCATTGACGAGAAGGTCTTCGAAAAGGCCGGCATCAAGCCCAAGCAGGGCTGGACGTGGGACGAGTACTTCTCCGCCCTCAAGAAGATCCGCGACACCCAGAAGGTGTCGGGTGACACCGGCTACTTCGGGATCATGTACCTGTACGACCTTTACCTCCGGCAGAACGGCAAGGCGTTCTTCACGGAGGACGGGCTCGGCTTCGACGAGGCCGATCTGACCGAGTGGTGGTCGGACGGGTACAACCGCGTCAAGGCCGGGATCATCACCGACCCGAAGAAGGTCGAGCAGCTCAAGCCCAAGTCGGCGCTGGCCTCCGGCGACGGGGCGTCCGAGTTCACCTGGGACAACTTCACGGTGCGCTACACCACCGAGGGCGACAGCGCCTACGGGCTCGCACCGATCCCCACGACCGACGGCAAGGAGACCGGCCAGTACCTCTCCTCGCTCATGCTGAGCGCCTCCGCGCGGACCAAGCACCCCAAGGAAGTCGCCCAGTTCATCAACTTCATGGTGCACGACCCCGAGGTCGGCAAGATCATGGGCTACGACCGCGGCATCCTCGCCACCACCGAGCAGTTCGACGCGTACAAGCCGACCGACGCCCCCCAGCAGGCGATCGCGAAGTACGAGGAGGACGTTGCCGCGGCCGGGGTCCTCGGGACCATTACCCCGCACCCAGCCGGTGCCGACACCGTGGAAGCCGCCTTCCTGCGTATCGCCGCTGACATGTCGACGGGCAAGACCAAGGTCTCCGCCGCGGTGAAGCAGTTCTTCTCCGAGGCGAAGACCGCCCTCGCCGCCTGATGGGATCAGCAGTGACGACGCTCATCAAGGACTCTCCGCCGGATGCCCCGGAGAAGCGTCCTGGTCCCCCCGCCGCCGTCAGGCGGCGG
>NZ_VCHX02000297.1 GCF_005768555.2 Streptomyces sporangiiformans
CGCGCCCGGCGGCATGGGCGGTACGACCGGCGCGCCCGACGCGTCCGGCGAGGCCGCGCCCCCGCCCACGCCTCCCCCCACGGCGCCGCCCCAGACGCCGCGCGGGACCTTTCCGCCGGACCCTGAGTCTCCGCACCACCGGGCCCAGTGAGCCGCCTCGCGCCACACACAGAACCGTCGCCGTCGCCCGGGCCTTCCGCCCGTGGCGACGGCCCTTTTCTGTCCGGACGGGCACCGCGGCCGCCGCCGTGCTGCGACGGCGCAGGTCAGCGCGTCGCGTACGAGGTGCGGAGCCGCGCAGAGCCGCCAGGCCGTCCGAGGACGCCGGTTCCTCGGACCAGCCGAATCCATCCGTGCTCGGCGGCGCGCCGCCGATGCGTGCCGCCTGCCGGCGCGTGTAGCCGCCGTTCGCCGCAGGCCCCCAGACCCGGCCGGCCGGTGACCCGTGCGGCACGGCATCTCGTGCGTGGCCGGGATGTCGACTCGGCCCAGACGGTCGGGAGAGGAGACACCGTCTGGGCCGAGAGTCGGCCGGTCCGCCGACCGGTGGACGGGCGTCAGCGGACCCCGTCGGCCAGCTGCGGCAGCACCTTGGTGCGGTAGAAGTCGAAGAAGCCGCGCTGGTCGGGGCCGATCTGATTGACGTAGACCCGGTCGAACCCGGCATCCACGAACGCGGAGAGGGCGGCCACGTGCTGGTCGACGTCGTCCCCGCAGACCACGTTGCTGCTCACCATGTCCTCGGTGATCAGCGGCTTCAGCTGCTCGAAATGGCTCGGCGAGGGCAGCACCTGGCCCATCTCGCCGGGGAGCAGCGCGTTGAACCAGAGCCGGTGGACCGTGCGTACGGCCTCGTCCCGGTCCTGGCCGTAACAGACCTTCGTACCGCCGCTGACCGGCTCGGCGCCACCGCCGCCCTTGCGGAACTGCTCGACCATCGACTCGTCCGGCATCACCGTGATGTAGCCGTCGCCGACCCGGGCCGCGAGCGCGGTCGCCTGCGGTCCGAAGCCCGAGATGTCGATCGGGACGGGCTCGTCCGGGACCGTGTAGAGGCGGGCGTTCTCGACCGTGTAATGGGCGCCGGAGTGGTTGACCTCCTCGCCGCTGAACAGGTGGCGTATCACCTGGATCGCCTCCTCCAGCATGTCCAGACGGACGTGCGCGGGCGGCCAGGCGTCACCGAGGATGTGCTCGTTCAGGGCCTCGCCGCTGCCGACGCCGAGCCGGAAGCGGCCGTTCGTCATCACCGCGCTGGTCGCCGCGGCCTGCGCCACCACCGCCGGGTGGGTCCGCACGGTCGGGCAGGTGACCGCCGTCTCGATCGGCAGGGACACGGCCTCGGAGAGTGCGCCGATCACGGACCACACGAAGGGGCTCTGGCCCTGCGCGTCGTTCCACGGGTGGTAGTGGTCCGAGATCCACAGCGACTGGAAACCTGCCTGCTCGGCCATCCTCGCCTGCTCGACGAGGTCGGCGGGACCGAACTCCTCGGTCGACAGGAAGTAGCCGTATTCGACCATGGGGGCACCTCCGCGACGGGGCGGGTCAGGGTCCTCGTCCGGGTATCCCCGGGGCCTCGCGCGAAACGCCACCGCCCGGGCGCCACGCGCGCGGGCGCCACTGTCCAGGGCGGCCGACGTTTGGGTGCCGGGGCCAGGGGGACGCGGAAAGCCCGTACGAGCGACCCCGCCGGAGGAGCACTATGAGTCGACCCCGCGTCGTGATCGTCGGCGCCGGATTCGCCGGTTACCGAACGGCACGCACCCTGTCCCGGCTGGCGCAGGGCAGGGCCGACATCATCCTGCTGAACCCGACGGACTACTTCCTGTATCTGCCCCTGCTGCCGCAGGTGGCCGCCGGGGTGCTCGAACCGCGCCGGGTCACCGTCTCGCTGACAGGCACCCTCAAGGACGTACGGCTGGTGCTCGGCGAGGCCGACGGCATCGACCTCGACGCGCAGACCGTGCACTACAGCGACGCCGAGGGCGGCGTGGGCACGCTGTCCTACGACCGTCTCGTGCTCGCCGCCGGCAGCGTCAACAAGCTGTTGCCCATCCCCGGTGTCGCCGAGCACGCGCACGGCTTCCGGGGCCTGCCCGAGGCGCTGTACCTGCGCGACCACGTCACCCGTCAGGTGGAGCTCGTGGCGGCCGACGACGACCCGAAGGCCTGCTCCTCGCGGTGCACCTTCGTGGTGGTCGGCGCCGGCTACACCGGCACCGAAGTCGCCGCGCACGGGCAGCTGTTCACCGACGCGCTGGTGCGCAAACAGCCCCTGCGCCAGGGCATGCGTCCGCGCTGGGTGCTGCTCGACATCGCGTCACGCGTCCTGCCGGAGCTGGACGAGCGGCTCTCGCGCACCGCCGACAGCGTGCTGCGGGGGCGCGGCGTCGACGTCCGCACCGAAACCTCCGTGAAGGAGGCGACCCCGACCGGAGTGCAGCTCAGCGACGGGGAGTTCATCGACACCCGGACCCTGGTGTGGTGCGTCGGCGTACGGCCCGATCCGCTGGCCGAGACGCTCGGGCTGCCCATGGAACGCGGCCGGCTGCTCGTCGACCCCCACCTTCAGGTGCCGGGCCACCCCGAGGTGTTCGCGTGCGGCGACGCGGCCGCGGTACCGGACCTGGAGAAACCCGGCCAGTACACGCCGATGACGGCACAGCACGCCTGGCGGCAGGGAAAGACCGCCGGCCACAACGTCGCCGCCTCACTCGGCGGCGGCAACCGTCGCGCCTACCGCCACCGCGACATGGGCTTCACCGTCGACCTCGGCGGAGTCAAGGCAGCCGCCAACCCGCTCGGCGTTCCGCTGTCCGGGCCGCTCGCGGGCGCCGTCACCCGCGGCTACCACCTGGCCGCGATGCCCGGCAACCGGATCCGGGTGGCCGCCGACTGGCTCCTGGACGCGGTACTGCCGCGCCAGGGCGTGCAGTTGGGCCTGGTCCGCTCCTGGGCCGTGCCGCTGGACACCTCGTCCCCCGAGCTGGCGCATGTCCCGGGGAGGCCCGAACGTCCGAGTCCTGCGGAAGGAAAGTCATGAAGAGCCGTCAACTCACCGACCTGGGCCAGCAGCTGCGCGTCGACAGCGTCCGCGCGGCCGCTGCTGCGGGCTCTGGGCACCCCACCTCCTCGATGTCCGCCGCCGACCTCATGGCGGTCCTCCTCGCCCACCATCTCCGCTACGACTTCGACCGGCCCGCCCATCCCGGCAACGACCGTTTCGTCCTCTCCAAGGGGCATGCCTCGCCCCTGCTGTACGCCACGTACAAGGCGGCGGGGGCGATCAACGAGACCGAGCTGATGACCTTCCGTAAACTCGGCAGCCGGCTCGAAGGGCATCCGACACCCCGTCGGCTCCCGTGGGTCGAGACGGCCACCGGCTCGCTCGGGCAGGGGCTGCCCGTGGGCGTCGGCATCGCCCTGTCCGGCAAGCGGCTCGACCGGGTCGGCTACCGGGTATGGGTGCTGTGCGGCGACAGCGAGATGGCCGAGGGCTCCGTGTGGGAGGCGGCCGAGCACGCCGGCCATGAGCACCTCGACAATCTCACGGCGATCGTGGACGTCAACCGGCTCGGGCAGCGCGGCCCGACCCGGCACGGCCACGACCTCGACGCGTACGCGCGCCGCTTCCAGGCCTTCGGCTGGCACACGATCGAGGTCGACGGCCATGATGTGGACGCCGTCGACCGCGCGTACGGCGAGGCCGTCTCCACGATCGGACAGCCGACCGCGATCCTCGCCCGCACCTTGAAGGGCAGGGGAGTCGAGTCCGCCCAGGACCGCGAGGGGCTGCACGGCAAACCGCTGCCCGACGCCGACGAGGCGATCACGGAACTCGGCGGCATACGCGACATCCGCGTCGAGGTCCAACCGCCGCCCGCCGCACGGATGTTGCACGCCGTACGGGCCGGCCATCTGGAGCTGCCCCGCTTCGAGCTCGGTGATCAGGTCGCCACCCGCGACGCCTTCGGCAAGGCACTCGCGGCGCTCGGCGCGGCGCGCGGCGATGTCGTCGCCCTCGACGGCGAGGTGAGCGACTCGACGCGCTCCGAGTTCTTCGCGAAGGAGCACCCCGACCGGTTCTTCGAGTGCTACATCGCCGAGCAGCAACTCGTCGCCGCCGCCGTGGGGCTCGCCGCACGCGGCTGGGTGCCGTACGCCTCGACCTTCGCCGCGTTCTTCACCCGTGCTCATGACTTCATCCGCATGGCGTCCATCAGTGGCAGCGGCATCAACTTCGTCGGCTCGCACGCGGGCGTCGCGATCGGCCAGGACGGGCCCTCCCAGATGGGCCTGGAGGACCTGGCGATGTTCCGCGCCCTGCACGACTCGACCGTCCTCTACCCGTGCGACGCCAACCAGACGGCCCATCTCGTCGCCGCGATGGCGGGCTGCGAGGGGATCCGCTATCTGCGGACCTCGCGCGGAGCGTCACCGGTCATCTACGGGCCGAACGAGGACTTCCCCATCGGGGGCAGCAAGGTGCTGCGCGTCTCCGCCCAGGACCGGCTGACCCTCGTCGCCGCCGGAGTGACGGTGAACGAGGCCCTGGCAGCCGCGGACATGCTCGACAGGGACGGCATCCCCGTCCAGGTCATCGACCTCTACTCCGTCAAACCCGTCGACCGCGGCACCCTGCGCGACGCCGCCGAACACACCGGCTGCCTGCTCACCGTCGAGGACCACCGTGAGGAGGGCGGCCTCGGCGACGCGGTCCTCGACGCCTTCCTCGACGGCCGCCCGACCCCCCGTCTGGTCCGCCTCGCCGTGCGCACCATGCCCGGCTCGGCCTCGCCCGAGGAGCAGCTGCACGCCGCGGGCATCGACCGGGAGTCGATCGCGGCCTCGGCGAAGCTGCTGGTGGAGCAGGCGGTCGTGCGGTGAGGGCGGCCGTCGGCGTGCGCGTACGGAGGGAGTGACCATGGGCGGCACGACGACCGGCGGCACGACGACCGTACGGGCCGGCCGGCGCACCGTGGAGCTGCACCGCCCCGGCAAGGTGCTCTTCCCGGGCGACGGGCGCAACAGGGAGTACACCAAGGAGGACCTCGTCGCCTACTACCGGGCCGTGGCGCCGTTCATGCTGCCCCATCTGCGGGGGCGGCCGCTGATGCTGGAGCGGCACCCGGACGGGCTCGACGGCCCCCGGTTCATGCAGAAGAACCTCCAGGACCACGATCCGGACTGGATCAGCCGCATCGAGGTGCCCAAGGAGGGAGGCACCGTCTGCCACCCCGTGTGCGACGACACCGCGACCCTCGTCTACCTCGCGGACCAGGCCTGTGTGACGCTGCACCGCTGGCTGTCCCGCGTCGACCGGATCGACCGGCCCGACCGCATGGTCTTCGACCTCGACCCGGCCGACGACGACTTCGACGCCGTCCGCCGGGCGGCCCGGTGGCTCGGCGAGCTCCTCGACCGGATCGAGCTGCCGTCCGCGCTGATGACCACCGGCTCACGCGGCCTGCACGTCGTCGTGGCGCTCAATGGACACCACGACTTCGACGAGGCACGCGAGTTCGCCAGGGATGTGGCCGGGACACTCACCGCCGAGCACCCCGACGCACTGACCACGGCCGCCCGCAAGAAGGAGCGCGGGGACCGGCTCTACGTGGACGTGCAGCGCAACGCGTACGCGCAGACCGCGGTCGTTCCCTTCACCGTCCGGGCCAGGCCCGGCGCCCCGGTGGCCACGCCCATCAGCTGGGAACGGCTGGACGACCCTGAGCTGGGCCCCCGCCACTGGACCATCGACGACGCCGTCGACCAGGCCCGTACCGACCCGTGGTCCGGTCTGCTGCGCCGCGGGCGGGCACTCGGCCCCGCCCGGCGCAGGCTCGACGCGTTGCGCGGCTGAGGCACGCGCTTTCGCAGGTTTGGGCAACTCGCCTCAGGCCACCCGGAGTTGGAGGGGGCCTATGACGAACTCACCCAAACCACAAGAGGTATTGCAGGAGGCACGCGCCCAGCTCGCCGAACTCACCGGCATGGCAGCCGAGTCGGTGTCGTCCTTCGAACGCACCGAGGACGGCTGGACTTTGGAGATCGAGGTCCTGGAACTCCCCAGGGTTCCCGACACGATGAGTCTCCTCGCCGGCTATCAGGTGACTCTCGACCCGCAGGGCCATCTCACCGGCTATCGGCGCGTCCGTCGCTACGAACGCGGGAGGGCCGAAGCTCACAGGCCCGGCCGCCGCTAGGCCGCCGTCCCGCGAAGCCTCAACACCAGAGAAGCTAGACAATCCAGACAAGCCAGATAAGTCAGAGAAGGAGGGCCGGTCGTCATGACCGTCGTCCCAGCACAGCAGCAGACCGGCGGCGGAGGCGGCAGCAGCGGCCTCTACGACGTTCTGGAGCTCATCCTCGACCGGGGGCTCGTCATCGACGCGTTCGTGCGAGTTTCCCTCGTCGGCATCGAGATCCTGAAGATCGACGTCCGCGTGGTCGTCGCCAGTGTCGACACCTATCTGCGGTTCGCCGAGGCGTGCAACCGGCTCGACCTGGAGGCCGGGCCGCGCAAGAGCCCCGGGCTGCCCGACGTGGTCGGCCAGATCACCGAGTCCGGCGCGCGCGGCAAGTCGAAGGGGGCGCTGTCCGGCGCCGCCGAGACCGTCTCCGACGCGTTCAAGCAGGCCAGGGAGGAGGGCCAGACCGAGTCCCGGCCGCGAGCCCGCAAGACCACCGCGCGCAAGAAGGAGGAGCAGGAGTGAGCACGTACGTCTACGGCATCGCCGCCGACTCGCATCCTTCGCTCCCCGACGGCATGGGCGGCGTCGGCGATCCGGCCCGCCCGGTGCGCGTCGTCAAGGAGGCCGGCCTTGCCGCGATCGTCAGCGACGCCCCCGAAGGGTTGCGACCCAAGCGCAAAGAGCTGCTCGCCCACCAGAACGTGCTGGCCGAGGCGGGCGCGGGCGGCGCGCTGCTGCCCATGCGGTTCGGCAGCGTCGCACTGGACGACGCGGCCGTCACGGGGGTGCTCGGCGAACGCGCGGAACACTACAAGGAGCGCCTCGACGCGCTGGCGGGCAAGGTCGAGTACAACGTCAAGGCCAGTCACAACGAAGAGGCCGCGCTGCACGGCGTGATGGCCCAGAACTCGGAGATCAGGGCGCTCGCCGAGGCCAATCGTCAGGCGGGCGGTGGCAGTTACGAGCAGCGGCTGCGCCTCGGAGAGATGGTGGCGTCCGCGCTGAAGGCCCGCGAGGCGGAGGACGCCGTCGATCTGCAGCACACCCTGGAACCGGCCGCCGACGCCGTGAGCGTGGGCCCCGAGTCCACCGGCTGGCTGGCCAACCTGTCGTTCCTGGTGGAGCGCGAATCGGCCGAGGTGTTCCTCACCGCCGTCGAACAGGTCCGCAAGGGGCATCCGCATCTCGACGTCCGCGTCAACGGGCCGCTGCCGCCCTACAGCTTCGTCGAACCCGGGCCGTCCGAGCCCGCCGAGACGGGGGCCATCCAGGCGGGGCCCGCCGCAGCGGCGGAGACGGGGCACTGAGCGCATGGGACTGATCGGAGAGGTACTGCTGCTGCCGTTCGCACCCGTGCGCGGCAGCCTCTGGACCATCAGACAGGTGGTGGCCGAAGCCGAGCGCCAGTACTACGACCCGGCCACGGTCCGCGCCGAACTCGCCCTTCTCGAGCAACGGCTCGAGGCGGGCGAGATCGACGACGCGGAGTTCGACCGCCGGGAGGACGAGCTCCTCGACCGGCTGGAGACAGGTCTGGGCAGGAGCTCGGGACGAGGTAACGGGACGACATGATGAACCGAGTGGGACTTGGCCTCGCGGTAGGGGCCGGATACGTCCTCGGACGTACGAAGAAGATGAAGCTGGCGTTCGCCGTCGGCACCCTAGTGGCCGGCCGGCGGATGCGGCTCAGCCCGCGGATGCTTGTGGACCTGGTGGATCAGCAACTGCGGAACAATCCGCAGTTCAAGGAGGTCGGCGACCAGCTGCGCGAGGAACTGCGCGGAGTGGGCAAGGCGGCGTCCGGAGCGCTGGTCGAGCGCCAGATCGGGGCGCTGGCGGACCGGCTGCACGGCCGGACCGCGGAGGTCCGCGAGCGCATCGCCGGCGTGGCACCGGACGTGCCGGGGTTCGAGGACGAGCAGGACCCCGACGACTTCGACGATTTCGAAGACGTCGAAGAACCCGAAGACCGCGAAGACGCCGAAGACCGCGAAGACGCCGAAGACCGCGAAGACGTCGAAGACCGCGAAGAACCTGATCCGGCTCCGCCGGACGCGGCCCCCGCCCGGAAGGCCGCTGCCAAGAAAGCGCCCGCGAAGAAGGTCGCGGCGAAGAAGGCGCAGAGCAAGAAGCCCGTCAAGAAGATGGCGGCGACGGCCCCCGCCAAGAAGGCCGCGAGCAAGAAGGTGGCGGCGAAGACCGCCAAGAAGGCGCCCGGGAAGAAGACGGCCGCCGCAACGGACTCCGCGCGCCGTACCGCGCGCCGCCGGACTGCCGAGGGAGGTCGGGACGATGACTGACACCCTCAAGACCGCGACGGAACAGACGAAGGGCGGCGGCCTGGGCGGCGTCGCTCAGAGCGAGGCCGCCGACCGTCTCAAGGCGGAACTCCAGGAGTATGCCGCGGCCCAGGCCCAGCGTCTGCTGATCGGCTTCGGTCGCAGGCTGGGCGAGTCGACCGTCAAGCTCAACGACATCGCCGAGGGCAACAGCCCCGGCTTCGCGCGGCTCGCCCTGGACGGTGGACGCAAACTCGCCGAGGGCAAGGGGCCGTTGCGCAGCGCCCTCGAAGTGGGCGCCTCCCGCGCCAAGGAGCAGGTACGCGACGCGCTCGAGAACCTGCGCGGAAGCAAGGGCAAGGGCAGGAGCAAAGGCGGCGCTGGCAGGAAGCCCACCGTCATCATGGAGTACGTCGACGTCGGGGTACCGCTGCGCACCGCGTACGACCAGTGGACCCAGTACCAGGAGTTCAGCACCTTCGCCAAGGGTGTGAAGAACGCGAACCGTGCCGACGACACCACCTCGGACTGGCAGCTCAAGGTCTTCTGGTCCAGCCGTAGTTGGAAGGCCCACACCACCGAGCAAGTGCCCGACGACCGCATCTCCTGGACTTCGGAGGGCGCGAAGGGCACGACGAAGGGCGTCGTCTCCTTCCACCCGCTCGCCGAGAACCTCACGCGAGTCCTGCTGATCATCGAGTACTACCCCAAGGGCCTGTTCGAGAAGACGGGCAATCTGTGGCGCGCACAGGGCCGCAGGGCGCGCCTCGACCTCAAGCACTTCGCCCGCTACGTCACCCTCCGCGGCGAGGCCGGCGACGGCTGGCGCGGCGAGATCCGCGACGGCGAGGTGCTGCGCACTCATGAGGACGCGGTCGCCGAGGAGGCCGACGAGGGGGAGGGCCCGTACGAGGCCGAGGCCGAGGACGACGGCGCGTACCAGGACGAGGAGGCGGAAGAGGGCCCGATCCCCGAGGATGAGGATGAGGAGTACGCCGAAGAGGAAGAAGGGGAAGAGCCTGAAGAGGCGGAAGGCGACGAGCCGGAGGACGAATACGAGCCCGAGGGCGAATACGAGCCCGAGGGCGAATACGAGCCCGAGGGCGAATACGAGCCCACCGAGCACGGGAGCTCCCGATGACGACCCCCGGACGGTACCCCGAGCCCTACGGGCGGGACAGCAGTGCCAACCTCGCCGACATCCTGGAGCGGGTGCTGGACAAGGGCATCGTGATCGCGGGCGACATCCGCATCAACCTGCTGGACATCGAACTGCTCACCATCAAGCTGCGCCTCATCGTCGCCTCCGTCGACAAGGCGAAGGAGATGGGCATCGACTGGTGGGAGTCCGACCCCGCACTGTCCTCCAGTGCGCGCCGGAACGAACTGGCCCGAGAGAACGCCGAGTTGCGCGCACACGTCGCCGAACTGGAGGGCGGGCGCGCACCACGCAGGGAACCACGCGTGGAATCCGCCACGGAGCCACGCGCGGAAGAGGAGGCCTCATGAGCGGTCTGCGCTATGTCTACGCCATCTGCCGCCCCTTCGGCAGCACCCTTCCCGCCCAGCTGACGGGCGTCGCGGGCGTGCCGCCCAAGCAGCTGACCCACCACGGCCTGATCGCCATCGTCAGCGCCGTACCGGAGGAGGACTTCGCCGAGGAGCCGCTGCGAGCCCACCTGGAGGACCTGGACTGGCTCACCGAGACCGCGCGGGCCCACCACAGCGTGATCGACGCGCTCACCGTGGTCACCTCGCCCCTGCCGCTCCGGCTCGCCACCGTGTTCCGGGACGACAGCGGCGTACGCACGATGATGGAGGCCCATGAGGAGGCCTTCCTGCGGACACTCGACCGGCTCGACGGACGGGTGGAATGGGGCGTGAAGGTCTACGCGGAATCCGAAGAAACGCCCGAAGAAACGCCCGAAGAAACGCCAGTTTCCGAGAAGCGGACGCCGCCCGTGAAGAGCGGAAGCGGACGCGACTATCTGCGGCAGCGTCGTCGGCAGCGCCGAGCCCATGAGGAGAAATGGGAGCGTGCCGAAGAATTCGCCCGCAGACTTCATGGCGCCCTTTCCCGGTTCGCGGAGGACACCCGGATTCATGCGCCGCAGAACGCGGCGCTTTCCCGTGCCTCCGGTCGCAATGTGCTCAATGCTGCCTATCTCGTACCGCGTTCTGATTCAGAGGAATTTGTGGAACTGGTGGACCGTACGAAGGACGAGGAGGCAGGCCTGCGGGTGGAACTCACCGGCCCCTGGGCCGCGTACTCGTTCAGTGGCTCCTTCGGCGCCCCGGAGGGGGAGGCCGGCCCGTGACCGTCGTCGAACGCCGTGAGATCGCCCTTGTGGACCTGCTCGACCGGCTGCTCGCGGGCGGGGTCGTCATCACCGGAGACCTCACTTTGCGGATCGCGGACGTCGATCTCGTACGCATCGACCTGAACGCACTCATCAGCTCGGTGAACGAGCAGGTCCGCTCGCCCTGGCAGGAGGTGCCGTGACCACGCCCCGAAAGAGCCGTCAGAACCGCCTGGAGCTCGACCCGGACACGGTGGAACGCGACCTCGTCAAGCTCGTGCTGACCGTCGTCGAGCTGCTGCGGCAGTTGATGGAGCGGCAGGCTGTGCGCCGTTTCGACACCGGGGAGTTATCGGAGGATCAGGAGGAGCGGATCGGGCTGACCCTGATGCTTCTCGACGACCGCATGGCCGAACTGCGCGACCGCTACGGCCTGCGGCCCGAGGACCTCAATCTGGACCTCGGGCCGCTCGGACCACTACTACCCCGGGAATAGGCTTTCCGCTACCCCGGGAACAGGCTTCGAAGAAGCCTCGAACAGTGTGGAATTCTGACTGCCTCTGACTACCAGCGATACCAGCGTGACCTGGTCCCGGTCGCGGTCGTTCCGCGGACCAGGAATCCCAGCAGCCAAACGACAAGAACCACCAGGGCAATCCACCAGAGCAGTTTCACCGCGAATCCGGCGCCGAACAGTAGCAGCGCCAGAAGCAGTACAAGCAGGATGGGAACCATAATGTGAAACCTCCTGCTGTACGGGTTTCCCGGAGTACGGGAATCAGGCAGGCTTTCGGCAGAGAATTTCTCCGTGCAGGACGGAGAACCAGGCGTCCTCCTGCCGTCCCCACTCCCGCCAGGCCTCCGACACCCCGCGCAGTTGCTCGGGCGTCGCGTGGCCGCCCTCCGTCGCGCGGTCCGCGTACGCGGAGGTGAGTGTGCGGTCCGCCCACAGGCCGCTCCACCACGCGAGTTCCTCGGCGGTGGCGAAGCACCAGGTACTCGACGAGGCGGTGATGTCGGTGAAACCGGCCTCCAGCGCCCAGGACTTGAGGCGCCGCCCCGCGTCCGGCTCACCGCCGTTGGCGCGGGCGACACGCAGATACAGGTCCAGCCAGTCGTCCATGCCGGACGGGCGCGGATACCAGGTCATCGCCGAGTAGTCCGAGTCGCGCACGGCAACGTACCCGCCCGGCTTGGTGACCCGGTACATCTCGCGCAGAGCCCGCACCGGGTCGCCCACGTGTTGCAGTACCTGATGCGCGTGGACGACGCAGAAGGAGTCGTCCGGGTAGTCCAGCGCGTGCACGTCCCTGACCGCGAACTCGATGTTCTCCAGGCCCCGTTCGGCGGCCGTGGCCCGGGCCTGCTCCAGGATGTCCGGCGCCTGGTCGACCCCGGTGACCCGGCCGTCGGGGACCAGTTCCGCCAGGTCGGCGGTGATGGTGCCGGGCCCGCAGCCGATGTCCAGGACCGTCATGTGGGGCTTGAGCGAACCGAGGAGGTACGCCGCCGAATTGGCGGCCGTGCGCCAGGTGTGCGAGCGCAGCACGGACTCGTGGTGGCCGTGGGTGTAGACGGCGGTCTCCTTCGACACGGCGTCCCCTTCCGTTGTGGCGATACCCGTGGGATCACCGTACGCCGCCGTGTCGAATAATGAGATACGCGTCTTGCAATGCGGACGAGCTGAACTGAACCGCTGATCGGTTTCCGGTGCGGTCAGTGATGGTCAGCGAGAGGGAAGCGGCCGGTAGACGGTCAGCGCCTCGGGGAGCTTCTTGAGTGTCAACTCGCCTTCCACCGTTGTGACTTCGCCGTCGTACGCCAGGAGGGTGCCGGGCGAGATGCCGTCCACATGGAGCCTGCCGACCCGTACCGCCGCGTGCACGGGGGAGCGGGTCAGCGGTCCCGCGACGGCCGCGGCGAGGAGCCGGGCGGCGGGTTTGCGGCCCCCGTGCACGACGCGTACGTCCAGCCGGCCGTCCGCGAGGTCGAAGCGGCGGCCGGGCGCCAGCCCCATGCGGTGATACGTGCCGTTGCCGGCGAACAGCAGCCACAACGGGCGCTCGCTGCCGCGGAATTCGGTACTCAGCGGATGCCGGTCCGCACGCAGCACACGCAGGGCCGCGAGCACCCCGGCGGGCCAGCCGCCGATCCGCCGTGACCAGCGCTCCCGCTCGTGGACCAGCTCGGGGTACACGCCCAGGCTGCAGGTGTTGAGGAACAGGCCCTCGACGGTGCCGGAGGAGAAGTGGCCCACGTCCACGCGTACGGCGTCGCCCTCCTGGAGGGCCCGGCTCAGCTCACCCACGTCCTCCACGCCCACGTCGTGCGCGAAGTGGTTGAGTGTGCCGCCGGGCAGCACCGCGAGCGGGAGGCCGTGGCGCAGGGCGACCTCGGCCGCCGCGTTCACCGTGCCGTCGCCGCCGCACACGCCCAGTACCTCGGCCCGGCTTGCCGCCTTCTCGAACTCGGCCCGAAGATCGGCCGCCTCGCACTCCACGATCTCGGCGTGCGGCAGAGCCGCGTTCAGGGCGCGGACCGCCTCCGGGGTGCCGGCCTCCTTGTTGGCCACGAGGACCAGGCCCCGCCCGTCCGGGAGTGCGGGCGCGTCCACGTGCGGGCGGCCCGGGGACGGCAGCTGGTCGCGGGTCGGCACGACGCCGCGTACGGCGTAGGCGGCGCCCACGCCGAGCGCCGCGCCCACGAGGACGTCACTGGGGTAGTGGACGCCCGTGTAGACCCGGGACAGGGCGACCGCGGCGGCGACCGGGGCGACCACAGCGCCCAGCGGCCGGGACTCCAGGGCGACGCCCGCCGCGAAGGCCGCGGCCGACGCGGAGTGCCCCGACGGGAAGGAGGTGGTGATCGGCTGCCGCTTCAGCTGACGGATCATCGGCACCGCGTCGAGCAGCGGGCGCGGGCGCCGCACCGACCGCTTGCCGAGCGTGTTGATGGTCGCCGAGGCCAGGGCGAGCGAGGCGACGCCCCGGGCGGCGGCGCGGCGGGCCTTCGGCGAACGCGTCGCCGCGAGGGCCGTCGCCGTGGCGAACCACAGCACCCCGTGGTTGGCGCTGCGGCTCAGCCGCGGCAGGAGGTGATCGGCGCCCGGCCAGTGCCGAGTGGCGACGGAGTCGAAGAGGCGGCAGTCCACGGCCAGCATCCGGTCACGCAGGGCATGGCCGGATTCGGGGACGGTGAGGTCTACATCTGCGGTCATGCAACTGCGAGTACCCCGGCGGGCCCCGCTTCGCGCATAACCGTTTGCCGATCACCCCGGCCCACCCGGACAATGCGCAACCATGGGACATCTGGAAGCGGCGCACCTCGAGTACTACCTCCCCGACGGGAGGGCGCTGCTCGGCGATGTGTCCTTCCGGGTGGGCGAAGGGGCAGCGGTCGCGCTGGTGGGCCCCAACGGCGCCGGGAAGACGACCCTGCTGCGGCTGATAGCGGGGGAGCTGAAGCCGCACGGAGGCACCGTCACGGTCAGCGGCGGGCTCGGGGTGATGCGCCAGTTCGTGGGATCCGTACGCGACGAGACGACCGTGCGCGATCTGCTCGTGTCGGTCGCGCCGCCCCGGATCCGCGAGGCGGCGACGGCCGTCGACGTCGCCGAGCACGCGATCATGACCGTCGACGACGAGGCCGCACAGCTCCAGTACGCGCAGGCGCTCGCCGACTGGGCCGAAGTCCGGGGCTATGAGTCCGAGACGCTGTGGGACATCTGCACCATGGCCGCGCTCGGTGTGCCGTACGAAAAAGCGCAGTTCCGCGAGGTGCGGACGCTGTCCGGCGGCGAGCAGAAGCGGCTCGTGCTGGAGGCGCTGCTGCGCGGCACCGACGAGGTGCTGCTGCTCGACGAGCCGGACAACTACCTCGACGTGCCCGGCAAGCGCTGGCTGGAGGAGCGGCTGCGGGAGACGCGCAAGACCGTCCTGTTCGTGTCCCACGACCGCGAACTCCTCGCCCGCGCCTCCGAGAAGATCGTGAGCGTGGAGCCGGGACCGGCGGGCGCCGACGCGTGGGTGCACGGCGGCGGGTTCGCCACGTACCACGAGGCCCGCCGCGAACGCTTCGCGCGCTTCGAGGAGCTGCGGCGGCGCTGGGACGAGAAGCATGCCCAGCTGAAGAAGCTGGTGCTCAACCTGCGGCAGGCGGCCACGATCAGCCACGAGCTGGCCTCGCGGTACCAGGCCGCGCAGACCCGGCTGCGGAAGTTCGAGGAGGCCGGCCCGCCGCCGGAGCCGCCCCGGGAGCAGGACATCAGGATGCGGCTCAAGGGCGGCCGTACCGGAGTAAGGGCCGTCACCTGCGCAGGACTTGAGCTCACCGGGCTGATGAAACCCTTCGACCTGGAGGTCTTCTACGGCGAGCGCGTCGCCGTACTGGGCTCCAACGGCTCCGGCAAGTCGCACTTCCTGCGGCTGCTCGCGGGCGGCGAGGTGGCGCACACGGGAGCGTGGAAGCTCGGTGCGCGCGTGGTGCCCGGCCACTTCGCGCAGACGCACTCCCACCCCGAGCTGGAGGGGCGCACGCTGCTCGACATCCTGTGGACCGAGCACTCCCAGGACCGTGGCGCCGCGATGTCCCGGCTCCGGCGCTACGAGCTGACCGCCCAGGCCGAGCAGCGCTTCGACCGGCTCTCCGGCGGTCAGCAGGCCCGTTTCCAGATTCTCCTGCTGGAGCTGGAGGGGGCGACGGCCCTGCTCCTCGACGAGCCCACCGACAACCTCGACCTGGAGTCGGCCGAGGCCCTCCAGGAGGGCCTCGAGGCGTACGAGGGCACCGTCCTCGCCGTCACCCACGACCGCTGGTTCGCGCGCTCCTTCGACCGCTACCTGGTGTTCGGCAGCGACGGCAGGGTGCGCGAGACGGCGGAGCCGGTGTGGGACGAGCGGCGCGTGGAGCGCGCCAGGTAGTCCGGCAGTCCGTTAACCCGGTAGCCCGGCAGCCA
>NZ_VCHX02000302.1 GCF_005768555.2 Streptomyces sporangiiformans
CCCCACGGGAACTCCCCGTGGGGCGCGGCGCGTTCGTGCGGGCCGGAGAGCCCTGTCGTCACAGGGCCTGGAAGTCGCCCAGCTCGTAGGCGTACGGCGGCTCCGCACCCGCCCGTGAGCAGGTGATCGCCGCCGCGCGCGCCGCGAACCGCAGCAGCGCGGTCCAGCCGTCGGCACCCAGGCCGGCCAGTCCCGCCGGGGACAGGGCGTCGCGTGCGGCGAGACCATGCAGCAGCGCCGCGTTCACCGTGTCGCCCGCGCCGATCGTGTCCACCACGTCGACCCGCTCGCCCGGCACCGCGTACTCCGCGCCGTCGTGCGTGAAGACCGTCAGACCGTCCCCGCCCCGCGTGACGACGACCGCCGACGGTCCCGACGCCAGCCACTCGCGCGGGGTGCCGCCGAGCCAGTCCGCGTCCTCCCGGGACAGCTTGAGCAGCGACACCGAGGGCAGCCAGCTCTTGAACCGTGTCCGGTAGGCGTCCGCGTCGGAGATCAGCCTGGTGCGGATGTTCGGGTCGAGCGCGGTGAACACGCCCTGGGCGGAGGCGACCCGCATCAGTTTCTCGTAGGCGCTCGCGCCCGGCTCGAGCACGAGCGAACAGGTGCCGAACGACACCGCACTCGTTCCGTGCGGAAGGCCGTCCGGTGTCGAGAACAGCCGGTCCGCCGTGCCCTCGACGTAGAACGAGTAACGGGCCGAACCGTCCGCGTCGATCGTGGCGACCGCGAGGGTTGTCGGCTCCGATCCCCGCTGCACGGACGACACGTCGACACCCGCCTCGCGCAGGCCGCCGACCAGGGCCTCACCGAAGGCGTCGTCCGACACCCGGGAGCAGAAGGCGGCCGGGGAGCCGAGGCGGCCGAGCGCGACCGCCGTGTTGTACGGGCCGCCGCCGCGGCGCGGATCGAGTCCCGCGAGCGCGCCCGCCTCTCTCGGCACCAAGTCGATCAGGGCCTCACCGGCGACGACGATCACGAGTCGGATCCTTTCTCGGGGCAGCCGCACGAGGTGCGGTGAACGAAGGCGGAGGGCAGCCGGAGCGTCCGGGCCGGACGGCCGGGGGAGGCCAGCCGGTCCAGGAGCAGCCGCACGGCACTGGCCCCGATCTCCTTGCTGGGCTGGGAGATCGCGGTGAGCCGGGGCGAGAAGAGGTCCGCCCATGAGAAGTCGTCGAAGCAGCACAGGGCCATGTCACCGGGCACGGACAGGTCCCTCTCGCGCAGCGCCCGCAGCGCCCCGATGGTCATGGTGTTGTTGGCCGTGACGAGCGCCGTCGGTCGCGTCGGCAGGGACAACAGCTCGCCGGTCGCCCGCTGGGCACCCTCCGCCTCGGAGCTGCCGGACACCACCAGCCGCTCGTCGTACGGAAGACCCGCGGCCGCGAGCCCGTGCCGGTAACCGGAGATCCGTTCGCTCGTGGTGCTCAGCCCCGGCAGGCCCCCGACCAGGCCGATCCTCTTGTGGCCCAGCTCGGCGAGGTGAGTGACCAGACGCGTGACGGGCTCGGCGTTCTCCGCGCAGACCTGGTCGTACTCGAACCCCGGCACCTCGCCATCGTCGACCAGCCGGTCCAGGAAGACCGTCGGCACGTTCTGCCGCCCGAGGTAGCCGATGAGCTCGGCCGGCTGCGCCGACGGCGCGACGATCATGCCGTCCACCCGGCGCTCGTGGAGCAGTTGGACCACCTTGCGCTCATGCGCCGGATCGTCGTGCGGGTCCGCGATCAACAGGCTGTATCCGTGCTCCAGGGCACCGGCCTCCACGCCTTGCAGGATCTCCGTGAAGTAGGGATTGCTGACCGCCGACACCGCGAGCCCGATGGACCGCGTACGCGCGGTCACCAGGGATCTGGCCAGCGTGTTGGGTGTGTAGCCGAGTTCGTCGATGGCGTCGAGCACGGCCTGGCGGGTGGCCGGCCGCACCGGGCGGGTGTCGTTGAGCACGTGCGAGACCGTCGCGACGGATACGCCCGCGCTACGGGCCACGTCGACCATCGTCGCCATTGCTGTGCCCCTTCTTCCGCCCGGTGGGGGCGCCGTCTGGAGGGGACCGTACCTCATGGGACGGGAAACGTAAACGCTTGCGTAAGCGTTTACGCGAGCGTGTGAACGGGGGCGCCGCAAAGCCTCCGGACAGACAACCCGCGGCCGGCCCGACCTGATCTGACCTGACTCAGGCGGTCACTCCCAGTCCCACCCGATTCCCAGGATCCCCGACCGCACCCGCGGCTCGACCACGTGCACCGACCGGTGGCGGCCGCTCAGCGTCAGCTCCTGACGGCCACTGCGCGGCGCCGCCGCCGAGTGCTGCGTAAAGCGGTGACAGCGCACGGGCAGCGTGTCCTCGGCGAACCGCACCTCAAGCGCGTACTGCCCGCCCGAGACGCTGAAGCCGCGGACGTACTCGCTGGACGCGCCCGCCGTGCCGTCCTCGACGCCGTAGCGGAACAGATGGGTGTCGCCCGTACGCAGCCGCGTGTCGAAGAGCAGCTCCGCCACGAGCACACCGGTGTCATGGTGCCAACGCACGCGTCCCGTGTGGCAGTTCTCCAGCGCGCGCACCGTCATGCGCTCCGGCGCGCATCCCGGGTCGCCGTGGTGGACGGCCACATAGCGGTCGATGCCGTCCTTGTGGGCGCGCACGATGTGGTGCGAGTCGCGCCCCAGCAGCTCCCTGCGCGTCCCGATCCGTACGCACTCGTGGTGGCCGAGGGTGTGCAGTCCGCCGTCGAGCGTCGACCCCAGCTCGGCGAGCAGCTTCTCCAGGATCCCGGAGGCCTCCACCAGGGAGCGGTACGAACGGGCCGAGGAGCGTTCCGGGCCGGAGTGGTCGTCGGCCTCGGCGAGCAGCCGTATCAGCGACTCGTCCGGCAGCTTGAGGATCTCCTCCAGGGCACGCACGGCCCGCAGCGACTCGGGGCGTTGAGGGCGCCGGGCGCCCTGCTGCCAGTAGCTCAGACTCGTCACACCGACCTTGACCCCATAGCGCGTCAGGTGGTGCTGCACGCGCTGCAGCGGCAGTCCGCGCGCGGCGATCGCGGCGCGCAGGGCGACATGGAAGGGCCCGCCATGCAGGGCCGTCTCCAGTTCGGCGGTGGCGACGTCCGCGTACTGTGTGCCGTGCCGCATACGGGGGCCTTTCTGTGGATGCTCACAACGGCCGCCGGGGCCGTTCAAACTGTTCGGAGAGGCTCCTGGCCGGCGCGCGGGAGAGGCCCACATGCGTGCGCCGTCGTTCACGGCCCCGAGTCACCCCGCATTGAAGCGTGTTGATCAGGACCGGACAACACTTGATGCTCAACCGGAGCATCCACGGCCATGTCCTCGCCGTCCTCACCTTGCCGGAGTCCCGCCTCCACGCCGCCGCGCTGTCACCCCTCGCCAGTAGGGTGTGAGACATGGCCGATCCGTCCAGCTACCGCCCCACGCCAGGGCAGATCCCCGACTCGCCGGGGGTCTACAAATTCCGTGACGAGCACCGCAGGGTGATCTACGTCGGAAAGGCGAAGAGCCTGCGCCAGCGCCTGGCGAACTACTTCCAGGACCTGGCCGGCCTCCACCCACGTACGCGCTCCATGGTCACGACGGCCGCGTCGGTGGAGTGGACGGTGGTGTCCACGGAGGTCGAGGCGCTGCAGCTGGAGTACTCCTGGATCAAGGAGTTCGACCCCCGTTTCAACGTCAAGTACCGCGACGACAAGAGCTACCCGTACCTCGCGGTCACCATGAACGAGCAGTTCCCGCGCGTGCAGGTGATGCGCGGCCACAAGCGCAAGGGCGTACGGTACTTCGGCCCGTACGCGCACGCGTGGGCGATCCGCGACACCGTGGACCTCCTGCTGCGCGTCTTTCCCGTCCGCACCTGCTCCGCCGGTGTCTTCAAGAACGCCGAGCGCACCGGCCGCCCCTGTCTGCTCGGCTACATCGGCAAGTGCTCGGCCCCGTGCGTCGAGCGGATCTCCGCCGAGGACCACCGTGAACTCGCCGACGAGTTCTGCGACTTCATGGCCGGGCGCACGGGGACGTACATCCGCCGCCTGGAGCGGCAGATGACGGACGCGGCCGAGGAGATGGAGTACGAGCGCGCGGCCCGCCTCCGCGACGACATCGAGGCCCTCAAGAAGGCCATGGAGAAGAACGCGGTGGTGCTCGCCGACGCGACCGACGCCGACCTGATGGCGGTCGCCGAGGACGAGCTGGAAGCGGCCGTGCAGATCTTCCACGTACGCGGGGGACGCGTGCGCGGTCAGCGCGGCTGGGTGACGGACAAGGTCGAGGCCGTCACCACCGCGGACCTCGTCGAACACGCCCTCCAGCAGCTGTACGGGGAGGAGACCGGCGACTCCGTCCCCAAGGAGGTGCTCGTCCCGGCGCTGCCCGATCCGGTGGAGCCCGTCCAGGAGTGGCTCACCGAGCGGCGCGGCTCGAACGTGTCGCTGCGCATCCCGCAGCGCGGCGACAAGAAAGCCCTCATGGAGACCGTCCAGCGCAACGCCCAGCAGACGCTGGGCCTGCACAAGACCAAGCGGGCCTCCGACCTGACCACGCGCTCGCGCGCCCTGGAGGAGATCGCCGAGGCCCTCGACCTGGACAGCGCGCCCCTGCGGATCGAGTGCTACGACATCTCGCACCTCCAGGGGGACGACGTCGTGGCCTCCATGGTGGTCTTCGAGGACGGCCTCCAGCGCAAGAGCGAGTACCGCCGCTTCCAGATCAAGGGCTTCGAGGGGCAGGACGACGTCCGGTCCATGCACGAGGTGATCACCCGCCGCTTCAAGCGCTACCTCTCCGAGAAGGAGAAGACCGGCGAGTGGACGGACGGGGAGAACGGGCTCACCGAGGACGACGGGCGGCCGAAGCGGTTCGCGTACCCCCCGCAGCTGGTCGTCGTCGACGGCGGGCAGCCGCAGGTCGCGGCGGCCCATCGGGCCCTCGACGAGCTGGGCATCGACGACATCGCCGTCTGCGGCCTCGCCAAGCGCCTCGAAGAGGTCTGGCTGCCCGGCGAGGACGACCCGGTGGTGCTGCCACGCACCAGCGAAGGGCTTTATCTTCTTCAGCGTGTACGCGATGAGGCGCACCGCTTCGCGATCACCTACCAGCGCACCAAGCGGGCCAGACGGTTCAAGGCGAGCCCCTTGGACGACGTGCCGGGCCTCGGCGAGACGCGCAAGCAGGCGCTGATCAAGTACTTCGGTTCGCTGAAGAAACTGCGATCCGCGACCATCGACCAGATCTGCGAGGTTCCCGGCATAGGCCGTAAGACGGCCGAGGCGATCGCTGTGGCCCTTGCCAAGGCAACCCCGGCCGCACCCGCCGTGAACACGGCGACTGGAGAGATCATGGAAGACGAGGAAGACGCGGCACTCGGAACGACGGCGGGTTCCGCGGGGGAGCCCGTATCCGCGGGCGCCTCGGACAAGCGACGGGGGCAGGAGCCATGAACGAGCACGACGCGCACGAAGAACCGCACGAGGAGACGAGCGAAGATCGCTCGCCCCGCGAAGCGGGCCAGGAAGACGGAGCACAGGTGAATTCGGGCATCGAAACGGCCGGGGTCCCCGAGGCGGCCATCCCCGAGCTGGTGATCATCTCCGGCATGTCCGGGGCGGGCCGGTCGACCGCCGCCAAGTGTCTGGAGGACCTCGGCTGGTTCGTCGTCGACAACCTGCCGCCCGCGCTGATCCCCACCATGGTGGAGCTCGGCGCCCGGTCCCAGGGCAATGTCGCCAGGATCGCGGTCGTCGTCGACGTCCGCGGCCGCCGCTTCTTCGACAACCTCCGCGAGTCCCTCGCCGACCTGGAGGCCAGGAACGTCACACGGCGGATCGTTTTCCTGGAGTCCTCCGACGACGCCCTGGTGCGCCGCTTCGAGTCCGTACGTCGGCCGCACCCCCTCCAGGGCGACGGCCGCATCGTCGACGGCATCGCCGCCGAGCGCCAGCTGCTGCGTGAGCTGCGCGGCGACGCCGACCTGGTGATCGACACCTCCAGCCTGAACGTGCACGAGCTGCGCGCCAAGATGGACGCCCAGTTCGCCGGAGAGGAGGAGCCCGAGCTGCGGGCCACCGTCATGTCCTTCGGCTTCAAGTACGGCCTGCCGGTCGACGCCGACCTGGTCGTGGACATGCGTTTCCTGCCCAACCCGCACTGGGTCCCGGAGCTGCGTCAGTTCACCGGCCTCAACGAGGAGGTCGCGGCGTACGTCTTCAATCAGCCCGGTGCCAAGGAGTTCCTCGACCGGTACGCCGAGCTGCTCCGCCTCGTCCAGACCGGATACCGACGCGAGGGCAAGCGTTACGTGACCATCGCGGTCGGCTGCACCGGCGGCAAGCACCGCTCCGTCGCGATGTCGGAGAAGCTCGCCGCACGCCTGGTGTCCGAGGGTGTGGAGACGGTCGTCGTCCACCGGGACATGGGCCGCGAATGACCGGACGTGCTGCTCTGCGGCTGAGCAGGCTGCGCCGGGTGACCGCCGAGGGGCGCGGTGGCAGGCCCTCCGAGGCACGCGGCGGCAAGCCGCGCCGCCGCGGCGCCCAGCCCAAGGTCGTGGCGCTCGGCGGGGGCATGGGCCTGTCGGCGTCGCTCGCCGCCCTGCGCCGTATCACGGGTGACCTCACCGCGGTCGTCACCGTCGCGGACGACGGTGGATCCAGCGGTCGCTTGCGCGACGAGCTGGGGGTGCTGCCGCCCGGCGACCTGCGCAAGGCCCTCGCCGCGCTGTGCGGCGACGACGACTGGGGCCAGACCTGGGCCCGCGTCATCCAGTACCGCTTCCAGTCCAAGGGCGACCTGCACGAGCACGCGGTCGGCAATCTGCTGATCGTCGCCCTCTGGGAGCAGCTGGGTGATCACGTCCAGGCCCTGGACCTGGTCGGCAAGCTCCTGGGCGCGCAGGGGCGGGTGCTGCCGATGTCCGCCGTACCTCTGGAGCTCCAGGCCCTCGTCAAGGGCCACGATCCGGCGCGGCCCGACGACATCGACACGGTGCGTGGCCAGGCCACCGTCGCCCTCACCCGCGGTGAGGTGCAGTCCGTGCACCTCCTGCCGCACGACCCGCCCGCCGTCCCCGAGGCCGTCGCGGCGGTCCTCGACGCGGACTGGGTGGTCCTCGGCCCCGGCTCCTGGTTCTCCTCGGTGATCCCGCACCTGCTCGTGCCCGAGCTGCGCGACGCCCTCACGGAGACGAAGGCGCGCCGCGTGCTCTCCTTGAACCTCGCCCCGCAACCCGGAGAAACCGAGGGCTTCTCCCCGCAGCGTCATTTGGAGGTTTTGGCACGACACGCCCCTAAACTCGCCCTGGACGTGGTGCTGGCCGACGAGGCCGCCGTGCCCGACCGCGATTTACTCACCGAAGCCGCGCAGCGGTTCGAGGCCGCGGTCGAGCTGGCGCCTGTGGCCCGGCCCGACGGGTCTTCGAGGCACGATCCGGAGCTGTTGGCCGCCGCGTACGACCGTATTTTTCGGATGCATGGAAGGATCGGCCCATGGCGATGACGGCAGCGGTGAAGGATGAGATTTCCCGGCTCCCCGTCACCCGGACCTGCTGCAGAAAGGCGGAGGTCTCCGCCATCCTGCGGTTCGCCGGCGGCCTCCACCTGGTGAGCGGCCGCATCGTGATCGAGGCGGAACTGGACACCGCGATGGCGGCGCGCCGCCTCAAGCGGGACATCCTGGAGATCTTCGGTCACAGTTCCGAGCTGATCGTGATGGCTCCCGGTGGTCTGCGCCGCGGCTCGCGCTATGTCGTCCGTGTCGTCGCGGGCGGCGACCAGCTGGCCCGCCAGACCGGGCTCGTCGACGGCCGTGGACGCCCGATCCGGGGTCTCCCGCCGCAGGTGGTCTCGGGGGCCACCTGCGACGCCGAGGCGGCCTGGCGCGGGGCGTTCCTGGCGCATGGTTCGCTGACCGAGCCCGGCCGCTCCTCCTCCCTCGAGGTGACCTGCCCGGGCCCGGAGGCGGCGCTCGCGCTCGTCGGTGCGGCCCGCCGCCTGTCGATCGCCGCGAAGGCCCGCGAAGTGCGCGGCGTGGACCGTGTCGTAGTCCGTGACGGTGACGCCATCGGCGCCCTGTTGACCCGCCTCGGCGCCCATGAGTCCGTGCTCGCCTGGGAGGAGCGGCGTATGCGGCGCGAGGTGCGCGCCACCGCCAACCGCCTCGCCAACTTCGACGACGCCAACCTGCGCCGGTCCGCGCGCGCCGCCGTCGCCGCCGGAGCCCGTGTGCAGCGCGCGTTGGAGATCCTCGGCGAGGACGTTCCGGAGCACCTCGCCGCCGCCGGACGGCTGCGCATGGAGCACAAGCAGGCCTCGCTGGAGGAGCTCGGCGCGCTCGCCGACCCGCCGCTGACCAAGGACGCCGTCGCGGGCCGCATCCGCCGCCTGCTGGCCATGGCCGACAAGCGGGCCCAGGACCTGGGCATCCCGGGGACGGAGTCGAACCTCACCGAGGAGATGGCCGACAACCTCGTGGGCTGACGATGCGGAACCGCTCGACATCCTCGACACGCTGGTGCGGGCGCCCCAAATGGGCGTCCGCACCGGCGTGTTGCTGTTCTTGACGCCCTCTTGACTTGGCCGCGATGTGTCATGAGCCTGGCACCTGTTCGCCGCTGTGGCGAACCACTGCAAGGGGGGCTCATGAGACGAAGAGCGAGATCGATCCTCGCTGCCGGCGTGCTCCTGCTGGGCGGAGCGGGCATGGCGCCCATGGCGCAGGCGGACGACGCCAGTGCGCCCGACCCGGGCGGGGACGAGGTCAAGGTCTTCCGCGCCGAGGTCACGAAGGAGCAGGTACCCCTGCTCCTGGCGGCGGGCCAGGACGGGCACGAACTGGGGGAACAGGCACCCGAGAAGGGCACGGCCACGGTCGAGGTCTACCTCACCGACAAGCAGGCCGGGCAACTGGAGAAGAAGGGCGTCGACCTCACCGAGCACAAGCTCTCGGCGAAGGCACGCGCGCGTGTGTCGGCCGCGGGAGACGGGGTCTACCGGCCGTACAACGGAAAGGGCAACCTCAAGGAGGAGATCGTCAAGACGGGACAGGAGCATCCGTCCCTCACGAAGGTCGTCTCCATCGGCAAGTCCCTTCAGGGGCAGGACATCCTGGCCGTCAAGCTCACCAAGGGCGCCAAGAAGACCAAGGACGGCGCCAAACCCTCCGTGCTGTACGTGTCCAACCAGCACGCACGTGAGTGGATCACGCCGGAGATGACACGGCGTCTGATGCACTATTACCTGGACAACTACGGCAAGGACGAGCGCGTCACGAAGCTCGTGAACTCCACCGAGCTGTGGTTCGTCCTCTCGGCCAACCCCGACGGCTACGACTGGACGTTCAAGCCCGAGGGCGACCGTCAGTGGCGCAAGAACATGCGGGACATCAACGGTGACGGCGCCTGGACCACCGGCGACGGCGTCGACCTCAACCGCAACTTCGCCTACAAGTGGGGCTACGACAACGAGGGTTCGTCCCCGTACCCGACCAGCCAGACCTACCGTGGCGCGGCGCCCGGCTCCGAGCCCGAGACCAAGGCGCTGGACGCCTTCGAGAAACGCCTCGACTTCGAGTACGGCATCAACTACCACTCCGCCGCCGAACTGATCCTCTACGGAGTCGGCTGGCAGGTGGCCACCCCGAGCCCCGACGACGTGCTCTACAAGTCCCTCGCCGGCACGCCCGAGAAACCGGCGATTCCCGGCTACCGCCCGCAGGTCTCCTCCGAGCTCTACACGACCAACGGCGAGGCCGACGGCCACGCGTCCAACGTCAACGGCACGGCGATGTTCACGCCTGAGATGTCGACCTGCCAGAGCGCGTCGAACGTCGACCCGAACGACGCCTGGAACGCGGCGGACTGCGAGTCGATCTTCACCTTCCCGGACGACGAGAAGCTGATCCAGCAGGAGTTCGCGAAGAACGTCCCCTTCGCGCTCTCCGTCGCCGAGGCCGCCGCCAAGCCCGACCAGCCGAAGTCCTCGGTCGGTGTCGACGCGCCCGACTTCGCCCCGGCCTCCTTCACGACGTCGTACTCGCGCGGCGCCGACCAGGAGATCTCCGTGGTGGCCCGTAAGTCCGTACGCGACAAGGAGCTCAGGTACCGCGTCAACGGCGGCCGTACCAAGGACGAGGCGCTGGAGGCCTGGGACGGCGGCGAGACCTTCGGAGGCGAGGACAACCTCTACTTCGACGAGTACCGGGCGCCGGTCCAGGACGGTGAGCCGGGCGACAAGGTCGAGGTCTGGTTCACCGGCAAGACGAGAAGCGGAAAGCCCACCTCCAGCGAGCACTTCACGTACACGATCGTCGAACGGCCGCGCGCCGACACGCTGGTGGTCGCCGAGGAGGGGGCCGCGGCGAGCCAGGCCCAGACCTACGTCGACGCCCTGAAGGCCAACGGCCGCAAGCCGCTGGTCTGGGACGTCGCCACGCAGGGAGTGCCGGACGCGCTCGGTGTCCTCGGCCACTTCAAGACGGTCGTCCACTACACGGGCTCCGAACGTCCCGGCTCCGCCACCCAGCTGCAGCTGCGCGCCTACCTCAACGAGGGCGGCAAGCTGATCGAGGCGGGCGAGCAGGCCGGTGGCAACGTCGCGCTGCCGGGCGCACTGACGAACGACTTCAGCCAGTACTACCTCGGCGCCTACTCGCGTACGACGAGCCCGGGCGTGAAGGCGTTCGAGGGCGCCGGACGGCTCGCCGGCACCAAGGGCGCGCTCGGCGACGCGCCCGGCAATCCGCTGAACGCGGCCGGATCGTACAGCGTCACCTCGGACACCCTGCCCGCGGACAAGTACCCGCAGTTCGCGAGCGCCGGCGCGGGCCAGTACCCCGGGAGCGTCAACCCGTACGGCCCGTACGAAGGCGCGTCCATGGCGGCCGTCACCCACTCCGACTTCGCCTGGAACCGCCTCACCCGCACCATCGACCTCACCGGAGTCAGTGCTGCCGACGCGCCCGCGCTGCGCACGCGCCTCCTCTGGGACACCGAGCAGGGCTACGACCACGCCGTGCTCGAGGCGCACACGGCCGGGGCCGACGACTGGACCACGCTCCCGGAGGCGGGCGGCGCCACCAGCACCGCGGTGCCCGCCGAGTGCGAGGCCGGGTACTTCATCCAGGGGCACCCCGCCCTCAAGAGGTATCTGACCCAGGGCTCGGCCGGCTGTTCCCCGACCGGCACGAGCGGCTCCTGGAACAGCTTCACCGGAGCCTCCGAGGGCTGGAAGGAGGTCAACTTCGATCTCTCCGCGTACGCCGGAAAGACGGTGGAGGTTTCGCTGAGCTACATCAGCGACCCCGGCACCGGCGGCCACGGCGTCCTCGCCGACAACGCCTCCGTCGTCATCGGCGGCAAGGCCGGCGAGACCGAGGGCTTCGAGTCCTCGCTCGGGGCCTGGAAGGTGCCCGGTCCGCCCGCGGGCAGCCCCGCGGTCGTCCAGGACTGGGGACGCGCCGGAGAGCTCTTCAAGACGTACGGAGCGGTCACCACGCGTGACAGCGTGCTGCTCGGCTTCGGCCTGGAGCACGTCGCCGCGGCGGCCGACCGTACGGCTCTGCTCGGCAAGGCGCTGGCCGCTCTGAAGAGCTGATCAGTACGCATTCGGCCCCCTTTTCGGGCCTCGTGCCCGGGCGGTCCGTACCCCTACTGGCGGGTACGGACCGCCCTGTCACGTATGGGGCGTCACCGATGTCACTCCAGCCGTCTCAGGGAGGTAGGGTCGTAGGCGGTCGGGGACATCCCATACAACTCGCCGGCGTCGAAAACCGGCGTACCTAACGAGGAGATCGGTTCGTGACGATCCGCGTAGGCATCAACGGCTTTGGCCGCATCGGTCGTAACTACTTCCGCGCGCTGCTGGAGCAGGGTGCAGACATCGAGATCGTGGCTGTCAACGACCTGGGTGACACCGCGACCACCGCTCACCTGCTGAAATACGACACCATCCTGGGCCGTCTCAAGGCCGAGGTGTCCCACACCGAAAACACCATCACGGTGGACGGCCGCACCATCAAGGTGCTGTCCGAGCGGAACCCCGCCGACATTCCGTGGGGTGAACTGGGCGTCGACATCGTCATCGAGTCGACCGGCATCTTCACGAAGAAGGCCGACGCCGAGAAGCACATCGCCGGCGGTGCCAAGAAGGTCCTCATCTCGGCTCCGGCCAAGGACGAGGACATCACCATCGTCATGGGCGTCAACCACGACAAGTACGACCCGGCGAACCACCACGTCATCTCGAACGCCTCCTGCACCACCAACTGTGTGGCGCCGATGGCCAAGGTGCTCGACGAGAACTTCGGCATCGTCAAGGGCCTGATGACGACGGTCCACGCCTACACGAACGACCAGCGCATCCTGGACTTCCCGCACAAGGACCTGCGCCGCGCCCGCGCCGCCGCGGAGAACATCATCCCGACCACGACGGGTGCCGCCAAGGCCACCGCCCTGGTCCTCCCGCAGCTCAAGGGCAAGCTGGACGGCATCGCGATGCGTGTCCCGGTCCCGACCGGCTCGGCCACCGACCTGGTCGTGGAGCTCCAGCGCGAGGTCACCAAGGACGAGGTCAACGCCGCGTTCAAGAAGGCCGCCGACGACGGCGACCTCAAGGGCGTGCTGGTGTACACCGAGGACCCGATCGTCTCCTCGGACATCGTCAGCGACCCCGCCTCCTGCACCTTCGACTCCTCCCTGACCATGGTCCAGGAGGGCAAGTCGGTGAAGATCCTCGGCTGGTACGACAACGAGTGGGGCTACTCCAACCGCCTCGTGGACCTCACGGTCTTCGTCGGCGGCCAGCTCTGAGTCCCAGAGCAAGCACCTCGATGTGAGCACAGGGCCCGGGCAGCGCTGCCCGGGCCCTGTCTCACGTACGGATCGATCAGCTCTCCGGGACAATCGATCCGCCCTCCAGGACAAAAGAGCTCTCCCAGGAGTCCCTTTATGAAGACGATCGACGAACTCCTCTCCGCGGGCGTGGACGGCAAGCGCGTCTTCGTGCGCGCCGACCTCAACGTGCCGCTGGCCGACGGTGTCATCAGCGACGACGGCCGTATCCGCGCCGTCCTGCCCACCCTCAAGGCCCTCACGGGCGCGGGCGCCAAGGTGGTCGTCGCCTCGCACCTGGGCCGCCCCAAGGGGGCCCCGGATCCGGCGTTCTCGCTGCGGCCCGCCGCCGAGCGGCTCGGCGAGCTCCTCGGCGCTCCCGTCGCGTTCGCCGGGGACACCGTCGGCGACGCCGCCCACGACGCCGTGAACGGCCTGGAGCCCGGTCAGATCGCGGTCATCGAGAACCTGCGCTTCAACGCCGGTGAGACGTCGAAGGACGACGCCGAGCGCGGCGAGTTCGCGGACCGGCTCGCGGCCCTGGCCGATGTCTACGTGGGCGACGGTTTCGGTGCCGTGCACCGCAAGCACGCCTCCGTGTACGACCTCCCGGCGCGCCTGCCGCACTACGCGGGCCACCTCATCGCCGCCGAAGTCGATGTCCTGAAGAAGCTCACCGAGGACGTACGGCGCCCCTATGCCGTCGTGCTCGGCGGCGCCAAGGTCTCCGACAAGCTCGCCGTCATCGACCAGCTGCTCGGCAAGGCCGACCGCCTGCTGATCGGCGGAGGCATGGCGTACACCTTCCTCAAGGCCAAGGGGTACGAGATCGGCAGCTCCCTCCTCCAGGAAGACCAGATCCCGGCCGTCATCGAGTACATCGAGCGTGCCGAGAAAATCGGCGTCGAGCTGGTCCTGCCCGTCGACGCACTCGTCGCCCCCGAGTTCCCGGACCTGAAGACCAAGGCTCCGGCCAACCCCACCACGGTCGCCGCGGACGCCATCCCGGCCGACCAGATGGGTCTCGACATCGGTCCGGAGACCCGCAAGCTGTTCGCCTCGAAGATCGCCGACGCGGCCACCGTCTTCTGGAACGGTCCGATGGGCGTCTTCGAGCACCCCGACTACGCCGAGGGCACCAAGGCGGTCGCCCAGGCCCTCCTCGACTCCCCGGCCTTCACGGTCGTCGGCGGTGGCGACTCCGCCGCGGCCGTCCGCATCCTGGGCTTCGACGAAACCGCATTCGGCCACATCTCGACCGGTGGAGGCGCCTCCCTCGAATACCTCGAGGGCAAGACGCTCCCCGGCCTCGCCGCACTGGAGGACTGACCCACATGGCTTCATCTATTTCGCCTGGGCGCACGCCGCTGATGGCGGGCAACTGGAAGATGAACCTCAACCACCTCGAGGCCATCGCACACGTCCAGAAGCTTGCCTTCGCCCTGGCAGACAAGGACTACGAGGCCGTCGAGGTCGCCGTCCTGCCGCCCTTCACCGACCTGCGCTCCGTACAGACCCTGGTCGACGGCGACAAGCTCAAGATCAAGTACGGATCCCAGGACCTCTCGGCGCACGACTCCGGTGCCTACACCGGCGAGATCTCCGGCTCGATGCTGGCCAAGCTCAAGTGCACGTACGTGGCGATCGGCCACTCCGAGCGCCGGCAGTACCACAACGAGACCGACGAGCTCTGCAACGCCAAGGTCAAGGCCGCCTACAAGCACGGCCTCACCCCGATCCTGTGCGTCGGCGAGGGCCTGGAGATCCGCAAGGCGGGCAACCAGGTCTCCCACACGCTCGCGCAGGTCGACGGTGGCCTCAAGGACATCCCGGCCGAGCAGGCCGAGTCCATCGTGATCGCGTACGAGCCGGTCTGGGCGATCGGCACCGGCGAGGTCGCCACGCCCGAGGACGCCCAGGAGGTGTGCGGCGCGATCCGGGGCCGCCTCGCCGAGCTGTACTCGCAGGAGCTGGCCGACCAGGTCCGCATCCAGTACGGCGGCTCCGTGAAGGCGGGCAACGTCGCCGCGATCATGGCCCAGCCCGACGTCGACGGTGCCCTGATCGGTGGCGCGGCGCTCGACGCCGACGAGTTCGTCAAGATCGTCCGGTTCCGCGACCAGTGAGGCCGTGCCCAGGAAGGGCCCAGCCGGTCGCGAGTAGGCGGTAGCGGCGATACGTCGTACCCTTGCGGGGGCCGGGCGGCTTCTTGTGTGAAGCTCCGGCCCCCCGTCGTCCGTATGAGTCCGAGGAAGTTGGTCCAGCTGTGGTTATGGGGTTCTCGATCGCCCTGATCGTCTTCAGCCTGCTGCTGATGCTGCTGGTGCTGATGCACAAGGGGAAGGGCGGCGGCCTCTCCGACATGTTCGGCGGCGGTATGCAGTCGTCCGTCGGTGGCTCGTCGGTCGCCGAGCGCAACCTCGACCGCATCACCGTCGTAGTCGGTCTGCTGTGGTTCGCGTGCATTGTCGTACTCGGCATCCTGATGAAGGTCACCAACTGACCGGATGAGGGTCACCGACTGATCAGCGGGTGACATCGGTACAACAGCACATAGCACGCATAAAGCCCCATGTCCGGTACGCGCCCTCGAGTGCGGCCTATCATGGGGCTTGCGTCTCCGGGGTGGGGTGTAACTCCAGTCACTGGACGCGCGTTGGGCCTTACGTAGACTGAGGCGCTCGCAGCGAAGCGTCACGCCGACTCGCTTCGCGGCACCATCACGCAGGGAGTTACGACCGTGGCAAGTGGCAACGCGATCCGAGGAAGCCGGGTCGGGGCGGGGCCGATGGGTGAGGCCGAGCGTGGCGAGTCCGCGCCGCGGCTGCGCGTCTCCTTCTGGTGCTCCAACGGGCATGAGACGCAGCCGAGCTTCGCCAGCGACGCGCAGGTTCCCGAGACCTGGGACTGCCCGCGCTGCGGCTTTCCGGCCGGACAGGACCGGGACAACCCGCCGGACCCACCGCGCACCGAGCCCTACAAGACGCACCTCGCGTACGTACGGGAGCGGCGCAGCGACGCGGACGGCGAGGCGATCCTCGCCGAGGCGCTCGCCAAACTCCGGGGCGAGATTTAGGAGCTGAGGTCCGGCCAGGCACCCACGGTGCCTGGCC